>NZ_CP108487.1:4959436-5579366 GCF_036226525.1 Kribbella sp. NBC_01245
CCGATCTCCCGGCCGATGTCCTCCTGGGTCCGGCTGTCGATGAACCTCAGCTCGAGGATCTGCCGGTCCCGCTCGGGTAGTTGCTCGATCAACGGCCGCAGCACGGTGATCGTCTCGGCATGCTCGAAGGAGTCATCCCGGGTCGGCACGGTGTCCGCGAGGGTCTTGGTCGACTCCTCGTCGTCATCGAGCGGACGGTCCAGCGAGAGCACCGAGAAGCAGCCGACCGCGGCGACCGCGCTCTCGACCTCGTGGATTCCCGCGTCGAGCTGTGCGGCCAGTTCCGGTACGGACGGTTCGCGGTGCAACTCCTGTACCAGTTGGGGTTCCACGGCGGCGATGGCTCCCTGGAGCTCCTGCAGCCGGCGCGGGATCCGCACGGTCCACGAGCAGTCGCGGAAGTACCGCTTGATCTCGCCCCTGATGGTGGGTACGGCGAACGCCGGGAACGGGGTGCCCGTCTCCGGATCGAAGCCGTGTGCCGCCTTCACCAGCCCGAGATAGGCGACTTGTTCGACGTCGTCCGACTCGACGCCGCGACCGGAGAACCGGGTGGCGATCGAATGGGCGATCTCGATGTTGAGTTCGACGGCTTCCTCGAGCAGCCGCTGCCGCTCTTCCTCGCTGTCGGTGAGCCTCCGGCGCCGCAGAAGTGAGCTGGTCTGCTCGTCCCGCCGGGCTTTGCGCGCCTGTTCGGCGCTCTGGGTACAACGATCGGTGTTAACCATCTGAATGACCTCGCGACTGTGAGTCACGGCGTGGCACATGGCTGAACCACGGTCATTACCCTTGCGAATGACCCTAGCCCGAATCGGTCGCAAATGCATCACGTCGCGACCTCGGCATCATCTACTGCGCGTTGCAGCCAGGTACCGAACACCTTCGCGAAGGGAGCGGCGAATGAGCCCGATCTTCGTGATCCAGAAGCATGACGCGAGGCGCCTGCACTACGACGTACGACTCGAAGTCGACGGTGTGCTCAAGTCCTGGGCGGTGCCGCGCGGGCCGTCGCCGGATCCCGCGCAGAAGCGTCTCGCCGTACCGACCGACGACCACAGCATGGAGTACGCCGAGTTCGAAGGCGTGACCGGTTCGGGGCGGTACGGATCGGGCGCGGTGATCGTGTGGGACCTCGGCGTTTATCGCAACCTCACTGAGAAGTCGGGGGTCGAGGTGCCGATCGCGACGGCCCTGGCGCAAGGGCACGCGAAGTTCTTGCTGCAAGGGGTGAAACTCGGCGGCGCGTGGGCGCTGACCCGGACCAGCGCGGACGGCGACTGGCTGCTGGTCAAGGTGCGCGACGAGTACGCCGATCCGTCCTGGGACCCGACCGAGTCCCAGCCCGGGTCTGTCCTGAGTGGGCGAACCATCGAAGAGGTGGCCGCTGCCGGCTGAGTGTGTGCCCGGGTCGGTTGGGTACCGGCGTCGTAGGGCGTCAACCAGTCAGAGCTGACGGGAGTGACCATGACGACGCAAGAGCGAACACGCCACATCGATCGCGGGTCTACCGGCGACGAGCATGTCGGCGAACTGGTCGGGCAGCTCAGCGCGGATGTGAGCCGGCTGGTTCGGGATGAACTGCAGCTGGCCAAACTCGAGCTGAAGGACAAGGGCAAGCAGGCCGGGATCGGCCTCGGGCTCTTCGGCGGCGCCGGCACGATCGCGCTGTACGGCCTCGGCGCATTCATCACAGCAGCCATCCTCGGCCTCGCCCAGGCGGTACCGGCCTGGCTGTCGGCGCTACTGATCGGGGTGGTGCTCTTCGTCATCGCGGCGATCGCCGCCCTGCTGGGCAAGCGGCACGTGAGCGAAGCGACGCCGCCGATGCCCGAGCACGTTGTCGAGGGCATGCACCAGGACATCGAGGCCTTGAAGGGCCACCACGCCGCCGGTCTGGGGCAGGTCGAAGGGAAGAAGACCTTATGAGCAACGCCACTGAGCAGGAGATTCGCGCGGATCTCGAGCAGACCCGCGAGCGGTTGGCGAGCACGGTCGAACAGCTCGGCCGGCAACTGAACGTCCCGCACCGGATCAAGACCAGTGCCGCCTCGGCCGGCGATCGCGCCCGCCACGCCGCTTCCGACGCAACCGTCCGCGCGCGCGACGTCGCTTCAGTCGCAACGGTTCGCGCTCGCGATGTCGCTTCGGTCGCGAGCGTGCGTGCCCGCGACGTCGCATCCACCGCCGGTGACCAGATCCGCCGCAACCCCAAGGCGGCCGCGATCGGCGGAGCCGTGGCAGTCGGCGTCGGCGCAGGTGCCACCTGGCTGGCAAGGCGCGGCCGATGAGCGTCGCCTGAAAGCGTTCCCCGGAAGGAACGACACATGATGGCCCCGGCGTCCCGTGTGGGAGGCGCCGGGGCCGTCACCATGCGTGGGCCGAGTCTCAGCGGACGTCGCCGGGGACGGTGTGGGGGAAGGTGTGCGGGTCGGGTTCGACTGGGTGGCCTTCGTCGATCAGGTCGTCAACGCGGACGCCTTCGTCTGGTTCGCCGGGTGGGTGGAGGGTCTCGTGTTCGGCGATCAGGTCCGTGTCGCCCTCGGCCGGGCCCTCCGGAGGTTGGCTTCCAGTAGTCATGGCGGTTCTCCCCTCTTGATACTCGACCCGTACCCGGTGGCGCGAGGGCCATTCGCGGAGCAGACTGCCCGAATTGGCCGGAATTGGCCCATCTGTGAACATCAATGAGCATTGACCGCGCAGTGACTTAGCGCCAGAATCGCCGCACTTCTTGAAACATTTTAACCACCAATCCACCCGGAGTGCGACATGCGAATTCTGCGGTTGGTCCTACCTGGTCTCCTCCTCCTCGGCCTGACTCCCGCTCCGGCGGAGGCGGCACCACCACCGGTCTGGGTGCAGAACGCATCCGACCGACTCTTCGTCTCGTCGGTCCGGCCGAACAACGCGCCGACCGCGATCGACCTGTATGCCGCCAGGAACGAGACCGAGGCGGCCCAGATCGCCGTACGGCCTGGCGCCTCGATCTCCGGCGTCTTCGTCGACGCGACGGCGCTGACCGGCCCGGGTGGCGCGACGATTCCCGCGGCGAACGTGACGGTTCGGCGCGAGTACAACCATCCGAACGTCTGGACTCCTGGCGGCGTACAGCCCGAAACACCTTCGGGCGCCAACACCCCGCGGTACGACGCGCTGGTGGAGAACTCGGCGACAACGCTCGCCGCCAACGTCACCCAGCCGTACCACTACAGCGTTCACGTGCCGACCGGTCAGGCGCCGGGCGTCTACACCGGCACCGCCACCGTTCGCAGCAGCGCGGGCGATGTCGCCGTACCCGTGCGGGTCACGGTGTACGACACGACTCTGCCGAAGACGGACCAGGCGACGTTCAAGGTGAACAACTGGACCACCTCCGCGGGCTGGGACTACGACGGCACGGTGAAGGCGATCCCGATGCAGTACGGCGTGCAGATGTACGACGCGAACTGGTGGAAGGTGATCGAGAACATCGCCAAGAACCACGCCAAGCACCGCAACAACGTCGTGCACGCGGACTTCCAGGCGCTACTGATCCCGAACACCACGATCGATGCCGCAGGCAACTACACGTTCGGCTGGGAAACGTTCGACAGGTTCATCGAGATCTACCAGAACGCCGGCGCACTGCAGTGGATCCACACGCCGCACCTGCTGAACGGCCGGCATGAGGTCAACGGGACTTGGGTCAACCCGAAGCTCGAGATGCTGAAGAAGGTCGACGGAACCGTGCAGCGGGTGCTGGTCGATCCGCACACCACGGAGGCGACCGCGTACCTGGACAAGCTCTTCGCCGCGCTCAAGGTGCACCTCGATGCCAAGGGCCTGACCGACAAGTTCTACATGAGCGCGAACGACGAGTCGCGCTACGTCGAGGACTCGAACGCGGCCAACTGGCTCTACGACGTCTACCGCCGGCACTTCCCGAAGCCGCTGCTCAACGAGGCCGAGCTGGCTGTCCTCAACCCGACGGCCAGGACCACGGCGCACACGCCGAAAATGGATCTCTACGAGGAGCAGGTCGGCCTCTACCAGCGCAAGCGTCTGGCCGGCGAGGAGCTCTGGCTCTACAACTGCATCGAGCCGCAAGGCCCGTACATGAATCGCTTCACCAGCCAGCACCTGAGCAAGACGCGATCGACCTTCATGCTGGCGTGGAAGACCGGCGCGGTCGGCTACCTGCACTGGGGCTGGAACTACTGGTTCCAGAACGTCGGCGGGCCGTACATCCAGTTCGACACCTTCAACGGCTCGCAGAACGGCGACCACTTCCTGGTCCGGCCGAACCGCGCGGCGTACGACGTGTACGACAGCCTGCGCAGTGAGGCACAGCTCGACGGTATCGAGGACTACGAGCTGCTGACACAATTGGCCCGCACCAAGCCGGTGGCCGCGCGGGCGATCGCGAACAGCCTGATCAGCAGCTCGATCTCGTACGAGCTATCCGGCGAGGCCTTCAACCAGGCACACCGCCAGATCCTCGACGCGCTCGCGGCCGGCGGTCCGGACCAGGCGTATCCCTACACGGACGACTTCGGCGCGGGACGCGACTCGTGGCGGCACTCGCGCGGCGACTGGTCCGCGAGTGGCGGCGTACTGAACCAGACGAACAACACCAACTGGAACTTCGTCGCCGGTCTGGAAGGACGCGCGTACGGCGATGTGGCCGCAAGCGTCGACCTGAAGATCAACGGCGTCAACAGCAACGGCGGTAACACCAACTGGGCCGGCATGATGGTGCGAAACCTCAACATCAACGATCTGGACAGCGGCTATCTCATTGCCCAGCGCAACAATGGCGAGGTCTTCGTCTATCGCAGTGGCGAGCGGCTTGCGTCGGCGCAGGTGCCGGGCTACACGCCTGGCCAGTTCAGCAAGTTGCGAGTCGTTGCTCGCGGCAACACCATCACCGTGTACGGCGGCAACAACCCGGCACCGGTATTGACCGTCTCCGACTCGTCCTTCAGCGCTGGCGGGTTCGGGCTGGTGACGGGTGGCGCCAGCGCCTCGTTCGACAACGTACGCCTCAACCCCGAGACGAACCCGGCCGAGGCGCGCCCCGTCACGGTCAGCTCGACGTACGACGGTGACGGCTGGAATCCCCGCGCCGCGGTGGACGGCCGCCGTACGTCGGAGGCGGGCGCGGCGGGCTGGACCAGCGCGGCCGCGACGAGTGCGACCGACGCGCAGTCGATCCAGGTCGACCTCGGTTCGGTCCGGCCGGCGAGCCGAGTGGACCTCTATCCGCGATCGGACGGCGCGAACGCGGGCCGGGGGTTCCCGATCGACTTCACCATCGAGGTGTCGGCCGACGGCTCGAGTTGGTCGACCGTGGCGGACAAGCAGGGTTATCCGCGACCGACGGCGACCTTGCAGGCGTTCCCGTTCGTGGATCGGCCGGTTCGGTTCGTGAAGGTGACCGGGAAACGGCTCGATACCGACAACTTCGGCACTTACCGGATGCAGTTGGCGGAGCTGGAAGTTGCTGGGGGCAACCTTGCGGCCGGACGACCGGTGACGACGTCGAGCTCGGTGGAGTACACGAACGAGGGCTGGTTGCGGTCGAACGCGACCGACGGTGTGCGGCAGTCCTTGCTGTGGAACTCGATGGGCTGGAGCAGTGACGCCGTCGCCGCTGGAACGCCGCAATCGTTGCGGGTCGATCTCGGTGGACCGAGCATGGTCGGCCGGGTCGATCTCTACGCCCGTAGCGACGGCGCCAACACCGGCGGCGGATTCCCGATCGACTTCACGATCGAGCTCTCGTCCGATGGGGTTTCTTGGACGATGGTTGCCACGGTGGTTGGCCAACCGTTGCCTGGGGCAAATGCGTTGAGCCGGACGTGGTCACCGACGACCGCTCGTTATGTGCGGATCACCGGCACCAACCTGAGGCCCGACGGCCCGAGTGGTCATCGGATGCAGTTAGCCGAGGTCGAGGTCAGATGACGGTCAGCACCTCGTCCAGCGGTTGACGTTTGGCCGGCTTGAACGACGTACCGATCGAGTAGGCCGTGGGGATCAACGCCGCTTGGCGAAGACCCTGCGGCAGCTCGAGCAGCTCCGAGATCTCCCGCTCGTAGCGAAGGTGCAACGTCGTCCAAGCCGTGCCAAGACCGCGCGCCCGTGCTGCCAGGCAGTAGTTCCAGGCGGCCGGGAGGATCGAGCCCCAAAGGCCGGCCTGGTTGCCCTCGGCAAGGGATTTGGCCTGCAGGCACGGGATGACCAGGACGGGTACGTCGCCCATCCGGTCGCCGAGATACGCCACGCTGTCCCCGACCCGGCGTTGCACCTGCGCCCGGTTGGGGTCATCGGCGTACAACCGGCCAGCCGCACCTGGTGAGTCCAGGTAGTCGGCGACGGCCCGGCGGTAGAACTCCCCAATCGCCGCGCGCTTGTCCGCGTCCACCACGACGACCCAATGCCAGGTTTGACGGTTGGAGCCGGACGGCGCCTGGAGCGCGATCTCCAGGCACTCGCGGATCAGCTCCAGCGGCACCGGCTTGTCGAGGTCAAGGCGCTTGCGAACCGTGCGGGTGGTGGTGAGCAGCTCGTCTGGATTCATGCTCCCCATGATGGCTCAGCAGGCGTAGGAGCCGTTCGGGTGCACCTTTTCGCAGTAGCGGACGTGCAGGTGGTTGTCGTGGTTCGCCTCGTGCGTGGTCAGACCCTCGTTGATCAGGGTCGGATCGTTGAAGAAGATGAACCGGACGTGCCCGGGTGCGGCGGCCCGGATGGCCTGGACGAGTTGGCGGGTCGCGGCTCGGTCGTACGTCGTGCTCTGCCAGGTGATCCGGCTACCGGTGCACTGCGCGTTGTCGGTGCGGATCGGCCACATGTCGATGTCGAGCCCGACCTCGTGACTACCGTGACCGGGGATGTCGCCGCCGTGTTCGAACGAGGCGTCGCCGTACGGCACCTGGCCTTGGCTGGTCGACGCGAATGAGCGTGCCGCTTGTTCGAGCTGGGCGATCGCGGCAGCCGTTGCCCAGTTGGCGGTGGTGTTGCCGTCGGGGTTCTTGTCGCAGAAGTTCGCGTTGAAGTCCGGGTAGTCGTAGTGCCAGGTCAGGTTCTTCCAGGTGACCGGGCCGGTGATGCCGTCAGCGCCGATGCCCGCGTGGGATTGGAAGGCGGTGACGGCATCCTTCACGGCCTGGCTGTAAACGCCGTCGACCGCGAGGCTCAGCCGCCGCTTCGCGTTCAGCTCGACTTGTAATGCTCGAACGGCTGGGCCGGTGTTGCCTGGGCGGATCAAGGGAGCGAGAGCGCCCCAGGTTTGCGGGCCGACGATGCCGTCGGAGCCTAGACCTTTCGCCGCTTGGAACGCCTTTACGGCGGTCACCGTCGATGCGCCGAATACGCCGTCTGCTGGTGCTGATTGACCGTGGTGCTGGAGGAGGTACTGGATGGCGGTCACGTCCGCGCCGCGATTACCGCTGCTCTGCGTCGGGAAGAACGCGTTCGCATAGGCATCCGCGGGCGCCGGCATCACCCCCACCAGCAACAACCCCGCCACCACCTGCCCGAACCGCCGCAACCACAACATCCCAGCCTCCACCCAGTAGCGAACCAACCCCGGTAAGTAACCAACCCCACCGCGCCACCTTCAGCCAATTTCCTCCCACCCGCAACCCCCAACCCCCAATCCCGCCAACACCGGCACCAGGCTTGCGGTCGGCACCCCTCAGCCCTGCGTCGATTGGTCTGGATTCGCCCGCTGCGAGGGGGTTCAGTTTTCCCAATTTGGCCGCGCGGGCGAATCCTGACGAATCGACGCTAATCGCGCGCCAGGAACCACGCCGGCCGGGTCAAAAGGCCCCGAGGAAGGTCATCCGTCGACCGGCATTAGCGACGATTCGTCCGGATTCGCCCGCACGGCCATAGTCGGAAAACCTCACGCCGCCGCAGCGGGCGAATCCAGACCAATCGACGCAGGGCTGAGGGGGTGCCGACCGCGGGCGTGGTGCCGGTGTAGGCGTGGTGAGGTGCGGACCGCAAGCCTGGTGGCGGTGTTGGTGGGGTTACTCGAAGGGGGTGGGGTCGCCGGCGCCGATTCGGACGACCTCGGGGACGTCTTCGGAGAAGTCGATGACGGTGGTGGGGTCGGTGCCGCAGTCGCCGGAGTCGATGACGGCGTCTACCGCGTGGTCGAGGGCTTCTTTGATCTCCCAGCCCTGGGTCATCGGCTCTTCCTCATCGGGGAGCAGCAACGTCGTCGAGAGCAACGGCTCCCCAAGCTCAGCCAAGAGAGCCTGAGTGACCACGTGGTCAGGGATGCGCACCCCGACAGTCTTCTTCTTCGGGTGCATGAGCCGGCGCGGGACTTCCTTCGTCGCCGGGAGGATGAACGTGTAGCTCCCGGGAGTAGCCGCCTTCACCGCACGGAAGACCGTGTTGTTGATGTGCACGAACTGCCCGAGCTGAGCGAAGTCCTGGCAGACCAGCGTGAAGTGATGCCGGTCATCGAGCCGGCGGATCTGCCGGATCCGCTCGAGCCCTTCCGCATTACCCAGCTGACAGCCGAGGGCGAAACAGGAGTCCGTCGGGTAGGCGATCAGCCCGCCGGACCGGATCAGGTCCACCACCTGCCCGATCGCACGCTTCTGCGGGTTCTCCGGATGCACGTCGAAATACCTGGCCATGACTGCAGACCTTAGTGCCCTGGCTCACAACCTGCCCGATTCCGCAGCTCACCCTTGCAACACTCCATTACTAGAGTTATGGTCTCTAACAGTTCTTACGAACCAACACCCGAAGGAGAGAACGCGATGATCTACCACAGCATCCGAGTCCAGATGAAGGCCGATGCTCCCCAGGAGCAGGTCGATGCCGCCCTCGAGCAGCTGCGCAAGATGGGCCGCGAGATCCCGGCCGTGCAGAGCTGGGCGGTCGGCCGCGACATCGGCGGCGACTTCGACTACGGCGCGCAATTCGTCCTGAAGGACCTCGACGGCTACCTCGAGTACATGCACTCCCCGATCCACCGCAAGGTCGACGAAATCGGCCTCCCGATCGTCGAGAACATGATCTCGACCGACCTGACCGATGACGACGACCCGGCGATCGGCGACAAGATCCGCGAGATCCACGTCAAGCGGTTCGAGGGCGATCCGGAGCTGCTGACCCTGGTCGAGGGCCTCGACTCCTACTCCGGCAGCGGCGTCCCGGGAACGACCGGGAAATGACCACCACGCGGCGCCCGTCCGCGGGCGCGATCCTCCTCGTCCTCGCGGCGGGCACCGCGGCGTTCGCGATGCTGCAGTCGCTCATCACCCCGGTGCTGGCCACCATCCAGTCAGAGCTGAACACGACGCAAAGCACAGTCACCTGGGTCCTGACCGCCAACCTGCTCTCCGCGGCGATCTTCACCCCGATCATCGGCCGCATAGGCGACTCGATCGGCAAGAAACGCGCCCTGGTGATCGTCCTACTCGCCCTAGTAGCCGGATCCCTTATCGCCGCCCTGGCCACCAGCATCGGCGTACTCATCGCCGCCCGAGTCGTCCAAGGCGCGGCGGGCGCGGTCTTCCCCTTGGCGTACGGCATCATCCGGGACGAATTCCCAGCGGCCCGGGTCGCGTCCGGCGTCGGCGCGATCTCGGCGATCATCGCGGCCAGTGGTGGCCTCGGCATCGTGCTGGCCGGGCCGATCGTCACCGGTCTGGGCTACTCCTGGCTGTTCTGGATCCCGATGATCCTCGCGATTCTCGCGACCGCCGCGGCCTACCTGTTCGTGCCCGAGTCGCCCGTACGTCAACCCGGCCGGATCAACTGGCTCGCGGCGGGCCTACTCGCGTCCTGGCTGGTCCTGCTGCTGCTCGGGGTCAGCCGCGCGCCGGTCTGGGGCTGGACGTCGACGCAAGTAGTCGCGCTGATCGCCGGCGCCGCCGTACTGCTCGTCGCCTGGATCGCCACCGAGCTGCGATCACGAACGCCGTTGATCGACATGCGGATGATGCGCCTGCCAACCCTGTGGACGACCAACCTGGCCGCTTTGCTCTTCGGTGCCGGCCAGTTCGCGATGTTCGCGTTCCTGCCGCAGTTCGTGCAGACACCGACGTACGCCGGTTACGGGTTCGGGTCGTCAGTCACGGCGGCGGGCCCGCTGATCCTTCCGATGCTGATCACGATGTTCGTCGGCGGAATGGCGAGCGGCCGGCTCGAACCCATCTTCGGCTCAAAGGCCCAACTGGCCGGCGGATCGGCCTTGAGCGTGGTGGCCTTTGCCGGTCTGGCGTTCTTTCACGATGAACGCTGGCAGATCGGCGTAGCGACCGGCGTCTTCGAGCTCGGTATCGGCCTGGCCGTCTCCGCGATGACCAACCTGATCGTCACCGGCGTACCGTCGTCGCAAACCGGCGCGGCCACTGGGATGAACGCCAACTTCCGGACCATCGGCGGCGCACTCGGCACCGCCGTGGTCGGTTCAGTCATCACCAGCAACCTGCAGGGCAACGGCGTTCCGGCCGAGACGGGCTACGCCACCGGTTTCGGTGTCCTGAGCGTCATCTCGATCGCCGCGGTCGCCGCCGCCTTGCTCGTACCCTCAGTCCGTCAACGCAATAGCGCCACGGCCGCGTCGAAGGCGGAGTCGCGATCGGCGGCGAACTCCTCGTCGGTGAAGACGGGCGTCCGGACGTGAGGCGGAATGCCCGGGCCGTCGAAGCTGCGCCAGTCGGGCGTCCGGAACTCCTCGTTCGGCACGATGTAGTGCCAGCCGTTCGGCAGCTCCCGCACCAGCACATCGGAGAAGACGCCCTGCGTGTTCGCGCCGATCCGGACCGGTCGCGGGTCGCGTCGTCCGCGTCGTTCCGGGCCCGCTTCAGGTAGGCCAGGAAGGGTTTGCCGGTCAACCGCGACGCGAGCCGCAGACCGAATTCGTCCGAGCCGCCGCGGCCGATTCGCCACGAGAGAGGAATCACCCGTCCCTTGGTAGACCTACCACCACCGGTCAGGGCACCGGGATTGCCGTGACCACCAGGTTGTTCGCATAACCTCCACGAGCCCGGTTGAAGGCGCCAGTACAGGTGATGAGCACCAGACGATGGGCGTCCGTCTGCGAGAAAGCCCCACTCGTCGTAGCCAAGGCATCCTTCGGCACGGACTTCACCGAACTCACCCGGTACGTCGCGCTACGGCCGCCACCGCGAAGCACCACTCGCTCTCCCGGCCGAACGCGTAGCAGGCGGACGAAGAACCCGAGGCCCTCTGTAGCCGAGTCGACGTGCCCAGCAAGCACTACCGAGCCGAACGGGTCTCCCGCCTGCGCCCCGCCATCCCACCACCCGACGGCCCGGACGTCCTCCGGCACGACGAGCAGCCCGTCCGTCGTACTGGCGGGCTGGACCGGCGCAGTAGCCCCGCCGGGCAGAACCAGTTGGGCCGGGATGAACCGGAAGCGTTGGCTCGCAGCGGGCGTTCCCACTCGCGCTGTCGGCACCACCTCAGCGCTCACCGGCGCTCGCCCGGGCTCAGCCTTAGGCGAAGGCGCAGGCTGCATGGCCGGGTCGGCGCAACCCGTGAGCGCCGAACCGGCCAGCAGCAGTACCGCGAGCCCGGTGTGGACTGAGGTCATCGGAGAGCGGCTTGCCCGCCGGTGCCGGTGTCCACGCGATCAGGCTTGACCGAACCGGTGCGCGGCAGTGTGAGCACACCGACCACCACGGTCATCGTCTTCGCCGCCGGTACACCGACCGCGAATACCCGGTTTAGCGAACCGCCTTTCACGGTCAGTGATAAAGGACCGAGAACTCTGGGCGAAGTGGCACCGGCCGGAACGATTTCGACCCGGTAAGTACCAGCCGGAACGACCAGTTCTAGGGATTCACCATTGGCCACATTCGCGAACAGCACCTGGCCGTTCACCCGGATATCGGCCGGACCGACCGCGGCCGTGTGTGCCACCCGCAGCAATGCCTTGTCCGCCGTCACCGCGGTCGACTTGTTGGCGTACGAGGTGACGACCGGCGCGCCGGTCGGGGCGGCCGGCAGATGCAGGACGGTGTCCTGACTACCTCCCGTCAACACCCGGATACGCCGATCGAGCACCGTGGTGGCGCCGGCTTTCGCCGTGATCCGGCGCTCCCCCGAGGTCAGCCGGAACGGGCCGACCATGGTCGCCGGTGCCACCCCGCGAGCCACGGTCCGGCCGTCCACCGAGATGTCGACCGTCCGCCCGGGCAGCCCCTGGACGACGTACACCAGCCCAGTCGAGGCGGCTGTCGCACCGGGCAGGATCGCGGCCGGCACCAAACAGGCTGTCACCGCGAGCACACTCAGGATTACCGGACGGCGCATTCTCGAATCACCGGACCGGAATCGCTTCGACACTTTCTGCAATACCATCACAACCCCCTCTGGACGCCTCAAAGGGAATTCTGGATAAATACGGAAATGAATTCCCTCGGCATCGATTGCGGCGTATGGTACGGGCAACTCGCGCGGGTCTCCAGAGGTCAGGTGGCTCTGGTTCCCAGGCGAGATGGGGGCGGACAACTTGACTGCTTCGACGATCGGGCGAGCAGCCCGAATGCGCCACGGTCTGGTTCTGGTCGCGCTGACTCCGGGGCTCAGCGCGGCCACGTCCTGCGATCCCCCCGTGACGGCGCCGACGGCGCCGAGCCCGAGTGCGGCCACGCCATCGGCTACCGGTGGTCCGAAGGTCCCAGGTCCCAACGGAGCGGGGATCCGCCTCCTCGTGACACCGCGGCCGGACGGATCATTCGTCGTCACTGAGCGGGTCGTGCTGCGGCGGCCGGTCAGCACGCTGCCCCTGCGCCTGCCAGACGTGAAGCAGGCCAAAGGAGCCGTGATCAGGCCGGCCGCGGTCGACCTGAAGGTCAGCGCCGATGACGTAGCGGTTGCTGCCGCTCCGATCGTCGTGACCTCCTCGACCGAGCTCGTGCTGGGAACACCCGGGACAGTGATCGAGTTCAGGTACCGACTCACCGGGACCACCTGGCGGGCGGAGCCGTCCCCGCCTGGCCGGGTCCTCAGCCTCATCACCCCGCTGGCCGCCGGCGCCGACGAGACGCTGCCGACCGTGATCCTCGTCGGCTCCGGCCTTCGCAACGCCAGTTGCCCCGAACTCCCCGAGCCGCGCTGCGCCTTCGGCGCCCAGCCCCATCTCACTGTCCAGCCGGATATCCCGGCTGGACAGGCGACCGTCATCCTGCAACTGGACCTGCCAAAGAGCTGACCGGACTAGCGAGCTTCGAGTTCGGCCAACTGGACGCGGAGTTCACCACCCGGCGCCGGTTGCACCTTGGTCGCGACGACCCGGACATACCGCGCGCTAGTTGCCGTGAAGGTGAACGACTGCGCCAGCTCATCCGGCTTCGGGTATCCCGTTTTGGTGACCACCGGCGTCCAGGTCGAGCCGTTCAGCGAGGTCTGGATCTCGAAGTCGACCGGGAAACCCGCGCCGGTGTTCGCGCCATCACTGCGAGCGAACAACGCCACCTCTTTGATGCCGGTTACCGCACCGAGGTCGACCGTCGCGGACTGCTGCCCGGTCGTGAACGGCTCACTGGTCCACCCCAGCGAGTAGCCCAGCACCGAGTGGGTCAGCCCGTCGGTCAACGCGCTCCGGCGCCAGCCGTTGTCGTGGAACTCCGATGACGAGGACGCCGTCACCGCACGACCGGCGGCATAGTTGCCCCCAGCAACTTCTACCTCGCCGAACTGCATCCGGTAATGCCCGAACGGATCCTTGCTCAGCTTCGTCCCGGTGACCCGAACGAACCGAACCGGCCGCTCCGCGAAGGCCGCACCCTGCGCACCAGCTGCCGGACGCGGTACGCCCTGCCGCGAGGCGACCGTCGTCCAAGCCGAACCATCCGCCGAGATCTCGACGGTGTAGTCGACCGGGAATCCGATACCCACATTCGCGCCATCCGCGCGCGGCCAAAGGTCCACCCGGCCGGCCTGGACCGCACTACCCAGGTCAACCGTCAACGTCTCCGTGTGGTCAACGTCGATTTGGCTGTTACTGCTCCACCCAAGTGCGCCCGCGACCGCTCCGGTGAAACCATCGACGGCGAAGCGCGAGTTCCAGCCGTCGCTGTCGTACGAGCTGCTCGTCTGGATCGCGGCACCCACGGCCGGGTTGGTGAAGGGATGGACCCGCAGGTTGTCGAACCGGGCCGCGGTACCACCGGTCACCAGGGCCACGTGGCCGACGGCGTACGCGTCATCCGTGACGGTCAGCAACGGCGCCGCGTTCGCCCCGACGTACACGCGAATTTGCTTGCCCTTGGCAATGACCCGCAGATGCGTCCACTGGCCGGGCTGGTAGCCGGGGATCTGCGCCTTGCCGATCTCCTGGTCACCGCGATGCAGGAAGACCTCGCCGTTGTTGCGAATGGCCGCGAGATATCCGGTGTTGTAGTCCGTCGCGTTGACGTTGCGGACGACCAGTCCGGCCCAGTTGTTCTGGCCGCCATTGCCGGCGACACCCGTGATCCGCAGGTCGGCGTCGGCCACCAGGTCGCCGTACGAGCGGCCCTCGATCGCGGCGGCGGCCGAGTACCAGCCTTCTTCGAGGCGCGACTGAACCAGCTCGCCGCTCTCGGTCCGCCAATGACCAGTGGGCTGGCCGTTGCCGTCGTCGACCGCGAACCGCAGGTTGTCCGTACCCGCCGCGAAGTCGTCCGTGAGCGGTCCGTCGGTCCGGATGTCCGGCGCCGGCGAGACCAGCGCCGCCAGGATCTGCCGATGCTTCTCGTACACGGACGCACCGGAGCGCTCGTACGACGAGAAGTCGGTGATCAGGGATTCCACGATCGCCCGGGCCAGGTTCGGCTTGACCGCGGCGAGTTTGGTCAGCAGCTCGAAGTCCTCCTGCCCATCGAGCTGAGTCTCACTGCGGACGCTGTCGTACACGTCGAGCGCGGCACGGTTCGGCCGGACGATGAAGGTGTCGCCGGTCTGCGGCTCGTCGAAGGTGTTGTACTGGCGCGCGTTGTCGTTGGTCCAGCGATGCCAGTAGTTCCAGCCCCAGTGCAGGTAGCCGGTGCCACCGATCTTCCACACCAGCCAGGGCAGCAGCCGGGTCTTCGCGAGATGCATGCCGATCAGCCGGTTCATGTGGAAGTTCTGCGGCACGATGCAGGTGTAGAGCCACAGGTCTTTGCCCGCCCGCTTCTGCGCCTGCCAGAAGCCCGCGTGATCCTCATAGTTCTCGGTGTACGGCGTGACCGTGCTGACGCGCTGCGCCGCCTCCGGCAGGAAGCTGAAGCCGTACGCCTCGTTGGTGCGCGGATTCGGGAAGTAGTCGTCATAGAGGTCGTAGAACCAAGCGGCAGCCGTTGCCTGGTTGGGATGCGTCGGCTCGTCCAACGCGCTCATGTAGAAGTTCTCGGCCCAGCCCTTGGCCACGAGGTGCTCGCGCAGCTTGGCGAACATCATCTTCAGGTACGACGTGCTCTCGGTGGTGTTCGGCGGAACGAGCACGCGCTGCACCTGCCCGTTGACGTTCTTCAGCATCTCCAAGTGCGGGTCTTCGGCACCGTTGGGGCCAGGCTCGAGCAACGTCGGGGTGTAGATGTACTGCATCGCGCCCGCGTCCACGAACAACTGCACGAACCGGTCGAAGTCCGTCCAGTCGATCAGGTAATTGCCCTGGGCATCGATCTGCGTGCGCGGCCGGATCAGCGCCTGGAAGTCGGCGTACACCAGGTTGTTGCGGTGTTTCGCCTGGTTCCGGGCGAAGCTCTCGATCACCTTCCACCAGTTCGGGCTGAAGGCGGCGGCATTGTCGTACTGGAACGGGATCGCGCGCTCGGTGCCGGAGTAGTCCCAGCCGACCGACGTGGTCCAGCCGTTCATCTTGAACGTCGACTGGTTGGCCGGCGGTACGTCGACCGGATAGACGACGACCGTGACGGGCACGACCGTGTCGCCGCCGCTGCTGCGAACCGTCACCGAACCGGTGTAGGCGCCGGGCGCCTGACCAGCGGGGACGGAAACGCTGTAGTGGAAGGCCTGCGTGTATCCGGCCGGGACGGACTTCGGCGTGTTCTCGACGAGTGCGTCGTAGTAGTCGTTCTGGCCGTTCGGCGCTCGGTCGATGTCGGGCATCGGGCCGAGCTCCGCGCCTTCGCCGCCGATCAGGATGTTCGGGTGGTTGTACTGACTGCGCAAGGTCACGCTGGTTACGGGGATGGTCGCGCCGCCCGGGCCGGTCAGGGCGGCGGGCTGGGCCAGCTGGGCGCCGGTGACGTTTTGGTCGGGGCGGAGCATGATCTGCGCTGCCTCCACCTCGCCGCGAGCCGCGTGCAGGGTGATCGTGGTGGGCGCGTTGGCCGGCCGGGGTGTCGACGAGAACACGTGGTCGGCGGCGTTGTGCACCCAGACGGCCGGCGGCGCCGCGGTCGCCGGAGGTGTGAGCAGAGTGCCGGTCAGCGCGACCAGCACGCCGATGCCGACGGCCCGCGCGGTTCGCAGTGAGCTCATGGTGTTCCTCTCGAGCGGTGAGTGAAACGATTCAACCGAACGCCGAGCCCAACCCTGGCAGCGCCGATCGAATTACGCCGAGCTTCGTATTAATCGGAAGCGACAGCAACGCATTCGATTCCGGTGAAATCCTTCAGCGGGACGGTTTAAGGTCCTGACATGAGTAGTGATGACGGGTTGATCGCCTTCGGTACCGCGCGGGCCAGGTGGGTGCTGGCCGCGACCGCGCTCGGTTCCGGGATGGCGTTCCTCGACGGCACGGTGGTGAACGTCGCGCTGCCGGTGATGGGCCGCGATCTGAATGCCGAGGTGTCCGGTCTGCAGTGGATCATCAACGGCTACATGCTGATGCTGGCCGCGTTGATCCTGCTCAGCGGTTCACTCGGTGACCGGCTCGGCCGGCGGCGGCTGTTCGTGATCGGCGTGATCTGGTTCGCGGCGGCTTCCGCGATCTGCACGTTCGCGCCGAACCTCGGCGTGATGATCGCCGGCCGCGTCTTGCAGGGCATCGGCGGCGCCCTCCTCACCCCGGGCAGCCTCGCCATCCTGCAGACGTCGTTCCGTCCGGGCGATCGCGGGCGGGCAGTCGGCGCGTGGTCCGGTCTGACCTCCGTCTCGGCGGCGATCGGCCCGTTCGTCGGCGGCTGGCTGGTCGATACCGGCTCCTGGCGGCTGATCTTCCTGATCAACGTGCCGCTCGCGATCATCACCGTCGCGATCACCCTTCGCCATGTGCCGGACACGCGCGACGACACCGCCACCGGCAAACTCGACGTGGCCGGCGCATTCCTCGCCACGGTGGGGCTCGCGGCCTTGACGTACGGCCTGATCGACGCGGGTAATCGCGGCTTCGGCGATCCGGCCGTGATCGGCACCTTGGCCGCGGGCGTGTTCGCGCTGATCGCGTTCGTCGTGGTCGAACTGCGCAGCAGCCATCCGATGCTGCCGCCCGGGATCTTCGCCGATATCCGTTTCACCGGCGCCAACCTCGTGACGGTCGTCGTGTACGGCGCACTCGGCACGGCCACCTTCCTGATGGTCGTGTACTTCCAGGAGGTGCTGGGCTATTCCGCCCTCCGCGCCGGCGCCGCGCTACTGCCGATGACCATCCTGATGCTCACGCTTTCGGGCCGCGCGGGCGCGTTGGCCGAGCGCGTTGGCGCGCAGCTCCCGATGACGCTCGGGCCCTTGGCGATGGCCGGCGGCTTCTTGCTGATGCTCCGCGTCGACCCGGGTACGTCGTACTTGACCGCCGTGCTGCCGGCTGTGCTGGTGCTTGGCGCGGGTCTCGTGCTGACGGTGGCGCCGCTGACCGCAGTGGTGCTCTCGTCGGTCGACGACCATCACGCGGGTGTGGCGTCGGGCGTGAACAACGCGGTCGCGCGGTCGGCGCAGTTGATGGCGGTGGCGGCGATTCCGTTGGCTGCGGGGATCACTGGTGACGTGTATCGGGATCCCGTTGCCTTTGGCAACAGCTTCGGCATGGCGATGTGGATCTCGGCCGCGTTGGCGGTGGCCGGTGGCGTACTGGCCGCTGTTACGTTGCGCCCGCGGCCGGTTCGCCGTACGCCCGAACCGGCGGAGTCCCATCGCCATTGCGCGCTGGAATCTCCGCCGCTTCGGACTCGCTGATCAGGTGCTCAGGTGACGGTGAAGGTGCGGCTGGTGCCGGTGAACGGGGTGATCGTGCCGTTCAGCGCCTTCGAGTCGCCGCGGTGGAAGATCCGGTAGGTGCCGGGTGCTGCCGTGGCCGGGATCTGCCAGGTGATCGTGGCCTTCGAATCGGCGATGCCGACGCGGGTCCAGCGATAGCGAGTGGACCAGTCGCCGTCGTCCGCGACGCGTACCCATTGGCCGCCGACTTGGCGTTGCACCTCGAGGAACGTGCCGTTGCGGTGCAGGTTGTTCTTCGGATGACCCGTGACGAACTCGACCGTGGCGGTCGCGCCACGTTGGTACGACGGTGCCGCGTCGGTCAGCACCTGGCCGAATGACTTGAACGGCGGCGGAGCGTCCATCACGACGCCGGTCTGGAGGTTGAGCTCGGCCGTGCCCGGTTTCGTCGGACGCGTTCCGATCGGGATCGTCGTACCGGCTTTCATGGCCTTGGCAAGTGCGGTGAACTCCTGCTGGTATGCGGGCAGCGTGTACTTGCCGAAGAGCGTCGAGCCGCCTTCGTACTGCTGGAGCTGGTACTCCTCGGGCGTGGTGACGTACTGGCTGTAGGCGTTCGCGTAGGCCTGGACCAGCACGTTCTCCAGCGGTACGCCGAGCTCGGTCGCGATCGTCCGGCGCAACCGCAGACCCGCCACGATCGTGACCTCACCCGGTACGGCGACCAGGTGGAACTGGCCGAGCTTCACCAACTGGATGGGTACGACGTTGGGCGTTGCCTCGAGCAGGCCGGTCGGAACCGCCGCCAGCTTGGGCGATTGGCACGAGATCAACCACGGCGGCACGTCGATCTTGTACGGCTTGAGCGCTTCGAAGAACGGATTCGTCACGCCCTCGGGGATGATCGCGATCCCGGGGCCGTCCTCGACGCTGCCGGCAAGGGTGGAGACGCCAACCACGCCCGGGCAGGTGCGATGCGGCTCGCCGTCCGGCGTGTAGCGCGGGTCGACCTGAACCGCCGACATGTCGACAAATCGCATCCGCGAGTCGATACCGCCGTCGATCGGCGTGCGCGGTCCGTCGTACACCTGCTGGGCCTTCTGGCGTTGACGATCGCCGAGGATGCGGGCGTTGTCCCACTCGTTCTCGGTCGGACCTGAGCCGGGGCGGAGGTTGAGGTTCGGGGACATGTCGCCCGCGTTCGTGTTCGGGAAGGCGGCGACGAAACCGTTGGGGTTGTCGTCGAGGTAGCGCACGCCCTTGTCGTCGTGCTCCCAGCCGTATGACGCGTAGCCCTTGTTGTCCGGGCTGATCAACGTGTTGTTGTTGGTGATCGAGGTGGCGTGGGTGGCGAACCAGCTGATCGCGCCGACGTCCGCGCCGTTCTGCTGGAACCGCAGTACTGTCATCGCCGGGTCGATCGCCTGCGGGAATGCGGCCTTGTCGGCGGCCGGGTTCGCTTCGAAGGCCACGCGGGATCTCTGCACGCTGGCGTTGGTCAGCTCGCCTCGGCCGAGGCTGATCGAGCCGGGTTTCAGGTCGTTGTGGGCCTCGGCGATCGACTCAGCCATGCCGTCGACCGTCGCTTCGAAGGCCTGCTTCTGGAAGCCGAGGATCGAGAGGTTGTACGCCAGGTGGTGCGACTGGCCGCCGACGCCGGAGTGCGTGTGGGTCGCGGAGAGCAGGACGTTCTGCTCGTTGTAGAGATTGCCGAAGCGGGCTTGGAGTTTCGCGAGTACGGCGTCGCGTTGAGCCTGGAAGATCATCGCGAGATCGGCGTTGAGGTAGGCGATGCGGCGCGAGCTGGTTTGGTCCACCACGACGAATGCGCGGGACCGCTGGCGCTGGTGGATGCCGGTGGTGTTCTGGCCGAACTTCGAATAGCCCATCATGCCGTTCTCGGCGGCTGGGCCGGTGACGTCGGAGATACCGCGGCCGACGAGATAGGTAGTGGCTGCTGAATATGTAGACGCTTCCGTAGATGCCGCGCCCGGGAGCGGGGCGAGGGCAACGGCGGCGGTGAGAGCGACAAAGGGTGCGAGCGCACGCGACCAGACCATGGTGGGACTCCTGGGGGCTCTTTGGGCCTTTTCGGGCGGAAAGGTGAGCTTCTCTCAGGTTTCCGGAGAGTACTGGCTCCAGCACCCAATGTGAAGACCGAACCTACTTGCCTTGTCGGACAACCCGCCGTCGCGGGTGTGCGACTGGCGATCGGGTGGCCCCGGGATCGGCTTGGGCTTACCACGTTGGGCGAGAGTACGCGGGCGTTCTTGCTGGGGGTGGTCGTCACGGGTGGGAGTGCCGCTCTACTGTTCGCTCTGGCGACCGTGGCCGGGTGGGTCAGCTGGGGTCGGATGGACCTGTCGGCGTTGCTCTTCTACGTCGCGATGAACGGTCTGGTCGCCGTACTGCTGGAGGCTTTCCCCGAGGAGCTCACGCTGCGCGGGATGACGTGGAGCGCGTTACGCCGGCAGTACGGCGGACCCGCGGCAGCTCTCGGCACGACCGGGCTGTTCCTCTTCGTCTCGGCCGGCTCCTCGGTGGTCCACAAGGGCGTGACGAGCGTGCTCGGCGGCGAGTCCTCGGCGATCGGCTGGGCGCCGGCCGGCGAGGACCCGTTCACCTACTTCTTCCTGCTGACGATCTTCGGGTTGACGCTGGTCGCCGCCCGCACCGCCACCGCGTCCAAGAGCCTCTGGACGGGTATTGGCACGCACCTCACCTTCCTCACGATCAACCGGATCACGTTGTTCGGCGAGGAGCGCAGCGCGGGCTGGTCGGCCGATTTCGTCAACGGGGACGCGGTTCTGATCATCCCGGGCTACCTCATCCTCGCCGCCCTGACCTACCTGGTGATCGCCCGCCGCAACTAGGCGGTCGCGCGGGCAGCGCAGCCGTCAGGGGTCGTAGCGGCACCGGCCGCCGGTGGTCACCGCGGCGTCGAGATGTGCGGCGAGGTTGGGTGCCTGCGGCCCGAGCTTGCGGATAGCGGACCGGATCGCCCGGGTGACGTTGACCCGGGCGCGCTCCGCCTCGTCGGCGAACCGCCGCGCCCGACCGCCCAGGCCGAGTGCACCCGACAGCTCGGCGAGCAGGAACTGTCGCTCGCTCTCCAGACGATCGGTTCTACCGCCATCGTTCCAGTCACGGGCTTCGTCGAGTTCGGCGTCGATACCGGCAAGGCGGGCGCGGTACGACGCGAGCGCGGCGTTGTCGAGTACCTCATCGGAAGCCCAGGGGAAGCTCACTTCAGGGCCGACAACGCCGTTGGAGCCGTTAGTGGCCAAGGCGACCAGCCGCGCGGCAGGCACGTCCTTGCACGGGTTGGCGACCAGGATGGTGAGGTAGGCGAGGCCGAGGCTGCGTGGAAGTCGTGCGACCTCGGCGCCGTAGCGTGCGGTGACCACCGGGCCGACTGACTCCAACACCACTGCGACGGAGCTCAGCTCGGTCAACGCCGACTCCGAGGCCGCCAAGAGCGCCACGCACCCCGCCGTACGATGCGCCGCGACCGCCGTTTCCAGGTGTGCGCGAGCCTCATCCGGCTTACCGAGCAAGGCGGCGAGCCGACCGAGGAAGTGAGAGGTCGAGCCAAGGCAGGTGACCGCCCCGGCACCGACGACGAACCGCCCTGCGAGCGGCAAGAGCGCGTCGTAAAGCACCGTCGCCGCATCGGCGTCCTCCAGCAGCACCGCGTCCTCCGCCAGCAGGGCGAGCGTCCAGCAGTACAAGGGGTCGTGGGCCAAAGTGCCAGCGGCCCGCATGAGCCTTCGGAATCGCTCGCCAGCAAGCTCGATCTCGCCGCGTGCCGCGTCCATCTGCACGACGGCAGCGTCATGGGCGAGTGGGAACGGCGAGGTTTCCGCGAGGTCGCGGGCGACGCGCTCCATCAACGTCGCGTCGTCCTCCGACAGGTCGGCGCAGCGCCAGACGGTGAAGAGCTGACCCCAACTGACGGCGTCGGCGTCGGGGAGCCCTGCGCCCCGCGCGACCGACCTGGCCTCGTGCAGGAGTTGGAGCGCTTCGGTGGTGTCCCCCCGGAGGGTGGCGAGGGTCGCGCGCCGCGAGAGCGCGAGATGGCGGAGCGAGGGCTGGCGCTCGCTCTTTGCGATCCGCTCCAGGGATTGCACGGCGGCGTCTGCCATGGTCAGGTCGCCGAGTTCGAGGCCGAACACGGTGATCCAGATCGCTGCCGCGGCCTCCTCCGCCGGATCCACCGCGATATCGGCGAGGCGACGTGAGGTCTCCAGGGCGTTGGCGGGTTCGTGCTGCCCCCAGGTCACCTCGAGCCGGGCGGTCAACGCCGCGGAGAGGGCCGTCGCCCGGTCTCGTTCGGGTACGTCGGTGCCGAGCGCGAGCGCGACCTGCTCGGCGCGGTGCGCGATGACCCGGGCCGCATCCCGGTCGACAGTCGCGGTGACCCCAGCAAGCCGGGACAGGACCCTGGCACGACTGGGTGAGGCACGCCCTTCCCAGCGCGCCTCGGCCCTCTGCAACACCTCGATCACCTCGCGGTCGACGGCGTTGAACGGCAGGTGGGACGCCGCCTGGAGCGCAGCGCGGCTGAGGAGGTCCGCGTCGCCGAGTGACTCCGCCAGGGCGACCGCGAGCCCGGCGGTCTTGCGGGCGGACGACGTACGTCCCGCGCTGAACTGGGCGGCGGCCAGGTGCACGAGGAGGTCGCAGCGTTCCTTCGCCTCCGCGGCCGGGATCCTGCCGTGCGCCGTCAGCGCGTTCTCGAGTGCGGTCACCGCCTCGGCGTGTGCGTGCGCCGCCGTCGCGAGCTCGGCGACCCGTCGGCACAGGCCCGCAGCCTCCACGGCCCCGCCCGCCGGCCACGCGGCGAGGAAGTGGTGCGCCAGGCGGTCCGGCCCGGCACCGGCCGCGGCGAGGGCGTGACCGGCCCGGAGGTGCAGGTCGGCGAGCGTGGCGGGCGGGATCCCGTCGTAAAGTGCCTCGCGGACCAGCGTGTGGCTGAACGCGTAACGCGACGGAACCGCCAGGTCGGTGCGTAGCAGCCCTGCATCCGTCGCGGCGTCGAGTACGGAACGCACCGACTCGGCCGGTGCGTCGAGGACAGCGCTCAGGATGTCGAGTCGTACGTCCGGGCCGAGCACCGCGGCCGCGTCAAGCACATCGGGCACCGTCCCGGCTGCCGATGCCGCCTGGCGACGCAGCGCGTTCCGCAGCCCGAGTGGCAGCCCGGCGTCGGCGGGCGAGCCGCCCGCTGCCAGCCGGCGTGCGACGTGCGTGACGAAGAGGGGATTGCCCTGGGTCCGTTCGCAAATCTCGGTGACGAGCTCGGCCGCGGCCGTCACCCCATGAGCCTCCAGAACGGCGCCGATCCCGGACTCGGACAGGGGTGCGGGCGCAAGTACGGCTCCGCCCGACTCGAGTCGGCGGATGACCGTTGACAGGTCGGTGTCCGCGGCGACCTCGGCCGGACGGTAGGTGCCGATGAGGAGCAGGCGGGCGTGCCGGCCGAACCGCGCGACGAACTCGAGCAGCTGCGCGGTCGCCGGTCCCGCCGCGTGCAGGTCCTCGAGTACGACGACGACCAGGCCTCTCCCGGCCATGGTGGCCAACAGGTCGGTCACCGCGTCGTACAGGACGAACTGGTCGACCGTGGCAGCCCCCGGCCCGGCCGGCCCGAGCGGCCCGAGACTCTCGCGCCGGGCGGCGACGTCCGCCTCCGCTGCGCGGGCCGCGTCCCGGAGCACTTGCACCCACGGCCAGTACGACGGGGCTCCGCCGTCCTCCCAAGCGGCACCCCACAGCCAGGTCGCGCCGGCCGCGGTCGCGTGGGCGCGGAACGCGTCGACCAGCGCGCTCTTGCCGATCCCCGCGTCGCCGGCGATGAGGACCAACCGGCCGACGCCGCCGGCCACGTCGTCGAGCGCGCCACGCAGGGTGGCCAGCTCTGAATCGCGGCCGACAAGATCCACCCTCGCCTCCTCAGGAATCGTTCACTCGCAGTGAACAGCCTGGTGCACGCCTTCAGAGTGACACGTTCCAACCACCGAAGGAGTCACCATGAACCAGCAGACCGCCACCCCGACCCTTGAGGAAGAGGCCGCCGCCTTTACCGGCCGCGTCGTCGCTGACACGGCCGCCGCCGCAGCGGTGGTGATGGCAGCACTCGGCGACCGGCTCGGCCTCTTCAAGTCGCTCGCCGGCGACGGTTCGGCCACGAGCGCGGCGCTCGCCCGGCGTACCGGACTCGACGAGCGCTATGTCCGCGAGTGGCTTTCCGGCATGTACGCCGCCGGCTATCTCACTTACGAACCGGCCGCGATGACCTTCGCGATCCCCGACGCCCACATCCCGACCCTGGCGGCCGAACCCGGACCGGCGTTCTTCGGCGGAGTCCATCAGGAACTCCTCGGCGCGATCCAGCGGTACGACCAGATCCTCACCTCGTTCCGCTCGGGCGGCGGCGTTCACCACGACCACCTGCACCCCGATGTCGGCCTCGGGACCGCACGGTTCACCGCTGCCTGGCACGAGCACCTCCTCGTTCCCGAGTGGCTTCCCCTCGTCCCAGAGACGCGGGCACTTCTCGACCACGGGGCAGACGTCGCCGACGTCGGCTGCGGCGCCGGTCTGGCCTGCATCAGCCTCGCCCGCAACTTCCCGGCGTCGCGGTTCGTGGGCTACGACGTCTCCCAAGCAGCCGTCGACGCCGCCCGCCTGAACGCCAAGGAGGCCGGCGTCGAGGACCGGGTGAGCTTCGAGGTGCTCGACGCAAGCCAGGGGCTGCCCAGGATGTTCGACGTCATCACCACCTTCGACGTCGTCCATGACGCCGTGGCGCCGCGCGCGCTGCTGCGCTCGATCCGTGACGCGCTTCGCGAAGGTGGGCGCTATCTGTGCCTTGACATCAACTGCTCGGCCGAAACCACCGAGAATGTCGGGCCCATCGCCACTCTGCTGTACGGCTTCAGCCTGCTCTACTGCATGACGACGTCGCTCGCAGAGGGCGGGGAGGGACTCGGGACGCTCGGACTCCCCGAATCGGTACTGCGTGAGCTTGCCGCCGAGGCCGGGTTCTCGGGTGTACGGCGAGCCGAGATGGACAACCCGTTCAACTCGCTCTACGAGGTATCCCGCTGAGGGCTGGAAGGTGGCTCGGCGCGGTCTCCCGCGCCGAGCTACTCCGCGACAAACGGACTACTAGCAGTCCTTGATGACAGTGCCGTTGTTGTCCTTGGCCTCGTCATTTCCCCAGCGGGACAGGTAATACGCCGAGACCCACTGACCCGCCGGACCTTCGTCCAGGTCGGTCTTGAGCCACCAGTGGTTGAAGGAAGTGCCCACACGTACTTCCGGTCCCCACACCTTGCAGAAGACGTAATTCGTGCCCTTGTAGAGCTTGCCGGTCACTGTGCCACCAGGAGTGGAATGACCCGGCGCATCCGCGAAGGTGTCCACCCAGAACTTGTCCGGGGTGCCGCCACAGGCGTTCGCACTGGTCTCGAAGTGCTGGTTGTACGACCACGTAAGCGGTACGGCGTGACCGTTGAACCAGGACTGCTGGACGACCCCGTTCAGCTTCTGCTCGAAGTGCAGGTGCGGGCCGGTGCTCTGGCCGGTGTTGCCGACTGTTCCGATCTGGTGGCCCTGACCGATCGTGTTGCCCACGACGACCAGGCGGCTGTCCATGTGCAGGTAACGCGTCTGCCAGCCGTCCGCGTGGTCGATGACGACCATCTTGCCGCCGCTGGCGGAGTCGAGCGAAGCGCTCACCCTGCCCGCAGCCGAGGCCAGCACCGGGGTGCCACGGGTGGCACCACTCGGCGAAACCATGTCCAGCATCCACTGGCTGGCATGCCCGCTGTGGGTCGCCGTGGTCCAGCGCAGGTTGCACGGGATCGGGAGCTGGAAGCCGGGTCGCGCCTGCACGGCGGCATCGGCCGGCGTGGGTTGGGAGTTGGCGAAGCCGACCAGGCCCGCGGCGGCGACTGCGGCCACCAGGGCGAGGCGGACCAGCCGCTGCGAAAGACGAGATGTCATGACACGTTCCTTCGAGATGGTGGTCACGGACTGGGGTTCTGTCGCCACCATAGGTCAACAACTAACCGACTAGAGCGATCAGCCGTGACCATTTCACCACAGTGAAAAGGGTCAGCCCTTTTTGCGCTTTGCCAGGTAGTAGGCGCGCGTCTCGGGCGGTAAGCGCTCGATCGAATAGCGCAGCATCGTGCGCGGCATCCGCTCGGCGTAGGTGTCGAGGAAGGCCTCCAGCTCGGCCTGATCGACCCGCTTGCCGGCTTCTCGCAGCATCCAGCCCGCGGCCTTGTGGATCAGGTCTTCGCGATCGGACAACACCCGGGCCGCCAGCTCGTAGGTATCGGCCGATTCGCCGGTGTTGATGAACCACTGCGTCGCGATCAGGGCGATCCGACGCTCCCACAGGCTCGGCGAGACGACCAACGTACGCAGCAGATCGCGCGGTTTGTCCTTGAGGTGTCCGCCGACGATCTGCGGCGCACTGCAGTCGACGAGGTCCCAATTGTTCACGAACCGGGTGTTCCGCAGATAGAGCTCGAAGATCGCGCGCGACTCGGCCGGATCGGCCGTGCGTGGCTTCAGCGCGAGAGTGGCCCGGTCGGCCAGCAGGGCGAGAACCGCCAGCCGGTGCTCGTGGACCGGGCTCGCGAGGGCCTTCTCCAGCTCGGGCAACGGCAGGCCCGCGCGCAAGTAGGGCTTGATCAGCGCTCGCAGGGTGGAGAGTTTGACCCCGATCATCTGGTCGCCCTCGCCGTACTCGCCGGGCTTCGTCTTGAAGTACCGCGCGAGGACCGCCGCGGTCTCCGGATCGGCGGCCGCGTCGATGGCGGCGATCAACTCGGCGAGGGCGCTCATCAGATCAGCAGGCCGCCGGTGACGCGGAGGTTCTGCCCGGTGATCCAGCGGGCGTCCGGCCCGGCCAGGAAGGCGACCACGTCCGCGATATCCGCCGGTTCGCCCAGCCGGCCGAGGGCGGTGAGCGCGGGAACGCCGGCAAGCGCTTCAGGCGAATTGGCGCCGCGCAGCATTTCGGTATCCGTCGCACCGGGCGATACGCAGTTGACGGTGATCCCGCGACCGCCGTACTCCCGAGCGGCGACGGCGGCGAACTGCTCGAGCGCCGCCTTGCTGGCCGCGTAGAGGGCCGTCCCCGGGCCGGGCACCACCGTGTTCAGCGTGGAGAGGTTGATGATGCGGCCTCCGTCGCGCAGCACCCGGCCGGCCTCCTGGATGGCGAAGAACGGGCCCTTGGCGTTGACCGCCATCAGCTCGTCGTACGCCGCTTCGGTGGTGTCCAGGATCGGCCCGGCCGTGGAGATACCCGCGTTGTTGACCAGGATGTCGAGACCGCCCGCGAAGTCGATCGCTTCCTGGAACACCTTCGGGATCTCCGAGATGTCCGCCTGGTCGGCCCGGATCGCGCGGATCCGCCCGCCGGCGGCGCTGATCTCGTTGACCACCTCGGCGGCGGCCGCTTCGTCGTTCGCATAAGTGAAGGTGACGGTGGCACCTTCGGCGGAGAGGCGGCGGACGATGGCCCGGCCGATGCCGCGGGAGCCGCCGGTGACGAGGGCGCTTCGCTCGAGCAGCACGTCAGACCTGCTTCTGGAGCTTCTGCATGGTCAGGATCTCCTTCGACTGGGTGATATTGACCTCCTGCGCGAGCTCGTTGATGCGCAGGTCGCTGCCATTCTCGATCGCCGTACCGCTCATGGTCACGGCGCCCTGGTGGTGCTTGATCATCAGCTGCAGGAACGACTTGTCGAACGCCGCGCCGGTCGACTTCTCCAGTGTGGCGAGCTGGGCCGGCGAGGCCATCCCGGGCATACCGCTGTGGTCGGTGTGCTCCGCGTGCTCGAGGTTCGGCGGCTGCTGGCCGCGCTCGGTCAGCATCAGCCCCATCGCGTCGATCTCGGGCTTCTGGCCGACCCGGATCCGCTCGGCCAGCGACTTGACCGAGGCGTTCGCCGCGCGGGTCTTCGCCCACTCCGTCATCTGCACCGCCTGCTGGTGGTGCACCATCATGTCCTGCAGGAACTTCACGTCATCCGGATCGACGGTGTTCTGCGTAGTCGGCACGGCCGTGACGGTCTGGTTCGGCCCGCCGGGAGTGCCCGGCACGATGATCGGCGCCGAAGGCATGACCGTCGTCGGCCCGCTCGGTGAGGCCGTGCCTGCTTTGTCGTCGCCACTTGTGCAGGCCGTCAGGCCCACAGCCAGCAATATCGCGACAACGGTAGGGAAAACCTTCACAGACGCCTCACTCCTCGTCGTCAAATGACTACCGGAACCCTAACTCGCGGACATACGCTGCTCCCAGCCAATTCCATCGGAGGTACCAGGCAATGCGTATGCGCCGCCACCGCACGCTAGTCCGCTTCGCCCTGACGACCGGTCTCGTCGCGTCCCTCGCGACCGCTGCCGTCGGCACCTCGGCCGCCGATCCGGCCCCGGAGACCGGCGCGACCAAGAGTGACAACATCACCCATCTCGCCAGCGTGCCGATGGTCGGTCCGCTGGCCGGCGGTGTGAACACCGATATCGCGTTCGCCGGCAAGAAGGCGTACGTCGGTAACTACAGCGGGTTCCAGATCTACGACATCGCGGACCCGGCCAAGCCGACCCTGATCAGCCAGGTGCACTGCCCCGGCAGCCAGAACGACGTGAGCATCTACGCCGGCCTGCTGTTCCTGTCGACCGACTCTTCGCGCAGCGACAGCTCCTGCCAGAGCGTGCCGCAGTCGCCGACGATCAAGGAGTCGTGGGAGGGCATCAAGATCTTCGACGTAAAGGACCCGGCGAACCCGAAGTACCTCGCCGCCGTCGAGACCAAGTGCGGTTCGCACACGCACACGCTGGTGCCGGACAAGCGCGGCAAGTCGGTCTACATCTACAACTCGTCGTACTTCCCCAGGGATACGTACCCGGACTGCCTGCCGCCGAACGACCGCATCGACATCCTCAAGGTGCCGTTGAACGACCCGACGAAGGCCGCCGTGGTGGCCTCGCCGATCCTGTTCCCGGACGGCGGCTTCCCCGGCAGCGAGACCGGTACGGCGACCAGCGGCTGCCACGACATCACCGCCTTCCCGTCGAAGAACATCGCGGCCGCGGCGTGCATGGGTGACGGCGTACTGCTGGACATCTCCAAGCCCGAGGCGCCGACCGTGATCCACAAGGTCCAGGACGCGGCGAACTTCGCCTTCTGGCACGGCGCGACCTTCAACGGCAACGGCACCAAGGTGATGTTCCAGGACGAGCTCGGTGGTGGCGGCGGCGCGGAGTGCAACGCCGAGGTCGGCCCGAACAAGGGCGCCACCGCGATCTTCGACATCAAGGACCGCAAGCTCGTCTTCCAGAGCTACTACAAGATCTCGCGGCACCAGGCGGAGAACGAGAACTGCGTGTCCCACAACGGCTCGCTGATCCCGGTGCCCGGCCGCGACATCGTCGTACAGGCTTGGTATCAGGGCGGGTTCTCGGTTTGGGACTTCACCAACTCGAAGAAGCCGAAGGAGATCGGCTTCTTCGACCGTCCGCCGCGTAACCCGGCCGGTTTCGGTGGTTACTGGTCTGCGTATTACTACAACGGCGCGATCTACGGCACCGAGTCGGTGACGGCGTTCGATGTCTTCAAGATCAAGGACCGGCGCACCGATCTGGCCAACTTGGTCAAGCTGAAGGAACTCAACGTGCAGACTCAGCCTGCTTTCTGGCGCTGAGGTTTTTGGGAACTGCCCCGGGCCTTTCTTGGTCCGGGGCAGTTTTTGGTTTAGAGCAGCCGTAGTGGCATGGGTCCGTCGGCGAGGATCGACTCGTGGAAGTGCTTGAGGTCGCCGTTGTGCTGCGCGCGCAGTTCGCGGATGTGCCAATGGCCGAGGTGGTAGGCGAGGGCCTGGCCGGGATCGTCGAGGGCGTAGCGCAGGATCTCGGACTCGACCTCCACCGGTGACAGGAAGCCCGCACGCGCGAGGTAGGCGGCGGCCTGTTCGCGACTCCAGCCGAGCACGTTCAGACCGGTATCGACCACCAGGCGGGCCGCGTGGAACCGCTCGGACGACAGCCGCCCGTAATGGTCGATCGGGTCCTGGTAAAGCCCGAGCTCCTTGCACAAGCCGGCGGCGTACTCCGCCCAACCCTCGTGATAGCCGGCGATCGCGAACGTCGGCAGGTCGAGCTGTTCCCGGCGTAACGGGTGGAGTGTCTTGTTCTCCAGTTGGCGTCCGAGTTGCAGGTGATGGCCGGGCAGGCCCTCGTGGAACATCACGCTCGCCGCTTGGATCAACGGTCTATTCGGTAGGTCGGATCCGTTGTAGTGGTAGTAACCGATGCCGGAGTTGCCGGGCGGTTCGTAGTAGCCGTAGGTGAGGCCACCTGCCAGGCCGTCGTCCAGCTTGCGAATCGCGAAAGGGGCCTCGGGCAACTTCTCGAAAACGTCATCCAGTACGCCGGTGAGGCGATCCAGGTGGGCCTGGTAGCGCCGTTCGAGGTCAGCTGGGTCCTTTGCGTAGGAGGCGGGATCGGCTTTCAGGGCATCGCGGTAGGCGATTTCGTCGGTGATGCCGAGCTCGTCGGCGATCTGCTGAGTTAGGCGATCGACCTCGGTTAGGCCGATGTGGTGCACTTCTTCGGCGGTTTTGTCCAGGCCCGTGTGCAGGCGGATCAGGCCGTCGTACGTCTTGGCGCCGCCGTCGTATTGGGCTATGCCGACGGCGTTGTTGTTGCGCTCGGCATCTTGTTGCAGGCCTTCGAAGATCTTGGTGAAGGCCTTGTCTATAAGGGGATTGCCTGCGGTTTCTTCGGCATGGGATTGCATGGTGTCGATGACTATTTTGGTAGCCCAGGAGGGGATGCGGATGCCTCGGGCGCGTTGTTCGTCGAGCTTTCGGGCGATCTGCTCGACGGCTCGGGCGTAGTCGTCCATCAGGTGCGGGAGGTCGCTGCGGTAGAAACCGAGGCGCATCGAGTAGTAGGGGGTGACGTCGAATCTGTACCAGTTTCGGTCTTCCTCGGCGACCTCTTGTTCCAGGTGGTCTTGGAGGAAGGCTGCCGATAGGCGGGTTTCGCGGTCGGCAGTGGTGAGGTCGACCTTGGCCAATTCTCCCAACGCCTTGCGGGCTTGGGCTATTGGCTCCTCGGTCTCGTCGATTGGGAGGTGGTCGACGGTACGGCCGAGGCGGTTCGCGGTCACTGGGTCGCGGTCGAGTGCGCGCTCCCAGGCCTCGTCCATCAGCTTGTCGATCTCAGCGCTTGCCTTGTTGCTTTTGGCAAGGTCTTGGGCATTGCCGCCTTGGGCATTGTCGCCTTGGGCATTGTCGCCTTGGGCATTGTTGCCTTGGGCGCTCATTTCAGATCTCCTTGCCGAAGGTCAGCCACCACGGCTCGCGAACGTAACCCAGCTTGGCGTTCACGGCCAGCATGGGCAGATTGACCTCGGCGCCGCCGGTACGGAAAACCCGCGCGCCCTCGGCGTACAACGCCCGGATCATCACCGCCTTGATCGCGGCCGCAAGCCCCTGACCACGCCACTCCGGATCGGTGACGGTGATGAACGTGTCGACCTCCCGCCCGTCGATCGTACTGACGGTGATCCCCAACCACCGGCCATCCGCGACCGCCCCGAACACGCGTTGATCGCGGACCATCGTCGCGAACTCCGTCGCACTCTGGCGTTCATGCAATGTCGCGGGCGTCATCGGGAAATCGCCCGCGGCTCGTTCGTACATCTCGTACGCCAAGTCGGCATCTGCTTGGCCCAGTTCGCGAATCTCCAACTCGGGCGGGATCAGCGCGTCGTACCGGGTCCAGTCGGGATTCTCCGGCAGCACCAGTTCGGCACCCCACGAGCGCCAGCGCACGGCGAAACCCGCGCCCTCGAGCCGATCGACCCGCGCGTCGTCCTCGCGAACCACGCTCACCGCCAGCGTCATCCCGTCGGCCCGCGCCTGCTGTACGCCGTACTCGAGTAACGAGGTCCACACCCCTGGATCGTCGGCATCAACCTGGATCCGGATCGCCTGGTCGAAACCGGCGGGCTGGAGCTCAACCGATCCCCCGGCGCCCTCGAACCGCCGCCGCCCGGGCCGCGCTTCGACTTCGCGAATGTCCCTGTGCATACCCGAACGCTACGGCGCCGTCGGCGCGCGGACATCCCATTTGGCGGGCCCTTATGGCAGGCGGTAGGTGCGAAGGGTGCCGTTGGCAAGGGTCGCGAAGGTCCTGGTGTGCGGGTTGTAGGCGGTCGGGTGGTAATCCGGGATGAGACCGGTCCGAATGCCGTCCACGGGGTCCCAGAACTCGAGACCCTCATCGGCCGCGACAGCCAGGCGTCCGTCAACCGACCACATCTCGCCTTTGGGACCAGCGAAGACGCCAACCCGCCTGGCGGTAGGCGCGTCGTACAACTGAACGCCATCAACCATCGCCAGATCGTCATCGCCGATCCGCTGAATGGCGACCGTGGTGTCGTCGACCCAGGCCACAGGCTGGTTCCACGCGTAATCGCGCTGGGCCAGGCTCCGGCCGCGGTCGGCCGCATACCTATCGCCTTCGCGCCATGCCGCCAGGTCGATCATCAGCGGGATGCCGACCGGGTGCCACACCCAGCCGTCGTCGACGCACCAGGTGCCGGCGCGGTTCACGGTGAGCCGGCCGTGAAAGTAGTCGAGGTAGTTCTCGCCCTTCGCCCACGAGGTGTCGCGCTCAGTGAGCAGGCGGCCGGTCGCGGCGTCGAACCGGTCCAGCCGGTTCCAGTCCGTTGCCGCGATCACCGTGCCGTCCTGGGCGAAGGTGAACGGGAAGGGCGTCGTGTAGTTGTGCCCTTGCCCGCGATCCAGCCGCAACGCGACCACACCCCGCGCCGCGAGATCCACCACCGCCCCGTACTGCCCGTGATCCGTCACCACGGCCGCAAACCTCCCGTCGTACGACGCATGCACCGTCGGCCCGTACACGCCGTGGACGGAACTATCCGGCGCCTCTTCGTCAGACAGGACGAGCTCGTACGTCGCGGCGTCCGCGCGTACGTCGGTGAGGCCGTGGTTAGCGTCCGTGCGTACGACAGTCGTGGTGTCGGCGCGTACGTCGGTCGCGGCGTCCGTGCGTACGACGGTGAGGGCGTTGGTCGTGTAGACGAGCCAGCCGTCGGGCAGGGGCGCGAGGCAGCGGCCGTTCGCCGGGTCGAGCGCGAGGGGCGTCTCGTGGAAGGCGCCTCCAACCGGTACGTCGCAACGGCGAACCTCGGGCGTGCCACGAACCCCGGTGGCGGTCTGCTCCTCGGCACGCTCCGAACATCCCTCACACACGACGGCCAGTTGCGAACCAGGGTCGTCGAGCGCGGCACAAGTCGCGCAGAGCAGGTCGTACGCCAGGCCGCGACCGGTGTAGACCCGGATCACGTCGTCGTCGGACTCCTCGACAGCCAGGTGCAGGCAGATCCGGAACGGCCCCTCGTACGCCGCGTGCCCACACGCCAGCAACTCCATCGGGCGGGTTTAGCCGTAGCCGAGTTCGTGCAGGCGATCGTCGTCGATGCCGAAGTGGTGGGCGATCTCGTGCACGACCGTGATGTTCACCTCGTCGACCACGTCCTCGACGGTGTCGCAAATGGCCAGCGTCGGATTGCGGTAGATCGTGATGCGATCCGGTAGCACTCCGTCGTAGTACTGGCCGCGCTCGGTCAACGGGATGCCCTCGTAAATGCCGAGCAACTGCGGATCATGCGCCGGCGCCTCGTCCTCCACGAAGATCGCGACGTTATCGAGCATCGCGGCCAGCTCCGGCGGCACCAGATCCAGCGCCTCCGCCACCAGCACCTCGAAGTCCGGCCGGCTCATCTCGATCACCACCCCAGCCTAGAACCTCCCCGTTAACCCCACCCGCCCTCCCGCCTGTCGCCGCGCCCGCCCCGTCGTCGTTCCGGCGTCGGGTATCTCGTTTTGGCGCTGGGCCCAGAACCCTCTATGCTTACGGCTGTCCCTGATGCAGGAGCTTCGGCTCCCGCGGGTCCGAGTCCCCATCGTCTAGTGGCCTAGGACGCTGCCCTTTCAAGGCGGTAACGCGGGTTCGAATCCCGTTGGGGATACGCTCGAAAGAGTGAGTAAGAAGTGTGAAAGAGTGTGGTGAGAACGGCGCGAAAGATGGTGTACCATCGTCGCGCAGCCTGGCCCAGTAGCGCAGTTGGTTAGCGTGCCGCCCTGTCACGGCGGAGGTCGCGGGTTCGAGTCCCGTCTGGGTCGCCAGGAGAGTGGCGGCGGAGTGGAAACACACCGCCGCCAATTTTCTCTCCCGGTCAGGTAGCTCAGCTGGTAGAGCGTCCGCCTGAAAAGCGGAAGGTCGGCGGTTCGAGACCGCCCCTGACCACCCTTAGTTTGAGCGTGAATTCGTCAGTCTGACGTCACGCAGATCTCCTCAGGCGTAGCAACGGGTGTAGCAGTAGCCCTTACGCCAGCTGCCTTTGGGCTTCTCCAGTGCCTCCTCCTTCAGCGAGACCTGCGCGTAGATGGTCATCGTCCGCTGCAGCGCTCCGAGTGCCGGCTGACCAAGGTACGGGCGCAGTACGGGCAGTGGGGCAACAGCGGCGATTCCTAGCCTGGCGTCGTCCAAATCCCACCAAAGGAGCGTTTGTGGCCCTGTCCGTACGAAGAGTGTTCGTGTTGATGTCGATCCGCGCGCGGGTAGCGGCGTCGACGGTCTTGCTGCTCTCCGTGGTGCCCTTGGCCTTCACGGTGGGTTCAGCCTCCCCGGCTGCCGCACGTGAGCCGTCGCCACCGACCAACTGCAGTTCGGGTGTCCACCGCTCGTCCCAGGCGTGGGCAATGTGCAAGTCCGGGTACGGAACCTTCCGTGTCTGGGCCCGTTGCAACTGGAGCGCATCGACGCTGTACGGCCCGTGGAAGCCTCCGAGCCAGTTCGGTTCCTCGAGCGTGCTCTGCGCGACCTCCACCCACCCCTATGGCGTCGTGATGGCTTACGGCATCCAGAAGCGCGAAGGCTGACGTCTAGTCCGCCGGGATTTGCCTTACCTGACTGATCCCGCGGGGGGCGGAGTGGTCAGTCCAGCCTCTCCAGATAGATGTGAGCGACCTCCGACGACGAATAAGGCCCGTCGCCATCGGTGTCGTACTGAGGAAGGTCGAATCGGACTAGGTACATCCGGAGCCACTGCCGGGCGCCCTGGAACTCCGTCGACAACCCCAGAACTGTCCCAGTGGGCTCGGCCGGCCACGGGCCGGGACCGTGTTCGGGGTCTTGCAACACCCGAACTCGATCACCTGGCTGGAAGTCGTCCACTCCTCGAGCCTAGACGCGCCTTCGCTCCCACCGCAGGCTTTGCGATTGGTGGGTTATTCGCCTGTGGTGCCGTCGATGCGTTCGCGGAGGAGGTCTGCGTGGCCGTTGTGGCGGGCGTACTCCTCGATCATGTGCAGGTAGATCCAGCGCAGGGTGTAGTCCTCGCCAGGGCTGGGTTCGTCGAGGCTGCGGCCGGCGACGGCGGCTCGCGATCGGGCGACGCTTGCTTGGTAGCTGGCCAGGTCGTCGGCGGCGTGCGCGATGTCGACCTCGTCGCCGCCTTCCGCTGAGCCCGGCACATAATCCCAGAAATACAGGTGGTCCGGTTGGCCGTCGTACTCATGGAACCAGGCCTCGACTCCAGACAGGTGTCGAATAAGGCCGAGCAGCGAGAGCGTCGACGGCGGCACCGAGCGCAGCGCCAGTTGTTCCGGCGTCAGCCCGCCACATTTCAGCAGCAATGTCGTGCGTTGGTACTCGAGACGGTCTTCGAGCGCGGCCCGCTCGTCGATCGGGTTGTGCGGCGGCTCGCCTCGCTCGGGCGTGCTCCAGGTCGACATTCCGGCAACCTTACGTACGCGTCGACCCCTTCGCCATCAGGTTCCAAGGCAAGGCCAGCAGACGGCTGATGTCCTGAGGCGGGTTTCCGACATTGTCGTGGCGGCTCGAGGGACCAACCCCTATCGTGAATAAACGAAAGGTCCTTGCGTATTGCGATGGGAGTGGCCATGAACCGACGGGTCGGCATTGTGCTCGCGAGCGCCGTCGCAATCGGGCTGCTCCTCACATCGGCCGGGCTGGTGGCACAGGCCGACCAGTCGTCGGTACAAGTGGCGTGTACCGCTCCCGCGTGGGCCGAAGGGGTCAGCTACGCCGTCGGCGCCAAGGTGACGTACCAGAACCGGTTGTACGAGGCCCGGTCCGCGCACACCGCGCACCCCGGCTCCGGCTGGAACCCGATCGCGGCCCCCTCGCTGTGGCTCGACCTCGGCGCTTGCGACAGCACGCCACCCACGACTCCACCGACCACGCCACCACCTGGGACGGTGACCTGTCCGGTGAAGTCCCGGCCGGCCGGCAAAGTGCTGGTCGGCTACTGGGAGAACTGGGACGGCGCCTCCAACGGTGTGCATCCGCCGTTCGGCTGGACCCCGATCACCGACTCGCGGATCGGGCAGCACGGCTACAACGTGATCAATGCGGCGTTCCCGGTGATCCTCTCCGATGGCACGGTGCGCTGGGAGGACGGCATGGACGCGACCGTGAAGGTCGCCACCCCGGCCGAGATGTGTCAGGCGAAGGCAGCGGGCCAGACCATCCTGATGTCGATCGGCGGCGCCACTGCCGGCATCGACCTCAGCTCGTCCGCCGTGGCGGACCGGTTCGTGGCGACCGTGGTGCCGATCCTCAAGCAGTACAACTTCGACGGTATCGATATCGACATCGAAACCGGCCTCGTCGGCAGCGGCAACATCAATCAGCTGTCCGCCTCACAGGCCAACCTGATCCGGATCATCGACGGTGTCCTCGCCCAGATGCCGTCGAACTTCGGCCTGACCATGGCGCCCGAAACCGCCTACGTCACCGGTGGCAGCGTCGTCTACGGCTCGATCTGGGGTGCCTACCTCCCCATCATCAAGAAGTACGCCGACAACGGCCGGCTGTGGTGGCTGAACATGCAGTACTACAACGGCAGCATGTACGGGTGTTCCGGCGACTCGTACTCCGCGGGCACAGTGCAGGGCTTCGTCGCCCAGACCACGTGTCTCAACAGCGGTCTGGTCATCCAGGGCGTCACGATCCGCGTCCCGTACGACAAGCAGGTTCCCGGTCTCCCAGCCCAATCCGGCGCTGGCGGCGGCTACATGTCGCCATCCCTCGTCGCCCAGTCGTGGAACAGCTTCAACGGAGCTCTCAAGGGCCTGATGACCTGGTCCATCAACTGGGACGGCTCGAAGAACTGGACCTTCGGCGACAACGTCAAGTCGCTCCAGGGTCGCTGACCGCGACTTGTCAGACCTCGTAGCGTAGGAGGACTACGCCGTTGTCGAATGGGGTGGCCTCGAGCAGCTTCAAGTTCCGTTGATCCTCGAAGAGGTGCGTTCCTTTGCCGCGGGACGACGGGCAGACCAGCATCCGGACTTCGTCGATGGCGCCGGCGTCCAGCAGGGAGCGCATGAGCGTCAAGCTCCCCCATAGCCAGAGGTCCTTGCCGCTCTGCTCCTTGAGCTCCCGGATGGTGGCGACCGGGTCGCGCGTCACGGTCGCGGCCGGGAAATCGCCCCACGGCGCGTCATCCAGCTTCGACGAGGCGACGAACTTGGTGAGGTTGTTGAGCTTCTTGCCGTACTCGCCCTGCCCCTCGGCGTACGGCCAGTAGTCCTTGGACTGGTTGTAGGTGTTGGCGCCGAGAATCAGCGTGTCGACCGAGTCGATGAAGCCCATCAGATTGTTCTGGAAGGGGTTGTCAGTGACTTCGTCGTCGAACGGTTCCCCCGACACGAAGCTGAGGCCACCGTCCTCCTCCGCGGCGATGTTGTCGACGGTGACCCACTGCTGAACTATGAGTTTTCGCATGGCTGTCCTTCCTGGCGATGGTGCGGCCACGCCGGCCGCATCTGCCTCTGAGACGCAGCCGCCACGCCTGTCTCGACATCCCGGCTACAGCTTGTCGGGAAATTCATCGCAGGTTGTCCGGTTCGATCGGCTCTCCAAGACCCTGCAGGTGCTGGGTCTCGTTCAGAGACACGACCTGATGGCTGAAGTGGGTGTCGTTGCGACGGAGTGTGGTGATACTGCCAGAAGTCAGGGGAAAGAAGCCCCGGTCTGTCGACATCATCGGCATGCCGATCCAGGCTGCAATCAGATAGCTCGATGCGGACCCGTGAGACACCACTATCTGGTTCGCGACTGGTCGACGGAGGATGTCATCGAGGGCCGGGTACAGGCGTTCGACCAAGGCCAGCCGGGTCTCCGCGCCGGCTGGTCCGTCGTGGTGGCCGAGGCGATCGCCGTACTCCGGAAGCGGGATGCGGCGCTCGGCGAGCCACGCTTGGGGACGCCCGTCAGCCTCACCGTTGGACCTCTCGCGAAGCCGCGCATCAGTCTGAACCTCGACGGAGAACCTCCGGGCAATTCGCTCTGCCGCTTGGCTGGCTCGACGCAGATCAGAGGAGTAGACCTCGACCGGCTGGAGTCCGATCCTGCTCGCCAGGGCCTCGGCGATGCGTTCGGCCTGCAGGCGACCACGGGCGGTCAGCTCTGAGTCGTGCCAGCCGCCAACGAGGCCGTCAACGTGATGCTGCGCCTCGGGATGCGTGACGAGGTAGATGTATCTCATTACCCTCCTTCGACCCACCCGACGGAAGGAGGTGGTCGCTCAGTCGAGACAGAATTCGTTGCCCTCAACGTCCTGCATTACGAGGCACGACTCGTTGATCCCATCGGCACGCAGAAGTCGCACGCGCACCGCGCCGAGCGGGAGCAGTCGTGCACATTCGGCCTCAAGTGCGGCCAGGCGCTCTTCGCCCGCGAGCCCGGTTCCGACCCGCACGTCAAGGTGCACCCGATTCTTGACGACCTTGCCTTCAGGAACACGCTGGAAGAACAATCGCGGACCCACGCCTGTGGGATCTATGCACGCAAACGCCGAACCCTGCTGCTCAGGCGGCAGCGAGCGATCGAAATCGTCCCACGTCGCAAACCCCTCCGGTGGTGGCGGTACGACGTATCCCAACACCTCGCACCAGAAACGAGCGACGCGCTCAGGATCTGCGCAGTCGAAGGTGACTTGGAACTGCTTGACCGACGCCATCGGTCTACCGTACAGGCGGACCTTTCGTCGTCTCCACAGATTCACGCCTGCCGCACCCCCGGTCGGGCTGAGGCGGCGGCTATAGGGTCTTGGACATGACTGGCTTGGATGAGCAAGGGCGGCCGGAACCTCCGCTTGCGGCGGGCGAGGTCGAGACGCTGGTGGGCTTCTTGGAGTATCAGCGCGCGACGTTCGCCTGGAAGTGTTCTGGGCTGGACGTGGCTGGGCTGACAGCGAGCGTGGGCGTCTCGACGATGACGTTGGGCGGGATGCTCAAGCACTTGGCCTATTACGAGGACCACTGGTTCTCCCATCGCATGCGGGGGAACGAGCGCCAGGCGGTTTGGAAAGACGACTACTGGGACGGCGATCCCGACTGGGAGTGGAACTCGGCCGCCCAGGATTCTCCCGAGGAACTGCACGTCCTCTGGGAGAGCGCGGTATCCCGCTCTCGCGAGCTGCTCTCCGAGACCTTGGCGGACGGTGGCTTGGACCAGCCGGCGCGACGCGGCTTTGTGGACGGTCGTGTGCCCAGCGTGCGGTGGATCGTGGTGCACATGATCGAGGAGTACGCCCGGCACAACGGGCACGCCGACCTCATCCGGGAGTCGGTGGACGGCCTCGTCGGGGAGTGACGGGACGGGCTGTTGGGCACAACCGCCGACTCCATAGATCGGCCCGCTGCCCGGGCCTCCGACGCGTGCGAAGTTCCTTGTGCACTGGCGCTTCCTCCCGGGAGCGGCCCGTGTCAGGCTCGCCGTATAGCCGGTCAGGCCATAACGAGGGAGGGGACGTCTCATGGGGGAATCAGCGACGCGACGTCGTATTACTCGCGGCGATGCCACCGCGGTTTTCGAGGCATTCGGTAACGGGGGAAGGACCGTTCTGCAACACTCTCAAGTTGCGCAAGCCGCACCTGCCGATGAGGTCGGCAGTCGTGGGTCGATCCGCCCGTTCTCTGGATCGCCATGGGACGGTGCGGCCTTCTGCGCCGACGACTGGCACGTGATTCTCATCGCCGACATCGAGGGAGGCGACAATTCCTTCAGCCGCCAGGACGCGGAAGACATCATGCAAGGGCTCACCATCAGTTTCAGCCTCGACGGCAATCCGCTGGAGACGACCCGCACGGCGATCCGGCGGTTCCTGGACCCCCGTGCCTTCGGCCTTGACGCTGCCTACTACTTCCAGCAGGGAAGAATCATGGCGCCTGCGGACCTGAGCGTCGGGCAGCACCAACTGGAAGTAGACGTCAGCGATTCAACGGGTCAGCAAACCTTTCACGACGCCATCACCTTCACCATCGACGCGTCCGGCACCGGAGCCTGCACCGCCACGTGATCCCCGACCACGCCTGCTGTGGCACGCTCGTGGCACGACGAACGTCTGATCGTCGTTCTGGGTGTTGTGCGCAAGGAGGGACTCGGATGCCCTGGAACCCACGGCACCCTGAACCGCCTTTGCCGCCTCGGCTCGCTGTGTATGCGAACCGCGTCGCAGAGATCTTGTGGGACAGGCGGCCGGTTGGCTTCCTGCTGGTTCAGCCGGAGCCTTGGGCGATGCAGGTCGGCGGCGCGCTGTGGTGGCGGCGCTGGTCGGAATCCCGCTGGACTGCGCATCTGTGGCTCACGTTCCCTGACCTCGATCCGAACGGCGAGGAACCCAGAATGGCCTGGTCCGAAAGGGTCTCTGACTTCAGCGCGACTGACACGATCGTTTCACCGGAGGATCTCGGGGCTGAGCTGGACGACTGGGATGCCAATCGGTTCAGGTTGGTTGGTGAGCAACTGGTCTTGCGATGGCTGGACGCCGACGAATCCGCACGGGTGGCTTTGGCCGAATGGGGTGACGAGTGGCCGGCCGCGACATAGGCAGCCGGACGCCCTGACTGCGGGCGAACGACCCAACCTGCCAATACCCGTCGCGGCAGCGAGGGCCGCTTGGCGGGCTAAGGTCGATTGGGATGAGTAGCAAGAGCAGTGGACCGCCGGCTCCCCGCCTCGCCGGGATCCGGGCCCGCTGGCTGAGTGCCGCGACCGCCGCTCTCCATGACGATCCGTTGGTGGTCGGCGCCGCCCTGGTTGGCTCGCTCGGCACCGGTCGCGCCGACGACTGGAGCGACGTCGATCTCCTCATCGTCGTGGAGGACGCGCACCTCAACGACTACGCGATCCCCGGCCGCCTTCCCAACGGTCCCGGTCGGCCGGCCTTCGCCATTGACGCCCGCCACAACGGCCCTCGCGGCACCAGAGCGGTCAGCGCTCAGTACGTCGTGGAGGGGCTTCCGCTGTGGGTCGACTGGCACATTCACCCGGTGTCCCTGGCGAGCTGGCCTTCCGACAGCAACGTCATCTTCGACCGGCGCGACATCAGCCGGATCTCGGTCACCTTCTCCGAATACGTCAACAGCGGCCAGCACGAGTCGGCCACCCCGAAGAGCGCAGACGACCAACAGGCCATGCGGCTGGCGCTCGTCCCGATCGCGGGAAAGCAGCTCGCCCGCCGCTCACCAGAGACGGCCCGGACGATCGAGTTCCTCGGTGGTACCTATGCGCAGGACGGCGATTGGAAAGACCACCTCGCCGCCCTGCGTCAACTGCTCGACCGATTCGCGACACTCGGGCTCACAGACAGCCACTCGGCCGGGCAGGCGTACATCGAGTTCCTGGAGAAAACCCTGCGCTGACCGCAATCCGCCGGACTCGGCGCGCACGACCGCTGTACGAACGCCGACGGTTCGCCAGGCCCCGAGACATCTCCCGGGGGCCTGGCGCACGTGGGGCTAGTGCGTGCGTTTCCAGAAGGTGGGGCGAGTTGGTACGTCGGTCGGTGGCGTGCCGATGAAGGTGTCGAGGACGTTGATGGTGCGCTGCCAGAGGGCATCCAGGTCCGCGTCGGATGGTGGGGTCGGGCCTTCGCAGGCGGCCAGGGCGGTGACGAGTTCCCGCAGCGGTGCGAGGACGGCGTCGTCGACCGAGGACGCGACATGGTGGACCAATGCGTCGAGACGGGTGGCCAGGTCGGCCAGGATCGCAAGGCGTTGCGCCCTCGTCGGCGTACCAGCTGATCGAAGCAGGCGTGCTTCGCCGGCGAGCTGTACTCGGGCCTCGGCCAGCAGGTCACGTTCGAAGTCAGCATGCCGCGCCGGCGCCTTCCCGAACGCCCCGCCCGCGAACCCGCGACTCGCGCGCGCCCGGTGGACCGCGCCGGCCGACAATTGTGCGCCTCCGCTGAGCGGCATCGCGACCGCCATCGCGCCGGGCATCGACGGGGCCATCGGCGCGCTCATCGGGGTGGGCGCCAGGCCGACGAACTGGTCGGCGTCCCAGCCCGAGGGCAGTTCGACCGGCTGGATCACGCGATGGGCCGGTCCGCCTTCCGCGACGACTCTCGAGTCGACCGCCACTAGCGCGGTGAAGCGGCAAAGCACCTTGTGCCGCAGCGATACGGCGACGATCTGACGCTCCAACTCACGCGGGTTCTCCGCCTCGGCGGCGTACCGGTCCTCGAGGTCGCGCAGGTGTCCTCGCGCCCACACCGGCGCGAGAACACCGCTCGCTGAGGAGACGGCGGGCACAGTCATCTGCCACGGCTCGCCAGCCGCGGTCGTGCCCTGGAGGCGCATCGCTGCGTCAGGTGCCGAGCTGCTGTAGCGGCCGCGGATCACCAGCGGTACGCCGACGAAAGCGTCCGGCATTCGCGCTGGACTGATCGTGCCGTCGACCAGTTTCAGCCCATCGGCGGACAGCGTCAGGTTGGTCAGCAGCGGCGTGCCGATCCGGCGATGGATCCGGTCGAGGCCCTCGTCGAGGCGGTCCTCGCTCTCCACCAGTTCGCAGCGGCCGCCGCCGACCGCGGCCAGGCGACCGAGGAAGCCGGCGTTGACCGCCCGGTCGATGCCGACGGTGTGCACCCGTACGCCGACGAGCGCGCCGGTGAGCTCCGACAGGATCTGGTCCTCGTTACCGACCTGCCCGTCGGTCACCAGCACCAGCACCCGTTCACGCTCACGTTCGGCGTCGGGTTCGGCGGCGGGCTTTGCGGCCAGCAACGTGGTGGCCTCGCGGAGCGGTGCGAGCATCTCGGTGCCGCCCCGGGCGGTCACGCCGGCGAGGTGCTCGACCGCGCGGAATCGATTGCGGTCCGTACCGTCCACCAAACCGGCCGGCAGGTCCTTGGGATGCTCGACGACGCTGTCGAAAGTCAGTACGGCGAACCGGTCGGCGTCAGTCAGCGTGTCGATGATCCGCGCCGCCGCACGTCGAGCCGCGACCATCTTCCAGCCACCCATGCTGCCGGATCGGTCGAGGACGAGTACGACATCGCGCCCTCGTGACGCCGTGGCCTCCACCGGCGGCAGCACGGTCAGCTCGAACGTGCCTTGCCCAGCATCCGAATCGTCGGGCTCGACCGTCAATGCGCTCGCAGTCGCCTCCTTCTCGCCGTACGCCAGTCGGAGCACGAAGTCACGATCCACTCGCTCGCCAGGCTCGATGGCCACGCTGGTCACCCGCCCTTCGACCGAACTGCTGATCGCGTGCAGGCTGGACCGGATGCCGTGCAGGTTCAGTCCGCCCGGATCCACGTCGGCCCGGATTGCCAACCGGATCGGGTTCGGGAATCCGGGCAACAGGATCGGCGGCGTGATCCGGGACGCGTCCGGCACGGCGTCGGTGTCGAGCGCGACGCCATCACCGACACCTCGGCCGGGCAGCAGTTCGCCCGGGATGTAGCGGGGCGCAACCACCAGCGGCAGCCGGTACGTCGCCTCGCCGTCTTCGTACGGGAGTGGGCCGACCAGGGTCAGCCGTATCGTCACTCGCTCACCTGGCAGGAGGTTGCCGACCCGGAGGGTGAACACATCCGGCCGCTCCTCTTCGGCGATCGAGGCCCGCTGCCCGGCCGCCAGCGCCGCGTCGTACGTCGCCCGGGCCTCGGCGCGTTCTCGCAGGTCGGCCTCGACCGTACGGCCGTCGGCCTCCATCCGCAGCCCGGTGACCGCCGCCCGGGCCGGCAGCGGGAAGACGTACGTCGCCTCGAGCGGGACGTCGTGCGGATTGCGGAAGTCCTCGGTCAGCACGGTCCGCGCGACCAGGCCGGTGATCGTTGCGGCCGCGTCGATCCGCTCCAGCGGGAGGTTCCCGCGCTCCGTGCGCAGAGTCCCGAGCCCGCCTTCGTCCGTCGGGTGCCGCAACTCGTCGGGCTGCATGGTGGTGATCGCGGTCATGTCGTGTCTCCAGATTCTCGCTGAGCGGTCGACCGCCCCGACGTCCCGTGGCTTGGCACCGAGCTGCGGCTCGGCCCGGCTGATGACGTGGGTGACTGACCGTCTGAATGGGTGAGGAGTTGACGCGCAAGCTCGGCGAGCAGGGGTGCGGCGGCGGCGCGGAGTGCCGACAGCTGCTCAGCCGTGAGGTGGGTGGGCGGTACGTCTGTGGTGTCGAGCACGACCGTGACGCCGTCCGACAATCGGATCGCCGTCACGAGCGCGGTCCCGTCTGCGTCGGCCACGGTCGGCCGGTCTGTCCAGAACCGCGCCCGCTCCGGCGCGAGTTCCGCCGCCTGCGCCCGCAGGGGTTGCGCTGCCGACTCCAACTCCGGCTCCCGCTCCCGCTCCCGCGCAGGTGCCGGCGCAGTTGCCGGCCTCGGCGTCGGCGTCGGCAATCCGGCCGCTGCTGAAGGCGCTGTCGGCAACGCGGCGATCGTGCTCAGGGTCCGATCAGTGGCGCCGGCTAGCTCGGCCTGGATCTCGGCCAAGGCGCGCCCCTGGGACTGGAGCCGCTTGATCGCGACCAGTTGCAGGAGGTGTCTGCGGCCGTACAGCGCGGTGCGGCCGCGCATCTCGGCGGGGCGATCGACCAGTCCGATGGTCGAGTACCAGCGGATCGCCCGCCGGTCCGGAACCGCGCGCACCCGGCCATTGACCTGGCCCGGGTAGTCGACGGCCAGCGCCGTCCCGACCAGCTCGGTCAGCTGGTCGAGCGTCCACAACTCCTCAGTCCCTGCCATTCCCCCATGCTGACACTGTCATATAACACTGTCAACATCGCAAAGACCGACTCTTCCTCCTCAAATCAACGTCACGAGTGACGCACTCGGGCTGAGGCGGACGGGTGCGCAGAGAGTGCGTGCAGCCGATCAGGGGTGGTCGTGGCGGTGATTGACGAGGCGGGTGGGGGCGGGGAAAGATGTGGGTCGGCGCGGCCCGCGCCTCACCTTCGTTGACCGGCCCCAGCCTGGTCTTGTTGAGAAGGCAAAGGGATTTCAGATCTCGGGCCGCTCGTCCTGGTCAACTGCCTCGGGCGGGATCGCTGGGGGATCGCGTGCGAGTGCGTGGAAGGCCAGATGACAGCGCACAGGAACTTCAAGCGACGGGTTCGTGCCCGCGCCGCCAAGACGGGCGAGTCCTACACGGCTGCCCTCCGGCACTTCCGTCCGACTCCATCAGGAGAAGACATGCCGGAAAACACCCAGACCACCCTGCGGATCGCCGTCGCCCAGTCGACGGTTCGCGAGGATCCCACCGACGCCGACGGGCTGCGTGCGAGCGCGGCGGAGGTCCGCCGGTTCATGAAGGACGCGGCCAAGGCGGGCGCCCGCCTGGTTCATTTCACCGAGGGCGCCATCTGCTTCCCGAGCAAGTACGTGATGTCCGAACTCGGCCCGGACGAGGTCGGCCCGTCCGACTGGACCAAGGCCGACTGGGCGGTGCTCCAGGAGGAGCTCGACCGGATCGCCGTACTGGCGGGTGAGCTCGGGATCTGGACGGTGATTCCGTCGGTGCACCAACTGCCCACCCCGACGCGACCGCACAACAGCATTTACGTCGTCTCCGACCAGGGCAAGGTGGTCAACCGGTACGACGAGCGCATGCTGTCGACCACCAAGATCACCTGGATGTACACCCCGGGCGCGGAGCCGGTGACGTTCGAGGTCGACGGCTACCGGCTCGGTCTCGCGCTGGGGCTGGACGTGATGTTCCCGGAGGTGTTCACGGAGTACGACCTGCTCGACGTCGACGCCGTACTGGTGTCGTACTCGACCAGTGGCTCGGCCGGGAATGAGACCGTGCCGGCCCAGGCCCGCGGAGCCGCCGTGGCGAACACCTACTGGGTCAGCCTGGCCGTGCCGGCCAACCCCGTGGCCGATGCCTTGTCGGCGCTGATCGACCCGCTTGGCAGGCAGGTCGCCGAGGGCCCGGCAGACGCCACGCCTGCGATCGCGGTCACCGACCTGCACCGTTTGGACCGGAGCCAGATCGGCCGCGACTTCCGCCGCCGGACCCGCGCTCGCATCAACTCCTGAGTGACGGTGTGAGGGGCACTCCGGTGCCCCTCACACCACAGTTCAAGACCGCCCGGCACATGGCAGGGTTGCGGCCATGATCGCTGACGTCGCGAAAGACTTCCTGCACAACGAGCTGCGAGACCTTCGGAAGGCGATGGTTTGGAAGCTCGAAGGGCTCAAGGAGTACGACATCCGCCGCCCCTTGACCGTGACCGGAACCAACCTTCTCGGGCTGGTCAAGCACGTGTCGCTTTGGGAGTCCAGGTACTTCGGCGAGGTCTTCGATCGGCCGTTCCCCGAACCTCTGCCCCGGTGGGACGACGCCACGCAACGCGGCGCCGACATGTGGGCGACCGAGCACGAAACGCGTGAGGAGATCATCGACCGCTACCGTCGCGTGTGGGCGCACTCGGACGCGACGATCACCGCGCTCGCCATCGACTCATCCGGCCACGTGCCCTGGTGGCGAAACCCCGAGGTGAAGTTGTTCAACATCATGGTCCACATGCTCGGCGAGACCAGCCGGCACGCAGGGCACGCCGACATCCTGCGCGAGCAGCTCGACGGTTCGATCGGAACGATCGCCGCACGCGCGAAGTCGCAACCCGATGCGGCGTTCTGGGAGACCCAGCGCGCTCAGATCGAGCGAGCCGCCAAAGCAGCAGCCAACGCTTAGCCGATCCCGAGAATCACCGGCTAATGGAGAAGGACGGATGCGCCTAGCTTCTGCCTATTTTCTGCGGAGTGGGGCATTTCGGAATGATCGGCGGATTGAATAGGCGGTCCGCGAGCGTGGGTGACTCTGATTGATTTCGGCAGTATTGTCTATCCGTCACCGAAGAGGCAGGCAATCTGATCACCGCGTGATCACCCGGCGAGAAGACGACGAGGTCCGATCCATCGCTTGCCAACGTGTAGATCACCGTCTCGGTGGCGCCGCCCACTTTCGCGGTCTCGGGCGCAATCCACGTGCCGGCCACGAGAGCGCCCACGGAGGTCAGGGTCAAGAATGCCAACGGGATCGCGAACATCAGGACCAGGTCGCCTATGCTCCGTCGCATCCAACCGAAGATGAATGCTCCTACTGGAGTAGCGACTCCAACAATTACGGTAACGAAAATGTCAGAGAGAGATAACGCCACCGGCAGAATGAACGGCACTCCGGCGATCGTAAGCAGGAGGGCAACCCCTTGGCGGCGAGGTCTTTCCGATAGTCGATAGGCCCCGATATAGATGGCGGCCAGACCACCGATGTAGGACAGGAACGGGAACAACTGCATGATGATCGCCTGAATGACCACGGTGAGCGACGTATTGATTAGCAGCGCCGCCGCGACGTCAGGGTCGAAGCGAGCAACAACAAGCACCCGGCCGGCAAATAGAATGGTCGAGAACAGTGCCCCAAAGGCTGTGAGCGAGGTAATGCTGCGCGCGATACGAGCAATCGAGATTGGCTTGTCGTCGGGCAGCACGCTCGGACGCGCGGCGCGCCGTCGCATACTTCTAGCTGCTGCCGCCCCCATGCCCGCCGTCCTCTTCATGGGTTCTCCCAACCCCGTACCGCGAGGCCCGCTTGGATCTTGAAGTGGCGTTCAAGGAAGGCGCGCTCGTCAAGTCGCTTCCGCCTGAGCCAGTTGGTGACTTCGCTGTTGCACTTGCTGGCATTGCAGGAGTCGCAGGCCGGGGCGATGTTGTCCAGCGTGTAGCGCCCGCCACGAGAGATAGGCAGTACGCAATCCCGCTGCAGCGGCTTGTCCGCAGCGCCGCAGTACGCACAGCCGGCCCAAGCCGCCTTGAGTGCGGTCCACTGCTCGTCGGTGAGGTCGTGCTCGACGCGAAGCATTCGACGCTTACGCCGTCGGGCTGCCGTGGCCTTGCGGCTCCGATTGACCGCCATCGCCGCAGCGTAACAGCGCAAGGCCGCCCACAATCGAGACACGCAACCGGTGGCGCCAACCCGGTGTTCTAGGTGGTTCGGGGGCGCAAGAGGCCGGTGACCGTGCCGTAGATGTAGTCGGCCCAGCGCTCGAGCGACCAGCCGCGCCGGACCACCAATAGCTCGAACATCTCAGGAGAAGTGGCCGACCACATCAGGTCGGCGGCGGCCTCCACCTCAACACCAGCGCGCAGGTGGCCGGCCTGCTCCAGATACCGCGCGTTCTCGATCATTCGGACGTGCCTGTCCTCGTCCATCTCACGGAGCAGGTCGCTCAAACCGGAGTCCACCAGCGCCGCATCCCGAACCAGCAGATAGATCGGGTTGACGCTGGGGCCGACCTCCATCGCGAGGCGCGACCATCCGTAGGCCACCTCGTACGGATCTGGATTCGTACGCAGACGGTCGGAGCGCTGATAGGCGGGGACTGCTCCACGGCCCAGGAGGCCCTGCCGGTACAACGCCTCCACCAACCCGGTCTTGCCACCGAAGGTCTTGTACACCGATTCGGGCGAGACGCCTGCGTCCGACGCGATCGCCGCGACCGTCGTACTCGCGAATCCTGAACGCAGGAAGAGTTCCCGGGCACTCTCGAGCATCTTCGCCCGGCGAGCCAGCGCGGCGTCCCGCCGGCGCGAGGAGTCGTACGGGCGCTGAGCCTTGACAGGTCCGGACAGGCGGATCACACTCCAAATTAGATACAGTCGACTGTATCAAAAGGAGGGCACCATGGCCGCCGAGCAGCTCCAGACCTTCGCTCATCGCGTCTCCGCAGCGGCGAACTCGCACGACATCGACAAAGTGGTCGAGTGCTTCACCGAGGACTACGTCAACGAGAGCCCGGTTCACCCGGCGCGTAGTTTCCGCGGCCGCGAGCAAGTGCGGCGGAATTGGACTCAGATCTTCGCGACCGTTCCCGACATCACCACGAAGGTCCTCCGGAGCCACCAGGACGGCGAGCTCGTCTGGTCGGAGTGGGAGATGCGAGGTACGCGACTCGACGGCGTCGAGCACCTGATGCGCGGCGTCATGCTGTTCACCGTCGAAGGTGACCGCGCCCGCGCCGTGCGTTTCTACCTCGAGCCGGTCGATCAGGCTGACCTGGATGCCGATCAGGCCGTCCAGCAATTACTCACCGAGCCGCGGCCATGATCCTGATAGCGGGCGGCACCGGACGCCTCGGAAGTCAGCTCGCCAACGCCCTTTGCCGCCGCGATTTCAGGGTGCGGGTGATGAGCCGCGGCTTGAGCCCTCACGCCGACCGGCTGGATGAGAAGGTCGAGGTCGTCCACGGGGATATCCGCGATCCGGCCGATCTCGTCACGGCGATGGACGGGGTCGAGCTAGTGGTATCGGCGGTGCAGGGATTCGCCGGCCCGGGTGACGTCAGCCCGGAGAGCGTTGATCGGGATGGCAACATCAACCTCATTGAAGCGGCGGAAAAGCAGGGCGCCGCGTTCGTTCTGGTCTCGGTCCTCGGCGCTGCGACGGACAGCCGCATGGAACTGTTCCGCATGAAGTACGCCGCCGAGCAGCGCCTGCGAGCCGGGTCGTGCCAATGGACGATCGTTCGACCGGAAGCGTCTGCCGAGACCTGGGCGAACATCATCGAGCAAACGGCTGGGAAGTCCGGTAGACCGCTGGTGTTCGGACGCGGTGACGCCCCGATCTCCTGGGTGAGCGTCCAGGACGTGGCCGCGCTGGTCGAGCGGGCGGTGCTCGACGAGTCGCTGCGAAACCGCGTCCTGGAGATCTCGGGACCGGAGCCCGCCACGTTGATGGAACTGGCGAAGATGGTGATGGTCCGCCAGGGATGGACTGGTAGTCCCCGCCGGGTGCCACGGCCGATGCTGCACGTCATGGCGAACACCGTCGGGCGTCTTCGTCCCGAAATGGACCGGCAAGCACGTGCCTCGCTCGCGATGGACAACATGCCGACTCACCGAAGCGACGTACTGCGGGCCGAGTTCCCCGACTTGCCATGCACGCCGGTGTCGGCGGTGATCGCCCAGCTGTAAGGAGCTACTAGAAGAGGCGGGCGGCCTTGACCTCGCTAGGTTCCTCCAGCTCCAGGAGGAACTGCTTCCGCTTCAGACCGCCCGCGTACCCGGTCAGCGATCCGTTCCTCCCGATCACCCGGTGGCACGGAACGATGATCGACAACGGGTTCTGACCGACCGCCTTCCCGACTCGCTGGGCGAGCGCCCGATCCCCGAGCTGTTCCGCGATTTCGCCGTACGACGCCGTCCCGCCGTACGGGATCTGCTCGAGGATCGACCACACGCGGCGTTGAAACTCGTCGCCGCGCAGGACGGTCGGGAGGTCGAAGGTGGTCCGCTCACCGGTGAGGTACTCGTCCAGTTCGCGGACCGCCTCGGACAGCAGTGGGCCGGTGGCTTCGACCCGCTCGCCAAGGGTTTCCGGTGTCGGCTTCACCCAGTGGTGCGGGAAGTAGACGCCGACCAGGGCGTCGTGCGAGGCGACCAGGGTGAGGTCACCGATCCGGGTGCTGACGATCGCGTGCTGGTTGTTCATGGTGATGGAACGGATCCGCGCCCGGAGGTGTGAGGTCTGAGTGACCTGGGTCATGTGATGTCACGATGGCCGATCTCGCGGTGTCTTCATGGTGAACCCGAGGAAATAAGGAGACACCATGGCTGGGAAGACCGAGGTGGTTGTGATCGGCGGCGGCTATGCCGGCGTTATGACGGCCAACCGCCTGACGCAGCGGGATGACGTCACGGTGACGCTGATCAACCCGCGGCCGAGCTTTGTCGAGCGGATCCGGCTGCACCAGTTTGTGGGCGGGTCCGATGACGCGGTCGTTGACTACCCGGAAGTCCTGGCTGAGAAGGTCGGGCTGGTGGTCGACGCCGTGACGCGGATCAACGCTTCCGAGCGAAGCGTGACGTTGGCGACGGGGGGCACAGTCGGGTACGACTACCTGGTCTACGCGGTGGGCAGCGGGACCGCCGAGCTGCGGGTGCCGGGAGCGGCCGAGTTCGCATATCCGACTGCCAGCCTGGAGGAGGCGAAGCGGCTGAGGTCCGTCGTCAACGACGCACCCGCAACGGCCTCGGTGACGGTTGTCGGTGGCGGTCCGCTTGGCATCGAGACGGCCGCCGAGCTTGCGGAGTTGGGCCGCACTGTGACGCTGGTCTGCGGCGAGCAACTCGGCCCGTACCTCCACCCGCGGGGTCGACGCTCGGTGGCCAAGGTGTTGTCCTCGCTCGGTGTGACCGTGCTCGAAGGCCCGGGCGCGAAGGTGACGGCTGTGACGCGCGACGCCGTACGACTCAGCGACGGCCGCGAACTCCCAAGCACGGTGACGATCTGGACGGCCGGCTTCGGCGTTCCGGACCTGGCCGCCCGCAGCGGGTTGAGCACCGATGACATGGGTCGCCTGCTCACCGACGAGACGCTGACCAGCGTGGACGACGAGCGCATCGTCGCTACCGGGGATGCGGCTGCGCCTTCGGACCTGCCGTTGCGGATGAGCTGCCAGGCCGCGCTTCCGCTGGGCTCGCACGCCGCCGATACGGTGCTCAGCCGGATGGCCGGTGAACAACCAGCCGACTTCGGCAAGGGGATCGCCGCGATGTGCGTCAGTCTGGGTCGTCGGGCCGGCGTGTTCCAACTCGCCCACCGGAACGACGTCGCGATGAGGCTGCACCTGAGCGGCCGGCTTGGCGCGAAGCTCAAGGAGTCTGCTTGCAAGAGCCCCATCAAGCAGTTGGCGGACGAGGCACGCAAGCCCGGTTCGCACACCTGGCTGGTCAACGACGCCAAACGCCGGCAACTAGTGCAGGCCAAGCGCGTGCCCACCGCTGAACCGACGGCCTAGGGAATCGCGACGTGTGGACGGTGTTGCTGGCGGATCGGCCAACCTTGGCCAGTCGTACGTCGCCCGGGCGGCCATTGCGTCTTCACCTCGTCAGAGGTTGTCTCCAAAAGCCCTTGGATCGTGGGGGATGCGCTGCTGTATAACCGGTGCATGATCTATCACGTCGTGCCGCTTGGTGAGTGGAACGTCAATCCTGAGCTGCCGTACGCGCCCGCCTCCCTTGCGGAGGAAGGGTTCGTGCACTGTTCTGCGGACGAAGCGACGACGCTGGCCATCGTCAACGCGTTCTACCGCAGTACTTCCCGGCCGTTGCTGGCGTTGGTTCTCGACGAGAGCCGGCTTGTGGCGAGGTGTGAGTGGGAGGCGGCCGCTCCCGCTCCCCCGCCGGGAGTTGCCGAGGGCACCTTGTTCCCGCACGTGTTCGGCCCGATCAACCGCGACGCCGTCGAGCGCATCCTGCTCGTCCAGTGGGACGAGGAAGACCGGGCGACGGGACTGGAGGAGAACGCCGGTGTTCATTGACAAGGTGGCGTGGGTTTGTCTGCAGGGCGGGAAGATTCTCAGTTCGCGGTCGCGGGGCAAGGACGCGTATTACCTCCCCGGCGGGAAGCGGGAGCCGGGTGAGAGTGATGTCGAGACGCTGGTTCGGGAGATTCGCGAGGAGCTCGCCGTTGCCATCGTGCCTGACACCGCGAGCCACCTGGGGACGTTCCGGGCACAGGCGCACGGGCATGCCGACGGCGTGATCGTGCAGATGGCTTGTTATACCGCTGAGCATCGCGGGACACCTGTCGCCAGCAGTGAGATCGAGGAAGTCGTTTGGCTCGCATACGGCGACCGCGAGCGGGTGTCCCCCGTCGACCAGATCATCTTCGATCACCTGCACCAGGACGGCCGGCTTCGCTGAACCGGTCAGCGGCCGAGGAGGCGGGCGAAGAAGCCTTTCGAATCGGGATGGCCGGCGCACCACTCGGCAGGTGGGACGGAGAGTTTGACCTGGGCTACGTGCTGCCCGCAACCGGCCCAGGTCGTCTTACCGCATTGACGGCACTTCACTGCGCGACACATTCGCGACCCCCTCGTTGAGACCTTCAAAGTACTCGAGGGATTGAGGATCGGCCGAGACCAGGGGCAGGCGTACGTCTGCCGTCGGGATCAACCCGCGCGCGTGGAGCACGGCCTTGACGACCGTCGGGTTGGGCTCGGCGAACAACGCGGAAGACAAGGCAGCGAGGCGGTGTCCGAGCGCGCGAGCCCGAGGCACGTCGCCCGCATGCCAAAGGTCGATCAGTGAGACGAAGTCCGCGGTGTCGACATGCGCGGACGCCAGGATCGCGCCGTGCGCACCAAGGGCGAGCAGCGGCGAGATCACCACATCGTCACCACCAAGTACGGCGAAATCGTCAGGCAGCTCGGACATCAACGCGACAGTGTCATTGTCGATCCCACCAGCGGCGTACTTGAACGCCGCCACCCCCGGCAGCGAAGCCAACCGCCGCAAGGTCTCGAGCGTCAGACTCTGCCCCGTGCGATAAGGAATGTGGTAGATCACGAGGGGCACCGGGCTCACCGATGCCAAGTGGGTGAAGTAGGCCAGAACGCCCGCATCACCAGGGCGTACGAACGACGGCACTGGCACCTGCGCCGCGACCACCTCGGGCCAATCCGCCAAGGCCTCCAGCTCCGACGGCCTATCCGCACCGACGACGAGTTGCGCGTCACGCGTACGGCAGACCCCTGCCAGTACGTCGAACACGGCACGCTTTTCCGAATCGCTCAGCGCGGCGGGCTCAGCCGTCGTACCGAGGCAGACCAGGCCGGTGGCGCCCGCGTCGAGCATTTGGTGCGCCAGGGATTCCAGTGGGTCGAGGGCTACGCCGCCGTTGGAGTCGAACGGCGTGATCAGCGGGACGTACAAACCGGTGAGCGTCATTGGTCCAGCCTCGACGGTCAAACTGGCAAGGTCTAGTTCAGCTTTGTACGGCAATGCGTAAGCTGGGCTAATGCTCGACGTACGGCGACTCCGGCTGCTGCGGGATTTGGCGCAGCTCGGGACCATCGCGGCCGTGGCGAAGGCGCATACGTACACGCCGTCGGCCGTATCGCAGCAGTTGGCCGTGCTCGAACGCGAAGCCGGCGTACCGCTCCTCGAACGGACTGGCCGGCGGGTTGCCCTAACGGCAGCGGGCGTCGTTCTCGTTAGGCACGCCGAGACCGTGCTGGCCGCTCTCGAAGGCGCGAGTGCCGCCTTGGCCGAGGCGCGTGGCGAGTTGGCGGGCCCGTTACGGATCGGCGCGTATCCCACCGCCGTACGGACGTTGCTGCCGACGGCGCTCGTCGCCTTGGGCCGCGAACATCCCGGGCTCGAGCTGATGGTTTCCGAGCTCGATCCCGTTGCCGTCCCCGAGGCGTTGCGCGAGCGTCGGCTCGATGTCGCGCTCATCCACGACTACGACGTGATGCCGGTCGAGCCGGACCGGACGCTCGACGCCGTTCCCCTGCTGGACGAAACGGTCTTCTTGGCCACACCGTCTGCGGCCAAGGCAACCAAAGACCCGATCGCCGACGCCCGGGATGCCGCGTGGATCGTCGGCAGCCCGGGCACCGTCTGTCATGCCGTCACGCTGCAGCTCTGCCGGTCGGCCGGCTTCACCCCGCAGGTACGGCATCACGCCGACGACTTCGCGGCCGTACTCGCGCTGGTCGCCGCCGGCCAAGGCGTCTCGCTCGTCCCCCAACTCGCGACGGCCGAAGCCCCAGCCGGCGTACACCTCATCCCGCTAGCCGCCCGGCGCCGGACCCGCATCACCTACCGCCAAGGCGCCTCCAGCCACCCCGCGATCGCCGCCTTCACCACGGCGATCCGGGAGGCTACAAACCAATACCTGAAGGGCTAGTGGTCGGCGCCGGATGGTCGGCGAGTGGCTGCGGTGTCCAGGCGGGTGCATCGCAAGGCGGAGAAGGAGCCTCGATGCTTTTTATCGTGGCTTCTTCTCCAACGCCGCGAGGTGCCCGCCTGGGCGCCGCAGACGCCGACGAACATCCGGCGCCGACCACTAGGCGGCGAGAGCGGCTTCGGCGACGGTCTCGGCGTCGGGCGTGAGCTGCGGCGTGGCCAGGCTGACGAGGACGTTCAGGACGGCGAACGCGGCTGCGACCAAGAGACCACGGTGGAAGCCTTCGACCAGCGCCGCCTGCTGGGACATGCCCTGGGTCAACGCGTCGGTGGTGTGACTGATCGACAAGGTTGTCACCACGGCCAGACCGAGAGCGCCACCGACCTGGTAGACCGCGGTCACCACGCCCGAGGCGGCGCCGGCCTCATGACGCTCGACGTCCGAGACGGCTGCGATCTGAGCCGGTACGGCGACCGCGATGATGCCGAACCCGAAGAGGATGAACCCGGGCAGGAGCTCGACCGCGTAAGACCCATCGGCGCTTGCCTGCGAGAGCAATAGCAACCCGGCGAGACTGAGGACCGTGCCGGCGAGCTGGACCGTGCGAGTGCCAACGCGGTGCACGAGCTGCGAGGCCACGACCGCACCGAGCACGGCGGCACCACCCATCGGCAGGAAGTGGACGCCCGCGGCCAGCGCCGAATCGCCTCGCACCTGCTGCAGGTAGATCGCAGTCAGGAAGAACATCGACAGGAAGCTCGCGCCATTCAGGGCGAGCGCGCCACTCGACACACTCAGCGCTCGCGAGCGGAACAGACCCAACGGCACCAGCGGCGCCTTCGAACGGGCTTCGACCCGGACGAACGCGACCATCAGCACCACCCCGCCGATAAGGAATCCGGCCACCTCGAACGACGCCCAACCACTCGGCTCGGCGCGAACGACGCCGTACACGATGGCGAGGAGACCGGCCGTGCCGAGTACGGCGCCGGCGGTGTCGAAGGTGCGCGGGCCGTCCTGGCCGTGGCGGTGATCGGGCACGAAGACCGGGATCAACGCGATCAGCAGTACGACGATCGGCACGTTCACGAAGAACACCCAGGCCCAGCTGAGCGCGTCGACCAGCACTCCTCCGGCGACCACGCCGAGGGTGCCGCCGAGCCCGGCCAGACCACCCCAGACGCCCATCGCGATATTGCGATCCCGGCCGTGGTCGAACGTCACCATCAGCAAAGCGAGCGCGGCCGGTGAGAGTAGTGCGCCGCCGAGGCCTTGCACGGCTCGAGCGGCGATCAGGAATTCGGACGAGTTCGCCAGGCCCGCGACCAGCGAGCTGACGCCGAACAGCGCGAGACCCGCGATGAAGACCCGGCGCGATCCGAGCAGGTCGGCGGCCCGTCCACCGAGCAGGAGGAATCCGCCGAACAGCAGCGTGTAGGCGCTGATCACCCATTGCAGGGTCTCCGGCGTGAAACCCAGATCAGCCTGGATGTCGGGCAGCGCGACATTCACGATCGTCACGTCGAGCACCACGATGAACTGCGCCAGGGCGAGCACGGCCAGGGTCGCCCAGGGACTGCGTTGTCGCATGACTTACCTCATCTATCGGCTTGTGTACGGCGTACGTCTACGTTGTATACGTACGCCGTAGACGTTAGGTCTACGGTGTAAACTTGTCAACGTGGTGACCACCAGAGACCTGACGGCAAAAGATCCGACGACGACCCAGCGGCGGCTCGATCCGGCCCGGATCGTGGCGAGCGCGCTGGCGATCGCGGACGGCGAGGGCCTGCCCGCGGTGACCATCCGGCGCCTCGCGCAGGAGCACGAGGTCACGCCGATGGCGCTCTACCGGCACTTCAAGGACAAGGACGAGCTGCTCGGCGCCCTTGCGGATCGCCTGCTTTCCGACATCGACATGCCCGAGCCCTCCGAGGCGCCGTGGGACTGGCAGGTCCGCGAGGTGCTGGCCGCGGTCGTCGACGCACTGCGCCCCCATCCAGAGGTCGCGAATCTGACGCTGCCCCGGATCCTGCTCACCGAGCCCGGTCTCGAGCTGGCAGAACGGACCCTCGGCCTGCTGGTCCAGGGCGGGTTCACCCCGGACCAGGCCGGCGAGATCGGCCGCCAGTCCATCTGCTCGCTGATCACCCTCGTCACCACCGAGCCGGGCGGGGGCGTTGATCCCGAGGTCCGCGAGCAGCAGATCCGGAACAAGCGGGCCGCGATCGCGATGCTGCCGCCACAGCGCTACCCGAACGTTGTCGCCGCCGCGGACAGCCTCACCGGCTGCGAGGATCCCCAGGCGTACTACGAGATCGGCCTCGACCTCGTCGTCGCCGGCATCCGCGGCATGGTCAAGTAGTTGCTAGCAGCAACCTTCTGCCGGTAGCAGTACCACTTTGCCCGCAGCCCGGGACAAGGCAGGGTGGCGGGTATGAGACTGCTGATGCTGGGCGGTACGGCGTTCGTGGGCCGGGCTGTCGTCGATGACGCGCTGGCCCGCGGCTGGGACGTGACCGTTCTGAACCGGGGCACCACCAAACCGCCCGCCGGGGTCACCGCCTTGGTCGGCGACCGGACCACGCCCGAGGGCCTGGACACCCTCAAGACGGGCGAATGGGACATCGTCGTCGATGCCTGGTCGCAAGCCCCACGCGCGGTGGACGCGAGCGCCCGCCTGCTGGCCGATCGCGCCGGCTTCTATGCCTACGTCTCGACCAGAGGCGTGTACGAATGGCCACCGCCCGCCGGCGCCGATGAGGACTATCCACTGGTCGACGCCGATCCCACCGACGGCGACGTGGACTACGGCCGGGCGAAACGCGGCGCGGAGATCGCGGTCACCGCCGCATTCGGAGATCGGTCGTTGCTGGGGCGTGCCGGGTTGATCCTGGGCCCGTGGGAGAACGTCGACCGGCTGCCCTGGTGGTTGCGCCGGATCGCCAAAGGTGGACCGGTGCTCGCGCCAGGCCCGCACGAGCTCGCCTTGCAGTACATCGATGCGCGCGATCTCGCCGGCTGGACGCTGGACCAGGCCGAGCGCGGCAACGGCGGCGCGTACAACCTGGTGAGTCCGCCGGGATTCACGACGATGGGGCAACTACTCGAGACCTGCGTCGAGGTGACCGGCTCGGATGCCGACCTGCGCTGGACCGAGCCGGAGCGGATCCTTGCCGCGGGCATCGAAGGCTGGACCCAACTGCCGATCTGGGCCGAACCCGGCACGAGCTACGACGCCTTGCACCATGCGGATGTCTCGAAGGCCGTCGCGGCGGGCCTGGTCAACCGGCCGGTCGAAGACACCGTCCGCGATACCTGGACCTGGATGCAAGGGCCGGACGGGCAAATGGCCCGGACCGTACGGTCAGCGACCGGGCTCGATCCGGAGATCGAGGCAACGTTCCTGAAAGCCCAGCCCCAAGGACCGTCTTAACGTTCATTTGACCCCACGCGGTCGCCCGATATGGCACCGTAGTCGCACACGGCCCGTCCTCATCGAGCCCACCTCCCCCCGGGGCCCGAGGACGGGCCGTTCCCTGTCCAGGCGGCAGAATCCGGCGACTTCCGGACAGTGGTCGGCCCCGAACGCTGTTGCCTCAACGCCGGGGCCTGGGGAGGGCGACGCTCGAGCGGGCACCCTCTCGTGTGCGCCCAGTGCCCGCTCCCCGGCCTTTCATGCGCCTTGGTCGCAATAACCACGAAGGCTTTTCAGGCGGAAAGGTTGGCCAGCGCCCAGCGGGCCCAATCCAGCGTGGCGGTGTGCTGGCGCAGGCCGAACTCCGCCGCCAGCCGCCCGAACCACAGCCCTTCCTCCCCGCACCGAGCGTCCTGAGCGCGCACGACCTCGGTCAATTCGGCCAATTCCCGCTCAGCCTCGATTGCGGTCTGCTCCAGTAACACCCGCGCCTCGGCGGCCGGCAGCGTCGACAGCAGGAACATCCGCAGCACCTCTTCGTTGCGGACGTTCTTGTGCACCGGCGGATTCCGCAGCCACTCGCGCAACTCCTCCCGCCCCGGCTCGGTGATCGCATACGTACGCCGCCCGCGGGCGCCCTCGTCCACCACCGCGACCAGGCCGTCGTCCGCGAGCCGGGTGAGCTCCGGATAGATCTGGCTGTGCTTGGCATGCCAGGCGTAGCGCTGGAGCGTGTGCTCGAACCGGCGGGTCAGCTCGTAGCCGCTGCCGGGGGCATCGTCGAGCAGGCCGAGCAAGGCGAACCGAAGGGACATGGCAACAGGTTATTGCATTCATTGACATGTAGGAAATTACATGTCATCTTCGGAGCATCAACGCCAGATCTGGGGAGTGACGATGACGACCACAACAACGACCGGGGTATTCAGCGCGGCAGTGCTGGCACCTGTGCCCGACGAGACCGAGGCGTACGACCTGCCGATCGTCGGCGCCCTGCCGCCCGATCTCACCGGCCGCTACCTGCGCAACGGCCCGAACCCGCTGCCCGGCGAGAATCCCGCGCACTGGTTCGGGGGCCACGGCATGTTGCATGGCATCCGGCTGGCCGACGGCCGGGCGGAGTGGTACCGCAATCGCTGGATCCGCACCGACCCGTTCAAGGGCAAGGTGACCGATCGGCGTTCGCATCGCGCGACCACGGCGAACACGCACATCATCGAGCACGGCGGCTGCCTGCTGGCCCTGGGCGAGGGCGGATTCCCTTATCAGGTTGACCGCGAGCTGGACACGGTCGGCCCGCATGACTTCGGCGGAAAGTTGCGCACGGCAATGACCGCGCATCCCAAGCAGGACCCGGTGACGGGTGAGCTGCACTTCTTCGGGTACGGCGCCACGCCTCCGTATGCGACGTACCACCGTGCGGACGCGTCCGGTCAACTCGTGCACAGCGCCGAGATCGAGATCGCCGGCCCGACGATGATGCACGACTTCGCGGTCGCCGAGAACCACGTGATCTGGCTCGACCTGCCGGTCACGTTCGACCACACCCTGATCGACCGCGGCATGCCGTACGCCTGGAACGAGCAGTACGGCGCACGCCTCGGGTTGATGCCGAAGAACGGGACGGAGGTGCGCTGGTTCGAGGTGGACCCGTGTTACGTCTTCCACGTCGGCAACGCCTCGGAACTACCCGACGGCCGGATCACCCTGGACGTCGTACGGTATGGCCGCGCCGGGTGGGACCACATGTGGAGCAGCATCGGCGGTCAGGTTCGCAACGGGCATGAGGTGGTGCTTTCGGCAGGGCGCGTCGGCGGCGCGACGTTGCATCGGTGGACACTCGACCCAGCGACCGGGGTTGTCGCGGATCAGCCGTTGGATGATCTCGAGGTGGAGTTCCCGACGCTCAACGAGGAGCGGCTCGGGCGGGCGAATCGCTTCCTGTACACGGTTTCGCAGCCGCTGGGCGCGGTGGTGAAGTTCGATACGAACTCGGGCCAGACGTCGGTGGCCGAGCTCGGGCGGGACCGGATTCCGGGCGAGGCGGTCTTCGTCCCGGCCGCGGATGCGCGGAACGAGGATGACGGCTGGCTGCTCACGGTTGTGGGCGATGAGACCGGCAGCGCCTCCGAGTTGGTCGTGCTCGATGCGTCGGATCTGGACAGCGGTCGGGTCGCCACGGTGCAACTAGCGCGGCGCGTGCCCGCCGGATTCCACGGCTCCTGGATCCCCGACCCAGCCAGCTGAGATCTATGCAGCGGGTCCTCGGCCGGACAGCATCCGGATCATCGCCGGCAGGACGGCGACCGAGACGTCCGGGTCGATGGCCCGCTGCACGCCGAGTCCGACGCCGAGGCTGAGCACGGCGGTGGCGCAGTCGGTGGCGGACATCGGCAGCTCGATCCCGAACTGGTCGGCATGCCGGCCGAGCAGCACGGCCACGGCGTCGCGGATCTCGCCGTTCCGGGCGGCCAGCTCCTGCCGGATGTGCTCGTCCTGCCGGGCCCGCGTCGCGAACTCGACCTCGAACACGGTCCAGGCCACATCGCCGATGGTCGCGTCAGCCCAATCCTGGAAGGCGGCGAGCATCTCCTCCAGCGTGGTCGTACCGGCAAGAGCCGAGGCCATCCGCATCGCCTGGTCCGCGCGGATCGCGTCAACGACGGCCAGGCAGAGCTCGTCCTTGTTGCGGAAATTCGAGTAGACCGCGCCCTTGGAGAAACCCGCCTCGTCCGCGACCTTCTCCAGCGAGGTGGCCGCATAACCGTCCCGCAGGAACAGCGCCGTCGCCGTACCAACGAGCTTCTCGCGGGTCGCCGCCTGGCTCTCCGCCCTGGTCATCCTGGCCATGGCTAGAACTCTAGTGGTTGTTTCACCTTCCGCAGGTATCCAAATACCGCTAGTCTCCGAAAGCATGAACGAGACACGGCAGTACGACGTTCTGGTGATCGGCGCCGGCGCCTCCGGGATCGGCGCCGCCATCCGGCTGAGGCAGGCGGGGCGCGACTTCGCCGTACTGGAGAAGGCGGACGACCTCGGCGGCACCTGGCGGGACAACTCGTATCCAGGCTGCGCTTGCGACGTACCGTCCGCGCTCTATTCGTATTCCTTCGCGCCCAATCCGGAATGGACCCGGGCCTTCGCCGCCCAGGCCGAGATCCAGGCGTATTTGCGCACGACCGCCGAGCGGTACGACGTACAGTCGCGGATTCGGTTCGGCGTCGAGTTGGAGCGTGCCGATTGGGACGAGTCGGCCGGACTTTGGCGACTGGAAACGACCGATGGGCCTTATGCCGCAAGGATCCTGATCTCGGGCACCGGGCCGTGGCACCAGCCGTTGATCCCGGAGATCGCCGGGTTGTCCGAATTCACCGGTGAGGTTTGGCATTCGTCGCGGTGGAATCACTCGTACGACCTGAAGGCCAAGCGTGTCGCCGTGATCGGGACGGGTGCTTCGGCGGTCCAGTTCGTACCGAAGATCCAGCCGTCGGTCGCGGAACTCCACTTGTTCCAGCGAACGGCGCAATGGGTGCTGCCCAAGCCCGACCACTACGTACCGCAGGCGGAACGCTGGTTGATGCGCTCCTTCCCGGCGGCCCAGCGCGCGCTGCGATCCGCGGAGTACGCCGGGATGGAGTTGCTCGGCCTGGGCTTCCGCCACCCTTGGCTCCTTCGCCAGGTGCAGCGAGTCGGACGACTCCACCTGCGCCGGGCGGTGCGCGATCCGCTGCGGCGCGCGGCGTTGATGCCCGACTACACGCTTGGCTGCAAGCGGCTTCTGCTCTCCAACGACTACTACCCAGCGGTTGCCGCCAGCAACGTTGTGGTTCATCCGGGCTTGAGGGTTGTCGATGGCAACAAGCTGGTCGATGCCGATGGCAATGAAACGGTCGTGGACGCGATCATTCTCGGTACTGGGTTCCACATCCTGGACTTGCCGATCGCGCACCGGGTGTACGACGCGGACGGGCAAAGTCTGGCGGAGCATTGGAAGGGCAGCCCGCAGGCCTATCTCGGCACCACGGTGAAGGGATTCCCGAACGCCTTTCTCCTCCTTGGCCCGAGTCTTGGCACGGGACATACGTCCGCTTTCATGATTCTCGAGGCGCAGTTGCGTTATGCGCTTGGTGGTGTCGAGGCGATCCTGCGCGGGGATTGGCATAGCGCCGAGATTCGTCCAGAGGCGCAGGACGCTTTCAACGCCGAGGTGCAGGAAGGATTGGCGGGGACCGTTTACGAGACAGGCGGTTGTGCCAGCTACTACCACGACGCGAATGGGCGGAACAGCTTCAGCTGGCCGTGGTCGACGGCCCGAATGCGTCGCAGAATAAGGGATTTCGACCCGGCCGACTATCTCGTGAGTGAAAAGGCGGGTGTGCGATGAGGTATCCACCGATCGAGTTGAGGCGCGCGGTCGTGATCGTCACCGGCGGCGGTCGCGGGATCGGCCGCGCCACCAGCCAGGCCTTCATCGAGGCGGGCGCCACGGTCTGCATCGGCGACCTCGACGTCGACCTCGCCCGGGAGGTCAGCCCGCACACATACCAGGTAGACGTCACCGATCGGACTTCGTTCGCGGCGTTCGTCGGCGAGGTGCTGGCCGAGTTCGGCCGGGTCGACGTACTCGTCAACAACGCGGGCGTGATGCCGCTCGGCGCGTTCCTGGACGAGCCAGACGCCCTCAGCCGCACAACTCTCGACGTGAACGTCTGGGGCCTGATCCACGGTATGCGCCTGGTCCTGCCCGGCATGATTGCCCGAGGCAACGGCCATATCGTCAACATCGCCTCGATGGCGGGCAAACTGCCACTGCCGGGGATGGCCGTCTACAACGCCAGCAAGTACGCCGCGGTGGGGCTGACCGCTGCGGTACGACGCGAGGTGCGCGCCTCGGGCGTGAGCGTGAGCGCGGTGCTGCCGAGCGCGGTCCGGACCGGGCTCGCGTCCGGCGTACCGGTTGGTGGTGCGCTGCCCACGGTCGATCCCGAGGACATCGCGGCCGCGGTCATCCGCAGCTGCCGCACCCGCCGAGCGGAAACGCCCGTGCCCGGTTATCTGGCCGGTTGGGACCTGCTCGCGGCCGTCACCCCCGAGCCGCTGATGAACCTCGGCCGCCGTCTCGTCCGGGACGACCGCGCCCTCACCTCGGTCGACGCGACCAGCCGTGCGGCGTACGAGGCGAGGGTCGCGAAACAGTCGCCATGAGGACAGCTGTGACCGCAATTCCTCGATAGCGGCCAGGTCGGCATCGAGGGCGGCCGGCCTCGAGCACCTTGATGGCGGCGGGGATATCGCCACGGGCGTCGCCTTGGCGGGCGGCGTTGAGCAGCACCCGGTCGAGCTGTCCCGCCGTCTCGGCCTGGTCGTCTTTCTCGGCCTGGCCCGGCGAGGTGATCCGGAGCCAGTTGCCTCCCGGGTCGACGACCGAGAACCCGCCGGTGGTGCCCTGTTTGCGGCGCGGCCGGGTCATCCGCGGCAACCCGCTGACCGGCAGCTTCCCGTACGCCGCGCGCAGGCCGGCCGCGAACTCGTCGTACAGGACAGCGATATCGGGCACCACCACGATCACGTTGCCGAGGGAAGTCTCGGGATCGAACTCGGGGATGCCAAAAAAGTGCAGGTCGAGCCCGCCACGCTGCAGGCACAGGTACGGATTCGGCCGGGCTTGGCGGTAGGTGACGGTGAAACCGAGGGCTTCGTAGAAGGGCACGATGTCGTCGAGGTGGCGGCAGGGCAGGATCGGAATCGTTCGCTCCACTGAACTCACCCAAACAGCGTACGCTGTCCGGAGTTTCTTCGCCCATGGTTTTCGGCTTGGCTCTGGATCACGAGTGGGGTTGCTGGCATCTTGGGACTGCCAACCGGGGTGGATGGCGCGGCTGTGGGGGAACACGGGCCGCTGAATCGAGCCGGCAGCGGCTCGGGGGGATGGTCGTGATGCGTCGTTTTGCCTTGTTCTGTTCGGGTTTGCTGGTTGCGGCGAGCATTTTGACAGTGCCGAGTACGGCCCACGCCGCGACGATCAACGTCACCACGACGGCCGATGTCGTCAATGGCGGTGACGGAGTGACGTCGTTGCGAGAGGCCGTCACCAGTGCGAACGCGGCAGGTGACGCGACCACGATCACGCTCGCGGCGGCCGCGACGTACGGGCTTGGATTGTGTGGCGCGACCGAGGACGGCAACGCCAACGGCGACCTCGACAGTACGTCGGCCCTGGCGCTGACGATCCAGGGCAATGGCTCGACGATCGACCAGAACTGTGCGGGCGAGCGCGTGCTGGAGACCCTTGACGACACCGGTTCGATCAGCCTGGTCGCGGTGACGTTGACGGGCGGCGATGAGACGGACGGCGCTGCCTTGAAGTATGCGAACGACGCCGCCGTCCTGAGCGGATCCGTTGCTACTGGCAACAATGCGGGTGGCGGACGAGTCCTGTCCGGGCCGGATATGGGCGGCAGTCTGCAACTCACCTCGTCGTCAGTGAGCGGCAACACGGGTACGGGTGTCTCGTTGTCCTTCGGCTCGGTGACGATCACCGGCAGCACGATCTCGACCAACACCGGCCGCGGCGTCAGCCTCACCGACGGCGCGCTGTCGGTCACCGGATCGACCGTCAGCGGGAACGGTGGGGATGGCCTGCGTACGACGGGACAGGGCTCGGGCCATTTCACGGTGGTCGGTACGACGGTGAGCGGTAACGCCGGCACGGGCGTGATCTGCTCCGCATGTGGCGATCTGACCGTGACGGATTCGGTTGTCACCGGCAACCACCCGGGCAGCAGCTCGGCGGGTGGTGGCATCCAGATCAGCTTCGACCAGGACGCGCCGACCGATCAGCCTGTCGTCACGATCACCACGTCGACCATCTCCGGCAACTCCCGGACCGGCGCCGGTGGTGGCGTCAGCGCCGAACTGCTGGAGAACACCGACAACCCGCCGCCCGCGCAGATCCTGATCAACCGGTCGACCATCACCGGGAACAGCGCGTCCGGCGTACCGGACAGTCAGGGCGGTGGCGTGTACGCCGAGACGGGCGAGGTGCGGATCGACAACTCCACCATCACGCAGAACTCGGCCGAGGCCGCGGGTGGCGGCGTCTACACGCTGGCGCATGACGTGTTCCTTCGGCACGCGACCATCACCGAGAACTCCGCGGGCGGCGTCGGCCGGAACGTCGCGACCAACGCGGCACTGCACACCTTCGCGTCGATCGTTGCCTTCGGCCCTGGTTTGAGTGGCGATTGCGGGATCGAGTTGCTGACGTACTCGGGTGGGTACAACCTGGCCGGGGACGACACCTGCTCGCTGGCCGGTACGGGTGATGTGAGTAATGCGGGCGATCCGTTGCTTGGCGCCTTGGCGAACAATGGCGGTCCGACGATGACGATGTTGCCGGAGGTGGCGAGTCAGGCCCGCGGGCTGGTTCCGGCGGCGGCTTGCACGGTGCTCACGATCGACCAGCGTGATACGGCGCGGCCGCAAGGTGCCGCGTGCGAGGCGGGGGCCGTTGAGGTGGCGGAGGCGCCACCCGCGCCGGCTTGTACGAAGACGGGCACGTCCGGGTCCGACCTGTTGATCGGAACGCCCGGGGCCGACGTACTGTGCGGGCTCGGCGGGGACGACGTACTGCTAGGTGCCCAGGGCAACGACATCCTGCTTGGTGGGGATGGGCGCGATCTGCTCATCGGCGGCAAGGGGCTGGACACGGTCGACGGTGGTCCGGGGCAGGATCTCTGCCCGAGTCCTGGTGATACGCGGATCAGTTGTTGACCGCTTTAACCTCGGCTTAGTGTTCGGTGGGTGTGGGCTTGAGGGGTGGAACGACATCGTCATGGGTGTCAGGAGATGAACGAAACAAGGAGAAGACCATGACGAAGCGCAGCAAGCTCGCCCTCACCGGAGTCACCGTGATCGCAGTGGCAGGCCTGACCCTGGGCCTCGCCACGCCCGCCCTCGCCCGGGCTCTGGATCCGGCCGACTCACCCACGCCGTCCGTCACCAGCACCACCTGGACGGATGACGACCATGCGGATCGGGACGACGACAACGGCGGCCGCGTCGATCGGGATGACCGGGACGAGGCCGGCGACGACCGGGACTCTCGCGATGACCGCGACGACCGGGACAACCGGGACGGTGTCGAGCGGGATGACGACAGCCCGGCCGAGCGGAAAGCCGAGGCTGCGGACGACCAGTGCGAGGCCAAGTACGGCGACGACGCCCGCGAATGCGCCGCCCTCGACGCCGCCGAAGAACGCCTCGACCGCTGACCCTCCTACCAAGTGCAGCCGGACGAGCCTCCTCAGCTCGCCCGGGCTGCTCTTCTTTAGAAAGGTGGTTCAGGGTGCGCCGAGGGTGAGGGTGATTTGGGCCCCGCCTAGGCGGGAGCGGGCGGCGGTGAGGGTGCCGCCGGAGGATTCGGCGGCTCGGCGGGCGATGTCCAGGCCGAGGCCGGTTGAGCCGGCGCCGCTTTCGCCGCGAGCCACGAGGTCCACGTCGGGAAGGCCCGGACCTCCGTCGCCGATGACCAGGCGGCAACCGCCGGTAGGCACGACCGTCACCGTGATCGCGATCGGCGCGCCTTCGGGCGTGTGGGCGAAGACGTTGCCCAGCAAGGCGTCGACGGCCGCGTCGAGTTCTGCCTTGGCCAGGCGTACGGCGATCGGCCCGGGCGGGAGGTCCACCGTCATCTCGCGATCCTGGTCGTCGGCCAGCACCTGCCAGAACGCCGCCCGCGCCCGGACCGCCGCAACCGCCTCGCACTGAACCGACACCTCGTCGTGCATCGGCAACCGAGCCGCCGCGATCACGTCGTCCACCACCCGGCGCAGTTCTTCAGCGGTGGCACCAAGAGCAGCACGCTCCTCGTCATCGCGCAGGGATCCCGCTTCCAAACGGAGGGCGGTGAGCGGGGTGCGGAGGCGGTGCGAGATATCCGCGACGCGCTCGCGTTCGGCCACCAGCAGCTCGCCGATCCTGGCCGCGAGGCGGTCGAGCGCACCACCGACTTCGCGGAGCTCGCGTGGGCCCGTCACGTCAGCTCGTGCGGAGAGGTCGCCTGCCTCCAGACGCGAGGCGGTCTCGGCGAGTCGCCGTACGGGCCCTAAGAGAGAGGTGGCCAAACGGTCCGCAACCAGGACGGCGACAACGAGTAGGACTAGCCCGAGCGCGGCCAGGATCAGCCAGACCTGCTGGACGCCTGCCGTCAGCTCCCCGGCCGGCACGAAGACGCGGATGACCGTCGCTCGAGGCTCGACGCCCGCGACTCCGATCAGCAATTCGAGGCCGCTGTCCGTTCTATAGGAGAAGGAGCGCGGTTGCTGGGCAAGCGTCACTCGCTCGGTCGCCGGGACCTGTGCCCCGAGGACGGAGCCGTCCGGCAGATAGAGGGAGACGGGCCGGTCCTCGGAGTCCGCGTTGATGGCCAGCATGGTCGTCTCCAGCTGTGCGCGCGGCGCGATACCGGTGATCGCGACGAGCGGCTCGACCTCCTGGCGGGCGGACGAGATCGCCCGATCGGCCGCGACCTGCCGGATCACCAGCGCGAGCGGCACCAGGAACGCGATCAGTACCAACGTGGTCGTCGCCGTCACCAGGACGAGGATCTGCCGTCTCACGGCGCGAGCAGTTTCACGCCGACACCGCGGACGGTGTGCAGATAGCGCGGCTGCTGCGCCGATTCGCCGAGCTTGCGCCGCAACCAGGACAGATGGACGTCGACGGTTTTGTCCGAACCGCCGTACGGCTGACGCCAGACCTCGGTCAGCAACTCCTTCTTGGTCACCACCTCGCCCGCCCGGGCCGCGAGGAACGCCAGCAGGTCGAACTCCTTCGGGGTCAGATCCACCGGTACGCCGCTCAGCTCGACCGTGCGGGCGCGGGACCGGATGACCAGGCCGCCTACCTCGACCGGGATCTCCGCCGCGTCACCATCGGCGGCTCGGCGTAATATCGCGCGGATCCGGGCGTCCAACTGGATCGCGCTGTACGGCTTGACCACGTAGTCGTCCGCTCCGGCGTCCAGTGCCGCCACCATCGACGGATCGTCGTCGCGGGCCGTCGCGACGATCACCGGCACCCGGCTGACCGCCCGCAACATCCGGAGCAACTCGCTGCCGTCGAGATCCGGCAGACCCAGATCGAGTACGACGAGATCGGGCCGGCCGTCGATCGCCTGTTGCAGACCCGCCATCGCGGTCGGCGCCGAACTCACGGCATGGCCGAGATCGGTCAGCGCCCGGAGCAGCGCCGTACGGATCCGGGCATCATCCTCGATCACCAGTAGCTGCGACACCCGCCCAACGTAACCGGGCGATCACCCGCGCGGGCGGCAATCTGCTGCGGCTTGGCCTTCTCTTAGCCTCGGCTTAGCCCGGCGCGCGGCAGACTGGCGGCCATGAGACGACCTCTGCTGCTGGTGGGCTTCTGGACGGTCGCCGTATTGGCCGCCACCGGGATCGGCCTGCTCGCGGTCTCGTTCGCGGGCCCCGGGCTGCCCGGTGCGGGCGCGAGCGGCGACGAACCGCTGACCGGGCCAGAGGTGAGCAAGGCCCTCGCGACCCGGACCACCCCCACAGCTGGTACGCCGGCCCCCTCGCAGGTGACAGGTAAGGCCGTCCCCTTCCGGCAGTTGGGCAATTACGTGCTGGCGTCCTGCGGCACGAACGGCCTGGCGTCCCTGCTGAACTTCACGCCCGCGGGTGGCTGGCAGGTCGACGACGACGTACAGCGCGGGCCTGCCGCCGAGGCCGAGGTGAAGTTCGAAGGGCCCGATTCGGATCTCAAGGTTCGGGTCCAGTGCCGGGCCGGCGCGCCCGTCTTCACACCCGAGGTCCAGCCCGACTGATCGGACGACTGAAGGCCGTTCCAGACCTGTAATCAGCCCTGAACGCAGAGTTATCCACAGGCGTGGGTAACTCTGATCCGCTGACGCGGCAGCTAGATCGGCTGAGGTGTCAGCCAACGCCGCGCGCACGCTTTGTGGCCGTTGTCACAGAGAGCCACGGCCGCGAAATGCCGAATGTGACCGGGGTCACACAAAATCGCTCTCTGCCCGCCTGAAGGCCGCTTAGACGCGCTCAGGACACCTGGTGTTCACCATCGGGCCCCAAGCCGGGAGAGGGCCGTTCAGAGGCTTTCGGAGTGGCTTCTGTGGATAGATGGGTTTGCGTCGTGACCGTTCTGTTATACAGTCGCTGACGGTTCGCCGAATTCGTCGAACTGCATGTGCGTCAACGCCGAGTCCTGTCAGGGCGCACATGTTCCCCTCAACAACTACTGACAGGAGTGGGGGACCCAGGAGGTTGGGTCCGAGACCAGATGGTCGGAGACCCTGGGGTGAAGTCGCGGGAGCGACCGGGCGAAGTTTTCCAGCCCGAACCCGACAGCTAACTCCGCAGGCGTCGGGAGACAACCATGCCCGTCACTGCCCGACGGACGTCGCTTTTGCGCGCCCAGAGTCCGATCAGTAGCGAGGCCAGCACCCGACCGACCGGTCGCGGACTGGCCAAGCACCGTAAGACCAAGCCCGCCGCAGCACCTCGCGCCGCAGCCGCCATGACCCTTTCGGTCGGCCTCGCGGTCAGCGGCGGAGCAGCTCTCAGCGTTGCCGGCACCCCGCAGACCGCGGACGCCGCCACCTCCTCCGCGGCCAAGACCCGCGGCAGCATGCCGATCAAGTCCAAGCCCGCTCTGCGCTACGGCGACTCCGGCAGCGCGGTCAAGTACGTGCAGTACCGTCTGCGCATCCCGATGACCAGCTGGTACGGCGCGAAGACCCGCACCGCGGTGAGCGACTTCCAGCGTGCGATCAAGCTGCCGCGTACCGGCACGATGACGAAGCAGACCTGGGGCTCGCTGTTCTACATCGCGAAGCACCCGATCAAGAAGAAGACCACCGCCAGCACCAGCTTCCACAAGCGCGTGCTGCGGGAGGCCTACAAGCTGCGTGGCACCCCGTACCGTTACGGCGGCACGACCCCCCGCGGTTTCGACTGCTCCGGCTACACCGGCTACGTGTACAAGAAGGCCGGCAAGAAGCTGCCCCGCGTCTCGCGTGCTCAGTACGCGGCCACCAAGCACATCTCGCGCAGCGCCGCGAAGCCTGGTGACCTGGTGTTCTTCAAGAGCGGCAGCGGCCGGGTCTACCACGTCGGCATCTACGCCGGCGGCAACACGCTGTGGCACTCCTCGAAGCCGGGCACACCGGTCAGGAAGTCAAAGATCTGGAGCTCGCGCGTCGCCTTCGGCCGCGCGTAAGCAGCTTCAGCCCGTCAGTGCCGCCTCACCGCGGTGCTGACCCCGAAACCGGTCGTACCCCGTTGCCCCCACCCCTCCAGCGGCGTACGACCGGTTTCGCATGTCCGGAATCGCTAATCGAGTAGCCCCGCGTCGTGGGCCAGGATCGCGACCTGGACGCGGTTGGTGGCGTTGAGCTTGACCAGCACCCGCGAGACGTGGGCCTTCACGGTCGCCTCGCTCATGAACAGCTCCCGCCCGATATCGGCGTTCGACAGACCGCGCCCGACGGCGGCGAGGACCTCGCGTTCGCGATCGGTGAGAGCGGTCAGGCGCTCTGCCGCGGCCCGTTGCCGGTCGTTCCGGCCGCTGGCGGCGAAGTGCCCGATCAGGCGGCGCGTCACCGCCGGCGACAACATCGCGTCCCCCGCCGCGACGACGCGGACGGCCTGGACCAGCTCGCGGGGCGGGGTGTCCTTCAGCAGGAACCCGCTGGCGCCCGCCTGCAACGCCCGGAACACGTAGTCGTCCAGGTCGAACGTCGTCAGCACCACCACCTTGGGTGGATCCGGCAGCGCCTGCACGTCCCGGGTCGCGGCCAGACCGTCGAGCCGCGGCATCCGGATGTCCATCAGTACGACGTCCGGCTGGTGCTTGCGGACCATCTCCACCGCGTCCGCGCCATCGCCCGCCTCGGCGACCACCTCCAGGTCGTCGGCCGATTCGAGGATCATCTTCAGCCCGGCCCGGACCAATGCCTCATCGTCGACGATGAGCAATCGCGTCACTGTGCCACCTTGTTCTCTCCATCGGGTCCATCAGCGCTATCGATTCCAGCAGGTTCAGCGGGTTCAGCGGGTCCGGCCGCGGCCGTCGTCGGTGGGGTCCACGGCAGGCGGGCCTCGACGCGCCAGCCACCATCGTGGTCCGGGCCGGCGACCAGTGTGCCGCCGGCCAGACTCACGCGCTCGCGCAGACCGACCAGCCCGGCACCGGATCCAGGCAGCAGCGCCCCGGCCGCCACCGGCCGCAGATTGGCCACCCGGACCAGCAGCTGACCGCCCTCCGAGGTCACCAGCACCTCGGTCGCGGCATTGCGCGCGTGCTTGTGCACGTTGGTCAGCGACTCCTGCACGATCCGGTAGACGGTCCGGCCAAGCCCCGCGGGCACTTCGGGCGGCAGCTCGATCCGGGCCGACACGTTCACCCCCGCCGCACGAGATGCCTCGACCAGGCGGGTCAGATCGGCCGCCGCGGGGATCGGGGCCAGGTCGGCACCGCCCGCGCTGAGATCGGTCCGCAGTACGCCGAGCACCTCGCGCAGGTCCTCCATCGCCTGGCGCGCGGTCTCCCGGATCAGCGCGGCCGAGCTCTCCACCTTCTCCGGCCCGACGGACGGGTTCACCTCCAGACCACCGGCGTGCAAGGCGATCAGCGACACCTTGTGGGCGAGCACGTCGTGCATCTCCTGGGCGATCCGCGCGCGTTCGCCGAGCCGGGCCTGGTCGGCGCGCAACTCCCGCTCTGACTCCGCCCGCTCGGCCCGGTCCCGCAGTGAGGCCATCAGGTCCCGCCGGGCACCGATATAGGCGCCGGCCGCGACCCAGGCCCCGATCACGAACGGGCCGGTCACCAGCAGTACGCCGATGCTCTCGGCCCCGGTCGGGCTGTTCCCGAGCACGAACGCGGCGTACGCCAGGAGGCTCATCAGCGCGAGCACGGTGTCGCGGCGGCGGATCGCCAACGTGAACAGGGCGAACCCGAGTGGCCCGAGCACCATCGCGGCGGCCTGGGCCCCGATCGCGATGAACGTGACCGCGACCGGATAGCGGCGCCGCCACCACAGCGCGAGCGAGGCGATCACGCCGACGATGAAGGTAAGGGTCGAGTCCGCGCCGGACTGCGTCATCGCCTCGGCGAGTGTGTAGAACAGGCCGAAGGCAATGAAGAGCAGATCCCGTAGCCGCGGTGCGTGCTTACGGAACCAGGCATGCCAGCGCCGCAGACGTTCCACTTGACCACCCTAAGTCGGTTGCCCGCCGCAAACGTCCCCCGAAGGTCTCGGTCCGCGGGTGTGTTCGCGCGACTTTCGTAGGGGGTAGGTCGAGACGCACGGTCGATGTGCCACCCCTGTCCCGACCGGCAGAGTTCAGGTCATGATCACCGTCGAGAACCTGAGCAAGCGCTACGGCAACCACACGGCCGTCAACGACGTGTCCTTCACCGTGGAGCCGGGCACTGTCACCGGCTTCCTCGGCCCGAACGGCGCCGGAAAGTCCACCACCCTGCGGATGCTGACGGGGCTCACCCCGCCCACGTCCGGTACGTCGACCATCGCCGGCCGCCGCTATGCCGAACTGCCGAACCCGGGCCGGGTCGTCGGCGTGATGCTGGACGCCGCCGCGCAGCACCCGGGCCGCACCGGCCGCGAGACCCTGCTGCTGAACGCGGGCCTCCTCGGCGTACCTGCGCGGCGGGCCGACGAGATGCTCGAGGCCGTCGGTCTGACCCCAGCCGCGAAGAAGCGCGTAGGGCAGTACTCGCTCGGTATGCGCCAGCGGCTCGGTATCGCCTCGGCGCTGCTCGGTGATCCGGCTGTGCTGATCCTGGACGAGCCTGCCAACGGGATGGACCCGGAGGGCATTCGCTGGATGCGCGGGCTGCTCCAGGACTTCGCCTCCCGCGGCGGCACCGTCGTACTGTCCAGCCACCTGCTGGGCGAGGTGCAGGCGACCGTCGACCGCCTGGTCGTGATCGGCGGCGGCAAGATCGTCGCCAACGGCTCCCTGGACGAACTGCTGGCCGGGCAGGGCACGCTGGTCCGCGCCCTCGACCCGAACGCCTTGCACGAGGCGCTCGTCGCAGCCGGGTTCGCCGTCGAGCCGGGCTCGGAAGGCGCGCTGCGCGTCGAGGCGACCGCCGAGCAGGTCGGCCGGGTCGCCCATGCGGCCGGCCAGATCCTGGTCGAGCTGCGCGAGAGCGACAGCGCCGGCCTCGAGGACCTGTTCTTCCAGCTGACCGGGCCGGCCGACCAGCTCGTCGCCTGATCCCCCACTCTTCTTCTCTTCGACTGCCAGGAGCACAGCCACTATGAGCGTCACAGAAATCAACCGTCCGGCCGAAGCGGTCGCGACCACTGCCATCGCCCGGCATCGCGCCGAGGCGGCCGATCTGCCGCCGGTTCGCGGTCAGTCCTTCTTCCTGCTGGTCCGGACCGAGCTGCGCAAGTCGGTCAACACCCGCAGCGGCCGGGTGCTGCTGCTCGCCATCCTGGCGCTGGCCCTGTTCGCGGTCGGCTGGCAGTTGACCCACCTGGGCGACGGCCGGATCACGCCCGAGTTCTTCATCGGGCCGACCTCCACCGGCGTGATGTTGCTGCTGCCGGTGATCGGCGTGATGGCGATGACGAGCGAGTGGTCCCAGCGGACCGCGCTGACCACCTTCACGCTGTCACCGCGCCGGGTCCGGGTTCAGCTGGCCAAGTTCGTCTCGGCCATCGTGCTGAGCGTCGTCGTCCTGACCGTGACCACCCTGCTCGCGCTGGCCGCGATCCCGGTCGGTGGCGCCATCAGCGGTGACGGCAGCACCTTCGCCGGACTGGGCGGCACGCTCGCCGGGATGTACCTGACCGCCGCGCTGAACGTCGTGATGGGTGCCGCCTTCGGTGCCGTACTGGCCAACACCGCGGTCGCGATCGTGGTCTTCTTCATCGCCCCGACCGCGTGGTCGCTGGCCGGCCCGGCGCTCTTCAAGGACAACGCCCAGTGGCTCGACGTCTTCGGCGCCTTCGGCCGGATCGCCGAGCGCGACCTGAACGGGATGCTGCCCGAGACGCTCACCGCACTGACTGTGTGGATCGTCTTGCCGACCATCGCCGGACTGTGGGCAAGCTCACGTCGAGAGGTCAAATAACCCCCTGAACACGGAAGGCCCGGCCGGTTTGAGGGGACCAGCCGGGCCTTTCGGGGTTTTATCTGCTGTCCGGAGAGGGGGCGGGGTGTGTGTCGATCCCCTCCTCCGGGTAATCTAGAGCCACGATTACTGACGACTGATCCGTGGGCGCCGCACTGCGTACCCGGTTGACTTGTGCGAGGGGGTCGACGCTATGGGGCGCGGCCGTGCAAAGGCCAAGCAGACGAAGGTCGCACGCGACCTGAAGTACCGCACCTGGGACACCGACCTGGACCAGCTCAAGAAAGAGCTGTCCGGCGGCGACGAGGGCGGAAACCGATCTGCGAGTGGTGACGACTCAGAAGTCGGCGACGACGCCGACGACTACCACCCCCGTCGGTAAAGCCACATCAAGCAAGACGATCTGCCTGGCGCCACCCGCACCAGGCAGATCGCCCCTTGCCTGACACCGACAACACACACCGAGCCACGCGAACACTCCGCCACGCCCGGACACACCCGGCCCTCCCGCCACGCGAGGCCTTCCCGCGCCCAGGCACACACCAAGCCGGCCCTCACCCCACGCGACGTAATGCCGCGCCCGGGAAATACCCCAAGCCGGACCTCACGCCCCGCGAAGTAATCCCGCACCCGCGAAGACCTTCAGCGGGCCGTACGCCACGCGAGGTAGTGCCGCGCCGGGGAAGACTCACGCCACTGAGGTATTCATCGGGCCCTTCTGACCACAGCGAGGACCCGACACGTACAGGCAGCGGCAACTCAGTGGTCAGAAGGGCCCGATGAATACGCTCGGGTTAACCCAAGCCACAGCCGATACGCCACCACGCCGGCCCCGAGCCCTCGACCTTCGCCACCTGGAGCAACACGGCGGGCGTTCTTTTGGCGACGATCGGACCCGTTTTGCCGCTGGAAGGCAGCCTGCACCTGACAGGGACGAGCGGCAAAACGGGTCCGATCGTCGCCAAAAGAACGGGGTCAGACCGCGTAGTCGCCCTGAAGCTCCACTCGCGGCTCCGACGTACCGGAAGTGACCTCGCCGCAGACCCACGCCTTGATGTCCCGCTCAGCCAATACCGCGATCGCCCGATCAGCCGCCTCCGGGGCAACGACCGCGACCATCCCCACACCCATATTCAACGTCTTCTCGAGCTCCAGCTGCGGCACGCCGCCGAGCTCCCCGACCAACTGGAAAACCGGCGCCGGCGTCCAAGTCGACCGGTCGATCCGCACCGTCAGGTCCTCGGGAATCACCCGGCCGAGGTTCGCCGCGAACCCGCCACCCGTGATGTGCGACATCGCGTGCAACGGCCGCTCATCGGCAGTGTTCAAAGCGCGGATCAAGTCCAGGCAGTGCTTCGCATAAACCCGCGTCGGCACCAGCAACGTGTCGCCCAGCGTGCCACCGAACTCCGGCACCTCCCGGTCAAGCTCCCACCCGGCACGATCAAAGAACACATGCCGAACCAGGGAGTACCCATTCGAGTGCAACCCCGACGACGCCATCGCCACAACCACATCACCCGCACGAACCCGATCAGCGCCAAGCAGCTCATCGGCCTCGACCACCCCAGTGGCAGCACCCGCGATGTCGTACTCCGCAGGCCCCAGCAACCCCGGGTGCTCGGCCGTTTCACCACCCACCAACGCCGTACCAGCCTCGACACACCCCTCGGCGATCCCCTTAACGATCTGCGCGATCGTCTCCGGCACCACCTTCCCGCAGCAGATGTAGTCGGTCATGAACAGCGCCTCAGCACCGCAGACCACCAGATCGTCAACAACCATCCCGACCAGATCGAACCCGATCGTGTCGTGCCGGTCCATCCGCTGCGCGATCGCCACCTTCGTACCGACACCATCAGTAGACGTAGCCAACAACGGCCGCCGGTAGCTCTTCAGCGCAGACGCGTCAAACAACCCCGCGAATCCCCCCAGACCACCAACAACCTCAGGACGGGTCGCCTTCGCCACCCATTCCTTCATCAGCTCGACGGCCCGGTCACCGGCCTCGATGTCGACACCCGCGGCCGCGTAGCTCGCGCCTTCAGTCACTTCAGATCTCCTTCTAGTCCCGCGACTTCTAGTCCCGCGAACGACGTACGGCGAAAGTCACGGCCGGCTGAGCGCGTCCGCGGCACCGGCACCACCAGTGACCGTGGCCAGGCCGTCGACATCGGTACGCCCGTTGGGCTGCTCGAGCAGGTGCTTGCCGAGGTGCTCGGGATCGGGCAGCGCCACCGGGTAGATGCCGTCGAAACAGGCCCGGCACAACCGGTCCTTCGGCACGGTGGTGGCCTCGATCAGGCCGTCCAGGCTGATGTAGCCGAGACTGTCCGCGCCGATCGAGCGGCAGATTTCCTCGGTGTTCAGCCCGTTGGCGATCAGCTCTGCGCGGCTGGCGAAGTCGATACCGTAGAAGCACGGCCACTTCACGGGCGGCGACGAGATCCGGACGTGGATCTCGGCCGCGCCGGATTCGCGCAGCATCTTGATCACCGCGCGCTGGGTGTTACCGCGGACGATCGAGTCGTCGACCACGACCAGGCGCTTGCCCTCGATGACCTCGCGCAGCGGGTTCAGCTTGAGCCGGATACCGAGCTGGCGGATGGTCTGGCTGGGCTGGATGAAGGTCCGGCCGACGTACGCGTTCTTGACCAGGCCCGAGCCGTACGGAATACCCGACTCCTCGGCGTACCCGATGGCGCCGGGAGTGCCTGACTCCGGGGTCGCGATCACCAGGTCGGCCTCGACCGGGTGCTCGCGGGCCAGCACGCGGCCGACCTGGACCCGGGTGGTGTGGATCCGCTGGCCGGAGATCTGGGTGTCGGGCCGGGCCAGGTAGACGAACTCGAACAGGCAGCCCTTCGGGTCGGCCTCGGCGAACCGGGTCGAGCGCAGCCCCTGCTCGTCAATCGCGACGAGCTCGCCGGGCTCGATCTCCCGGATGAAGGTGGCGCCGACGATGTCGAGGGCGGCCGTCTCGCTGGCCACCACCCAACCCCGCTCGAGGCGGCCCAGCACCAACGGCCGGATGCCCTGCGGATCGCGGGCGGCGTACAGCGTGGACTCGTCCATGAAGACGAGGCTGAACGCGCCGCGGACCTTCGGCAGCACCTTCGCGGCGGCCTGCTCGATGGTCAGGTCGGCGTAACCGGCCAGCATGGTGGTGAGGATGTCGGTATCCGACGAGGCGCCGTGCTTGGCGTTGGCCCGGGCGTGCGCCGGGGCTTCCTTGCCGTTGACGTCGAGGTCCAGACCGAGGTCGAGGTCGTCGCCGCCGGCCAGCGCGGCCGCCAGCTCACCGGTGTTGGTGAGGTTGCCGTTGTGGCCGAGCGCGATCGAGCCGGTCGCGGTGGACCGGAACGTCGGCTGGGCGTTGGCCCAGACGCTCGATCCGGTCGTCGAGTACCGGCAGTGACCGACCGCGATATAGCCCTTGAGGGACGCGAGGGTCGCCTCGTCGAAGGCCTGGCTGACCAGTCCCATGTCCTTGTAGACCAGGATCTGGGTTCCGTTGCTGACCGCGATACCAGCTGATTCCTGGCCGCGGTGCTGCAGAGCGTAGAGCCCGAAATAGGTGAGTTTGGAAACCTCTTCACCCGGAGCCCAGACACCGAAGACGCCGCATGCGTCCTGGGGGCCTAGGTCCTGCGGGTCAAGGTCATGGGTCAGTCGTCCATCGCCACGGGCCACGCCCTCAGTCTACGGGAGGTCCGATGGTCACCAGCACACGACGCAGGGGCGGTCCGGCGGGCCGTTCGTGGCGGCGGCCGCGGGCATGACCGAGATCACGCTAAGGGCCAGCCCGGCGACCAGCGCGACCAGGATGCGTTTCATTGCCTCACTCCTTAATGCACCACAAAAACAACGAACAGCGACCGCAATCCGACGCACTGTCGATTAAGGTCGGTTCCAAACACGCGTTGGAAGGTGCTCAGTGCTGGAACCGCTCGGGCTGGACGAAGCCACGTTCGCGGTCTACCACGCCCTCTTACGTGATCCGGACAGTACGCCGGAACTGCTTGCCAAGTCACTAGAAATGACTTTGGACGACGTATACCGCCTGATGGAACGCCTTCGCCGGCTGGAGCTGCTGGTCCCGACTTGGACCACCCCGGGCCTCGAGCACGCCGTCCATCCCCGCGTCGGTCTGACCGGCCTGGCCGAGCGCCGTCGCAGCGAGTTGAACCGGCTCTTCGGCGAACTGCGCGAGGCCGAGTCGTCCGCGGAAGTCCTCGCCGAGCAGTACAACGAGCTCCTCGGCGCCCGGACGAGTGCCGACATCGAGGTTCTGAAGGGCCGGGCGAACGCCTCGCGCCGAATCGAAGAGCTCGGGATGAAGGCCAAGGACTCGTTCTGGGCCCTGATCCCGGCCCACGTCGACGACACTCTGTCCCCGGCCGAAGAATCCCCCGACATCCCCCTCCTGGAGCGCGGGATCCGGCTGCGCACGGTCTACCTCCAGAGCATGACCGTCAGCAAGACCGGTCTCGAGTACGCCGCCACGATCCACCGCCTCGGCGGCGAGGTCCGGGCCACTCCGACGCTGCCGCTGCGCCTGCTCATCATCGACAGCGAGCTCGCGATCATGCCGCTGGACCCCGAGTCGCACTCCACTGGCGCCGTCATCCACCGCAGCCCGGCCGTAGTCGCCCTCGCGACGGCTCTCTTCGACTCCTACTGGTCCCGCGCAAGCGAGATCTTCGCCCCAGAGGACCGCGAAAGCGACACCCCTCTCACCGCCCACGAGGCCGAAGTCCTTCGCCTCCTAGCCGGCGGCGCCAAGGACGAACAAGTCGCCCGCCTCCTCGGCATCTCCCTCCGTACGGCCCGCCGCATCACCGCCAACCTCTCCGAACGCCTAGACGCCACCAGCCGCTTCGAACTAGGCGTAGCCGCCGCCAAACGCGGCTGGGTCTAACCCTCCTCGGCCCCGCCGTAGCCCAGCAAGCCGCGAACCGCAATCTGTGGAAAAGCCTCTCGCGAGGTGCCTCCTTGTGTCGCGCGTGTGCAAACACAACAAGGCACCTCGCGGCAAGGTTTTCCACAAATCTGCCCGAGCGTGTGTGGTTGGGCTCTGATGCCGTGGGCTCGGTGTCCACAGGTAGGCCGCATTTCGCGTCCGACCGTGGCAGTGATCTCCACAGGCGCGACGCACTTTTCGGCGTTGACAGTGCCTACCGTCTGGATCAGACGCGACCACTCGCGGTAGAAGAAGGGGAGCGGGCCGTCGGATTGGGGGCTGGGTTTCGCGTGCTTGAGGGCGGTTTTGGGAAGGCGGCGGGTGGGGTTTTTGGGGGCGCGCCGGTTTGGGTTTTCATAAAGGTCGAACAAACGTATGGTTACCTTACGTGTCAGTGTGATTACTCCAAGTGCGCTGGGGGACATCATGACGACGGGGAGCAACGCACGGGGTTCTCGTGATGCCGACCGGGTGCGGGAGCGGCAGGGCGAGGCCCTCACCGCGACCGCCGAGGTGGAACGACGGGCCACGGCCCTGCGGGAGATTCTGGCCGCCGGTCTGCGGGATCCGGTCCGCATCCCGTTCGCCGCGTTGCGCCGGCAGCCCGCGCTACGGCCGTTCGAACCAGGCCCGGACGAACGGGCCGAAAAGCCGCCACGGTGGGAGGACTACGCCGTACCGGAGCCGTCCGGGTTGCGCAGACTCCTGCAGGCGAAGGAGATCGAGGCCCGGCGCAATGCCGCGCATGCCAGGTTCGCCCGGGACGAAGCGGCGTACAAGCGTCGTGAGGAGGAACGGGTCTTCCGGCTGCGGCAGCGGCGCAATCGCCATGCCGTCGAAATGGCGGTGCTGCGCCGACGGGCCGAGGCGGAGAACGCGCGCATCGACGAGTTGGAGGTCGGCTACCGCGTGGGCCATCCCGACGCCGTCCGGGAGTACGTCGGCCTGGTGCTGTCGCACCGCCGGCTCCCGGACGGCGTACCTGCCAAGGTGGACGTACGGTACCAACCCGAGTCGAGCCGTCTCTCCCTGGTTTTCGACCTCCCCGGCCCCGGCGTGATCCCAGCGGTGGTGGGCTATCGATACGTCCGCACCCGGGACGCCATCGACGAACGCGCAAGGCCTTTGAATGAACGCAAACAGCGGTACGCCGACCTGGTCGCGCAACTCGTCCTGCTCCGCCTGAACGACGCCTTCGCCACCTGCTCGGGCGACCTCGTCAGCGAAGTCGCGATCGCGGCCCTGGTCCCGATCCGCGACCGCGCCACCGGCTGGCCGGCCCGTCCTTGCCTCGCGAGCGTCGTCACCACCCGCGCCTGCTTCAGCGAACTCCACCTGGCCGACCTCAGCCCACCCGAAGCCCTCGAACGCCTAGGCGCCCGCCTCTCCCCCCGCCCCTTCGACCTCTACCCCACCCGCCCCTTCTTCGACCCGGAACGAGTGCGGCATCACCACTAGTCGGGCAGACCCCGGCGGTCGACGACGTGTTGGGCTACGTCGCGGAGTTTGGTGTTGGTGTCTTGGGAGTAGCGCTTGAGGATGGCGAAGGCGCGGTCGTCGTCGACGTCGTACTTCATCATCAGGATGCCCATCGCCTGGCCGACCAGCTTGCGGGCGTCGACGGCCTTGGCCATCGTCTCCTCGTGCCGGGCGGCGGCGACGGCGATGGAGGCGTGCCGGGCGAGGATGTGCGCGACGGCCTCGTCGTCGGCGCCGAAGGCATTCCGCGAGGAGTGGTAGAGGCTGAGTACGCCGACGGTCTGGTCGCTGACGGCCAACGGCACGTCCAGCACGCTGCCGATGCCGAGCGCCTCGGCCTTGGCCGCCCATTCGGGCCAGCGGGTTTCGGCCGGGGCGTCGGGGATGCGGATCGTCACCTGGTCGTTCAGCGAGGTCAGCAACGGCCCGTCGCCGGCGTCGATCTGGAGCTGGTGCATCTGCTCGACCACCGGGTCGGTCACCGCGCCCACCTCGGCGCGGTGACCGCGAACTGCCAGCGCCAGTCCGGCGTGGGTGCAGTTGACCGCCTTCAGCGCGAACTGCAGCACGGCGTCGACGGTTTCCTCGACCCCGTCGGCGTCGTGCAACTCCATCGCGAGCTCGGCGTACGTATGAGCCTCGATCGGCTCCTCAGGGTCGAACTCGGGCATGGCCGGACGCTAAACCGACTTCACCGCGGCGAGCAGTTTGCTGAGTGAATCGCGTGCGTCGCCGAACAGCAGGGTGGTGCGCGGGTCGTACAGCAGTTCGTTCTCGATCCCGGCGAATCCCGGCCGCATCGAGCGCTTCAGGAAGATGACCTTCTTGGCCTCGTCGGCGTTCAGGATCGGCATGCCGTAGATCGGCGCGCCCGGGGAGTTGCGAGCGGCCGGGTTGACGACGTCGTTCGCGCCGACCACCAGCACCACGTCGGCCTGTTTGAAGTCGCCGTTGATGTCGTCCATCTCACGCAACTGCTCGTACGGCACCTGGGCCTCGGCCAGCAGTACGTTCATGTGCCCGGGCATCCGGCCCGCGACCGGGTGGATCGCGTAGTCCACGCTGACGCCACGGCTCTGCAGCTCGTCGACCAGATCGCGCAGGGTGTGCTGCGCCTGGGCGACGGCCAGACCGTAGCCGGGCACGATGATCACCTTCTGCGCGTAGCCGAGCAGGATCGCGACGTCCTCGGGCCCACCGGAGATCACCGGCCGATCCGATGCCTCGCCGCCACCCAGGGTCGAACCGCCCTTGACCGCGCCGAAGAGGATGTTGAAGACCGACCGGCCCATCGCGTCGGCCATCAGCTTGGTCAGCAACGTACCGGCGGCGCCGACCAGCGTGCCGGCCACCAGCAGCAGCGTGTTGCTCAGCACGTAACCGCCCGCGGCCACGGTCAGACCGGTGAACGCGTTCAGCAGCGAGATGACGATCGGTACGTCGGCACCACCAACGGGCAGCACCAGCATCACGCCGACGGCGAGACCGATGACACACAGCAGTACGCCGACCAGCGCGACCGGGTTGGAGACCAGCCACACCGACAGCGCGATACTGCCGAGCAGGCCCGCGATGAACACCACCGGCAGCCCCGGGAAGGTGATCGGCCTAGTGGTCATCAGCTCTTGCAGCTTGGCGAACGTGACGATCGAACCCGAGAAGCTGATCGACCCGACCAGAATCGTGAAGGCCGTCGCGATCGCGGCCACGGTCTGGCCCTCGTTCACGTCGCCGAGCTCCATCAGCGCGACCAGCGCCGCGGCGCCACCGCCGACGCCGTTGAACAGCGCGACCAGTTGCGGCATGTGCGTCATCGCGACCCGACGTGAGCCGACCACACCCGCCACCGAGCCGATCAGGATCGCGATCAGGATCGGCAGCACGTGATCGGGCTTGTACGCGAAGAACGTGACGACCACCGCGAGCACCGCACCGGCGGCACCGAGCCGGTTACCGGCCCGGGCGGAACGCGGTGAGGAGAGCGCCTTCAAAGCGACGATGAAACAGACCGCGGCGACCAGGTAGCCGAGGTGCGCCCAGGTGGAGATCACTTGGTGATGCCCTTCTTCTTGCCAGCGGCGCCGGCGGGGCCGCGGAACATCTTCAGCATCCGGTCGGTGACGACAAAACCGCCCACCATGTTGACGGTTGCGAGCAGTACGGCGAGCAGGCCGACGATGACGACCAGGGTCGACTCGGCCTGGCCGGTGACGATGATCGCGCCGACCAGGATGACGCCGTGGATCGCGTTCGCGCCGGACATCAACGGGGTGTGCAGGGTCGAACTGACCTTGCTGATCACCTCGACGCCGACGAACGCGCTGAGCACGAAGATGGTCAGCAGGGCGATGGACTCGGTCATGCCAACGGTCCTTCCAGCAGCTCACGGATCGGCTCGTGCCGGATCTCGCCGTTGTGGGTCAGGCAGCAACCGGCCACGATCTCGTCGTCGAAGTCCGGGTCGAACGAGCCGCCGTTGGTCATCAACTGGATCAGGTTCGCGATGTTCTGGCCGTACAGGCGGCTGGCGGGTCCGGCCATCTGGCTCGGCACGTTCGCGCCACCCCAGACCAGCGCGTTGCCGATGGTCAGCTCGGTACCGGCCATCGAACCCTCGACGTTACCGCCGGACTCGGCGGCCAGGTCGACCACGATCGAACCTGGTTTCATCCGCTCGACCATCGCCCGGCTGACCAGCATCGGCGCGGTTTTACCCGGCACGGCGGCCGTGGTGATCAACGCGTCGGCCGCCTCGACGTACGGCGTGAGCAGATCGCGTTGCAGCTGGGCCCGTTCCGGCGTCATCTCGCGGGCGTAACCACCCGCGCCTTCGAGGCTGCCGAGCTCGAGCTCGATCGGGATGGCGCCCATCGACGCGATCTCCTCCGCCGATGCGGCACGTACGTCGTACGCCTTGACCACGGCGCCGAGGCGTTTGGCGGTGGCGATGGCCTGGAGTCCGGCCACACCGGCACCGAGTACGACGACCTGAGCGGGCGGCACCGTCCCGGCCGCCGTCATGCTCAACGGGAAGAACCGGGGCAACCGCTCGGCCGCGACGATGGCGGCGCGATAGCCGGCCACCATCGCCTGCGAGGACAGCGCGTCCATCGACTGGGCCCGGGAGATCCGCGGCACCAGTTCCATCGCGAAGGTGGTCAGCTTGGCCCGCCAGGCCGTCCGCACCACGTCGGGCGGATTGGTCGGCAGGAACGAGATCAGCGCCGTCCCGGCGTGGAGCCGGGACAGCCGCTCACGTTCGAGGGGTTGCACCGACACCACGACGGTGGCCGCGTGGTCGGCTCCCCAGGCCACTTCGGCGCCTGCCTGCCGGTAGGCGTCGTCGGAATACAAGGCGCGCTCACCCGCCGCGGGTTCGACCGCTACCTCATAGCCGAGCTGGATGAGTTTGGCGACTTGCTCCGGCACCAGCGCCACCCGGCGCTCCGCCGGTCTGGTCTCTCGCACTACTGCGATCTTCACTCGCGAAAACCTATGCCAAAAGCGGTGCCCGAAGCCAGGCTGGTGCTACTCCCGGTGAGCCAAGTTGACCAAGAGTTGGGCTTCGGCCAGGCAGACCTTGGTGAATTCGGCCAGATGCAGGCCCTCGTCGATACCATGCGCGCGCGTGTCGGGGTCTTCCACACCGGTGACCAGGATCGCGGCTTCGGGGAAGGTCTGGGCGAATTCGGCGATGAACGGGATCGATCCGCCCATCCCCATGTCCACCGGCGCGACACCCCAGGCGCTCTCGAACGCCGACCGGGCCGCGTCGTACGCCGGGCCGTGTGCGTTGATCGCGCAGGGCTGGCCGAGATCGCCGTCGGTCACGGTGACCTCCGCACCCCATGGCGCGTTCTCCTCGAGATGCGTGCGCAGTGCCTCCATCGCCTTGGCCGCGTCGTCGCCGGGCGCGATCCGCAGGCTGACCTTCGCCCGGGCGACCGGGACGAGGGTGTTGCTGGCGTCGGCGACCTTCGGTGCGTCGATGGCGAGTACGGCGATTGCCGGGCGGGCCCAGAGGCGGTCGACGAGCGAGCCCGTGCCGATCAGCCGGACCTGGTCGAGTACGCCGGACTCGGCGCGGAGCCGGTCGACCGGGTAGTCGAGGTCGGCCGCGCGACCCGCGTGCAGGCCGTCGACAGCGACATCGCCGGCGTCGGTGTGCAAGGTGGCGAGCAGTCGGCACAACGCCGTCAGCGCGTCGGGCACGACGCCGCCGAACAGGCCGGAGTGGACCGCGTGCTTGAGGGTGCGGACCTCGACGTAGCAGTCGACCAGACCGCGCAGAGAGATCGTCAGGGCCGGCTGGCCGATCGCGAAGTTGGCCGAGTCGGCGATCACGATGGCGTCCGCGGTGAGCTCGTCGGAGAACTCGTCGAGCAACTGCAGCAGGGTCGGGGAACCGATCTCCTCCTCGCCCTCGACGAAGACCGTCACGCCGACGGGGAGATCGTTGCCCAGGGCACGCACCGCGGCCAGATGTGCCGCGATACCGGCCTTGTCGTCGGCGGCACCTCGCGCGTACAGCCGGCCGTCGCGCTCGGTCGGCTCGAACGGCGCGGACGTCCACTCGGCGGTGTCACCGGTCGGCTGTACGTCGTGGTGCGCGTAGAGCAGCACGGTCGGCGCGCCCTCGGGGGCTGGCTTCTTCGCGATCACGGCCGGAGCGCCACCACCCGCGCTGACGATCTGGGCGGTGAAGCCCTCGGCCTCGAACAGGGCGGCGGTAGCCTCCGCGGAACGCTGGACGTCGGCCGCACGGGCCGGGTCCGCGCTGACCGAGGGAATCCGGATGAGGTCCTCGAGATCGGCACGGACGGAGGGCAGCACGCGGTCGATGGCCGCGGTCAGGTCTTCACGGGTCATGCCGCCTACCTTAGGTCGTCTCGGCGGCACGGCACCTGTCCCGATCGAGGGGACGGCCGACCTCGGCGAACCGGTCGGCAGCCTCCTGCCAGAACGCTCGTGCCCGCTCGAGGTCGCCGTGGGCATGCCGCAGCACTGCGCGCGCCTCCCAGACAGCCGCGTGCGCGGCGCCACCGGGCCAGAGACCGGCCATTCGCTCAGCGTCGTCGAGCCTGCGCTGCGACTGTGCGAGGACGCCGGCGCGGGCGAACGCCTTGGCCGCGGCGACGAGGTATCCCAGCGAGCACGGCGGGCAGACGCGGGTGCCCTCGAGTTCGCGATCCGCGGTCTCGACTCGACGTACCGCGTCCTCCTCGCTGGTCTCGACCAGGAGAGCATGCGTGCGTACGACGAGGTGGGGTCCGAGCCAGGCCGTGTGCGCAATCGGCAGCGCGACGTGGAGTAATCGGCCGGCCTGACCGCGTTCCCCGGCGAGGGCGGCGAGCTCGGCCAGTCGCTGCATCGAAAGCACCTGCCCGGACGTGGCGCCCGCGTCCTCGTAGAGCTGCAACGCCAGCGTGAGCCGGGTCCGGGCCTCGTCGAGCCGGCCGGAGAAGAGCGAGATCTCTCCGGCTAGAAGCGCGCCGATCGCTTCGCCCTGGATGGATCGGTGCTGCTGGGCAGACGAGGACAGCTCGGTGGCGAGGTCGGCGAACTGCTCGTGGCCGTTGGGTCCGCACAGTGCGAACTCCGCAAGGCAGATGTGCGCGTCGAAGACGAAGGAAGCGACCTGGGGTTCGCGCTGGACCGAATCCTCGAAGTCGGCTCGAAACGCTGCACGCCATTCGCCGCGCATGTTCGCCAGGATCCCGAGGATGGCGCTGGCCTCGCCTGTTTCGCGGCCGAGGTGAGCATCGATCGCCAGCGACCGTGCTCGCCCCGCAGTGCGCGCCGAGTCCTCGAGCTGGCCGGAGTTGAGCTGGACGAGGGCGCGCGCGAGCAGGCTTTGGGTGATCTCCCCCGGACTGGGCGGGGCACCCGGGCTCATGGCGAGGGCCTTCTCGTACAGCGTGATGGACGCGCGGTCCGGGCCGACCCCCAGGTCTGCTCGCAATCGGTGCCGCAACTGCTCGAATTGCCGAACGACGGCGCTACGATCCCCGGCGTCGAGTGCCTGTTGCATGAGACTTCGGTGAGCTTGCTCGTCGGCGGGATCAATGGCGAGCACCTCGTACCAGAGCCCGGCCCCCCGCAGCAGATCGAGGTGGAGTCCGCGTAGTCGATCGCGGTGCTGCTCGGCCCACGAGGCGTAACGGTCCTCCGGCAGCAGGTCACCTGGGTATTGAGCCGCGGCGGACCGGTAGCCGGCGCGCGCGGCCAACGCTCGGCGTGCGGTCTTCTCGAACTCCTCGGCATCGACGACGACGCCCGCCGGAAAGAGTTCCATTCGGCCGCCGTGGTCTGCGATCGACGCCGGTGAGCCGAGAGCCTGCCGCGCGTAGTGCAGCGCCTTGCGTAGGTTGGCCGACGCCACGGCCGGCTCGAGGTCGGGCCAGAGCAGCTCCATGGCCTGCTCTCTGAGCAACCGGTGGCCATCGGCCAGCGCGAGCACCTTCACCAGTTGCGCCGCACGGGTGCGGCGCCACAGGCGTTCCGGGACCGCGTGGCCATCGACCCGCACCACGAAACCTCCGAGCAGCAAAATCTCGCACACCGCCACATCGTCAAGGTAGGACGAGGAGGAACGCCCGGGGAACAGCTCATGCCTACCGTCGGATCCATCCAGCCACTAGAGAGGAAGTGCGTGATGGCCGAGCACTACGCGTCAGGAACCTGGCAGGTCAGGGCAGGACTCGAGCAGGAGTTCGTGGAACGGTGGACCGAGTTCCTCCAGTGGACTCGCAAGGATCACCCGGCGATGCTGGCCGCGACCCTGCTCCGGGATCAGAACGTGCCCGGACATTTTGTGTCCTTCGCCGAATGGGCGGACGAGCAGTCCCGCGACATTTGGAAGCAGTCGCCCGACTTCGCGACCCGCTTCGCGGCATGCCGTGCGCTCTGTGAGCACATGACCGGCTCCGACTACGACCGCGAGACAAGCATCTGACCGGAGCGGAAAGAGCTACCTGCTGTTGTTCGTGGCGGAGTTGAGGACCTTGCCGGCGTCGTCGATGTTGGAACTCTGGACCTGGATCCGCAGGCTGTGACCCTCGTCAAGGCCGATATGGCGGTCGTAGATGAATCGCCCGTCCCGGCACTGGTAGAGCCAGGTGCGAGCCGAGTGACCGTTGATCTCCTCCAGCTCGGGCACGTCCGAGGACTCACAGCCGGCCGGCGGAACACTCGGCAGAGTGAGGGTGGGGATGGGGATCCGTCCGATGAAGACACCGGGCGGGGTCGCACCGGTCTTGCCCCAGTTGGCGAGGTCCTCGCCCACCAGCAGCGCGGGCTGGTCGGGCTTGCCCTTGAGGGGCGACCACGTCGTCTTGGACATCTGGGACCACGACCGTGGCACCTCGACGGTCAGCCCCTCATGCTCGACCGTGAACGGCCGCTTCGACATGAAGGTGTAGCCCGCGTAGCCACCGCCACCGCCGAGTACGACGGCCAGCACGATCGCTATCACCCAAGCGAGCCGACTTGGTCCGCTGCGCTCCTCCACAACCGGGGTGTCCGGGTCTACTTTTTCCAGTTGGGCGAGGGCGGTCGGGGCGCCGGCGGCGCTCGTCGGTAGCGCGGTATCGGCCGCGGCGGTCGGCTGGTCGATCAGGCCGGGATTCGGGCCGGGCACAACCTCCGACACACTGACCGAGTCCAGCGCGCCCACGGGGAACTTGCCCGTCTCGTGCGCTTCGGTCAGCGCCGCCCGGAACGCGGCCAGGCTCGGCCAGCGCTGATCGCGATCCGGTTGCAGCGCACGTCGTACGACGGCATCGATCGCGGCGGACACTTCCGGGCGCAGGGTCGCCATCGGGGGCGGCGGCGAGTCGATCCGCAGCACCGCGCCGAGGCTGATCGGCCCGTGTGGGGGCTGACCGGTGAGCGCGGCATACGCGACGGCGCCGAGGGAGTAGAGGTCGGCACGCTCGTCGAGGCGCTCGCCCATCACCTGTTCGGGCGCGACATACGCCGGGGTGCCGCCGGGCATGGTCAGCTGGGAGACCGCGTCCAGGGACTTACCGAGGCCGAGATCGCCGAGCATCGCGCGCTCGCCACCATCCGGCTCGGACTGGAACAGCACGTTCGCGGGTTTCACGTCCCGATGCAGCACACCCCGGTCGTGCAGGTGCTGCAAGCCGGTGCCGACCTGGGTCAGCACGTCCACCACGGTCGCGATCTCCATCGGCCCGGCCTTGATCCGCTCCGCGAGCGAACCGCCGTCCGCATACGTCAGGACGAGATAGGGCCGGCCGTCCTCGGTCTCACCGATGTCGTGCACGCCGACCACGTGCCGGGACTGGACCCGCCGGAGGAACCGGCCCTCGGCGATGAACCGGCGACGCACGTCGTCCTCGTCGATCCAGTTCTCCGAGAGAACCTTGATCGCGACCTCGGCATCGAGTTGCTCGTCACGGGCCAGCCAGACGGTCGCGAAACCCCCTGCACCCACCCGGCGGACCAGGGAGTACCGGCCGAGATGGTCTCGCTGGTCCATACCCGCATTATGCTCGATCAGACCAGTCAACCCGCCGCCGGAGCGGTAGGCAATCGCTTTCCGAATAGATCGGACCAGCCGCTCGCGAGCCAGCAGGACGCCTCGGTCAGCTCGGTTGGGAGTTGAGCTTCACGCGCCCCAGAACGTGCCGGACCGAGACGTAGCCGTAGTGGCGCGAGTCGTTGCTCTGATCGGGATTGTCGCCCGCCACCGCGAGCCGCCCGTCCGGTACGACCGAGCCCTCGGGGTGGCCGGGAACGGCGAAGGGCAGGCGCTCACCGGGCATGGCCGCGACTCGCTTGATCACCTTCTGGGTCGTCCCGCCCTCGCTGGGCAGTACGACGGAACCACGTTCGACGACCTCGTAGTAGCGCGACCGGTTGAGCATCGCGGCCGCGAGTTCCGTCGCGGCAGCGGGTCCTTCGATCACCACCACGTCGCCGGTTCTGAGCCGACCGGGATCGACGCGTCTCGCCAGTACGCGATCGCCCGATTCGAATGTCGGGCTCATACTCGGGCCCACGATCTCCACGCGCAGCCAGGTTCGCCGTACCAACAGCAGAGCAGTAAGGGACACCACGACGAGCCCGGCGAGAAGCCACGCGATCATGACGCCTCCGGCAAGGCCGCCTGGTAACCCTCGGCCTGCAGCTCGAACAAATGGGCGTAGATGCCCTGCCGGCGCAGCAGTTGATCGTGATCGCCCTGCTCGACGATCCGGCCGTCATCCAGTACGACGAGCTGGTCGGCCGCGCGCAACGAGCCGAGCCGATGCGAGATCAGCAGGCTGGTCCGGCCGGTCCGGTGTTCGGTCAGACCGCGATGGACCTCGCTCTCGGCCTCCGCGTCGAGGCCGGAACTGGGTTCGTCCAGGATGACCAGGTCGCGGTCACCGCGGGCATAGGCCCGGGCGATCGCCAGCCGCTGCCACTGGCCGCCCGACAACGTCACGCCGATCGTCATGTCGCCCGTCTGCCCCTGGAAGAAGATCCGGGACAGCAGGGTGTCGTAGCGGCTCGGTAGTGCGGAGATGAACTCGTGCGAGCCGGCCCGGCGTGCCGCGGCCTCGATCGCCGCTTGGTCGAACGAACGGCCCACGTCGCCGAGTCCGATGTTCTCCGCCGCCGTCAGGTCGTACTTCATGTAGTCCTGGAACACCGCGCCGATCCGGTCCCGCAACTCCGCCGGGTCGAACTCGCGGATGTCGATGCCGTTCCACCGGATCGAGCCGCGGACCGGGTCGTACATCCGGCACAACAGCTTGATCAGCGTGCTCTTACCGGCGCCGTTGCGGCCGATCAGCCCGACCGTCCGGCCGGCCTCGATGGTGAGATCGACCCCGCACAGCACCCAAGGCTGGTCCGGCCCATAGCGGAACCAGACGTCGCGAAACTCGATGCCCTCGGCAAGCGTCGGCACCGGGCGAGGTGTCGCCGGGATCGGTAGATCCGGCCCGCTCTCCACCACGAAGAGGTAGCTGCGGAACATCAGCAATTGCTGGTGGGCGTTGCCGATATCGCGCAGCAGACCGGCGACCGCGCTCTGCACTCCGGCGATCGCCGCCACCAGCAAGGAGATGTCGCCGATGCTGATCCGGCCGTTCCGCGCTGCCATCACGGCCCAGAGCAGGGCGGAGCCGGCCAGGACCGAGGTCAGCAGACCGGTGCCGCTCTGAATCGCCAGATCGCGCAGATCCACCCGAGTCTGGCGGCCGTTCGCATCTCGCCGTTCCGACGACATCCGGTCGCGCAGGAATCCCCCGATCCCGAAAAGCCGGATCTCCTTGACCGCCTGCTGGTTGGTGAGCAACTCGCGGTAGAAGAACTCGCGGCGCTCGATCGGCCCGAGCTCGTACTGCATGGTCGCCCGCCGGCGGGCGACGGCCAGCTCGGCGAACAGCACCGGGACGGCCGACGCGAGCACTAGCAGCGGTAGCCACGGAGAGAGAATTACCAATGAGCCAAGGAATCCCAAGGTCATCAGGGCGGTCCTAGTAGTCGACAACGCGGTGCCGACCAGTACGCCGGGTGTCGCGCCGCCGTACTGCTGTGCGAGCCGTAGCTTGTCGAGGAACTCAGGGTCCTCGAACCGGCCCATGCCGGTGAAACGCTCGGTTGCCGCGAACAGACGATCCTGAGCGACCAGGGCGATCCTGCGCTCAGTCTCCTTCTGAGCAAACTGTGTCGAGTACGGCGTCAGCGCGGTGACCAGACCGGCCGCGGCCAGTGCCACGCCGATCCAGAGCACCTGGCCCGACTCGGCCGTACCACTTGTCAGTTCATCGAGTAGTTCCTTGGTCAGCCAGGCTGTCGCAAGAGTCGGTACGGCTCCGACCAGGGTCAGGAACACGTACAGGCAGGTCAGCGGCTTGCTGGTCTCCCAAGTGAGCCTGAGTGCCTGAGCGATGCCGCGCACCGGTCACACCCCCGCGACCGAGGGGGCCAGATCGAGGTCGAGGTCCTGGACCTTCGTACCGGACGTGAGCACGGTGCCGTCCGCGTCGAGAATCGCGAACGCGGGGTAGCCGGAGACGTTCAGCGCCTCGGTGATGCCTTCGTGCGTGTTCTCCTGGAAGACCAGCCGCGAGACCGGCTCGAGCATCGCCCGCTCGGCGCTCAGGTCGTCCTCACCACCGACGAATACCGCCAGCACCCGATCACGACCGCCGGGGAAGCGACGAGCCATCGCGACGAAGTCCGGCCGCCGCTCCTCGCAGGACGAACATCCGTAGGCCATTGCGGCAACCAGGGTGAGACCACCGGTGAGGTCGGCCTCGGTGACCTGCACGCCGTCGGTCGTGACCGAGGTGAAGGGCTTCGATCGTTCGCCGGCCAAGGCCATCACCGGAACGACCGGCGGCTTCACGTTGCCGCGGGCCTCGAACAGCTCGGTGTGCTCACGTAACCGGCGGATGACGCCGACGGTCAGAGCCAGGTTCAGGACCGTCAGCAGACCGGCCAGGATCGCTAGTGCGAGTGCGGGTGACATCGGGAATACCTCCTAGTGATTTGGTCGGAAGAGATCGGCGATCTCGTCGGTCAGCAGCACGGCTCCGGCGGCGACGGCCCCGGTGAGAACGGCACTGACCAGTACGCCGAGGCCGGGCATCGCCTGCCCTGGGTCGAGACCAGCCGCCAGTCCGGTCAGCGCGATCAGCAGCAGTACGGCGTTCCGGGCCACGTGGGGTGGGCCGACGGGCGACGACGAAGACCCGAAGCATTGGCAGGTGACCTTCTGACGCCGTCGTATCGCGGCCACGATGGCGACGGTGAAACTGAGCAGCAGAGCCACGGCGAGCGCGAACCCGACCACGGCCGTCGCCGGTATCACCACCAGCACGACCACCGCGGCCTCACCGGCGATGACGGCCGGAGCGGCCAGCCGGACCGGGATTCCCGGCGCGAGACCGGGCACCGCGGCGACAAAGGCGGCATAGGCCGCGCGGCTCCGAACCTTGCTCGCGAGGGAGACCGCGAAGACGAGCCCGAAGACGAACTGACAGCAGATCAGGGCATAACCGGACAACACGATGGCACCTCGCGGTCTACGATTTGTCAGACCGGGTGTCGCGCCCTGTTCCGTAGGGCGCGACACCCGGTCCTCAACAGGTGGAACTCAGCAGTGGCTGGGTCAGCAGCCGCAACCGCAGCATTCGTACTCGGTGTGCTGGACGCCGTCGCAGCTCCACAGGTGCGCACGACGCCACCACCAGAACGGGCACTGCCCGTTGCACCAGTTGCGCAGCTCGACGCAGCCCTGGGCCGACGCCTGGGCGGTCACCCGCGGCACGACCATTCCGACCAGCTTGTCGCTGAGTCCGGTCAATACAGAACGCATGTTTGCCTCCTTTTCGTTTTGCCGGGAATTCGTGGCACTCGCCACGAATCGAACGTAGGTGGGCCGGGCATCGCATTCGCATGACCACCCGCATGGCTGGGCGCATGGCGACGCGCATGGTTGGTGCGAGGGGCTGGCCTTGGCTGAACGGAACCCTTTTCTGCCTGATGGAATGGCTAGCCAGAATCACCGAACGACGCGCATGCTTTCCCCTCGGGCCACCGTCGTCGGGGGACGCCAAAGGCCGTCTGGGGAGGTCAATCCTGTATGCAGTTCCGGGTGCTCGGAAATGTAGAAGTGGAAACTGAAAACTGTGTGATCGGAATTTCGTCAGCGCCGGTTCGGGGGCTACTCGCCACCTTGATCCTCGAGGAGGGACGAGTTGTCCTGGTGCGGCATTTGCTGGAATCGCTGTGGGACCGGCCGCCCAGGTCGGCACGGAACAATCTGCGGCTGCATGTCGCCCGGTTACGGCGGCAACTCGGGGCGGCCTGCCCCGGGATGAAGGAACGACTCGTGACCGTCTCCGGTGCCGGCGGCGCGGGCTATGGACTGCGGGCCGATCCGGCGGAACTCGACGTCTCCGTGTTCCGCCGGCTGTCGTTACGCGGCGACATCGAACGGCAGGAACGCCGGTACGCCGATGCCGAGCGAACGCTGGCCGAGGCCCTCGCGATCTGGCGTGGCCCGGCGTTCCAGGACTGCACCGCCTCGGAGCAACTGCGGAGCCGGTTCGAGACGCTGGAGGAATTGCGGCTCACCGTGCGGGAGCGGCTCGCGGAGGTGCGGATCGCGCTGGGCCGTACGACCGACCTGGTGCCCGAGATCCACGATCTGCTCCGGATCGCGCCGTTCCGCGAGACGTCCCACGCGAACCTCATCCGGGCCCGCTATCTCGCGGGTGACGTGGATGGCGCCTTCCGGACGTGGTCTCTGGCCGCGACCACCCTGCGGGAGGAACTCGGCGTGGAGCCGTCGGCGGAGCTCTGCGATCTCCAGCACGCGATGCTGCGGCGCGACCGGGAGGCGGTCCAGGTTCCGCGCAGAGACTGACTCGGGCCTCGGGCGGGACAACCTTTTGCCGGGTCGCGGCGTCAAACCGCCGACGTACATCTGCGGCGATGGGACAATCAAGCGTGAGATCCACCAACGGGGCGCCGGCCGCGATGCTTGAATCGGGGCAGGCATGAAGAAGAACCAGAACGCGACGTTGATCACGGTGGCCGCCGCGGTGGCGGTCGCCGCCGTCGTCGCGGGTGCCGCGGTGGCCTCCCGGCAGGGGCCGAGCGACACCCCCTTGAGCGGCAGCGCGGTCCCGCTGCCCGGCAGCCCGAGCTTGAGCCCGACGCCGTCGACCACCCCGTCGGCCACACCGACTCCCACGCCCACGAAGCCGGTCACCGCCAAGAAGGTCCGGCTCGACCTCGACAAGCTGCCCCAGGGGCGCGCGCCGCAGCTCACCTACGTCCGCGGCCGGAAGGTCCTCGGTGGCGCCGGAGAGGAGCTCACCGTGCCCGGCAAGGGGCAGATCGTCGAGGTGGCACGACTTGGCAACGACGTCCTGGTCATGCTCTACAACGACATCGGGAAGACCGAGATGGCGCGCTTCGCCTATGGCCAGGAGTCCGGTCCGCGGGTTCCGGACGTCAGCTCCCTGGTCGTCGACGCGAGCGGCGGCTCGGGCGCCTATGTGATCAGCAAATACGACAAGGATGGCGGCGAGCTTCAGGGCGGCTCTATCACCTTCGAGAACAGCGAGCTCGGCTCAGGCGTCGAGGTGCACAAACTGCCGCGACCGAACGATTTCGAGCTACGAGTGCTCGCCGTCATCGACGGTGTCGTCTACTTCCAGTCCAAGCCGGACCTGCAAACCCCCACCTGGTCCCTGTACACCTGGAAGCCGTCCGAGACCAGGGCCACCCGGGTCAAGACCGTCACCCGGCCGACGGCCCTATCGGACAACGGGCAATTGGCCGCGTCGATCGAATCGCACGCCGATATGTCCACCTGCTCGGCCGTCGCCGCGGTCGCCACGGGCCGGCGCAACCTGCGCACCTGTGACTACTCGATCTCCGGTTTCACCCCGGACGGCAGCGTCGCGTACGGCGGATCCGCTTACCAGGACGGTTACGCCGACGGCATCTCGATCGCGCTCAACACCCAGACGGGCAACCTGATCACCGAGTGGAACGGGCTGTCCTTCCGCGACAGCATCGCCGAGGACGACCAGCACCTGCTGATGATCGTCGACGACGGGCCCGAGACCAACGCCGCCATCATCCGCTGCACCATCGTCGGCGGCGCCTGCGAACGAGCCACCGATCTCTCCAAGGCCGATCTCGTCTTCGGGTCCTGATCGCCTGTCTGCCTTGGGCAGATTGGCGGTCGCAGGTGGTGGTCGGGCGGGCAGACTGGCGAGATGGTGTCGTCTGTTGCGGTGTTGTCGGATATCCACGGCGTGCTGCCTGCGCTCGAGGCGGTGTTGGCCGAGCCGGCGGTTCGCGAGGCCGAGGCGATCGTGCTCACCGGCGATCTCGCGGCCGGACCACAGCCGGTCGAGACGCTGGATCTGCTGGTCTCGCTGGGTGATCGCGCCCACTGGGTGCGCGGCAACGCCGATCGCGAGCTGACGCAGCCGGATCCGGCCTGCCGTTCGTCCGGCAGGTCGATCGGCGTCTGGTGGTGAATCCGGGCAGCGTCGGCATGCCGTACGGCGCCTCCGGTCCGCACTGGGCGCTGCTCCGGGATGGCGTCCAGCTTCGTCGTACGGCGCTCGATCTCGCGGCGGCCTCCGACCGGATCGTGGCCGAGTCGGCGTACCCGTAGGTGGCCGCGTGGGTCGACGAGTACGTGCGGACCAACTACTCCGACGCCGAGGCGCTGGCCGCGTTCACTCCCCGCGCTTCGGGCTGAGGGGCTACCGTCTGGTGCATGTTCGAGCGTCGCAGGCAGCATTTCGGCACCCCGGCCGACAAGGCGACGTACGCCACCTTGCACACGGCATCCCTCGCCACGCCGCATCTGCGCGAGGGCCTGACCCCGGCGGCCGCGGGCCGGGCCAGCAAACACCTGCGCGATCTGCTCGGCACGGCCGCGATCGCCATCTGCGACTCGACCGGCGTGCTCGCGTGGGACGGCGTCGGTGGCGCGTACGAGTCGCACCACCGCGGTGACGTTCGGCAGCTCGCCGCCGCGACCTTGCGGACCGGCCGTACGGCGGTGCTCGGTCCGGGCGATGTCGCCTGCGGAGACCCGCAATGCCCGGTCCGGGCGGCCGTGGTCGCGCCGATCGTGACCGAGGACCGGGTCGTCGCCGTACTGGTGGCGTACAGCCCGCGCTCATCGGCGGCGCTGGTGCGTGCCACCGAGGAGGTCGCGGCGTTCGTCTCCGGCCAGGTCGAACTGGCTGAGCTGAACAAGGAACGCACCCGGGCGATGGAGGCCGAACTGCGCGCGCTCCGGGCCCAGATCAGCCCGCACTTCATCTACAACGCGCTGGCGGCGATCGCGTCGTTCGTGCGGACCGATCCGGAACGGGCCCGCGAGCTGCTGCTCGAATTCGCCGACTTCTCCCGGTACGCGTTGCGCCGCGGTGGCGAGTTCACCACGCTCGCGGACGAACTGCGCAACGTCGAGCGCTACCTCGTGCTCGAGCAGGCGCGGTTCGGCGACCGCTTGACCGTGTCCCTACTGATCGCGCCCGAGGTCCTGTCGGTAGCGATCCCGTTCCTGGTCGTACAACCCCTAGTCGAGAACGCCGTCCGCCACGGCCTGGAGGGCACCACCGGCGTCGGCCGGATCACCATCCGGGCCAAAGACAGCGGTTCCGAAGCCGAGATCAGCGTCGACGACGACGGCGCCGGCAGCGATCCCGAAGTAATCCGCGCCGCGCTCTCAGGCGAATCCGACACCGAGTCAATGGGCCTCGGCAACGTAGACGCCCGCCTACGCCAGGTATACGGCGACGCCTACGGCCTAGTCGTCGAAACCGCCCCCGGCGCCGGCACCCGCGTAACCTTCCGCGTCCCCAAATACTCCTCCGGCGTCCACGCCACGGCCTAACCCCCACCACCCTGCACACGTGCGGTTCGGGGCTTGGTGCCGTGGGCTCGGCGTCCACAGGTGGCGCATTCCGCGTCCGACCGTCGCATCGGTTTCCACACGAGCGGACGCGTCATGACGGGACCACTCGCGGCGGGTTCGGACTCAGTCGGCGCCCGTGGTCGGGTGCACCACCTTCCCCGCGAGTGGACGCGTCCGCGCAGCTCCTCTACCGCGCGTGGGCGGGGAGGGTGGCGCTCTGGGGGAAGGGGACTACTCGCGGTGGAGGGGGGTGGAGATTAGCCTGTGGCTCATGGTTGAGCCTTCGGTTCCGTTGCGCGCGCTCGTCGTTGATGACGAGGAGCCTGCGCTGGCCGAACTCGTCTACCTGTTGTCGCGGGATGACCGGATCGGGCCGATCGAGACCGCGTCGAATGGGCCGGACGCGCTGCGGATCCTGCAGGCCTCGGCGATCGACGTGGTGTTCTGCGATATCAAGATGCCCGGGTTGGACGGGATCGACCTGGCCCGGGTGCTGTCGAGGTTCGCGAGCCGCCCGCGGATCGTCTTCGTCACGGCGTACGACGAACACGCGGTGGCCGCCTTCGACCTGGACGCGACGGATTACGTGATGAAGCCGGTTCGGGCCGAGCGGTTGGCCGAGGCGGTCCGGCGGGTTGTCACGGGTGCCGCGGCCGCACCGGCCGGCGAGGATCCGGCCGACGACGAGGTGATTCCGGTTGAGCTGGCCGGGGTAACCCGGTTCGTGCCGCGCTCGTCAGTTCGGTATGTCGAGGCGCAGGGGGATTACGCGCGGCTGCATACCGGGCAGAACTCGCATCTGGTCCGGATCCCGCTCAGCACTCTGGAGGAACGCTGGCGGACGGCCGGCTTCACCCGGATCCATCGCAGCACGTTGGTCGCGCTCGCGCATGTGGACGAGATGCGGGTGGAAAGCGGCCGGTGTTCGGTCCGTGTCGGCGAGGACTGGCTGCCGGTGAGCCGTCGGCATACCCGTGAACTGCGCGACCTGCTGGTCCGCTCGACGTCGCTGCGCGGATGACGACCACACCTCCCGAAGGCCCGCGGCGGGTTGCTGGTGGGGATGTGCCGCGGCGGGTGCGGGTTACGAGTCCGCGGGCCGGGGCGGCGCGGCGGCAGGCGGCTCGCGGTGGGACGCGGGAGATTGACGAGCAAACGCAGGTCGGCGATCTCTACATGCGTTCGCTGATGCACTCGCAGCTGCGCCTCGCGCTCAAGATCATCGTCGCGACCGGCGTCTTCCTCGGCGCCCTGCCGCTGCTGTTCGCCCTGGTCCCTGCCTCGCGCACCCTGAACGTCATCGGCATCCCCCTGCCCTGGTTGTTGCTCGGCGTCGTCGTCTACCCGGTCGTGTACGTCGCCGCGCGGATCTACGTCCGGCATGCCGAACGCATCGAGGCCGAGTTCACCGAGTTCGTCGGACGGCGCTGATGTCGTCCGCGATGAGCCTGACCGCAATCGGGCTGGTGATCGCCGCAACCATCGGTATCGGCCTATTCGGCTTGCGGATCTCCCGAACCACCAGTGACTTCTACGTCGCCAGCCGAGCGGTTTCGCCACGCTGGAACGCTTCTGCGATCAGTGGCGAGTACCTATCGGCCGCATCGTTCCTAGGCGTCGCCGGACTCATCCTGGTCAACGGCGCCGACATGCTCTGGTTCTCGGTCGGCTACACCGTCGGCTATCTCATGCTGCTAGTGCTGATCGCGGCGCCGCTACGCCGGTCGGGCGCCTACACCCTGCCCGACTTCGCGGAGACCCGTTTCGAGTCGAACGTCGTACGGCGAACCTGCTCGGTGCTGGTAGTCGGCATCGGCACGCTCTACCTCCTGCCGCAGCTACAGGGCGCGGGTCTGACCGTCCAGACCGTGACGGGCGCACCGACGTGGGTGGGCGCGTTGATGGTCGCGGTGATCGTGGTGATCAACGTGGCCGCGGGCGGCATGCGCTCGATCACCTTCGTCCAGGCGTTCCAGTACTGGCTGAAGCTCACCGCCCTCGCGACGCCGATCTTCGTGATCCTGATCCTCTGGGGTTCGTCCGGCCAGCCCGGCGGCGTACTCGACTCGCTGCACGGCGCCGGCGCCGAATGGGCCGAACCACTTTCCCGCGCGAACGGTCGCGAGCACCCGCTCTACGCGACGTACTCGCTGTTGCTGGCGTTGTGCTTCGGCACGATGGGCCTCCCGCACGTACTCGTTCGCTTCTACACGAATCCCGACGGCCGAGCCGCCCGCCGTACGACGGTGGTGGTGCTCGCGTTGCTCGGCTCGTTCTACGTTTTCCCACCGCTGTACGCCGTACTGGGCCGCACGTTCACCCCGGAACTCGTCGAAGGCGCCGCCGACAGCGTGGTGCTGGAACTCCCGGGCCGCGTCTTCCCCGGTACGGCAGGCGATCTGCTCGGCGCACTGGTCGCGGCCGGGGCTTTCGCGGCGTTTCTCTCGACCTCGTCCGGGTTGACCGTCGCCATCGCGGGCGTGATCGACCAGGACCTATTGCGGGCACGCCTTCGGAAGTTGACTGGCGGGGATTACGTCGCGGTCAACAGCTTCCGGATCGCGGCGTTGATCGCGGTCATCGTGCCGTTCATCGCGTGGAAGTTGATCGGATCGCTCAGCCTCGCGGATACCGTCGGACTGGCGTTCGCGGTGGCGGCCTCGACGTTCTGCCCGATGCTGGTGCTCGGGATCTGGTGGCGCCGGATGTCCACGGTCGGCGCCGCGGCCGGGCTGATCGTCGGCGGTGCCGCCACCATCACCGCGGTACTGGTCAACGTCATCGCCCGGCCGCCGGAAGGCTGGCGCGGCTGGGGTGGCGCGCTGATCGCCCAGCCCGCCGCCTGGACCATGCCGCTGGCCTTCGGCACCGTGATCGTCGCCTCGCTGCTCACCCCGCACAAGATCCCTGCCGGCACCTCCCGCAGCATGGTCCGCCTCCACACGCCCGAAGCCGTTGACGTAGACCGCAGCTTCAACCACCTCTAACGCGATCTCTGAGCCTGCGGTAAGTCGTTGGCGGACCGTTCGTCGTACGGATGGTGCCGTTCGTCGTAGGGGGCGGGGCCGCCGGGCGAGGGGTGGGGGCCGCTCAGCGACGGATGCGCGTGGGTGCTGGGCAGGCCGGGTGACGTGGCGCACAGTCGGTCGCAGCATCCCCTGCGCCGGTCTCCGCCCGGCCCGATCTGTCTGGAGGTCCCGCGATGAGTGATACGCGCAGCGCGGCCGGCGACCCGGACCTGTCGTCGTTCCGTGATGTCCAGATTTCCCCGGACTTCACGGAACTTCGCCGCAGGTTCCGGCGGTTCGTCTTTCCCATGACCGGCCTGTTCCTGGCTTGGTACTTCCTCTACGTCCTGCTCGCCGACTACGCCCCGGGCTTCATGGCCACGAAGGTCTTCGGCAACATCAACATCGCCCTGCTGCTCGGACTCGGCCAGTTCGTCTCGACGTTCGCCATCACGATGATCTACGTGCGATGGGCGAACCGGCAGGTCGACCCGGCCGCTGAGCGCATGCGCCAGCTGATCGAGGGAGAGGGCCTGTGAACGCGCCCCAGTTGTTGCCGATGGCAACCGAAATCGGTAACCCGACGGTCAACATCCTGATCTTCGGCCTGTTCGTGGTGGCGACGCTGGCGATCGTGATCCGTGCGTCGCGGAACAACCGCACCGCCGCGGACTACTACGCGGGCGGCCGCTCCTTCACCGGACCGCAGAACGGCATCGCGATCGCCGGTGACTACCTCTCGGCCGCGTCCTTCCTCGGTATCGCCGGCGCGATCGCGATCAACGGCTACGACGGCTTCCTGTATTCGATCGGCTTCCTGGTCGCCTGGCTCGTCGCCCTGCTGCTGGTCGCGGAACTGCTGCGAAACACCGGCCGGTTCACGATGGCCGACGTCCTGTCCTTCCGGCTGAAGCAGCGGCCGGTCCGGATGGCCGCCGCGTTCTCCACGATGGTGGTCTGCTTCTTCTACCTGCTCGCGCAGATGGCCGGTGCTGGTGGCCTGGTCGCCCTGCTGCTGGGCATCTCCAACCGCACCGGGCAGAGCCTCGTGATCGCGGTCGTCGGCCTGATCATGATCACCTACGTCCTGGTGGGTGGCATGAAGGGCACCACCTGGGTGCAGATCGTGAAGGCCGTGCTGCTGGTGATCGGCGCGGGCATCATGACGCTCTGGGTGCTGGCGAAGTTCAGCTTCAACCTGTCGTCGCTGCTCGGCGCCGCAGTGGCGAACAACCCGACCGCGGGCGAGAAGCTGCTCAGCCCGGGTCTGCAGTACGGCGCTACGGGTATCAGCAAGCTCGACTTCATCTCGCTCGGTCTCGCGCTGGTGCTGGGCACCGCGGGTCTGCCGCACGTGCTGATGCGCTTCTACACGGTGCCGACGTCGAAGGAGGCCCGCCGCAGCGTCACCTGGGCCATCTGGATCATCGGCATCTTCTACCTGTTCACGCTGGTACTCGGCTACGGCGCCGGCGCCCTGGTCGGACCGGACGCGATCAAGGCCGCACCCGGTAAGGCCAACTCGGCCGCGCCACTGCTCGCCTACCACCTCGGCGGCGAACTGCTGCTGGGCGTGATCTCCGCGATCGCCTTCGCCACCATCCTGGCGGTCGTGGCCGGATTGACCATCACCGCGAGCGCGTCGTTCGCCCACGATGTCTACGCCCAGGTGATCAAGAAGGGCCAGATCAACCCCGATGGCGAGGTCCGGGTCGCCCGGATCACCGTGCTGGTGATCGGCGTGATCGCGATCATCGGCGGCATCTTCGCCAACGGGCAGAACATCGCCTTCCTGGTCGCCCTGGCCTTCGCCGTGGCGGCGAGCGCGAACCTGCCGACGATCCTGTACTCCCTGTTCTGGCGGCGCTTCAACACTCGCGGCGCCCTGTGGAGCATCTACGGCGGCCTGGCGTCCTCGATCCTCCTGATCGCCTTCTCCCCGGTCGTTTCGGGCAAGGTCGACGCGAAGACCGGCGCGAGCCTGTCGATGATCACCGACGCGTCGGTCGACTTCCACTGGTTCCCGTTGGACAACCCGGGCATCGTCTCGATCCCGCTGGCCTTTTTCCTCGGCTGGCTGGGCACCGTGACCAGCAAGGAGCCCGTCAACGTGGACAAGTTCGCCGAGATGGAGGTTCGCTCCCTGACCGGGGCAGGGTCCGAGAAGGCGGTCCAGCACTGACCACCCCTCCACCCAATAACTGACTGAAGGAGACCACAGACTCCACCGGCCCAGCCGGTGGCCCAAGACCCGCCCCCTCCCCTGAAACAGGTTTCGCCGCCGGCCGCTGACCCCATCAGCCGGCGGCGAAATCTTTTCCACAACAGGCCGTTGGAGGCCTCGTCGGGCAGGTCGCCGGTGGCCGCGTCGCCAGATCGATTCGAACATGTTTTCGATAATAGGCACAGCCGCCGACAGTTTTCGAGTCACCGCCCGACGATGGTCCGGAATACGTGCAGCGACCCCTCAGAGGGGCAGCTCAGAAGGGAAAGTCCAGCGGCCAAACGCCCTCGAACGCCCGCACCGCTTCCTCCCCCGCGACCTGCTCCAAAGCGTGCAAACGCCCCAGAGTAAAGGCGTTTCCACCATCCAGGTGCACCTGCACGGCCAACTGCCGCAGCAGCTCGCGCGCCACCACCGTGTCCTGATAACTGCCGAGAACTTCCTGGATCTGCTCCGCCGAGGCGGCCAGCGCGGTCGCCTTATCCCCCAGCACAACGGCCGCCGACTCACCCGCGTAGCGCAACCGCTTGGCCGCCTTGCGCACCTCGTGCCGCTCGACCTCCACAGCGTCCGCCACCGACTGCGCGGACTGTTCATTGGCACCAAGCTCGGCGGCACGCATCCGGTCCACGGCCCGACGAATCCGCTTCCAGTCATGCTTCAGCAGGGAGACAACAAGGTCCGGCGTCTTCTTCGGTTTGAGATCCGCGGCCGCCTCGGTAAGCGGCGGATCGGCCACCAGCGCGTCCAAATCGTCCAGCAACCGCAAGTACCTCTCGGTCTCCAACGTCTCCAGCGCCACCTTGTGTGCGGCCTTGTACGTCGCCCGCAAGTGGTCATCGATAGCACCCGCTACCCGGCCCATCACCAGCTCGACCGGCTCGGCGGCGACCGAAGCGGCCAGCCGATCCCGGATCACCTCGGTATCGCGCATCCCACCAAGCTCGCCCGCCAACCACTTCAACTCAGCGCGGATCCGATCACCCTCGACTCGATCGATCACCGGCCGATACGTGGCCAAGGCCGAACGCAGCCGCCGCGTCGCGACCCGCAGCTTGTGCACGCCCTCCGGCCGATCGCGGCGCACCTCGGGATCACGCCGGTGGATCGCCGCCACCTGCTCAGCCGCATACGCCCGGAACACGTCAACCGCGGTCGGCTTCTCCGGCAGCTCCCAGGCCGCCCGCACAGGCACCCGATCCCCGAGGGCCCGCGCCAATTTGCTCGGACCCGCGGCCGGCTCAGCCCCTGCCTTGCGCAACACCGGCTCGGCCGCGGCCAACAGCTCGCGCTCGCCGTCGACCAGCTCAAGCTCCCACTCGCGCCAGACATCCGGCTCGGCGCCCGCGATCTCCGCCGTCACCTGGTCATCGCTCAGCTCGGCCAGTACGGCGTCATCCGCACCCACCAGCCGATGCACCACCCGATGCGTCCGCAAGGTCACCACTGGCGCGAGAGCCCGATCCCGGACGTGTACGCGGACCATTCGAACCAGCTCGATCGGCACCGAACGGACTGCCCGGCCGAGCGGACGCCGTACCTCCAGACGCTCCCCCGTCGCGACCGGGAACTTCACATGCCAGCCGGCGTCATCCCCACCCGTCCGTCGTCGCAGCGTGATTCCCGCGGCAGCCAGGTCGTACGCCTCGGTGTCGAAGTAGACCGCCTCGAGGTCATGCTGCTCAGGCTGAGCCACCCGCACAACGCCCGGCAATTCGTGCAACGCGGGCAGCGCGATCCGCTCGCCCACGTCGTACTTGGTCTCGATCTCCAGCTGCTCGCCCATACCCCTTCCTACCAGCCCACCCCAACCCCCGCACCCCGTTCATCGGGCCCTCGGGACCAGGCGTGTCGTGGTTCATCGGTCCCTTCTGACCGAAAACGCCCGGTGTGATGGGAGTCTCGGCAGGACCGTTCGGCGTGGCGGACGGACCGTTCGGCGCGGGGCTCGAGGCCGTCTACCGAGAGGGCGGGCCGTTTCGTCGTACGGGCGTGATCCCGGCCTTGGCAGCGCGGTGGGGACGCCGCAGGATCTTGGGCAATCCCCGCGAGCAAGGAGCACCGCCATGCCCGAGACTTTTCCGCCCAGTCCCGAGTTCGCCGCGCAGGCCGTCGCCGGAGCAGACCTGTACGCCGAGGCCGCGGCGGATCGCGAGGCCTTCTGGGCCAAGCAGGCGCGCGAGTTGCTCAGCTGGGACCAGGACTTCGAGCAGACCCTGGACTGGTCGGACGCGCCCTTTGCCGAGTGGTTCGTCGGCGGACGGCTCAACGCGGCGTACAACTGCGTGGACCGTCACGTCGAAGCCGGCCGCGGGGACAAGGTCGCGATCCACTTCGTAGGTGAACCTGGCGACCGGCGCGACATCACGTACGCCGAACTGCAGCGGGAGGTCTCGAAGGCTGCGAACGCCCTGACCGGCTTGGGCATTCGCAAGGGCGACCGGGTGGCGATCTACCTGCCGATGATCCCTGAGGCCGTCATCACCATGCTTGCGTGCGCACGACTCGGCGCACCGCACAGCGTGGTCTTCGGCGGCTTCAGCGCGGACGCGTTGCGCAGCAGGATCGAGGACGCGCAGGCGAGCCTGGTAGTCACCGCAGACGGCGGTTTCCGACGTGGCGCCGCAAGCCCGCTCAAGCCGGCCGTAGACGCCGCAGTGTCCGGCGATTCCCCTGTGAACAAGGTGCTGGTGGTACGACGTACTAAGTCTGACGTCGCCTGGGACGACTCCCGTGATGTCTGGTGGCACGACGTGGTCGACGGCGCCTCCGACCAGCACACGCCCGAGTCGCACGACTCCGAGCACCCGTTGTTCATCCTTTACACGTCGGGCACGACCGGGAAGCCGAAGGGCATCTTCCACACCACCGGCGGATACCTCACCCAGACGGCGTACACGCACAAGTCGGTCTTCGACCTGCATGCGGACACTGACGTCTACTGGTGCACGGCGGACGTCGGCTGGATCACCGGGCACAGCTACATCGTCTACGGGCCACTGGCGAACGGTGCGACTCAGGTGATCTACGAGGGCACGCCGGACTCACCGCACCGGGGCCGTTGGTGGGACATCATCGCGGAGTACGGCGTGACGATCTTCTACACGGCGCCGACGGCCATCCGGACCTGTATGAAGTGGGGCGAGGACATCCCGGCTGCGGCCGACCTGAGCAGTCTGCGAGTCCTTGGCAGCGTGGGCGAACCGATCAACCCCGAGGCCTGGCGTTGGTACGACCGAGTGATCGGCGGCGGCCGTTGCCCGATCGTCGACACCTGGTGGCAGACCGAGACAGGCGCGATCATGATCAGCCCGCTGCCGGGTGTGACCGCGACGAAACCGGGGTCGGCGCAAGTGGCACTACCGGGTATCAACGTCGCGGTGGTCGACGACGAGGCCAAGCCGCTTGGCAACGGCGAGAGCGGTCTGCTGGTGGTGACCGAGCCCTGGCCGTCGATGCTGCGCGGGATCTGGGGAGATGCCGAGCGCTATCGGGAGACGTACTGGTCGCGGTTCGACGGGCTTTATTTTGCGGGCGATGGCGCCAAGCTGGACGAGGATGGCGATCTCTGGCTGCTCGGCCGGGTGGATGACGTGATGAACGTGTCCGGGCATCGGTTGTCCACGGCGGAGATCGAGTCGGCCCTGGTTTCGCATCCAAGCGTGGCGGAGGCGGCCGTGGTCGGCGCGACGGACGAGACCACTGGCCAGGCCGTGTGCGCGTTCGTCATTCTGCGCGGCGATGCGGTCGAGACCGCGGACAGCGTGACCGAGCTGCGGAACCACGTCGCCAAGGAGATCGGGCCGATCGCGAAGCCCCGCCAGATCATGATCGTGGCGGAGCTGCCGAAGACGCGTTCCGGCAAGATCATGCGCCGTCTACTCCGCGATATCGCCGAGAACCGCGAGGTGGGCGACACCTCGACCCTTGCCGACAGCAACGTCATGAACCTCATCCGCACCGGCCTCACCAACGGCTCAGAGGACTGAACGTCGCCTCAGGCTTCGGGGATGTTGATGCCGATGGCGCGGACCTTGCCGTCGGCACGGGCGACGCCCGACCGACGGAGGCCATCGCCGACCTCGCGCTCGTTGAGGTACGCCGCGGCCGTGTCGACGTGGTGGTAGCCGACGCGTAGCCTCTTCGACCGCGGCGGCCGTGACATCGGGCGGGGTCTGGAAAACCCCCAGCCCGATGGCGGGCATCTCGACACCGTTGTTCAAGGTGATGGTCTCGTTGGACATACCTCGACGGTAGATACCCGCCACCCCGGACTGATTACCCCCCAACGCTCCCATGGCAAGGTCAGGCTGCATTACAGGCTGCGGGCGGTGATGTTGCCGTGGTCGGTGGTCGCCTTGATGGTCAGGGCGGCCGCGGCGCCTTCGGTGTTCTTCAGCGCGTTGTTGATCCGGCCGTAGCCGGTACCGGCGTCCAGGGAGGCGGAAACTCCGGGGGCGGCGTCCACCGTCACGTTGCCCATCAGAGTGCGCAGAACGACCGTGCCGGAGGTGGCCTCGGCGATGTGGATATCGCCCTTTTGGGTGCTGATCTCCGCGGAGCCGGTCAGGCGGCCGACTGTGACGTCACCGGCATGGGCGGCCAGCCGCACGCTCGCCACCTCGTCGACCTTGATCTCGCCGTGCGCGCCCTCGAAGGCGACGTCGCCGAGCCGTCCGACCACCCGGAACTCGGCGGCGGAAGCCTTCGCCTCGACGCCGGAACCGGCGGGCAACTGGACCGTCACCTCGATTGATCCGGACGGGCCGAACATCTGGTTCTTCTCCGCCGGAGCCGTGATCCGCAGCACGCCGTCGCCGAATTCGACCTCGGTCTGCTCGGCCAGCATCACGTCGCGGCCCTTGGAGGCGTTGGTGGGCCGGACCTCGACGGTGGTATCGGCCCGGTCGGCGGCGATGACCTGGATGCGGCCGGCGGGGATGTTCAGAACGGCGGAAATCGCGGCGGGGGTGTCGAACTTCTGCATGATGCTCTCCTTGTGCAGTGGTTGTTTCTGATATCGCAAACGCTACGTTGCGTTCGCAATTGGCACAACTCCTTCGTTGCATAGAAGTGGCATATCCGCAGGTCAGAGGCGTATTTTCGTTGCAACCGGTGTGAATTTAACGCAATGGCATCAACCTATTCGTTGCAATGGATAGCAGAGAAACGCTACGCTGGCGGCACACACGGGAGAAGGAGTTCGCGATGCCGGGAGGCAGACTCACCCAGCAGGAACGTCAGCAGATCGCGCTGGGGCTGGCCGACGGCCTCGCCTACGCGGAGATCGCCCGGCGTCTCGACCGTCCCACCTCGACGATCACGCGTGAGGTGATGCGCAACGGCGGCCCCACCGCCTACCGCGCCGACTTGGCCCACCGCGCCACCGAGCGACGCGCGCACCGGCGCAAGCACGCCCTGCCCCGGGAGCGACGGGCGCTGGCGCAGGGCCACGGGCGCGACGACGACGCCGTGCGCGAGTACGAGGAGGCGTTCACCACCCTCTTCATGCAGCAGGGCGTGCCCAAGATGATGGCCCGGGTGCTGACCTGCCTGTTCATCACCGACGCGGGCAGCCTCACCGCGTCCGAACTCGTCCAGCACCTCCAGGTCAGCCCGGCGTCCGTCTCCAAGGCGATCGCGTTCCTCGAAACCCAGGGCCTCATCCGCCGGGAACGCCGCGACGATGGCCGCCGCGAGCGCTACGTCGTCGACGACGACGTCTGGTACCAGTCGACGATCGCCAGCGCCGGCGGCATCGCCCAGGTCGCCGAGACCGCACGGCAGGGCGTCAACGTGCTCGGCGCCGGCAGCCCGGCCGCCACCCGCCTCGAGAACATCGCCCGCTTCAGCGACTTCATCAGCGAGAGCATCCTTCGCGCCGCGGAGCAGGCCCGCGAGGTCCTGCACACCAAACCCGAAGCGAGCCCCGACGGTACTGCCGAGCCAAGAGGATAAACAGCCAGTCGGTTACGCCTCAGGCGTCTTGCGAGGACGGAATCTCGAGCGGAACTTCGAGTCGTACTCCAACTGCACGAATCCCGAGGAATGCACTCCCACGGCGACGCATCCCATGGCCAGGAACGCGATCCCAGCAATGATGGAGATGTGCCAGAAGGCCGCAGTCAGGCCGACGAACCCCGAGCCTTGTGCGACCGCCTTGGCCAGCCCGACGAGCCATGACCTGCTCGCCCGATGACGAAACTCCTCCTGCCGATTGAGCACCAGGAGCGCGGCGAGCAGCGGTATCGAGACGGCAAACGCGGTGACGCACACCTTCGCCGACAGGTCGAGCGAGGTCTCGGTCAGGAACGGCTGGACGACTACCAGCCCGGCGCCCGCCAGTCCGCCGTAGATCAGGTTGGACTGACGGATCCATTCCCCCTGGGTCGCCGGGTCGGAGGCGGCGTCTTCGACTTCCTGCCGGATGCGTTCGGCCTCCGCCTCGGCTGAAGCTTCGGCCTCGGCATCCATGAGCCGCGCCTGCTCAACCAGGAATTCCTTGTCCTCGTTCATGTGCCCATCCTCGCGAAGGCTCCAGCCAGCGCGGTTGCGGTGGCCGGTTTCGGTCGTGTCTATATATGTGGACGGGGTTCACTTACGTAGAAATTGCGGTTACCGTCGCGAGTGGCGCCGCCCTGCCACATCGACGGAAGGACCCTAATGCGCAAAGTGAGAGCTTTGTTCGCGGCCTTACTGGTCGCCGTACTCGCCCCCGCAATCGAGGCGCAGGCCGCGCCGGCTCCGATTCAGGTTTATCCCGTGCAGTCGATCTATCCCGCGTCGCCGGACTACCGGTTGACGGTGAACGGCCAGAGCGTGCCGGTGACGGACTACGCGGGTTATGACATCGCACAGTTCGCGATGGGTGCCGGGGAAGCCGTCATCAGGGTCACGAAGGTGAACAACACGGCCATCGGTTCGTACAGCATCAGCCCCGCCAAACTCGGTCTGGCCGGGTCGATCAGTGGCGCGACTTTGACCTTCACCGTGCACCGCGACGAGTACCTGATCGTCAAACTCGATGGTCGGCCGAACCTGGTGATCGCGATCGACCCCGCCGAGACGAACCGCCCGGGCTCGAGTGGTACCGGCATCTTCAACGTGCGCAACGCGCCGTACAACGCACAACCCGGGAGCGGCTACTCGACCACTCCTTTCCAGAACGCGCTGAACGACGCAGCAGCCTGGGGGTCCGCCAACGGACGCCAGGGCATCGTCTACGTACCAGCAGGCGTCTGGACGCTCGGCACGATCTACCTACGCAGCAACCTCGCGCTATATCTCGAACCTGGCGCCGTACTGCGCTACACCGGCGAGAGGTCCCAGTACGACGTGCATTGGCACAAGAACTCGCAGGACCGTGACATCACCTGGTTCATCTCGACGCGCTTCTCGTCCTCGAACATCTCCATCTACGGACGCGGCACGATCGACGGCAATGGCCGGGCCTCGCTTGGGCCCAGCAACCTCGGGGTGAACCTGCTGACGCCGATCTACACCTCGAACTTCCGGGTGGACGGCATCACGTTCCGCGAGTCGAGCAGCTGGGCGATCATGCCGAGCCGCTCGACGGATCTGAGCTTCACGAACCTGAAGATGTTCAACCGGTTCGACATGGGCGAGAACGACGGTATCGACGTGATGGAGTCGACCGGTGTCACGGTCCGGAACGCGATCGGCATCGGACTGGACGACCCGTTCAGCACCAAGACCTGGCAGGCCAGTACCGACCTGTTCGCCAGGGTGCCGGGCAATCCGCGGCCGCTCGACAACGTGCTGTTCGAGGACCTCGTCTCGTGGACCTACTGCTACGGCGTCAAGGTCGGCCAGGGCGTCATGCAGACCCAGTCGAACGTGACGTTCCGCAACGTCGTCGTCCATGACGCGGCGGTCGGCATCGGCGTACACCACAAGTACGGCTCGGCCGAGGCGCGGAACCTCCGGTTCGAGGACGTCGATATCGAGCGGTTGACCTTCACGAACGACAGCAACCGCACCTGGCTCGCCCTCTGGAGCGGCGCTTCCGAAGGCGTCGGCCCGGTCAACGGCGTCACCCTGGCGAACATCCGGGTCCGCAACGCGGGCACCACCGCGGCCAGGATCAACGGCCAGCCCGGTGCCCTGATCAGCGGCGTGACCCTGCACCGAATCCTCATGCCAGGCAGTGGTTCCTACGCGACATCGCTCAGCCAGATGAACATCACCAACGTCAGCAACAACGGCCCGATCAGCATCACGCAGTAAGGACCAGGCCGGTGGGCGACTCCCCAGGAACCCCACCGGCCTGGCGTTCAGGAGGGGTGCACCAGTCGCGCCAACCGCGCAGCGGCGACGAGGTTGCGCAGGGCCGGCTCGGCCTCGGCATAACCGCGAGTCTTCAGACCGCAGTCCGGGTTCACCCACAGGCGATCCGCCGGCACGGACCCGAGCGCATCGCCGAGCAGACCGGCCAGCTCCTCCACCGAAGGCACCCGCGGCGAGTGGATGTCGTAAACCCCGGGCCCAACGCCGCGGCGGAAGCCGATCGCGGCCAGGTCGGCGAGCACCTCCATCCGGGAACGCGCGGCCTCGATCGTCGTGACGTCCGCGTCGAGCCCGTCGATACCCGCGATGACCGCGCCGAACTCCGAATAGCAAAGGTGCGTGTGGATCTGAACCCGCGCGGGCGCACCACCCGTCGCCAGCCGGAACGACGCGACGGACCAGTCCAGGTACGCCTTGCGCTCAGCCTCGCGTAGCGGCAGCAGTTCGCGCAGCGCGGGCTCATCCACCTGCACGACCGCGATTCCCGCCTCGACCAGGTCGGCGATCTCGTCGCGCAGTGCGAGTGCGACCTGGTCCGCGGTGTCCCCCAACGGCTGATCGTCCCGCACGAACGACCAGGCCAGGATCGTCACCGGCCCGGTCAGCATGCCCTTCACCGGTCGATCCGTCAGCGAGGCGGCGTACGTCGCCCAGGTGACGGTCATCGGCTCCGGGCGCGACACGTCGCCAAAGAGGATCGGCGGGCGCACGCAACGAGTGCCGTACGACTGAACCCAGCCGAGGTCGGTCGTCGCGAACCCGTCGAGCCGTTCCGCGAAGTACTGGACCATATCGTTGCGTTCAGGCTCACCGTGAACAAGAACGTCCAGCCCGATCGACTCCTGCAACCGGATCACCCGCTCGATCTCGGCCCGCATCAACGCGTCGTACGCCGCCTGGTCGATCCGTCCCGCGCGCAGATCCGCTCGCGCCCGGCGTACGTCGGAGGTCTGTGGGAACGACCCGATCGTGGTGGTCGCCAACGACGGCAGGGCGAGGGCTTCCTGCTGCGCGATCGCCCTTTCGTCGTACGGCGCACGCTGGCGGTCCGCGGGCATCAAACCTTCAACCCGGGCACGGATCGCGGCGTTGCGGCTCGGGTCCGTCGGTCGCCGCCAAGACTCGCCGATGCCCGGTACCGCGGTGCCGCTGGCCAGGTCGACGAGCACGCCCGAGTCGTCGCGCAAGGCCCGGCCGAGCAGTACCACCTCGTCGACCTTCTGCCGGGCGAAGGAGAGGCGCTTGCGGACATCGCGATCGAGGCCCGCCTCCACCTCAACGTCGTACGGCACGTGCAGCAACGAGCATGAGGTCGAAATCGTCAACTCGGCGCAGGCCCCGAGCAGCGTCGCGCAGGTGGTGAGGATCGCGCCGAGATCGGCTCGCCAGATGTTCCGGCCGTCCACCACGCCCGCGACGAGCTGCTTTGAGGCGAGCCCTGGCAAACCTGTGAGCTGAACGGACGGCGCAGCCACGAGGTCAACCGCGATACCGTCGACATCGGTTGCCGCGAGCAACGGAAGGGCTGGGCCGAGGTCGCCGAAATACCCTGCTACAAGGAGTTTCGGGCGGTTCGGCAGAGCGGAGAGCCGCCGATAGACCGAGGACAGCGCGTCGAGCTCCGCCTGGCTGCGATCTGCGACGTACGCCGGTTCGTCCAGCTGGACCCACTCGGCCCCGGCATCGGCGAGATGCGCGAGCAGTTCGGCGTACACCTCGACCAGCTGATCCAGCAGATCCAACGGCTGGAAGGACGCACCAGCCTCCGCGGAAGGCTTCGAGAGCAGCAAGAACGTCAGCGGCCCGATCAGCACCGGGCGGGTGTTCACGTCGAGTGCGGACGCTTCGGCAAGCTCCGCGAGCGGCTTGTCGCCCGCAAGGCGGAAGACCGTCGACTCGTCCAGCTCCGGCACCAGGTAGTGGTAGTTCGTATCGAACCACTTGGTCAGCTCGAGCGGCGCCACCTCGTCCCGGCCACGCGCCATCGCGAAGTACATGTCCAGATCGGTCAGACCGAGCGAGCGGTAGCGCCCGGGCACGGCGTCGAACAGCTGGATGTGGTCGAGCATCTGGTCGTAGTACGAAAAAGTGTTGCCGGGCAGGACGTCCAGACCGCGCCCGGCCAGGTCGTTCCAGGTCTCCCGGCGAAGGGTTTGCGCCACGTCGGCGAGGGCGGAGGCATCCAGGTCGCCGGCCCAGTACCGCTCGACGGCCTGCTTCAGCTCGCGCCGGGGCCCGATTCTCGGATAGCCCAGCACAGTGGTGTTGATGTTCACGTCTCTCTCCTCGCGAGCGTGCGGCCGGATCGCCTGACGCCGAGAGAGGAGACGGAACCGGCCATCGCGGCCGAGCCCGGGCTGGCCCTCCCACGGGACCGGCGACCCCCGCGCACCGGTCGGCGCACGGGCTTGAAGGCAGGTCTTCGGACTCACGGGCAGGCCGGTCTCGCGACCGGTGGACCTACTGGCCGTCGCTTCCCAGACGCTAGTCCAGTGCTTCTGACGGCGGTCGTTCCCGTTCACCGCTGCGGGGCAGTCCCGGATTCACACCGGGTTCCCTGTTGCCTCACCCAGCCGTTTCTGACCGGGTGAACCTTCAGCACTCGCCAGCCTAGTCGTTCAAAGCCATTGTGCGACGTGGTTTTGGCAACACCAGCGGCGTTCCGGTCAGCGGGTCCTCGATCACGGCACAAGGCAGACCGAAGACCTCCTCGACCAGCTCCGCCGTCACCACGTCGCGCGGCGGGCCTTCGGCGACCACCTGACCGCCTTTGAGAGCAATCAGGTGGTCCGCATACCGGCTGGCCAGGTTGAGATCGTGGAGGACCAGCACGATCGTCTTACCCCGTACGACGTTGAGATCGTGGACGAGATCGAGCACTTCCAGCTGATGCGCCAGGTCGAGGAACGTGGTCGGCTCGTCCAGCAGCATGATCTCGGCGTCCTGCGCGAGGGCGAGCGCGATCCAGACCCGCTGGCGCTGCCCACCGGACAACTCGTCCAGCGAGCGATCGGCCAGATCCAGCGTGTCTGTCGCCTTTAGTGCATCGAGCACGGCCTGTTCGTCCTGCTTCGACCATTGCCGGAACCAGCGCTGGTGCGGATGACGCCCGCGTCCGACCAGGTCCGCGACCGTGATGCCGTCCGGCGCGATGGGTTGTTGCGGCAGCATGCCGAGCCGGGTCGCGAGTACGCCCCCGGGCAGCCGCGTGACGTCCACGTGGTCGAGCAGTACGACGCCGCCTCGGGGTGCGAGCAGCCGGGCCAGACCGCGGAGCAGCGTCGACTTGCCGCACGCGTTCGCGCCCACGATGACGGTCACCCGGCCGGCCGGGATCCGGACCGAGAGATCCGCGACCACCGGCCGATCGTCGTACCCAAGATTGAGGTGCTGCGCTTCGAGTGCCATAGGTCAGCCTCCGCGCCCGACGCGATTCGCGCGGGCCATCAAGATGAGCAGGTACGGCGCGCCGAGAAAGGCCGTCACGATGCCTACCGGCAACGTCGTCGGTGCGAAGATCTGGCGCGCCACCAGATCCGAAACGACCACCAGCAACGCCCCGATCGCGCCCGAGGTGAGCAGGCCGATGACGCGCTCGGCCAAGAGGCGACGAGTGATCTGCGGAGCGACCAGCGCGACGAATCCGATCGGCCCGGCCGCTGCCGTCGCGAGCGCTGCGAGGCCGACGCCTGCCAGGATCAGCAGGCCGCGTGCCAGTTCGACGCGGCCGGCCAGGGTTCGGGCGAGGTCGTCGCCGAGTTCGAGCAGCCGGAGTTGACGGGAGAGCAAGAGCGCGAACGGAACGCCGATGAGCAAGGTGCCGCCCATCAACGCGGCATGGGTCCAGGTCCGGCCGGAAAGGCTGCCCGCGAGCCAAAGCGAGGCGCTCTTGGCGGTGTAGATATCGGCCAGCGTCAGCAGGTACGACGTGGCTGCCGTGACCATCGCTGTGATGCCAATCCCTACTAAAATAAGGCGATAGCCCGCCACACCGCGCCGATAGGCCAAGGTGTAGATGATCGTTGCCGTGGCCAACGAACCGAGCAGCGCGCCGATCGGGATCCAGCCCGCGCCGCTGCCGAGGATGGTGATCATCACGACGGCCGCGAGCGCCGCGCCGGCGTTGATACCGATCAGGTCCGGGCTGACCAGCGGGTTGCGGGCCAGGCGCTGGAAGATCGCGCCCGAGATCGCGAAGGCGGCACCAACGCCCATTCCGACGATGACTCGCGGCAGTCTGCTGTTCACCACCACGTCGGTCATGACCAGAGATCCGTTGCCCGCAAGGGTGTTGAGCACGTCCGGCAGGGGGATCTCGTAGTCGCCGAGCGTCAACGAGTAGGCCGCCACCCCCAAGGTCAACGCCCACGCGATCACCCCGACGAGCACGCTGACCGCGTCGACTCGCGCCGAGATGGGCCCGGATCGCAATACCAGCAGCCGGTTCACAGTTCGGCCAGCTTCGGCGGCGGACCAGCGCGATGAAGAGGGGTGCGCCGACGAGGGCTGTCACGATGCCGACCTGGAGCTCGTCCGGGCGTACGACCAAGCGGCCGATGACGTCGGCGAGCAGCAGTACGGTCGGTGCGAGCACCATCGACCAGGGCAGGATCCACCGGTAGTCCGAGCCGACGATGGCGCGGGCCATATGCGGAACCACCAAGCCCACAAAGCCGATCGGCCCGGCGATGGCGGTCGCCGTACCGGCCAGGAGCATCACCGCGAGGGCCGCGACCAGGCGGATCAGGTTGACCTTGGTGCCGAGGGTGGTGGCGAGTTCGTCGCCGAGCGCGATCTGGTTCAGCGAGCTCGCGAGGGCCAGCGCCAGCGCCGTACCGGCCAGGATGAAGATCCACGCCTGACTGATCACCGGCATATCCGCACGGCCCAGTGAACCGACCACCCAGAAGCGGAATTCGTTCAGCGTGGAGATGTCCAGCAGGGTGATCGCGGAGGTGACCGAGCCGAGGAAGGCCGAGATCGCCGCCCCGGCCAGCGCGAGCTTGACCGGTGTCGCGCCACCGCGGCCGGCCGAGCCGACGAGGTAGACGACCACGGTCGCGACCAGGGCACCGGCCATCGCGAACCATACGTAGCCGCCGAGGCTGTGGATGCCGAGCAGCCCGATCGCGACGACGACCGCCAGGGCCGCGCCGGAGTTGACGCCGAGAATGCCCGGGCCGGCCAGCGGATTGCGCGTCACGCCCTGGATCACCGCGCCCGCGAGGCCGAGGCCGATCCCCGCGAGCAGGCCCGCGATCGTGCGCGGGAAACGGAGGTACCGGATGACGCGGTCGGTGTCGGAGCCGGTGAACTTGCGCGCCGCGGCGTACACGTCGTCCGGTCCGAGGAAGCGATCGCCGACCATCACCGAGATGACAACGACGCCGGCGAGCACGGCCAACGCGGCCAGGAGACCAACCGCGCGGTTCACTTGACCAGGTCGGGATGGATGATCTTGGCGATCAGCTCGGTCGTATGCGCACCCCGCACACCGGCCGAGTGATGCGCGAACAGGAACGGCTTGACCCGCTTGTTCTTGACGGCCTTGAGGTTGGCCAGCGCCGGGTTGCTCATCAGCGCGGCGATCTTCGCGGCACTGTCCGCCTCGGTCATCCCCGCATCGCAGCAGTCGCTCACCAGCACGTAATCGGGATTGCGCTTGATGAACTCCTCCATGCTGATCTTCACGTTCCGCTTGGAGGTCAGATCGGCGAAGGCGTTCACCCCACCGGCCTGCCGGATCAGCACCGTGCCGAAGTCGGGACCGCCCGACACCGTCACGCCGCCCTCGAGGTTCGCGCGCAGAATGGCGACTGTCGGCCTTTTGGCGGCGGCGACCTTCTTCTCGACGGCCGCGATCCGGGTCTTCTGGTCCGCGATCACTTTTTCGGCCTGGCCGGAGACGCCGAAGATCTTGCCGAGATCGCGCAGATCGGCGTACACGTTCTCCATCGAGACCGTCTTCGGGTCGATCGCCTCATCACCGAGGCCGTCCGCGGTCGGGCAGAGCGGGCTGAAGATCCACGTCTTCACGCCGAGCTCGCCCAGGCCCTTGCGACTACCGAAGCTGGAGTCGCTGCCCGCGCTGCTGAACACGTCGTTGAACCCGGACAGTACGAAGTCGGGATTCGTGCTGAGCAGCTCCTCGCGACTCGGCAGGTTCTTGTAGTACTTGCGGCTCTTCTGGGCTTCGGCGTACTCGGGCAGCACGACCGCGTCCAAGTACGCCGTACCGACGAGGCGGTCGGAGATGCCCAGCGCGTGCGCCATCTCAATGGCCGGCTGGTACGCCGCGAAGACGCGCTCGGGCGGGCCGTCGACGGTCACATCGAGCCCGCAGTTCTTGACCGTGATCGCGCCGGTTTTTGGTTTGCCACCTGCCTCCGCGGCACCACCGCAAGCGGCGACCAGGCTGAGCATGGTCGCGAACAGGACAGGTTTCAGCAACGCACCAACGGCCATGGGACCGCTCCTCCAGCACCTCGTGGACGGGTCTGACGCGTCGTAGCCGGTCTCCTGGCTGACGGGATACCGCGTTCATCGACAGGCCTTCCCAGCTGCCTTACGCAACCAGTGACCCCCTGCTGGCAGGGTTGTCGACGAACTTCCCGATCACAGTGGCGAGGGCCGCGCCGGTATCGCACCGGCTTCCCGAGCACCACGACGGCGCCACCGTAGCCCATCCCCCGGCCGTGGACTAAATGTCTATTGCTAGACTTATCGTATGGCTGAGCAGATGTACGTCGATCCGCGATCCGGGCGGGGTTACCCGCTGGAGGTCGCGCGCTGGCGCGGGGACGACGGCGCGCCCCTGATGGTGTCCGCGATGCCGGGCATCAGCCGGGAGCAGGTGCTGTCCGAGGTCCGGTCGTTGTGGCGGTATCGCGCGGCACTGCCCGAAGTGGTTGGCGCGGCGGTGAGCATGGGCGAGGGGTGTACGCCGCTGGTCTCGCAGCGGTGGGGCTCGGGCGAGGTGCGGTTCAAGCTGGAGTGGTTCAGTTCGACGGGCAGTTTCAAGGACCGCGGGACCAGCGTGATGATGTCGTACCTCGCCGGGCAAGGTATTACCGAAGTGATCGAGGACAGCTCTGGAAATGGCGGCTCCTCGGTCTCGGCGTATGCCGCTCGCGCGGGGATCCGGGCCCGCATCCTCGCGCCTGAGGGCACGTCCCCGGCGAAGGTGTTGCAGAGCCGGGCGTACGGCGCTGAGGTCTCGTTGGTGCCGGGTGATCGCGAGGCGACGTCGGCGCGCGCCCTGGTGGAGTCGGCTCACACGTACTACGCCAGTCACAACTGGCATCCGTTCTTCCTCCAGGGGACGAAGACGCTCGCCTACGAACTCTGGGAGGACCTCGGCTTCCGCGCACCGGATGCCGTCGTCACCGTGGCAGGCGCCGGCAGCATCGTCCTCGGGCTCGACCTGGGCTTCTCCGAATTGCTCGCGGCGGGCCAAATCTCTCGCCTGCCAAGGCTTCTCGTCGCACAACCCGAGGCTTGTGCGCCCATCGTCGGGGCGTTTGCCGACCGTCCGGTGTCGTTCGCGCCAACGATCGCGGAAGGTACGGCGATCCAGAAGCCGATCCGTCTGCCCGAGGTGCTCGCGGCCATCCGGCGTTCGGGTGGCGATATGGCGGCGATTCCCGAGGCAGACATCGTTGACGCCGTACGACGCTTGGCCGCGGTCGGGCTGTACGCCGAACCGACGAGCGCCACCGCGGCGGCCGCGATCGACGTCTTCCGCGCTCGCGGCGAGATCCGCCCTGACGAGACGACGGTTGTGGTGCTGACCGGATCGGGGCTCAAGGCAACAACGCGGATGGGCGAGGTGTTCGATGCCTTCGTTGACTGAGGATGAGTTGTTGCTGCGCGAGGCGGAGACGATTGTCGTTGCCTTGGGCAAGATGTTCCCCGGCTTGTGCGAGGTGGTGTTGCACGACCTGCGCCGACCGGACAACGCGATCCGGGTGATCGAGAACAACCTGTCCGGCCGGGCCGTCGGCGCTCCCGCGACCGAGCTCGGTCTGGCGCGGATCGAGGATCCGGATTACCCGAGCGTCATCCAGAACTATCCGAACACCTTCCCGGACGGACGCCCTGCCAAGAGCACGTCGATCGGACTGAAGAACAGCAAGGGCGCGTACGTCGCGGCGATCTGCCTCAACCTGGACGTATCCCTCTTCTCAACGATCACCCGCGCCCTTGGCAACCTGATCCAGACCGACGCGCCGGCTCAGCCGGAGAACCTCCGCGCCCGGACCACCGATTCACTGCGTGCCCTCGTTGAGGAATTCGCCGTCTCTCGCGGCCGCGGGCCTCGTGACCTGGAAGTTGCCGATCGCAAGGAGTTGCTGCGATCCCTTAAGGAACAGGGCTTTCTCGAGGTCAAGCATTCCGTTCCCGCGTTGACCGAGATCCTCGGCATCTCCCGCGCGACCATCTACAACTACGTGAGGTGACCATGTCCCCCGCACCCGCCCGGACGCCGTACCTACGGCTGGACCGGCCACGCGTCGTCCGCAATATCCGGTGGCTGCGCGATCACCTCGCGTCTCTCGGCGTACCGCTTCGACCGCATCTCAAGACGGCCAAATCGGTCGAGGTGGCGCGGCTGCTCTTCGATGGTGGTTCCGGGCCGATCACGGTGTCCACGCTTGCCGAGGCGGAGGCCTTCGCGGCGGCGGGGTTCACCGAAATCCTTTACGCGGTGGGGATTGCGCCGGCCAAGCTGCCGGATGTCGTCGCGATGCATCGTCGCGGGATCGACCTCGTCGTCTTGCTGGACAGCGTGGCCCAGGCCGAGGCGGTCGCCGCCGCATCGGTCGAGTCCGGCGTACGCATCCCGGCCTTGATCGAGATCAACTGCGACAACCATCGCGGCGGCGTCGAGCCGGAATCTGCCGAGCTAGTCGCCATCGGCCGCGCGCTGACCGGCGTATCCGGCGAGGTGCGTGGGGTGTTGACGCATGCTGGGGAGTCGTACTTCTGCTATTCCGAGGCCGAGCTGGTGAAGGCCGCAGAGAACGAGCGAGCGGTCGCGGTGCGTGCCGCGGAAACCCTTCGCGGTAAGGGGTTTGAGGTGCCGGTCGTGAGTGTCGGATCGACGCCGACGGCGCACTTCGCCCGCGACCTGACCGGGGTCACGGAGGTCCGCGCCGGCAACTTCGTCTTCTTCGACCTGGTGATGGCCGGTATCGGCGTCTGCGGCACCGACGACCTCGCGCTCAGCGTCGTCACCACCGTGATCGGGCATCGGCCGGACCGCGGCTGGATCCTCACCGACGCCGGCTGGATGGCGACCTCCCGCGACCGCGGCACCGCCCGGCAAGCCGTGGACCAGGGGTACGGGCTGGTCTGCACGGAGGATGGCGAGGTCATCCCGGACCTGCTGATGACCGATGCCAGCCAGGAACACGGCATTCTCTCGCTTCGAGAAGGCAGTCCGCGGCAACTGCCGTCGCTGCCGGTCGGTACGCGGTTGCGGATCCTGCCGAACCACGCGTGTGCGACCGCCGCCCAGCACGCGTCGTACCAGGTATCCACCGGCGAGACCTGGCCGCGGATCACCGGTTGGTGAGCCAGTTTGCGTGTCAGTTCGCGTGTCTGCTCGTGTCTCAGTTCGTGTAGAGGCCGGCCATGGCGAGGGCGAAGGCGGTCATGTCGTTCTTCTCGGCCTGGCCCGCGGGTAGGCGGGTCATCTTGACGATTCGGTCGTCGCCGACGCGCATGGTGACGGTCAGCGTCTTGAGGTCGATGAGCGCCTCGTCGCCGAGCGGGATCGACTCGGCGTTCGGGGACTTGCGGGCGGTGTCCATCACGCGGGCGGCTTCGGGCGTTAGGGCCTCGGAGGTCCAGAGCACGGCCGTCGACGTCAGCCAACCGCAGATCACGTCGCCGGTCGCGGTCTCGCCATCACGGCGGATGGACGCGGGCGCGCTGAGCACTGCCGCCGCCTTGTCCGTACCGCGCTCGCACTCCGGCCGGACGACCAGCGGCTCCGGTGCGGGTAGACCCGGCATGCTCTGGACCGCGGCAAGCGCGAGTGCGGCGTACTTCTCGATCGTGGCGGCTGGCCCGCTGACCTTGACCAAGCGACCTTCCTCGAGCAGCACCACGAAGCGACTGGTCCCGAATCCCCCGTCCGCCGCGACCACGTCCTTGGCGATCTCGCCGGAACCACGGGTCGCGTTGTACGTCGAACGGGCGGACGCGAGGTCAGTCGGCTTCGCGGGCTGGACGGACCGGCCGATGCGCAGGTTGCCGCCGGGAGTGCCGGTACCGAGTTGCAGCTCGCACACGTCGTACGTCGGAAGCCCGAGCTCGGCCGGGATGGGCTTCGGCTGGATCGCCACCGACGGAACGCCCAGCGTCTGCCGGACCAACGTCTGGTCGATCCGCACGCACAACGTGTCCGCGACCTTCGCCGTCGGCGCACTCGGCGTCTCGCTGGGCGTATCGGTCGGCGTCGGCGTCGGTGTCGTGCTCGAGGGTGTGGTGGACGGCCCGACCTCGTTCACCGTCTCGCAACCCACCAGCGGAACGACCAGGGCCAACGCGGCAACAGCGAAACGGATACGCATGACCACCGACTGTAGGCCATCGAGTTTGTGAGGACGTACCATCCTCCGGTGACCGACGAGCTCTCGAACCGCCTTGCCGCCCTCACCCACCATCTCGAAACCGAGTTCGGCCAGGCCGTGCTCATCGAGCGACCGGATAACGGCGGCGTCCGGATCGGCGACGCGGCCGAGGCCGGTATCCCGATCACCTGGAACGACCACGGCCCGGGAACGCCCTTGCTCCACGTCGATATCGGCCGCCACCGCGTCCCCTTGCAACGAACCGCGGCCTCCATCGACTACCTCGAGCAGATCGCCCGCGCCGCCATCACCGGCCAGATCACCGAATCCCGCGCCCCCGGCCGAACCACCCTCACCATCACCCTGCCCGACGGCACCACCACCACCGAACACACCTACCGCCTCTCCTTCACCCGCACCCCCACCCACACCCACCCGCCCTACACCCCCGCCCCCTAACAACGCCCTGGCGCCAACCCGCACACCAAACCCACATTTTGTGGAAAACCCTCCCGCGAAGTGCCTCGTTGCGTTTGCACACGCGCGACACAAGCAGGCACCTCGCGGAGGTGTTATCCACAAATCCGCCCGCGGGCTTGGGAATTGGGGATGCACCGCGTACGACGCACGAAGCACGGCCTCCGCGGCGGTGGGCAAAGGTAGAACGGCGAACCGGCGCGAGGTGCAGCGAAAGCCGTGGCCAGCGGCCTTCCTTCTGCCGCGAGTGGTCACATCTGGTCCACTCGCGAGTGGACGCGTCATAACGGGACCACTAGTCCGAAAATGACTGAGCCGCCCCGGCGTGTCTGGAGACTTCATTTGTTGGAAGGATGAAGTCCATGTCACGTCCGTCGTCGTATTCGCCCGAGATCCGTGAGCGCGCTGTTCGGATGGTTGTTGAGTCCAAGGCCGACTATGGCTCGGAGTTCGAGGCGATCAAGTCGGTCGCGTTGAAGCTGGGGATCGGGGCGCCGGAGACGCTGCGCAAGTGGGTCCGTCGTGCCGAGATCGATGCTGGGCAGCGTCCTGGTGTCACCACCTCGGAGTCGGACCAGCTGAAGGCACTGAAGCGGGAGAACGCCGAGCTGCGGCGGGCGAACGAGATCCTGAAATCTGCAGCGACTTTCTTCGCGGCGGAGCTCGACCGCCCACAGAAGTGATCGTGGCGTTCATCAACGATCACAAAGACCGGTTCGGGGTCGAGCCGATCTGCCGCGTGCTCACCGAGCATGGCTGCAAGATCGCCCCATCCACCTACTACGACAACCGGAATCGTCAACCCAGTAAGAAGAAACTCCGCGATGCCGAGTTGATCGCGGTGATCGAGAAGGTCCGCGCCGAGGTCCGGTTCGTGCGGTTGTTCGGAGCCGACAAACTCTGGCTGCATCTGCGTGGCCTGGGCCACGACGTGGCTCGCTGCACGGTGGAACGATTGATGACCCAGATGGGCATCAGTGGCGTGATCCGCGGCAAGAAGCCACGGACCACCATCGCTGACGAGTCCGCTCACCGGCCGCCCGATCTGGTCGATCGCCGGTTCGTCGCCTCAGCCCCGAACCGGTTGTGGGTCGCCGACTTCACCTACGTCGCGACCAGGACCGGCACGGTCTACGTCGCGCACATCGTGGACGTATTCTCCCGCCGGATCATCGGCTGGAAAGCAGCCACCACGATGACCACACCGCTGGTCCTGGACGCCCTCGAGATGGCGATGTGGACCCGCCGAACCGAAGGCACCACCGACCTGACCGGACTGGTCCACCACAACGACGCCGGCACCCAATACACCTCGATCACCTTCACCAAAGCCCTGCTCAACGCCGGAATCGACGCCTCGGTCGGATCGGTCGGCGACGCCTACGACAACGCCCTGGCCGAGACCCACATGGGCCTCTACAAGTCCGAACTGATCCACTCCTACGGCCCCTGGCAAGGCCTCCACGACGTCGAAGCAGCCACCTTGAACTGGGTCCACTGGTTCAACACCGCCCGCCCTCACGGATCGATCCAAGACCTCACACCGACCCAAGCCGAGCACACTCACTACACTCACCGAACCCGTCTCGCCGAGGCCGGTTAACACCTAACGAAGCCTCCGGACACGCTGGGGCGGCTCAGACTGTGTTGGGGCGTGCGTGTGTTCCGGCGGAGCGCAGCGGAGCCGGGAGGTTGTGTGCTCGGTGGTCAGGCGACGGGTTCGAGGGTGACGTTGTAGCCGAGGGCTTGGAGTTGGCGGACGTGGTTGCGTCGTTTCCGTTCGGGGTTGATGCGGTTGTCGTAGAAGTCGGGGCCGAGGTCGTGGAAGTGGGCGTCGGGATCGGATAGCAGGTGCCAGACGATGACCAGGATGGAGCGGCCGACCGCGACGATGGCTTTCTTGCGGCCGCGGCGTCTGGCGATGCGCCGGTAGCGTTCGCCGAGGAAGGTGTCGGTTTTACCGGCGCAGACGGCGGCCTCGCCCAGGACCCGGGCCAGGTAGGAGTTGCCGTGGCCGGTGGCGCCGGTGCCTTTCTTCTTCCCGGCCGATTCTTTAACCCCGGGGGCGAACCTGGCCCACGACGCCAGGTGGCCCGGGGTGGGGAACCGGGTCATGTCGGTCCCGATTTCGGCGATGATCACGTGCGCGGTGACCCGCCCGATGCCGGGGATCTCATCGAGTCGTTCCACCGCCTCGGCGAAAGGGGCGATCTGGTCGCCGATCCTGTCTTCGAGGTCGGCGATATCGGCTTCGATCTGGTCGATCCGGGCCAGCATCTTGGCCAGCAGATAGGCGTGGTGGTCGGTGAAGTATCCGGTGAAGGCTTCTTCCAGGTCACCGATCTTGGCCCGCATCCGGGACCGGGCCAACTGCGCCAGCACCTTCGGGTCCCGCTCACCCCCGGCCAGCGCGGCCAGCATGTCCCGCCCCGACACCCCGAAAATGTCCGACGCGACCACCGACACCTTGATACAGGCATCTTCCAGCAGCTTCTCCACCCGGTTCTTCTCCGCAGTGCACGCGTTCACCAAATCAACCCGATACCGGGTCAGATCCCGCAACTGGCGGATCGGCAACGGCGGCACGAAACTGGCCCGCAGCATCTGCCGCTCCGCCACCTTGCACAACCACACCGCATCCAGCCGGTCGGTCTTCGGCCGACCCGGCAAATGCTTCACATCCTTGGCGTTCACCAGCCAGGTCTCCAACCCGGCCGCCTCCAGCAGATAGAACGGCGGCTTCCAATAGTCCGAGGTCGCCTCCATCACCACCCGCGACACCCCCAGCTCGACCAGCCGGTCAGCCAGCCGCAACAACGACCGCGTCATCGTCGAATACCGGTCCACCTCCTGCAACCGGCGCCCCGGCCGGCCCGGATCCGGAATCCGCACACAACACACCAACTCGGCCTTACCGATGTCCAGCGCCGCGACCCGCGCGATGATCTCCTCGACATCCTGCGTCTGCTCCAGCACCACAACCCACCTCCACACAACGCACCGGCAAACACGGTGCCCGCAGGAGCTGCAAGGATCCGGCGAATCTAGTCCGCGTGCTCAAAGGCAACACTGAAAGGCCCACAACGCAACTCCCGGCGCCCGACTCGCGGACGGCCTCAAACGAACCACAGTGATACGGCGTCAACGGGCACCACCCCAATTTTCAGCCCGGAACGGGCCGCCCACCAGAGCAGTGCCAGACTCGCGGCAGAAGAAGAGGAAAGTACGTCGGTCCGGGCTTGCGGGTTAGGGGGTGGGGGTGGTGCGGAGGTGGCGTTCGCGGAGGGCGTGTTCGTCGGTGCGGGCGTCGTAGCGCCAGAAGTCGCGGAGCCAGGCGGTGGTGAGGACTACGCCGGCTACGCAGAGGATGCCGCCGCTGACGATGGACGTGCGGACCGAGGTGAGGTCGGCGACGAGACCTGAGCGGGCTTGACCACCCAGCGGGCCGAGGGAGTACGAGAGCATCTCGATGCCCGCGAGCCGGCCGCGCATCTCGTCCGGGATGGTCTGGTTCCAGATCACCGCGCGGAACAGCCCGGAGATCATGTCGGCACCACCCGCGACGGCGAACAACGCGATCGCGACCCACATCGTCGGCGCCAGACCGGCGAGTCCGACCGAACCGCCCCAGACGATCGTGGCGATCACGACCGCCCGGCCGTGGTGGTGAACCCGGGCCGCCCAGCCGCTGGTGAGGGTCGCGATCAGGGCACCGATCGACTCGGCGCTGTAGAGCAGACCGAGCAGCTTCGGTTCTTGCAGCACCTCGGTCGCGAAGGCGGGGAACAGCACGATCGGCATCGCCAGGAACATGCCGACCATGTCGATCGCGTAAGTGCCGAGCAAGTCGCGGCGCCGGAAGGCGTACCGAATGCCTTCGCCGATGCCGGACAGACTGGGTGGACGGCTGTGCTCGTTCGACGGGTACGGCCGGAGCGCGACGTACATCAAGGTGGCGATCGCCAGCCCGCCGAGGTCGACCGCGAACGCCCAGGTGACGCCGACCGTGCCGACCAGGAGTCCACCGAGAGCCGGTCCGGCGAGTTGGGCGACCTGGAGGGTGAGCGAGTTCAGGGTGACGGCGGCCGGCATCTGCTCATGCCGGACGACTCGCGGGAAGAGCGCGTCCCGGCTCGGGCGTTGCAGCGACGACGCGACGGCCGCCAGCGCGCCACAGACGTAGATCAGCCAGACCCGCGGATTGTCCAGCAGGGTGTTGCCGAGCAGCAGGGCCGTGATCACCGCCTGCGCCACACCGGTGTAGATCAGCATCTTCCGGCGATCGAGGTGGTCGGCCAGCGCACCGCCGTACAGGCCGAAGATGACCAGCGGCGCGATCATCACCAGGCCCATCAACCCGACGGCGAAGTTCGAACCGGTGAGTTGGTAGAGCTGGTACGGCAACGCGACGTACGCGGTCATCTGACCGAGGTAGAAGACCGTTCCCGAAATGACCAGGATGCGGAAGTCGCGCGAACTGCGCCAAGGGCTCAGGTCGACCTGCATCCGGCTGAGCCGCTCGCGCCAGGTGATTGCCACCGGCTCATGATTCCACCGGCAAGACGCCCGGGGACACCGGTTTTCGGACCAGCTTTAGCCGGGTAGAAGTGGCAGGAGCGCGCTGAGGTCCGTTCGCTCGCCGCTGGCGCGCACTCGGCCGGACGCGCGGGCCTCTTGCCACTCCAGCCGTCCGAGCGCCAGGTCGATCCACAGCTCGGCGGGCATCTCCACCACGGCACCAGGCGTGCCCCGGGTATGACGCGGCCCCTCGATACATTGCACCGCGCCGTACGGCGGTACGCGGACCTCGACCGCATGACCAGGCGCCTTCGCCACCAGCATTTTCAGCAGGTGTTTCGTCAGCAGCTTGAGGTCCGCCCGCTCGGCCTCGCCGGCCAGATAGCGCCGCAGGGCGGACTCGATCGCGTCTTCCGTCACGAGACGTCAGAGTACGGGTGCAACCGAATCCGCCGTACACGCGTCAGGTTCCACAGGGCCCGAAACGGCAACCCACACGGCGCACTGGCCACTGAGCAAACGGCACGGGGCGTCGTTTAGGCGTGTCGCGGGGGTCTGTTCGATAATCACTGCGGGACCGGAACGGAAGCGAGGCCCTGATGCTTACGCCCAGGCACGAGGCACTGCTGGCGACCCTGCTGGGTATGACCGTCGGAGTGTCCGCCTTCGGTATCTACGTGGCGGTCCGCGATGCGCCGCTGACCGGTGGCACCCCGCAGATCGTCGCGACCACGCCGACGCAGAAGCCCTCGCCGCATCCGTCGGCCGGTGCGCTCGACGGCACCGCGCTCACGTTCGTCACCAAGGCGCTCGGGTTCGGCGGGCAGGCGTCGGTGCCGTCCGACTGGGCGCAGGAGGAGCTGGCCGGCGACCAGACCCGGTTCATGCACTCGTCCTCGGTCTGGCTGGTGCGGTTCGAGAACACGTCCAGCAAGCGCGATCCCGAGCGTCACGTCCGCGACCGGGCCAGGAAGGTCCGCAACGAGCAGAACCTGCGCATCGTCTCCGAGGACACGACCACACTCGTGTACACCTACACCCGCGACAAGCAGGGCCGGATGGTGCTGTCGCGCTGGATCGCGGCGGCCGATGGCGAGGGCACGGCCGCCGAGATCACCGTCGCCGGCAGGCCGCAGGACGCGGCGGGCCTGGCCGTCGTACTGGCCAAGGCCACCGAGTCCTACCAGCCCACCGCCTCGTCAGGCCAGCCCCGCTAAAGGTCAGCCCCGCTAAGAGGTCAGCACTTGATGTCTTGGGCGGGTGCGGTGCCCTGGAGGAAGTACTTCTCGACGGCCTCGTCGACGCAGGAGTTGCCTTCCTTGTAGCCAGTGTGGCCGTCGCCGTCGCGGGTGATCAGCACTCCGCTCTCCAGTTGGCCGGCCAGCGCCACACTCCACTCGTACGGCGTGGCCGGGTCACGCGTGGTGCCGACCACGACGATCGGCTTGGCGCCCGCGGCCTTGATCGCGTGCTGCGTGTTCACCGGCTTGACGGGCCAGTGCGCGCACGGCAGCGATCCCCACAGCAGGTAGGCGCCGAAGCGCGGTGACGCCGCCTGGTACGCCGCCGCCTGGCTCTTGGCCTCCGCGATCGAGGTGATGTCAGGGTGGTCGATGCAGTTCACGGCGTAGATGACCTCGCCGGAGTTGTCTGCGTATCCCTGCGGCCTACGGCTCGTGTACTCGTCGGCAAGAGCCAGTAGCCGGCTGCCGTCGCCCTTGAGTCCGTCGGCGACAGCCTTCTCCAGACGCGGCCAGTAGTCCTTGACGTACAGCGGGAAGATCACACCGAGCACTGCCAGGCCCTGGCCGACCTCGCGGGTTCCGTCGCCAGTGAGCGGTTTGCTGTCGCTGTCGGCCAGTACCTTGTCCACCGCGTCCAGGACGGCGTCCTTGCTACTGCCGAGCTCACACGACCTCTGCGCACAGTCGGCCGCGAAGGCATCCAGTGCGGTGTCGAAGCCCTTCGCCTGGGCCATGTTGATCTGCTCGGTCGGACGGGCCGGATCGACCGCGCCATCGAGAACGAGGCGGCCGACGTTCTTCGGGAAGAGCTCGGCGTACGTCGCGCCCAGGTAGGTGCCGTACGACTTGCCGAGGTAGTAGAGCTCGGTGTCGCCGACGATGCCGCGCATCACATCGATATCGCGAGCCGCGTCCTTGGTCGACACGTGCGGCAACAGCTTGCCCGACTTGGCCTGGCAGCTATCGGCGAGCTGCTTCGCGACCTTGTCGAGGGCCTCGATCTCCGCATCGTTGTCCGGGCTGCCGTCGGTGGCGACGAACGCGTCCATCTGGGCGGTGTCGAGGCAGCGCACCGGCGTCGACTCACCGACACCGCGCGGATCCCAGCCGATCACGTCGAACTTGCGCAGCAGCGGCGCGCCGAGCACGAAACTGGCGGCGGACGCGTACTCCACGCCGGAACCGCCCGGCCCACCCGGGTTGATGAACAGCGTCCCGATCCGGCCATTGCGGTCGCCCGCGGTGATCCGGCGGGCCTTCAGCTCGATCGTCTCGCCGGTCGGTTTGTCGTAGTCCAGCGGCACCTCGACCATCGCGCACTGGCCCGGTCCGCCGCGTCCACCCGCCGGGTCACAACTGCCCCAATCGAGCGACTGCTGGTAGAACCGCTCCAGGCCCGCGGGGATCGGCCCGACCGGTCCCTTGCTCGGCACGGTCACGTTCGGCCCGGTCCCGGAGTCCGCGTCCTGCGCCCGGGTGGCGACCGTACAGCCGCTCGCGATCACCGCCAGGCCCGTCAGCGCCGCCACGAACCCAACCCTGCGCGTTTTCACTCCGCGTTCTCTCCCGTGTCGTTCCGGCCCGTGTCGGCTTGCTCGTCGCCCGCCTGATCGCGGTACGTCGTACGGCGTCGGCGCCGCGGTTTTCGCGCGGGCCGCTCGGCCGGCGCCGCCTCACCCTGGGTGGCAGCCTCGTCCTGGGTGACAGCTTCATCCTGGCTGACCACGGGTCCACCAGCGTCCGCCTCTTCCACAACCGGCGGCAGCGATGGCATGTCCAGAGGGACGGGGGGATTGTTGCCAGGGGTGACCTTGGCGCTCGGTGAGGTCTCGTACTGCTGGCGCGGCGAGCAGACGTCCGCCCGGCTGCAGGCGCAGCGGCGGCCCGAGGCGGCGAGGCGGACCACCACGGTGTCGCTCGGCACGTTGTGCCCGACGACGACGCCATCGCCCAGCGGGGTCTCCACCGCCGTCCCGTTCGTGGGGGCCTTCGCGTTGAACTCCTGGTACAGGGGGTGCTCGTACTTCAGGCAGCACATCAGCCGGCCACACGCACCCGAGATCTTCAGCGGGTTGAGCGGCAGATCCTGGTCCTTGGCCATCCGGACGCTGACCGGCTCGAAGTCCTTGAGGAACGTCGCGCAGCACAGGTCCCGCCCGCACGGCCCGATCCCGCCCTGCAGCCGCGCCTCGTCCCGCGCGCCGACCTGGCGCAGCTCGATCCGGGCTCGCAAACCGCGCGCGAGATCGCGGACCAGCTCGCGGAAGTCGACCCGATGCGGCGCGGAGAAGTACACGATGACGAGCTGATCGACATCGGGACGCCGGTCCACGAAGTCGATACCGACGACCTTCATCGGCAGATCGTGCTGCCGGATCAGCCGCTTCGCGATCGCGCGGGCGTCCACCCGGCGACGGCGGTTCTGCTCGTCGCGGTTCAGATCGGCCTCGGTCGCGACGCCCTCGCACAGCGGCAGCCCGCCGATGTCCTCGGGCACCTCCTGTGGCGCCCAGACACACTCGGCGACCTCGGGCCCGTCGTCGGTCGGAACCAGCACTTTGTCCCCGACTCGCGGTCTATGCGGGCCGGGGTCCAGGTAGTACAGCCGCCCGTATCGCTCGAACGACACCGCCATCACCATGCCCACGCGGCCAGACTACGTGTACCGGTCCACCGCAGCGACGGTTTCGGCGGCCCGAGACCTGCTTGTTGCCCTAGTAAGACGTACCGTCGCCGACCGCGATCATCATGATCACGATGATCAGGATGCCCAGCAGCAGTAGGCCGGTGATGACGCCGCCGATGATGATGCCCGCGATCGCCAGCCCGCGGCCCTCTTCACCGGTCTGCCGGACCTTGCGCAACGCCGCGATACCGAGGCCGATGCCGACCGGTGCCGCGAGTGTGAACAGCAGCCCAGCCAGGCTCACCACCAGAGAAGCCGTGGCGAGACCGTTCGTACGACGTCCGACGGCGGTATATCCGTACCCGGCGTAGCTCTGCTGGTACGGCCCGTACTGGACCGGGTACGACGAACCAGGCTGTCCCGGGTACCCAGGTTGCCCAGGCTGGACCGGGTTGGCGGGGTAGTTCGGCGCGCTCGGCTGGCTGGGGCCTCGGTCGATCGGAAGATTCTGCTGGCCACCCGGACTGGCCCAGGGGGTCTCGGGTCGAGGCGTGTCCTGCGGACGATCTTGCGGCCGCTGGCCGGGTACGTCGTCCTGAACCCCAAAACGCGGGAGGTCACCCGGATTACCAGGCTGGCCGGGTGGGAATGGCGGCTGGGTCATCGGCCACTGCCTTTCACGCTGCCGTGGATCTGCTCGCCGTCCTTGTCGGTGACGAAGCAGACCAGGTGCAGATTGGCCGGGTTGGACCAGGCCTGACGGTCGGGATAAAAGTAGCTGAAGAGCAGGGTCGAGTCCTTGAGCTCCGCCCCGACGTACTGGCTGAACTCGTCGGCGCAAAGCTGTTCGGCCAGCTCCTCGATCTCACGATCACCCGGGTATTCGCCAGTGAGCATCGGCAGCGCGTAGATCTCCGAGCCGTGCGCCTCACGACACGGCACCAGGTCCAGCGTGTACAGCGCGTTCTGGTCGTCCTCGGTGAAGCAGTCGCCGACGCGGGCCTCGAAGACCTCCACCGTGCCGCCCTTGACCACCACACCGGAGTCGTTGCGCTGCACGTCACCGGCCGTGACCAGCAGGAACGTGGCCGTCGGCAACACCATGAACAGCGAGACGGACGAGATGACCGTGGCCGCGACGGCGAGCCCGCGCCAGTGTCCGGCCGTACGGCGCATCGCCACGAGGGTCACGATCGCCAACGGCAGCGCGACGATCGCGGGCACCACCAGCACGCTGAGCACGAACGCCGCGAGCGCCGTACCGACGGTCCACTGCGGCTGCTCCAGCCGTGGCTGTCCGTCGGCCGTCTCCGGGGCGGTCGGCTGACCTGGCGTGGGCTGGATCACCCACGGGCTCGGATTCGGATCCACGTGACCTACGGTGCCACCCCCGTCTACCGCCGGGATCCGCGCATGGATCCGGTCAACTGCTCGCCGGGCGTGCCGACCATACAAAGGACGTTGCCATCAGCAACAGCACGATCCTCTAGTACGACGTAGTACATGTCCAATTCGGAATCCTCGTACCGCCGGCCGACGAACGTCTCGAACGAACTCGCGCAAGCCCGGGTGGCCGTGTCCGCCTTGTCGTCGGGGCTCAACCCGGTCAGTTTCGCCTTCGCCCGCGCGTACGCCTCGCCGGTGTGCGGCTGCGCGCAGTCGGCGATCCGCGCCACCAGCAACGCCCCTTGGGCCAGATCGGCGTTGAAGCACTGGGCGACGCGCAGCTCTTCGACCGGCACGGCCTGACCCAGCCCGGCCTCGCGATCGGCCAGCACCACGAATCCCGCGATCACCCCGAAGATCACCAGCCAGCAGGCGCTGATCACCAGTCCCGCCAGGGCGAGATTCCGCCCGCGCAAGCCGGTACGACGCGTCCGCCGCAGGCCGAACAACGCGAGCGGCACCGACAGCACGACGGCTCCCGCGATACTGAGCACGAAGCCGGCCATGGAGAAGGTGTCCGTCGGACGCACCGGGGTCGGCGGTTCGGCCGAAACCCCGTCCACCCAGGTCTCCGCCGACGGCAACGCACGACGTCCCGCCCACCGGCCCGAGCGGGCAAGCGGGTCCACGCCGGAGCCGGCGTACGGCTCCGTCCTGGGTGGACGAGGCGGTTGGGTCATCTGACTTCCCTCAGTGGCGGCACGATCGCGGACCGTATTTGCCAGTGAGAAACTGGTAGTACTGGCGACCCATACATCGCCGCACCCCACGTTCCGTTACACCTGCCGAATCTTCTTTGCAGAAGGAGGCGGCTGTCAGCCTTCGTGGAGGGAGAGGGTGAGGGCTTCGACGGCCAGCAGAGGGGCGACGTTGGCGTCGATGGCGTCGCGGCAATTGGTGAGGGCGCCGATGCGGCGGATCGTCTGTTCCGGCGTCGTCCGGCGGGCCAGCTGGGCGATCTCGCGGTCGAGCTCGGCGTTGATCAGCTCGGCGCCCGCGTTCGTCTGGATCACCAGCACGTCGCGGTAGAGCGCCATCAGGTCGACCAGCGAACGGTCGAGCACGTCCCGCTCCCAGCGTTTGGCCCGGGCCTTCTGCTGGTCCTCGAGCTCCTTCAACGCGGCGTTGGCCTCGCGCGGTTTGGCGCCCTTGGTGCCCATACCGAGCGCTTGTTCGAGATCGGCGCGCTCGCGTTGATCGACCTCGGCCGCACTGGCCTTGGCCTCTTCCTTGGCGGCGTCGACCAGCCGGGCGGCCGCGTTCAGGCAGGAGCCGATGGTGCGCAGCTCGAACGGGACCTTGAGCACGTTGCTGCGGCGCTGCCGAACGACCTCGTCCCGGGCGAGCGCCTTGGCCCGGCCGATATGCCCCTGCGCGGCGCGAGCGGCGAAGGTGGCCAGCTCCGGGTCGATACCGGTCCGCTCGGCCAGCATCGCGGCGACGTCGGCGGTCGGGGGCGTGCGCAGCACCAGGAGGCGGCAGCGCGAGCGGATGGTGGGCACGACGTCCTCGACGGTCGGAGCGCACAACACCCAGATCGTGCGGGGCGACGGCTCCTCGATGCTCTTCAGCAGGGCGTCGGCGGCCTGCTCGGTGAGACGGTCCGCGTCCTCGACGACCATCACCTGCCAGCGGCCCTGGGTCGGGCTCATCGCGGCCCGGCGGATCAGCTCGCGGATCTCCGCGACCCGGATCGACAGCATTTCGGTCCGGATCAGGGACACGTCGGGATGCGCGCCGGTCATCACGGTCCGGCAGTTCGTGCACTCGCTGCAGCCCTGGAGCCCGCATTGCAGGGCGGCGGCGAAGGCGCGGCCCGCGTTCGACCGGCCAGAACCCGGTGGGCCGGTGATCAGCCAGGCGTGCGTCATACCCGCGACGTCGGCGCCGGACATGCCCTGCAGCCGGTTGTCGGCCGCGGCGACGGCACGACGCAGCACCTTGACCGCGGGCTTCTGGCCGACGAGCTCATCCCAGACACTCACCACGGCTGCTCCACCCCATTCCCCGACTCGACCCTGTCCTTACTCACCACAGGCGGTACGACGTCGCCGGCCGGCTCGGACTCGCGCTCGGTCTTGGCCTTCGTCTTGGTCTTGTTCTTGGGCGGCAGTAGTGGCGTGACGCGCGAACGGATCATCGCGGTGAGGGCGTCGCGATCGGTGGCGGCGTCGAGCACCAGGTAGTGCTGCGGCTCAGTCGCCGCCAACTCCAGGAAGGCCTGCCGGACGCGCTCGTGGAACTCCGCCGGCTCGGCCTCGATCCGGTCGCGCCGCTCGAATCGCGCGTGCCCGGCCGTGGGCGGCAGATCCAGCAGGATGGTCAGGTTCGGCCGGAGGTCAGCCGTGGCCCAGCGGTTGACGCGCTCGACGTCATTCCGGTCGAGGTCGCGCCCGGACCCTTGATAGGCCAGCGCGGAGTCGACGTACCGGTCGGTGATGACGACGACACCCCGGCGCAGTGCAGGCTGGATGACGGCGTCGATGTGCTCGGCCTTGTCGGCCGCGTAGAGCAGGGCCTCGGCGCGATGCGAGATGTCGCCGGTGGCCGGGTCGAGCACGATCTGGCGCAGCTTCTGGCCGAACTCGGTCGCGCCGGGCTCACGGGTGAGCAGCACCTCGTAGCCCTCGTCGGTGAGCCAGGCGGCCAGCGCGGTGGACTGGGTCGACTTGCCCGCGCCCTCGCCACCTTCCAGCGCGATGAACAGGCCTTGAGTCGGATACATGCCCGGAGTCTTACCGAAACTGCGCCGCAGGTCCCGGAGGAAGGGCACGCCGGGCCGGTCGTCCATCTGCCGCCAGGCGAGCAACCCGATCACCACCGCGAGCACGGCCGCGATCAGCATCGTGATGGCGGCACCGTTGTAGGTCACCGTCTTGTCGCCGCCGAGGGAGAAGCTGTGCCGGCCGATCGCGCCCGCGGCGAACGGCGCGATCGCGAGCGTCACCGCCAGCACGGTCCGGACGGCGGACTGGACGAAGGCGAAGGTCCGCCCGCGCACCTCGTCCGGCACCTCCAGCCCGAGCAGGGTGTAGCCGGAGACCCAGGACGCGCCCGCGCAGAAGCCGAGGCACACCGCGATCATGGTGGCGATCTCGATCTGCTGGATCAACGCCAGCCCGGTCAGGCCGATGCCCGCGCCGACCAGGCCCGCCGCGAACAGCCGCCGCCGGGACAACCCGGAGAACAGCCGCGGCGCGAACCCCATCCCGAGCGCGAGGCCGCCGAACACCGAACCGAAGAGCAGACCGTAGCCGGGATCACCTGCGTGCAGGTCCTCGACGTACGTCCGGCCGAGGCCGATCACGACCGCGCCGGCCGCGAAGGCTCCAGAGATGCCGACGACCAGGCCGCGCACGACCGGCGTACCGGTGACGAAGGACCAGCCCTCGACCATCGTGCGCCACAACGTCGGGTGCTTCTCGTGGCCGGTGGCGGCCTTACCGATTTCGGCCACGGAGATGATCGCCAGTCCGGAGATCGCGAAGGTGGCCGCGTTCAGATAAACCGCGAGGTCGATCGAATTGAGGCCGAGGCCGCCGGTGGCGCGCTCGACGTTGTTCGCGAGCAGGGTGATCGCGGTGAACAGGGCCGCGGCGGGCAGCGCGGAGCCGTACGTCGTGATCAGGCTGATCTGGTTCGCGGCCTCGAGCCGGTGCCGGGGCACCAGATTCGGCACGCTGGCGTCCTTGGCCGGGCCCCAGATCAGGCTGACGATCTCGATCAGCACGGTCGCCACCAGCAGCCAGGTGAGCGTGTGCACGATCGGAATCGTGACGAACAACGCCGCCCGGAGCAGATCGCCGATGATCATCGTCCAGCGCCGGTCCAGCCGGTCGGCGATCCAGCCCGCGACCGGTCCCATCACCAGCGCGGGCAGCACCCGCAGGAACAGCACCCCACCGATGGCGAAGTTGGCCATCTGATAGTCGTCGCCGGCGAAGGACTTCGCCATCGCCGTCAACGCGAGCAGGCCGACCCAGTCGCCCAGACTGGACAGCCCGAAACCGATCCAGAGTCGCCGGAACGCCCTGATCCGGAGCACCGCGCGAAGGTCATGCGCAGGCGCCGGATCGGTCAGGGGATCGAACGGCTCAGCCACGCCTGCAGCCTAGTCGGGCGCTCCGACAACTCTTTACACCGACCGGAAACGCAGGGAGATCTCCTTCGGCGCCGTGTGCAACTTGTACTGCTCCGACAACGCCGGACCACACGAGTTGGACCCGATCCCGGCCTGGGCCAGATCCAGCGTGACGTACGTCGTCTCGCTCGCTGCCAAGTCCGGGTGGTGCCCGGCGTCGGCCAGGTCGGCCGACGTCCAGCGGCGCACGGTCAGCCCGAACAGGTCCGGATCGCCCTCCACCCGCAGGTCTCCGAGCACGGCCCAGCGAGTGTCCAGGCGTTGACCGTTCTCCTGCGGACGCACGTACGGCGTTTGCAGATCGCTAACGCTCGCCTGGTACCGCCCGACGGCCGCGGCGGCACGCGTGTCGACGTACGCCTCGTTCGGGCCGGTGCCGAACCAGTCGACCGTCTCGACCGGCGGCAGCTCGAACGTGATGCCGAGGCGCGGCAGGGTCGCCGGGAACTGCCCGTCGGGCACTACCGACAAGTGCAGGCCGACGGAGTTGTCCTCGGACCGCGTCCAACGCCAGGTCGAGACGAGGCCCCACTGCAAGGCGGGCGGCGCCGTCCGTACGACGACCTGCCAGGCGCCGTCGACCACCTCGGCCGACACCACCCGATGCTGAACCCGATGCAACCCAGCCTCTTCCCACGCCGCGGAGACACCGGGAATCCGGTCGTTATCGGTAGGCGCCCGCCAAACATCCAGCCGCACATTCCGCAACGCGTCGAGCGAGATCCCGTCCACGGCGACGGTTCCTTCGGCCGCCCCGACGATTGCCGGCACCTGCTCATCGGACCCTTGTGACCCGGCGTGTCGCAGTTCATCGGACCCTTGTGACCGCGCGGGCTCGTCGAGCCGGATCTGGCCCCAGGCGATCGGGTGGCCCGCGTCGGCCCAGGACGTCTCCTTGGCGAGCTCCGCCGTGACCGTCAACCAGGTCTCGCGAGCCGACGAGTCCACCTTTGGCAGCGGCACCACGCACGTCTCCCCTGGCGCCAGCACCGGCACGTCCAGGGCGATGGCCTCGACGTGCTGGCCTTCGACCTCGACGATCGCCTGGAAACGCAGGTTCGACGTGTCCTGCACCTCGTACCTGCTGGTGATGCGGATGTTCTTGCCGTCGGCAACGATGACCAGCGGCTCGATCACCTTGACGTATTCGGTCATGCCGGGCGAAGGCGTCCGGTCCGGGAAGAGCAGGCCGTCGCAGACGAAGTTGCCGTCGTGGATCGTCTCGCCAAAGTCCCCGCCGTACGCGTAGAACTCCTTGCCCTCGGCATCGGTTGTCCGCAGACCGTGGTCGATCCACTCCCAGATGAAGCCGCCCTGGCAACGCGGGTACTTCTCGAACAGTGCGCGATAGTCCAGCAGCTCGCCCGGACCGTTGCCCATGGCATGCGCATACTCGCAGAGGATGAACGGTTTCCCCTTGTACAACGTGGGATCCGCGCCGATCGCGTCGACACGTTCAAGCGAGGTGTACATCTGCGAGTAGACGTCGACGAACTCCGCCTCGGTGTCGCGCTCATAGTGCACCGGCCGGGACGGATCGCGGTCGTGCGCGAAGTCGTACATCGCGCGCAGGTTGTCGCCCATCCCGCATTCGTTGCCGAGTGACCAGATCACGATGCTCGGGTGGTTCTTGTCCCGCTCGACCATGCGGCGCATCCGGTCGACCAGGTCGTCGCGCCAGCGCTCGTCCATCACCGGGTTCGGCAGGTTCGGCGGCTCGGGCTCGTAGCCGAACCCGTGCGTCTCGAGGTCGCACTCGTCCACGACGTACAGGCCGTACTCGTCGCACAAATCCAGGAAGTGCGGGTGCGGCGGGTAGTGGCTGGTCCGGACGGAGTTGATCCCGGCCCGCTTCATCAGCAGTACGTCGTCCAGCATGTCCTGCTCGGTCAGCGCGCGGCCGCGATCCGGGTGGAACTCGTGCCGGTTGACGCCGTTGAACAGCACACGCCGCCCATTGACCTGGATGACGCCGTCCACGATGGCGACGGTTCGGAACCCCACGCGCAGGCGTACCTCACCACCCGGCGTGCGCAGGGTCGCGTCGTACAGGCGGGGCACTTCGGCGCTCCACGGCTCGACGCTCTCGATCGCGACGCGCTCGCCGGTCGCGACCGACAGCCCGAGCTCCGGTACGACGACCGTGCCCGCGACGTCCGACTCGACCAGGAGCGAGCCGCCGCCGGTCGTGTGGTCGAAGTCGGCATGCACGAAGACGTCGGTCGCCGCATCCGGCTGCAGGCGAAGCAGGTTGACCTCGCGGAAGATGCCGGACAGCCACCACATGTCCTGGTCCTCGAGGTAACTGCCGGCGGACCACTGGTGCACCCGCACCGCGATCGTCACCTCGTCACCCGCTTCGACGTACTCGGTCAGGTCGAACTCGCTCGGCAGCCGGCTACCCGAGGACCAGCCGAGCTGCCGGCCGTTCAGCCAGACGGCGAAGCGCGAGTCCACGCCCTCGAACCGCAGCACGATCCTGGCGTTGTCCCAGTCGGCCGGGATCGCCACGGTCCGGACGTAGTCGCCGGTCGGGTTGTCCGTCGGCACGAACGGCGGCTCCAGCGGGAACGGGTAGACCACATTCGTGTACGCCGGACTGCCGTGGCCGGCCAATTGCCAGTGCGACGGCACGGCCAGATCCGACCAGGCGTCCGCCTTGGTATCCGGCGCGGACAGGTCGTCGGGCGCCTCGGCCAGGCTCGGCGAAAGCCGGAATCGCCAGTCGCCGGTGAGCGGGATGCGGGCCGCGTCATCGTGCAGCCAGGCACGGGCGGGCAGGACGGAGGCGCCGGGCGCGAAGCTCTCGACGTACGAGTGGTCAGTCGTCACAGGGAACGACCGTACCGTCGGAAGACCGGGATGACCACACAAGGTCCAACATTTGTGAACATCGTGCAGGATTTTCCCTGCCGCGAGTGGTCACCTCCGGTCTCGGCTTCGACCAAGATCGAATGGTCTAGAGATCGACCCTCGCGACGGCATGATCGGTGCCATGACGATCAACCGAGTACTCGCTCTGCTCGCCGTGCCGGCCGTCCTGGTCGGCTCTGCCGCCACCGCGGGCGCGACCACCGTCGCCGTACCGCCCAACGACACCATGGACACCGCCACCGAACTCACCGTCGGCCGGATCGTCCAGGACACTCGCGAGGCCACCAATGACGCGGACGATATGACCATCGCCGAGGAGTGCGGCAACGTGATGGCGCCGCAGAAGGGCAGCGTCTGGTACAAGGTCACCGCGACCACCGACCAGGTCCTGACCGTCGACTCGGCCGGATCCAGCTACAAGGTCGACCTGATCGGCGTCCGGCGCAGCTCGCCGTACCACCTGTTCGACTGCACCACGAAGAACACCAAGGTCACGCTGAACGTCAAGGCCGGCGAGACCGTCTACCTGCTCAGCATGTCCGCCTTCCGCGGCGGCGGCTCCGCCGGCACCCTCCACCTAACCGTCACCCGCTAGCGGCCAGTTCATCGGGCCCTCGTGACCAGGCGTGGCGAGGTTGATCGGGCCCTTGTGACCAGGGGCCCGGTCAGGCCTCGGCGCAGGCGGCGCAGGTGCCGAGGAGGGCGACCTGTTCCGGGGCCAGGCGGAAGCCGAGGTCGCGCTGGAGTTTGCGCCGGACCGGGTCCAACGTGTTGCCGGGGGCATCGAGCACGGTCCCGCACTCGGAGCAGCGCAGGTGGATGTGCCGGGGCACGAGATCGCCCGACAAGTGGTACGTCGTACCGGCGCGGCCGAGGTGCACATGCGTGACCAGTCCGAACTCGCCGAGAGCCTCGAGCGCGCGGTAGACCGTGGCGCGGTGGATGCCGGGCCGGAGCCCCTCGGCCCGCTCGCCGATCTGCTCCGCGCTCAGGTGTTCGTCGGTCGCCGCCAGCACCTCGACGACGGCCAGCCGGGCCGGCGTGACCCGCTCACCGCGCTCGCGCAACCGCGCCGCCGTGACCTCGACGGTGTCACGCAAAGCCTTCGCACCCGTCTTCGCGGCCGTCTTCGCACCAGTCTTCGTAGCCGTCTTCGGGGCCGTCTTTGGGGCCGTCCGGGCGGTCTTCGCTGGGGTCGCCATCCCTCCAGTGTCGCGCATCGGGGCAAGGTGCGGTGTCTTATTCAGCGAGCGTTTGCCCCGCCCTCGTTGGGGCACTGAAGCGGAGGAATATAGTCGAGAGTGAACCAGCCTTACTTTCTTCGGAGGATTCGTCGTGACCGACTACACCCTGCCGGATCTTGGCTATGACTACGGCGCACTCGAGCCGCACATTTCCGGCCAGATCATGGAGCTCCACCACTCCAAGCACCACCAGGCATATGTCACCGGCGCGAACACCGCGCTCGAGCAGCTGGCCGAGGCGCGGGAGAAGGACTCCTTCGGCACCGTGAACCAGCTGGGCAAGAACCTCGCGTTCAACCTCGCCGGTCACGTGAACCACACCGTGTTCTGGCAGAACCTCTCCCCGGACGGCGGCGACAAGCCGGACGGTGAGCTCGGCGCCGCGGTGGACGAGTTCTTCGGCTCGTTCGACGCGTTCCGCAAGCACTTCACCGCGAACGCGCTCGGCATCCAGGGCTCCGGCTGGTCGATCCTGGCCTACGACACCCTCGGCCAGAAGCTCATCATCGAGCAGCTCTACGACCACCAGGGCAACCTCGCCCAGGGCCAGGTCCCGCTGCTGATGCTCGACATGTGGGAGCACGCCTTCTACCTGCAGTACCGCAACGTCAAGGCCGACTACGTCGAGGCCTTCTGGAACATCGCCCACTGGGGCGACGTCGCCAAGCGCTTCGCCGCCGCCCGCACCCAGACCGCAGGCCTCATCACCCCCGCCTGACCCAGTCCCACCCGAAAGGCCCCTCCAGGTGGAGGGGCCTTTCGCGTTCCCGCGGGTTACCCACACGTCACTTTGCATTCATTCGTCGGAATCCGCCCTCGTGACCACAGCGGACCGGTGCAGGTCAGCATGCGGGCGAGGGCGGATTCCGACGAATGAATGCAAAGGCGGGAGGCGTCAGGACTTCTTGGCGGCGGTCTTCTTGGCGGCCGTCTTCTTGGCGGCGGTCTTCTTCGTTGTCGCCTTCTTCGCCGTCTTCTTGGCCGGCGCCTTCTTCTTCTTGACCGGACCACGCGCGCGCTTCTCGGCGAGCAACTCGGCCGCACGGAGCAGCGAGATGGACTCGACCGAGTCGTCCTTGCGCAAGGTCGCGTTGGTCTCGCCATCGGTCACGTACGGACCGAAGCGGCCTTCCTTCACGACCACCGGCTGACCCGACTCCGGGTCCTCGCCGAGCTCCTTCAGCGGAGGCGCCGCGGCCCGGCGACCCCGCGCCTTCGGCTGCGAGTAAATCTTCAGCGCATCGTCCAGCGTGATGTCGAAGATCTGGTCCTCGGTCTCGAGCGAGCGCGAGTCCGTACCCTTCTTCAGGTACGGCCCGTAGCGCCCGTTCTGCGCGGTGATCTCGTCACCGGATTCCGGGTCCTTGCCGACCACGCGCGGCAGCGAGAGCAGCTTCAGCGCCTCGTCCAGCGTGACCGTCTCCAGCGCCATCGACTTCAGCAATGACCCGGTCCGCGGCTTGGCGCTCTTGGGCGCGTCCTCCGGCAACACCTCGGTCACATACGGCCCGAAGCGGCCGGCCTTGGCCACCACTTTCAGCCCGGAGTCCGGGTCGTTGCCGAGCTCGAGCTCGACCCCGGACGGCTGGCTGAGCAGTTCCTTGGCCATCTCGACGGTCAACTCGTCGGGCGGCAGGTCCTCGGGCACGTTCGCCCGGTTGGCGTCGCCGTCCTCGACGTACGGGCCGTAGCGGCCGACGCGGACGACGATGCCGCTGTCCTTTTCACCCACTGGGAACGTCGACATCTCGCGGGCGTCGATGTCTTCGAGATCGCTGACCATCGACTTCAGACCCTCGACACCCTCGGTGCCGAAGTAGAAGCCCGCCAGGACGAGCCCGCGCTCGCGGTTACCCGCGGCGACCTCGTCGAGCACGTCCTCCATCGAGGCGGTGAACGTGTAGTCGATCAGCCGGGTGAAGTGCTCCTCCAGCAGCCGGACCACCGCGAAGGCCAGCCACGCCGGAACCAGCGCGTTGCCCTTCTTGTAGATGTAGCCGCGGGCCTGGATGGTGCCGATGATCGAGGCGTACGTCGATGGGCGGCCGATCTCGCGCTCTTCCAGCTCGCGGATCAGCGTGGCCTCGGTGAAACGGGCCGGCGGCTTCGTCTCGTGACCGGAGGCGACGACCTCCTCGGCCGGCAGCACGTCGCCCTCGGCGACAGCCGGCAGCCGGGTCTCCTGGTCGTCGGTCCCCGCGGACGGGTCGTCGGCGCCTTCGACGTACGCCTTGAGGAAGCCGTGGAAGGTGATCACCCGGCCGGACGAGGTGAAGTCGCACTTCTCCCCGGTCGAGGCGGTCGCGTCGATCTTGATCGAGACGCTGCGGCCTTCGGCGTCCTTCATCTGGGAGGCGATCGTGCGCATCCAGATCAGCTCGTACAACCGGTACTCGGCACCGCTCAGGCCGGTCTGAGCCGGGGTCTGGAAGGTCTCCCCGGCGGGGCGGATCGCCTCGTGCGCCTCTTGCGCGTTCTTCACCTTCGAGGTGTAGACGCGCGGCTTGTCCGGCAGGTAGTTCGCGCCGTACAGCTCGCGGACCTGGGCCCGGGCCGCGGTCAGCGCGGTGTCCGACAGCGTGACCGAGTCGGTACGCATATAAGTGATATTGCCGTTCTCGTACAGTCGCTGGGCGATCTGCATCGTCTGCGAGGCGGACATGCCGAGCTTGCGGCTGGCCTCCTGCTGCAGGGTGGTGGTCCGGAACGGCGCGTACGGCTTGCGGGTGTACGGCTTGGACTCGATCGAGTTGACCGTGAAGTCCGACGCGCGCAGGTTCGCGGCGAGCGCGGTGGCGGTCTGCTCGTCGAGGTGGACCGTGTTCTGGCTCTTGATCTCACCGGTCGGCGCGAAGTCGCGGCCCTGGGCCACCCGGGCACCGTTCACCGACACCAGCCGGGACGCGAACAGCCGCGGCTGCCGCCCCTCGCCCGCGTCGAGCGTGGCGTCGAGATCCCAGTACGACGCGGTGCGGAAGGCGATCCGCTCGCGCTCGCGGTCGACCACCATCCGGGTCGCGACGGACTGGACCCGGCCCGCCGACAGCTTCGGCATGACCTTCTTCCAGAGCACCGGCGAGACCTCGTAGCCGTAGAGGCGGTCGAGGATGCGCCGCGCCTCCTGGGCGTCGACCAGGTCGTCGTTGATGTCGCGGGCGCTGCCGACCGCGTCCTGGATGGCCTTCGGGGTGATCTCGTGGAAGACCATCCGCTTGACCGGGACCTTCGGCTTAAGCTCGTCCAGCAGGTGCCAGGCGATCGCCTCACCCTCGCGGTCCTCATCTGTCGCCAGGTAGAGCTCGGAGGCGCCCTTGAGCAGGTCCTTCAGCTTACGGATCTGGGCCTTCTTGTCGGCCGGCACGACGTACAGCGGGTCGAAGTTGTCTTCGATGTTGACGCCGAGGCGGGCCCAGGCCTCACCTTTGTACTTCGCCGGGATCTCGTCGGCGCCTTTGGGCAGGTCGCGGATATGGCCGAAACTCGACTCCACGACGTAACCGGACCCGAGGAAGCCGGCGATCATCCGCGCCTTCTTCGGCGACTCGACGATCACCAGGCGCTGCCCCGCGCCCGCTGCTGCCTTGGTTCCTGATGCCCCTGCCACCGCACTCCTTGCCCGAATCTCCATCGCGTACGTGATGCGTCGCCTAACCGTCAACGCCCGTCAACGTGCCTGTCCGACTGCTTGTTCCCCCGCGGCCGCACCGCCGAACCGTTCTGTTCAGAGGACAGAGTACGGCCGACGGCAACGCATTTCTCAACGCACGGTAACCGGTCGGGCCGACCTTACGCCTGTCACCCTCGCATCCCCCGGGCCCGAAGTGACGTTTCGAGACCAGGGGATGGACGGTTTCCAGCATCTTCGCCCGGTGCCCAACTGGTCAGGAGACGAACCGGACCTCCGGGTGCCTTGGTGACGGACCCCACAGAAGCGGCTGCGGCCGGCCCTTCAGAAATCGCTCGAAGAATGCGCCCAGATACGCCCGCTGCGCCGCCACGCTGCCCGCCGGGTCGACCTTGCCGAGCAGCGCCTCGATCTTCTCCATCGGTACGCCGTTCGCGCGGGCCAGATCCGGCAGGATGAACTGGTAGTCCGCGAACGCCCCGTGCGTACCCTCGGCGATGTTCAGGTCGAGCTTCCAGCCGCGCTGGTGCTGCCAGAACGAGGTCCAGGCCGGGTCGTTCGCCGGGTGGCCCGGGTTGGGCAGGTGCGTGTGCGCGTCCGCCCCGAACAGCAGGAACGGCCGGTCCAGCCCACGCTGCGCAAGCGGGCTCAACTCGCCCGCCGCCATGTCGTACATCATCGTGCCGTCGAGATTCGCGCCCGCGTCGATCCGACGGTCCACCAGCATCGTCTCGGCCGCGGTGAACCCGCCCGCCGAGTACCCGAACATGCCGATCCTTGTGAGGTCGAGCGATCGCGCGAGTCCGCGCGGCAGCGCCCGGCCCTCGGCGTCAGGGTTGCGCCCGGCCGCGAGGCGCTCCAGCTCGTCGAGCACGAACCGGGTGTCGGCGCCGCGCACGCCCATGGCCTTCTTGTACAGCCCTGCGGGCTCTTCCGGCAGTTGGACCGGGCTCAACCGGCCGCCCGGGAACTCGACCGGGGCCTCGCCGGTGTGGTCGATCGTGACCACGACATAACCGCGGCTGACGAGTTCCTCCACGTGGTTCGTCCCGAGTAGCCGCGAGGTCCCGAAGCCGGGGGAATACAGCACGACCGGGTGCCGCCCGAGTGCCGGTACGCCGGTCCGCGCGTGCGTCGGCGCGGTCGCGTAGTCGAGCCGATCCGGTTCGAGTTCGAGGTACGCCGTCAGGTCGGCCGTCAGCAGCGGCGCGACCTTCGCCGGGGCGTACGTCGTCCGGGGGCCGCTCGCGCCCGGGACGGCCGGATACCAGACGGTGGTCATCAGCTCGCGCTTCCCGGCGGCGGTCCACGGGTTCGGGCGGGAGCGGTCGATCAGGTGGAGCTCGGTCGCGCCGATCGCGTACTTCCCAGTGGGCGCGGGCAGCTCCGGCCGGTACGGCGCGGGTGTTGCGGTGGCGGTGGTGGCGGCCGGGATCGTGCCGAGTACGGGGACAACGGCGAAGGCGAGGGCGGCGAGAAGTCGCCGGCGGGTGGGCTTCGATCGATTCGTCATAGGCAGACCATGTCGCGGCGGGCTGCCAGCCCACATCCGCCTTCCGGGGGAAAGCGTTCCCCCGCGCGAAGGGTCACCCCACGATGCTCGCCGACCTAGTGACAACGGCTGGCGCGTGCGTTATTAATGTCCACAATCTGTTCATTCATGCTTGAAGTGAGGCTAACGTGAGCACTATCGGTCGCAAACGGATATGGTTGCCCGGCCTCGTCCTAGCCGTGCTGGCGGGCCTCCTGGTCGGCAGCCCTGCCACGGCGAAGGCCCAAGACACCGCACTGGGAGCAGTAACCGACTTCGCCGCCGACGGAGCGACGTACACGCTCACGGCCGGTACGGCGAAGGTGCGGGTCAACTTCCTCAAGGACGACGTCTTCCGCATCTGGCTGGCCCCGGACGGCAACTTCACCGACCCCGCGAGTACGCCGCCGGAGGACCCGCAGGCGCCCTCGTCGACGATCGTGATCAAGAAGGACTACGCGAAGCCGTTGACGTCGTGGCTGGACAAGGGCGGCTACTACTCGCTCCGGACCAAGGCGATCGAATTGCGCGCGGCGAAGTCGCCACTGCGGTTCTCGCTGCACCGGGCCGACGGATCGCTCGTCTGGGCCGAGACCGCGCCACTGTCCTGGTCGAACGACTCTGCCAGCCAGTCCCTCAGCCGCGGCGCCAACGAGCAGTTCTTCGGCGGCGGCATGCAGAACGGCCGCTTCTCGCACCGCGGCCAGACGATCGAGGTGGCCCGCAACTTCAACTGGGAGGACGGCGGCAACCCCAACGCCTCTCCGTACTACATGAGCACCGCGGGGTACGGCGTACTGCGTAACACGTTCACCCCCGGCAGCTACGCGTTCAACGAGCCTGTAACCACCAAGCACAACGAGAAGCGGTTCGACGCGTACTACTTCGTGGGAGACCTCAAGACCTCCTTGAACCGCTACACCGAGCTCACGGGCCGTCCGTTCATGCCGCCGATCTACGGCCTGGAGTACGGCGACTCGGACTGCTACAACCGCGGGCACTACGCCAAGGACCCGGACCCCAGTAACGACTGGAAGGTCCACCCGGAGAAGAAGACGACGCTCGACGCCGTCAAGGTCGCTCAGAAGTTCCACGACGAGGACATGCCCGGCGGCTGGATGCTGGTCAACGACGACTACGGCTGCGGCTACTCCGACGACGAGGAGTTCGAGCAGGTAGACGGCACGTGGTGGGGCAAGCGGGAGATCGAGCCGCTCAAGCAGACCGGTGACGAACTACGCAAGCGCAACATCGAGATGGGCCTGTGGACCCAGTCGGCGCTCGACCGCCAGCCCGCCGAGGTAGGCGAGGCCGGAGTTCGCGTACGCAAGCTCGACGTGGCCTGGGTCGGCCCGGGCTATCGGTACGCGCTGAGCGCCTGCGACACCGCACACGACGGTATAGAGCAGTACAGCAACGCCAGAGGTTATGCCTGGATGGTCGAGGGTTGGGCCGGCGCTCAGCGTTGTGCCGTCCAGTGGACGGGTGACCACAGTGGTTCGCTCGACGCGATCAAGTGGCAGATCCCGGCCATCCACGGCTCGGGCAACTCAGGTATCGCCTACAGCGCGGGAGATGTCGACGGCATCTTCGGCGGTTCCCCGACCAGCTATGTCCGCGACATGCAGTGGAAGGTCTTCAACCCGGCCTTCATGACGATGAGCGGCTGGGCCACCCCGGCGTTCAAGCAGCCGTGGGCGTACGGAGCGCCGTACACCGATATCAACCGGAAGTACCTGAAGCTGCGCGAACGGCTGCTGCCGTACTTCTACACGTACGCCGCTGAGGCCCACCGAACGGGCGCGCCTTTGAACCGCTCACTGGTGCTGGAATACCCGAACGACCCGAAGACGTGGGACGACACCACCAAGTACGAGTTCCTTGCGGGCAAGGAGTTCCTGGTCGCGCCGATGTGGGGCGCCGACGAGGTGAAGAACGGCATCTACCTGCCCAAGGGAACTTGGGTCGACTACTGGTCCGGGAAGGTCTACCAAGGCCCGACCACGGTCAACGGCTACCACGCACCGCTCGACACGCTGCCGTTGTTCGTCAAGGGTGGCGCGATCGTCCCGATGTGGAAGAAGGGCATCAACAGCGCTCGGGAGCAGGGTTTTGCCGACCGGCTGACGCTGGACGTCTACCCGCAGGGCAAGTCGACGTTCTCCTTGTACGAGGACGACCGGGTCACTCGCGACTACAAGACCCGTTCGGCCATCCAGCGGTTCGACGCCGAGGCACCGATCAACGGACGCGGCGACGTGACCGTCAAGATCGGCAAGAGCATCGGCTCGTACGCCGGTAAGCCCGCGAGCCGTCCGTACGAGCTGACCGTCCACACCGGCACCAACCCGCAGGGCGGTGTCACGATCGACGGCGCACGTCTGACCAAGCTGGCCAGCGCGAACGCCTACGAGACAGCGTCGACCGGCTGGTTCTACGCAGACGGCGTTGTGAAGGTGAAGACGGCCAAGATCACCGAGGGCCTGGTGAAGATCGGCGGCACGTCGTCGGTCGGCGGCGCGACCGTCACGGACTCCTTCGGCACTCCCGAGCTCGCCACGCCGGCTCTGTGGAACGCGCCGGGCGAAGCCACCGAGGTCACTGCCACCTTCCGCAATGGCGGCACCACCACGATGCGCGACGTACGGCTCGGCTTCGAGCCGCCGGCTGGCTGGACCTCAACAGGGCAAGGGACTTTCGCCACTGTCGAACCGGGCCAGACCGTCACGGCGAAGCTCGCGGTGACGCCCGCGGCTGACGTCAAACCCGCATCGTTCACGTTGCGCCTCGATGCGACGTACACCGCGGGTGGTTCGTCGTACCGCAACAGCACGTATGCCACCGCACAGTTGCCCTACGCATCGTTGTCGCAGGCATCGACCGTGGTGGGCGTGACGGACAAGGATACGTTTGCCAAGGGCAACTTCGACGGCTCGGGCAACAGCTTCAATGGCGAGGCGCTTGCCGCGGCCGGGTTCACGCCGGGCGCGAAGGTCACCGTGCAAGGCGCCGAGTTCACCTGGCCGACGGGCGCTCCCGGCACCGCCAACCTGGTGAAGAACCAGAGCGCGCCCATTCTCGTCAGCGGCACGGGCACCCATTTGGCCTTGCTGGGCGCGGGCGCGAGCCTCAACGCAAAGGGTTCGGTGCGGGTCATCTACACCGATGGCACCGAGTCGAGTCATCCATTCCAGTTGCCCAACTGGTGCTGTCAGGACCCGACGACCGGTGGCGCCAAGGTGGCCGTCGCGGTCAAGGGCCGCTACACCCAGGCGGGGTTGGCCAACACCACGACCGACTACCGGGTCTTCTATACGGCGGTTCCGCTGACGCCGGGCAAGACCGTACGGGCGATCAAGCTGCCCGGCGGCGGCCTCGGGTTCTTCGCGGCGACCGTTGCGAACAAGCCGCTGCCACCCGCACCGACCGGTCAGGTCTGGGTCAGTGACTTGGAGTGGACCGACTCGAGCAACGGTTGGGGCCCGGTCGAACGGGATCGCAGCAACGGCGAGGACGGTGCTGCCGACGGCGGCCCGCTGACCCTGGACGGCGTCCAGTACGCGAAGGGCCTCGGTACGCACGCGCCCTCGGCGGTGTCGGTCCGGCTCGGCGGCAACTGCTCGACCTTCACCGCGAAGATCGGCGTCGACGACGAGATGGAGGATCGCGGCCGGGTCATCTTCAAGGTCGCGGTCGATGGTGTGGTGAAGTACACGTCGGATCTGCTCACCGGCAGCTCGCCAACCGTGCCAGTATCGGTCGATCTCACTGGTGGACAGACATTGTCCTTACAGGTGACGGACTCTGGTGACGGCATTACCAGCGATCACGCAGACTGGGCGGAGGCAAAACTCACCTGCGCGTGACCCTGAGGTGACGGAGAACCCTGCGTTATAACGCAGGGTTCTCCGTCGTTACAAGCTACTTTCGTCGCTGATCGCCCAGGGTTTCCCCGGGTATCAAGTCCAGGGTGTGAAACAGGGAGCCGCCGGTGGCAGGTGAACCGGCGTCCGTGACAATGTCTGCTCTGGCACGTCCATGGTCCCCTCCCATGGTGGTGCCGGCGCTACCGCAGGGGTAGTGCCACCACCATCAGTTTTGGTCCCTGGCACCGATAGCGTCTGATGCGCAGATGGTCGGGGGCGGGCAGAGAGGGCGCGTGAAAACCATGGCAGTTGCGACATCGCTGAAGAGATGGATGGGCAATCGCATCCTGAGCAGGGCGACCCGCAAAGGTCTGGACCTGTCCAAGTTGCGGGTGGTCCCAAGCCAGATCTCGATGCCGTTGCGACGTCACGGCCTGGATCCGGTGCCGGAGCTGGCCAAGCTGCGCGAGAACGAACCCGTGAGCCGGCTGGCCAACCTGTTCGGGCTGAACGTCTGGCTCGTCACCGGGCACGAAGAAGCCAAGGCCGTGCTGGCGGATACGAAGAACTTCAGCAACGACATCCGTCCGATGATCGGAAACGACCCGTCGAAGCCGGCCGAGGGCATTGGTGGGCTGGGCTTCACGGACCCGCCGGACCACACCCGGCTGCGCAAGTTCCTCACGCCGGAGTTCACGGTTCGGCGGCTGTCGCGGCTGACGCCGAAGATCGAGCACATCGTCGAATCCCAGCTCGACCTGATGCAGTCCAAGGGCCCGGTCGTCGACCTGGTGGCGGACTTCGCGTTCGCCGTGCCATTCCTGGTGATCGCCGACCTGCTCGGCGTGGACGAGTCCGACCGCGACCGCTTCCGCGAACTCGGCCCGGCCCGGTTCGACCTGTCCGGCGGTGGCGTCGGGGTATTCAGCGCGGCCAGCGAATCGCGCGAGTTCCTGTTCGAGATCGTCGCGAAACAGCGGAAGAACCCGGGCGACGGCCTGATCGGCAACATCATCCGTGAACGTGGCGACGAGCTGGACGACGTAGAGCTCGGAGGTCTGGCCGATGGAGTGTTCCTCGGCGGTTACGAGACGTCCGCGAGCATGCTGGCGCTCGGCACGCTGGTGCTGCTGCGCGACCCGGAGAACTTCCGCCGGATCCGCGAGGAGGAAGGCGCCGTCGACGTCATCGTCGAGGAACTGCTGCGCTACCTGACCGTCGTACAGGTCGCCTTCCCGCGCTTCGCCAAGCACGATCAGAAGGTCTTCGGGCAGCAGGTGAACAAGGGTGACCTGGTCGCCGTCTCGCTGGCCGGCGCCGACCGCGACCGCGAGGTCTTCGGGCCGAACGCCGAGCGCTTCTACCCCCAGCGCGCGCCTGCCGCCCACCTCGCCTTCGGGCACGGCATGCACCGCTGCGTCGGCGCCGAGCTGGCCCGCATGGAGCTACGAGCCGCCTTCAAGGCCCTCGCCAACCGCTTTCCGGACATGTCCCTCGCCGTCGGCCCGGAACAACTCCGCTTTCGCGACTTCTCCATCGTCTACGGCGTCGAGTCCCTCCCCGTCCGCCTCCACGCCGAACCCGCCACCGCCCAAGCCGGCTAACCCTTTCCGTTCATCGGACCCGTGTGACGCGGCGTGTTGCCACTCATCGGACCCTTGTGACCAATAGCTGCGGCCACAAAGCCTTTGGTCACAAGGGACCAATGAACCCCGACACGCCGCGTCACAAGGGTCCGATGAACGGAAGGGGACCGGTCAGTTGAGGCCGGACGGGACTTGGATGACGGCGCGGTAGTTGGGGTATTCCGTCAGTGACCAGATGGAGTCCGGGTTGGCGGCGTCGGGCCAGTAGGTCAGGTCTTCGGCACCATAGAGCCAGCCGTACGACGTGACCGTGGTGCTGCCGCGGTTCCAGATCCGCAGCGTGCCGTAGTTGCCGGTCGGCCCACCATCTCCCGCACTGGATGAGAACCAAAAGCGCCCGTCGTGCGCCGCAACGCCTTGCATACTGAGGAATCCGGTCGAGTAAGCCTCATTGCCGTACGTCTTGCCGTCAGCCTCCTGGACCGGCAGACGGTCGGTGTAGTCCAACGGGAAACGCACGATGCGGCTCGTCCCGGACGTATCCGGCGTCCATTCCCCCATCACCATGCTGTCCGGTGTCGTCGCCCGGTCGAGCGATACGAACGAATACCGCAGCCCCGCACCCGCATTTCGGATCCACCCGGTCTGCACCATCACATAGGCGTAGTCGTGGGCGTGGAACGTGCCGTCGGACTGCTTACCGATCGCATTCGCCTTACCCGTATCGGCCGAATAGATCTTGCGGAAGTCGAAAATCCGGAAACCCGTGCCGGTATCGGCGACGTACAACAGATCGCCGTACCAGAAGATGCCGCCGGCGTGGATCGGAACGGCCTTATAGCTACCACCCGTGACCGGCTCGACCAACAGCAAATGCCTGTAATTGTTGGCGAAATCCGCATCCCAGTCGGTGAGCGACAATCGCACGCCCTTGTTCGGTGAACCCGCCGTATCGTTCTCCGGCTTGTGATACCAGCTATTCGCGACCAACTGGTGGTTGTCGTACTGCCCGGCCTCGAGCGCATCCCGCGTGGTCGTGATGCCCTGCGGATACCAGTGATCGGCCGCGTCGTCGCCGTCGTTCCAGCAGAAGCCCTCGACGGCCGAACCCCAGCGATCGGTCGCGGGCTTGTAGGCGGACGCGTTGCAGAGCGCGCCCCGCGGACGGTTCGCGGCCTGCATCACCTGGTCGACGGTTTTGCGCCGTCCGGCCAGGGCCGTCTCCAGCGCGGTAACCTTGCTGGCAAGGCTGGTCATATCGGTGGTCAACGTGAATTGCCGGGCATTGATAGTGGTTGGACCGGCCAGGGTGGTGACCGGAGCGGCTGTAGCGAGCGGCGCGAGCAGTGCCACGGTCAGCGTGCCGAGAGCGGCGGTGAGTCTCAGTTTTCGCATGCGTGTCCCCAGAACGAGTCGGCGGGTCAGAAATTTACATTTCTTGTAACGCTGGCGTTCATTACTAACATGACAGAGCGCGACGGGCTATGCCTCGATCCGGCCGGAAGATGACACCACTTCGGCGGTGAACGAGAATGACGCCAGTCTGTGCGGCGGTCGGGAGGTGAAATGCACCAGACGGGGCTGTCCGCACGGATCGCAGCGGCGATGACGCGCGCCCAGTCGGGCAGTCCGATCGAGGCCGCCGCCGACATCCGTCAGGTGCTGCAGGAGCTCGGCCCCGACCTGACGTACGAGCGGGCATCCGCCGAGTACGTCCGAGCCGTCGCGGCCCACCACAGCAGCGACAGCAAAGGCGTGCTGGACGCGGTCGAGGCGTGTATCCGGGTCTCCCGGGCGATCGGCGAGCCGGGCTGGGAGGCCAACGCGCTCACCCTGCGCATCGTCACCCGCCTGCGGACCGGCGAGGGTGGTGACTCGGTCGCGGATCTGGTCGCCGCCGAGCAGGCCCTGAGCCGCAGCGACGACGACGCGTTGGCCGGCTGGGCTCACACCGGGCTCGGTTATGCCTACGACCTGTTACGCCTGTTCGAGTTGTGCATCCCGCATTTCGAGCTGGCCGCCGAGCACCAGTCCGACCCGCTGGCATTGCCCGAGTCCGCGGCGATCGACCGGCTCAACCTGGCCGAGTCGAACCTGCGCTGGGCACACGAGATGGAGCGGCTCGGCGACCCGTCGTACGACCCGCAGATCGCCGAGCGACGTGCCGAGGCCAGACGCTGGGCCGGGCAGGCGATCGACGTCATCGTCGCCGACGACCTCGTCGGGTACTGGCCGGTCGCCGGCCGGATGTGGCTCGCCGCCAGCGATGGCGCGAGCGATCCGGCCGCGGCGGCTGTCGTGCTCAAGGACTGCCGCGACCAGCTCACCAAACTCGGCGACCAGGAGCTGGCCGCCATCGCCGGCGCCTACCTCGCCCAGTCGTACGCGGCGATGGGCCGGACCGAGGACGCGCTCGCTGCCGCGGATCGGGCCGTCTCGGAGCTGCCGCCGACCTCCGATCCGCCCGTCGAGGCCCTGGTGCGGCACACGGCCGTGCAGATCCTCGCGGACAACGGTGACGCGGGCGCCCGGGCCGGCCTGCAGTACGCCCGGACGCTCGCCCGAGGTTGGTGGGCCGAGCGGCTGAGAGGTCTGTACGCCGTGCGCAGCGCCCTCGCCAGCCAGGAGTTGTCGGAGCGCCACGACGCCGAGTGGCGGGCGGCTCGCGAGGATCCGCTCACAGGTGTTGGCAACCGCCGTGCGCTCGACGAGCGGATGGCCGCCGCCCGGATCGGCCGGTCAGTCGCCGTCGTGCTCATCGACGTGGACAACCTCAAGGTCATCAACGACAACTACGGGCATGCCTGCGGTGACCAGGTGCTGCGTCGAGTCGGGCAGCTGCTGACCGAGCAGTCGCGCGCCGAGGACGTCGTGGCCCGCGCCGGTGGCGACGAGTTCGTCGTGGTGCTGGACAACCCGGACGAGCGTGGCGCGCGCGAACTGGTCGAGCGCATCCTGGCCGCGGCGGACCTGGTCGCCAATACCGCCGACGAGCCGTGGTTCGCGATGCTGCGGCTCAGTATCGGGTTCGCCACCAGCACGGACGGGACGCCGTTCGACGATCTGCTCGAGCAGGCTGACAACCGGATGTACGCCCACAAGCGCCGCCGCGGCCGTTAAACCGTGTCGAGGAAGCCTTCCCGCAGCAACCCGGTGATCTTGGGCAAGTAGTCGCGGTGCAGGTCTTCCAACGGCCGGCCGAGTAGGTCGGCCAGGGCGCCGAGGATCTGCCCGACGCTAAGGTCTCCATCGCAGGCGCCGACGAATCCCGCGAGCACCGTGTCGGCCTGTTCGGCCCGGCGCATCCCGCGCTGGCGGCGGAGCACGATCGTGGCCGGGTCCTCGGCACCGGGCGGGCCGGCCGTCTCCTCGACCACGTCCGCCGCCACGACCAGATGCTGCTCGAGCAGGTCGTCGGGGGTATCGCGCTCGAAGCGGGATAGCACGTGCGGGCCGATCGGCTGCTCGATCTCGTACGGCCAGGCCTCGGCGACCAGCTCCCCCGGCACGTTGCGCAAGGTGATCCACCCCATGCCGATGGCCTCGACGCGTTGTTCGTCCAGCCAGCTGAGCCATTCGTCGTACCGGCGGACGTATTCGGGCCGCCCGTGCAGACCCGCATCGCGCAGCCAGAGCTCGACGTACTCGGCCGGATCGAGGACCTCGCGCTGGACGGCCCACGCTTCGCGACCACCAGTCCAGCCCGCGAGCCGGTCCTGCCAGTCCTCGCCGCGGACGTGCGTCCAGTTGGCGAGAAGCTGGCACCAACCGCCTTCGGTGAGGTGGCCGGGCGCTTGGCGGAGCAGGCGTTCGACCACGGCGTCGCCGGCGAAACCCGTTTCGCGGTAGGTGAGTTTGCCGTCGCTCGGGGGCGCGATGACGTACGGCGGATTGCTCACGATCAGGTCGAATCGCTCGCCTTCAACGGGCTCGTACAGACTGCCTTCGCGTACGTCGATCTCGACGTTGTTCAGCTCGGCGGTCCAACCCGCCAACCGCAACGCGTGGGGATTGACGTCGGTCGCGACGACCCGGCCGGACTTTTCCGCGAGGTGCAAGGCCTGGATGCCGCAGCCGGTGCCGATGTCGAGCGCGCTGTCGACGCGGACCGGAACGGTGAGGTTGACCAGGCTGATACTGGCGGGAGCGATACCGAGCACGTAGTCCGTACGCATCGGCTCACGCCGTCCATCGAGGCCCGGCGTCAGGTCGGCGATGACCCACCAGGAGCGGTCGTCCTCGGCGTACGGCCGGACGTCCAGCAGCGCCTTGACCTCCTTGCCGTCGGCAACGAACAAGTCGGGGAAATCCTCGACCGGAGCGCCGAAAGCTATCTCCACAAGGTCTTTCGAGACCCATCGCTGCAAGAGGAAGAGCCGGATCAAGGTGTCGAGCGGATCGCCCGAGTCGGTGACCCGCCAAGCCGGAGTGGTCTCGTTCCGGCCCAGCGCGGCGTGGGCGTCACCCAGCCGGGCCGCCACGCCGTCGACCGTATAGCCCGAGTCCGCGAGGACCGAACGCAGGCGCGAGATCATTGGTTGCCTCCAGCAACAGCCGTCGTGTAGAGCACTCGGCCGGACTCGACGAAGTCGGCCGGGTCCAGCTGGGACAACTCGGCCTCGGCCGCCTTCAGGCAAGCCTTCCGCCGGTCATCGGGCAAGAGGTCGAGCCGCCGGGCCATCGAGCCGACCACCTTCGCGTGGTCGATGAAGTCCCGCCAGCCGACCTGATGCCGGAACGGCTCGGCCGTAATCCGCACCGCCTCGAACCCAGCCGCCGCCATCGCCTCCGCGAGAGCGTCCGGATCAGCCGTGACCTCGCCCGACGGCATCTGCGGCGACGGATCCGGCGGCGCGTCGTGCTCGTCGATCACCCGCACCCACACGTCGTACGCCGGATGCGGATCGTGCGTCGACCACGTCACCGCACCGAACGCACCACCCGGCTGAAGCGCCCGCCGTACCTCCCGCAACCCCAACGCCAACTCCGGCAAGTGGAACAGCACAAACGGCATCACGACGCCGTCGAGCGAACCGGCCGCGAACGGCAGCGCCTGGACATCCGCGAGCACCCGCCCGTACGACGCGGGCGCCCGCCGCAGCATCGCCTCGGTCAGATCCGCGCCGACGACCTGGGCCCGCGGCGCCCGCTCCGCCAAGTACGGCAGCAACCGCCCGGGCCCACACCCGAGCTCGGCCACTCGTCGCGCGTCAGCGAGTGCCAACCGGTCGGTGACGCCCTTCGCATGCACCGCCAGCGCGTCCGCCCACACCCCGTCATACGCCGTCGCCACCCGGCTGTAGTTCTCACGAATGGCCCGCGTCTCAGTCACCCCGCCATCCTCCCAAACCTCTTCCCACCCTCGCCGTCCCCCTGCCCGCGCGCCATCCCTCCCTGCCACGACCGGACCCGGACTGCACACCCTCAGGCGTGCGATCGGGAGCGGACGGGTTAGCTCTGGTGGGGGGAGAGGGTGCGTAGGGCGGCTGCTAGGTGGTCCAGGACGGCCTTGCGGTGGGAGACCTGGGTCCGGGTGCTCTGGAGGGGCGGTTCGACTCCACGGTCCACCAGGACGTAGAGAGCGTTCAGGGTGTTGAAGGTGTTGGTGATGTGTGCGGGGATTCCGGCCGTGATCCCGACCAGCCGGAGGGCGTCAGGCGCTGTGGCCAGCCAGGCGGTCGCGTCTTCCTCCGACAGGTCTGGGCGGGTCAGGGTCGACGCGAGTGCGTACGCCAGTCGGCTGTCCTCCAGGTCCCGCAGGGCGTATTCGGTCGGCGTGAGGACTCTGGCGAGGCCGAGATCCAGCAACGACGTCGGCGCGACTTCCGGTAGCTGGCCGAAGGCGCCGAGGAGGTCAGCACCGTGGGCGACGGCATGCAGCCAGCCGAGAGACGGGTCATGACCGCGAAGATCGTGCTCCGCGGCGTACCAGCTGGTGAAAGGTTCGACCCAGCGCGGCTCGAACACCCCGGCCGAGACGATGCAGTCGAGGATGAGCGGGGCGAACGCGCGGGCCTGGATCTCGCTGTCGCCGAACCGCGCGGCCATCTCGTCGCCCAGGTCGACCAACTGCTCCGCGGACAAGACCTCGCGATCGATCCAGGTCGCAAGGATCGAGTACGCCTGCCGGTCGCGGACCACCGGATCCGGCGATCGCAGCATCGCGGACAACTCGGCGACCAGCTCCTCGACCGGGCGGCCTTCCGGTACCGCGAAGTCGTCGGCTCGCACCCGTGCCCAATCCGTCATGATTCGCAGGCTAGTGGCCGAAACGGAAAACAGCCCGTGGTTTCTCCAGCAAAACTGAAGAAACCACGGGCTGTGGCGGCCAGGACCCCTCAGCCCGGCCGGGCTTTCGGATCCTTACGCGTCGCGCTTGTTGGTCACGAGGACCGCCAGGCCGAGCATGACCGCGGCGAAGAGGGCGAAGTAGAGCAGCGCACCCCAGGGAGACAGCGCGTACTCGATGCCGCTGCCGGCGCCTTCACCACCACCGGAGATGCCCAGATTCTGGCCCTGGTTGATGAACGAGGAGGCGTTCGCGAAGGGCGCCCACCGGTTCATGTCGTCGCCGACCTTCGGGATCAGCATGACCAGGTTCTCGACCAGCAACGGCCAGAGGATCAGGATGGCGACGGCCGCGGCGCTTTGCCGCAACAACGCACCCACGGCGACGGCGATCACGGCCGCGAGGGCGTAGACAATGCCCTGGCCGGCGATCAGCCGCCACTCCGACCCGCTCACGTTCAGGTCAGCGCCCGGCGCGAGCAGCATGCCGATACCCAGTGCACCGAAGCTCGCGATCAGGCCGACCAGTGCGGCCAGGCCCGCGACAACCGCGGTCTTGCCCAGCAGCAACTTGGTCCGGCTCGGAACGGCCTGGAAGCTGGTCCGGATGGTGCCGAACCGGTACTCGGTCGTGACCGCGAGTGCGGCCATCACCGTCATCACCATCTGGCTCAGCTGGACGCCGTTCTGGGTGTCGAAGATGCTCACGGCCGCCTCATCCGAGGTCAGGCCGGCGGTCAGGGCCGAGACGCCGATCGACAGCACGGCCGCGACGGCCATACACCACCACGGCGAACGGGTGGAGAGCAGTTTGATCCGCTCGACTGCGATCACCGACATGTCAGTTGTCCTCCTTCGGCCCAGCGGCCACCTCGGTCGCGGACACGGCAGGCACCGCATTCGTCAACACACCGGCGATCTCCTCGGTGGCGTGGTACTGCACCGAGTCGCCGGTCATCTGCATGAACGCCGCCTCGAGCGAACCCCGCTGCAGGGTCAGCTCGTGCAGCACGATGCCCTGCGCGGCCGCGGCCTCACCGATCATGTCGGTGGTCACCTCGCCGTCGACGAACAGCACCTTGCCCTCGGTGCCCGCGTCCTCGATCCGGGTCGCGAGGTTGTCGCGCTGAAGCACGCTCTGCAAGGCGTCGAGCTGCGGGCTGCGCACCTTGACGCTGCTGCCGCTGGCCCGATCGACGAACTCCTGGGTGGTGGACTGGGCGATCAGCTTGCCCTTGCCGATCACGATCAGCTCGTCGGCGGTCAGGGCCATCTCCGACAGCAGGTGGCTGGAGACGAAGACCGTGCGGCCCTCACCGGCCAGCTTGTGCATGAAGGTCCGGATCCAGACGATGCCCTCCGGGTCGAGACCGTTGACCGGCTCGTCGAAGAGCAGCACCTCGGGATCGCCCAGCAACGCGCCGGCGATACCGAGCCGCTGGGACATGCCCAGTGAGTAGGCACCGGCCCGCTTGCCGGCCACGGAACTCAGGCCGACCATCTCGAGAACCTCGTCGACCCGCTGTTTCGGCAGCTTGTTGGAGGCTGCCATCCAGCTGAGGTGGGCCCGGGCCGACCGGTTCGGGTGCACCCACTTGGCGTCCAGCAGCGCGCCGACCTTGGTCAGCGGGCGCTTCAGGTCGCGGTAGTGCTGACCGTCGATCCGGACGTCACCACCCGTGGGGGTGTCCAGACCGAGGATCATCCGCATCGTGGTGGACTTGCCGGCGCCGTTCGGGCCCAGGAAGCCCGTCACCTTGCCGGTCTTGACGCTGAACGACAGGTTGTCGACGGCAACAGTTTCGCCGTAACGCTTGGTGAGGCCGGTTGCCTCGATCATCGGTACTCCTCGTCCGTATGCACGCCAGGGCTCTGGGGCGGCTATCAGGATTCAGTATTGAGGCACCGTGAGGTGAGTACATCGAACCCGGGGCGGATTCCGCATGTCCACCCTGGGGTGGATTCTGCCCCCATCCGCGCCGGGGTCGCCATCGGTTGACGCCCTGAGCCGGACTCAGGGACCCCCTGAGTCCGACCCTTCAAACGATTATTGGGGCAAGGCGAAGGTGACCGTCATCGGCTTGAAGTTCAACGTGCCGCTCTTCGGATTGGCCTGCTTGATCCAGAACGGGTCGGCCTCGAAGTTCGCCACCGGGGCATACGTCATCGTCAGCGACTTCACGTCGTCGGCGACACCGATCGCGAACCAGGACTGGTTGGCACCGCCCTCGCGCAGCGTCGGCAGCGCGCCGGCGAGCGGGTACTTCCGGCCCTTGTCGTCCGTCAGCATCAGGCTCTTCGCACTGTCGTACGTCGCGGTCTTGTAGTAGTTGACCGCCGCCGTCCGGCGCAGCGACCCGTTGTCGAAGTCGAACTTGAGCCAGACCGTGCCCGGCTTGGCCCAGCCGCCGTTGCCCAGATACGGCTTGAGCGTGACGGTGGTGAAGCGAACCGTGTGCTCGAGCCCGAACAGGCCGTTCACCGCCTTGGTCAGCGGGTACGTCTTGTCGAGCCGGACCTCCGCGGCCGAGCGGTAGTACGCCGGGACGTTCTTCGACGTACGCTCACCGGTCGTCAGCGACAGCGTCTGCTCGACTCCACCCGAGATGACGACCAACTGCGCGTCCTCGCCCTCGGGAATGCCCGCCACCAAGGTCTGCAGGCGCGGCTCCGGGTCGGCCTCACCGGTCAGCACGAGCGGTTTGCGGGTCGTCCCGACCTTCACGGCGTACGTCGTTTTGGTCTTCGGATCGTCGACGCCCTCGGGCCCCGGCGTGATCGTGAACGTGATCGCCCGCAGCACCTCGCCCTCGGCCGGACCACGCAACGCGGCGCCGTTCGTCCCCGGCAGGGTCGCCACCTCGGCCACCTCGCCGACCTTCAGATCCACCGAGGGCGTGACGATATGCCCGGCCTTCGGGTCGGGCTTCTTCGGCTCGGTCAACTGCAGGCCGTCGATGAGCTCGAGGAAGCCCTTGTCCACCGGCGGCGCCTTGGGCAGTTCGACGGCCTCGGCGTTCTCCGGGATCGTCGCGCCGTCCGGCCGCCAGGCCTCGCGGTCGGCCGGGAAGTCCGCGCCGGTGCTCTTCGGCTGGGCATTCGACATCGTCAGTTTGCCGTCGCCGTCGACCTGCGCGTCGAACGACCAGACGTCGAAGATGCCGTCCGTCTTGGCACCGAGATGCCGGATCGGGCCACAGAACGCCTGCCGGTCGAACTCCTTGCTCTCCTTGGCCCGGGCCAGCCAGCAGTGCGACCCGTCGCCCAGGCTGACCTCCTGTTTGCCGACCGCGTTCCGCCAGTCGCCTTCGAGTTGTTGCAGGAACGGCGCCTTGTCATCGACGTCCTTGCCATCGAGCTTCAGGTCCGACGAACAACCGGTCAGCACCACCAACGAGGCCAGCAGGCCCACCGCACCGAACCGACGGGCGCGACGCATAAGGATTTCCTTTCCTCCAGGACGGGTCGAGGCACATCCTTCCAGCACAGCGGCCCATCCCGCCCGCCTCGCCACGCGCCCTGTGGATAACCCGGAAATAGCGAAGGCCCACAGGTGGGTACCTGTGGGCCTTCGCGTTACTGCGTTAGTACGTCAGGCGGCTGCCTTGGCCTCGGCGGGGGTGTCGGAGATGACCGACTCCCGGCGCTTGGAGACCACGACGGCACCGACGACGATCAGCGTGGCCGCGATCGCGATGACCGCCCGGAGCACCGGGTTCTGGTCGTCGCCGATGGTCATGCTGACGACGGCCGGCGCGATCAGCACGGAGACCAGGTTCATCACCTTGATCAGCGGGTTGATGGCCGGACCGGCGGTGTCCTTGAACGGGTCGCCGACGGTGTCACCGATGATGGTGGCCTCGTGCGCGGGCGAACCCTTGCCACCGTGGTTGCCGTCCTCGACCAGCTTCTTCGCGTTGTCCCACGCGCCACCGGCGTTGGCCAGGAAGACCGCCATCAGCGTGCCGCTGGCGATCGCACCGGCCAGGTAACCGGCCAGGGCCGAGGCGCCGAGGCCGAAGCCGACGGCGATCGGGGCCAGGATGGCGAGCAGACCCGGCGTGGCCAGCTCCCGCAGCGAGTCGCGGGTGCAGATGTCGACGACCTTGCCGTACTCCGGCTTGCCAGTGCCGTCCATGATGCCCGGGATGTCGCGGAACTGGCGACGTACCTCGTAGACGACCGCACCGGCGGCACGGCCGACGGCGTTGATCGCGAGACCGGAGAACATGAACACGACGGCCGCACCGATGAGAATGCCGACCAGCGTGGACGGTTCGAAGACGCGGGACGCCTCGTTGAACTTCGCGAGCGCCTCGACGCTGAGCACCTCGGCGATCGACTGCGTGTACGAACCGAACAGCGCGGTGGCCGCCAGCACGGCGGTGGCGATCGCGATGCCCTTGGTGATGGCCTTGGTGGTGTTGCCGACGGCGTCCAGCTCGGTCAGGATCTGCGCCGCCTCGCCGTCGACGTCGCCCGACATCTCGGCGATGCCCTGCGCGTTGTCGGAGACCGGGCCGAAGGTGTCCATCGCGACGATGACGCCGACGGTGGTGAGCAGACCACAACCGGCCAGCGCGATCGCGAACAGCGCGACCACACCGGAACCGCCGACCAGGAAGGCGCCGTACACGGCCGCACCGATCACCAGCGCGGTGTAGACGGCGGACTCGAAGCCGACCGAGATACCGGACAGGATGACGGTGGCCGCACCGGTCAGCGAGGTCTTGCCGACGTCCTTGACCGGCTTGTCCTCGGTACCGGTGAAGTAGCCGGTCAGCGCCAGGATGACCGCTGCCAGCACGATGCCGATGATCACCGAGACGGTGGCGATGACGCGCGGGTCGCCGGTGTGCGCGGCGATGTCCGCGGCCACTCCGGTCAGCTCGCCGAACGACGACGGCAGGTAGACGAACGCCGCGATCGTACAGAGCACCGCGGAAATGCCGGCCGACAGATAGAAGGACCGGTTGATCGTCTTCAGACCGTTCTCGCCGGCGCGCGGCTTGGTCAGGTAGACGCCGATCACGGCGGTGACGGCACCGATGGCCGGCACGATCAGCGGGAAGACCAGACCGTGCTCACCGAAGGCGATCTTGCCCAGGATCAGCGAGGCCACCAGCATCACGGCGTACGACTCGAACAGGTCCGCGGCCATACCGGCGCAGTCACCGACGTTGTCGCCCACGTTGTCGGCGATGGTCGCCGCGTTGCGGGGGTCGTCCTCGGGAATGTTCTGCTCGACCTTGCCGACCAGGTCGGCGCCGACGTCGGCGGCCTTGGTGAAGATACCGCCACCGACACGCATGAACATGGCGAGCATGGCGGCACCGAAGCCGAAGCCCTCGAGCACCGTCGGGGCGTCACCCTGGAACAGCAGCACCACGATCGCGGCGCCGAGCAGGCCGAGGCCCACCGTCGCCATACCCACGGTGCCACCGGTACGGAAGGCCACCTTCATGGCCGGGTCGCGGCCCTCGTCGCGCGCGGCCGCGGCGACGCGGACGTTGGCGCGAGTGGCCAGCCACATGCCCAGATAGCCGATGGAGGCCGAGAAGCCCGCACCGATCAGGAAGAAGACCGACCGCGCGATCCGCAGCGTGGTCTCGTTCCCATCGCCGTGCACCGGCAACAGGAACAGCAGCAGGAAGGCGATCACGGCGAAGACCGACAGCGTCTTGAACTGCCGGGACAGATAGGCCGACGCGCCTTCCTGGACCGCGACCGCGATCGTCTTCATGTTCTCGGTGCCATCGTTCGCGGCAAGCACCTGACCGCGGAACACCATCGCGATGCCGATCGCGAAGATCGCGATCGCGCCGACGACAATGACCAGCGTGGTGTTGCTCGACGAAAGATCCACCGCTTGTACCGCAAGCAGCGCGGACATCCGTCCTCCTTGTTAGGGCCCCCGGCGCGGCGGCCCCCGTGCCACCGCGAACGCGAGGAAATGTGGCTACAAACTGAACGCCAATGACCTGGCGGTGCGTCACTCTAACGGGTGCTAAACCAGACCTGGCGACAGGGTGGTCTACGCCACATTTCTTGCGGTCCGTGGCCTGGTGACTACGAGTAGTCACCAAGCCCGGCGGTGGTCCCGGCTCAGATCGCCGAGGCCACGTTGTCGTGGATGTCGAACACCTTGTCCAGACCAGTGATCCGGAAGATCTTCAGCAGTCGTTCCTGCGTGCAGACCAGAGCCAGCGAGCCCTCGTTCGTCCGGGCCCGTTTCAATCCACCGACCAGCACGCCCAGGCCCGTGGAGTCAAGGAATTCGACCTTTTCCAGGTCCATCACCAGGTGATGGTTGCCCGCATCGACCAGCGAGACGATGGTCTCGCGGAGTTTCGGCGCGGTGTAGACATCGATCTCCCCACCCACTTCGACGACTGTGCGCTCACCTTCGGTGCGCGTCGTCAGCGACAGATCCACTTCGGCCTCCGATCCCGTGAACGGTTGCATTCAACCATGTACGGACTGTGAGATGTGCCCCCGGATCCAACTCGGTCACCAACTCGTTGCCCAAGCTCCCAGTGGTTTATTTGTCAACACTCGCCGGTGTCCGAAGTCGGACTGGCCCAGCGGCTTTGAGGTCCTCCCAACCGGGGCTGGTTTCGGCCGCCGCGATGGCATCGAAAGCCAACCGCCCGGTCAGGTAGGCGTGCAACCGCTCCGGCGTTGGACAGCGCACATTCACGAGCAGATTCGTCCGTCCGGTCGTCGCCGCGACAACGGTCGACTCGTCATGATCGGCGATGGCCCGGGCAACGTTGTCGAGCTCGGCCGGCTGCACGGACAACCAGATCAAGGCCTGCCCCGTCGCCACTTCGTCCGCTTCCACTTGTACGTCGAAGAACAGCGCGCCACTCGTCCGTAGCTCCGCAAGCCGCTTCGCGACAGTCGCCGCGGACCACCCAGTCGCGACGGCCAGTTCGCCGTACGACGTTCTCCCGTCCTCCAGCAGTACGTCGAGCAGCCGGCGATCCGCATCTCCGAGTACGACGGGCTTCCGGTCCACAGGTGGTGGCTGCAGCTGCCGCTCCTGGTCATCGGTCAATACGCGACTACTACCCCGCCAAGCGCTCGGGCCACCTAGGTACATCCGCAACAGGTAGTGCGCGGAGATCGCCGTAATACCTGCCGTGCGCGGGATGTCCCGCAGCAAGAGGTCAGGCGGAGTCATGTGGACAACGGCCACCACCTCGGTACCGCCGGAGGCGAGTCGCACCCAAGACGTGTCAGCCCGTTTCGCCAAGGCCTGGCCGACGTCTGCCGCGGCATCGCCGGCCGTCAGCCGGATCACCCACGGCTCCCCCTGTGGATAAAGCAGCCCCGCGATCCGGAGGCCGGAGTCGTTCCGGAGGCGGGCGTATCGCCTCGCGACGGTCTGCGTCGAGGTGCCGAGCACGGCCGCGACCCGGGTGAACGGCGCCCGGGCGTCGATCCGCAGCGCGTGGACCAACCCCCGATCCAGCTCATCCCATGGTCTATATCTCGACATATCTCTCTCTTAATGGAAGTTATCCACAAGCTTATCCACCTATGTGGACAATTATGCGATTGAGCGGACACGGTGTGTAGATGTCGGAGGCGACTACTAGGTTTGGGGGTATGCGTGACGGCGGTGAGGCGGCGGGCGTGCTCAAGCGGCTTGCGGCCGGGCCTGGGCGTGCGGAGCGGCTGACGCATGTCGAGCCGGTGCCGGCACGCCCTAGCCGCACGGGCGCTTGGCCGCGCTGGGTGCCCGCTGAAGTGCTCGCGCAACTGGCCGAAGCCGGAATCACCGAGCCGTGGATCCACCAGATCGCGACGGCCGAAGCGGCGTACGGCGGCCGTTCGGTAGTAGTAGCCACCGGAACGGCGTCCGGGAAGTCGCTCGGCTACTGGCTTCCCGCGTTCGCCACGCTGGCCATAGCCGAGGCGGCGTCCCCTCACCGTCGTACGGCGTCAGTGCTCTATCTGTCGCCCACCAAGGCTCTTGCGCACGACCAGCTCCGGGCGGTCTCCGCGTTCACCGTGCCGGGTCTGCGCGCCACGACGCTCGACGGCGACTCCGAACGGACCGAGCGCGACTGGGCCCGGGACCACGCCACCTATGTCTTGAGCAATCCGGACATGTTGCACCGGTCAGTGCTGCCCAACCACCAACGCTGGGCCCGATTCCTCGGCAGCCTGCAGTACGTCGTAGTAGACGAGTGCCACCACTACCGAGGCGTCTTCGGCGCACACGTCGCAGGAGTCCTCCGCAGGCTTCGCCGGGTCTGCGCCCACTACGGGTCGTACCCGGTCTTCGTCTGCGCCTCGGCGACTGTTGCCGAGCCGGCCGTCTCTGGCGAACGGCTGACCGGTCTGCCGATGGAGGCCGTCACCGACGACGGTTCACCCCGTGGCGGCGTCTCCTTCGGCCTGTGGGAACCACCGCTCGTTTCGTCGTACGGCGGGGAGAACGGCGCGCAGGTCCGTCGCTCAGCTACCGCCGAGGTGGCCGACCTACTGACCGATCTGGTCGTCTCGGGCGTTCGTACCGTGGCCTTCGTTCGTTCGCGACGTGGTGCCGAGTCTGTCGCGATGACTGCTCGGGCCAACTTGGAGGAGGTAGACCCGAGCCTTGTCGACCAGGTCTCGGCGTACCGCGCGGGTTATCTCCCGGAGGAACGACGTCGTCTGGAGGCCATGCTGCACAGTGGCGAGCTAACGGGTGTTGCCGCCACCAACGCGCTCGAGCTCGGCGTGGATATCGCCGGGCTGGACGCAGTACTACTGACGGGCTGGCCGGGGACTAGGGCATCCCTCTGGCAGCAGGCGGGACGAGCCGGCCGTTCCGGCACTGAGGCGTTGGCGCTTCTGGTGGCCCGGGACGATCCACTGGACACCTACTTGGTCCGGCACCCGGAGGCGATCTTCGGACGACCAGTGGAGGCCACGGTCTTCAACCCGGAGAATCCGTACATCCTCGGGCCACAGCTATGTGCCGCAGCTCAGGAACTGCCGCTCACGACGGACGACTTCGAGGTCTTCGGCTCCACTACAGAGCGGGTCATCGGTCAGCTGGTCTCGCAGGGGCTGTTGCGGCCTCGGCCACGCGGCTGGTTCTGGACGCGGCGCGACCGGGCCGTGGACGCGATCGACATCCGCTCGGCCGGCGGCCGGACCGTGCAGATCGTCGAGGAGGAGACCGGGCGCCTGCTCGGTACGGTCGACGGCGGCGCGGCCCATGCGAGCGTGCACGAGGGCGCGGTCTACGTCCATGCCGGCGAGTCCTATCTGGTCCGCACGCTCGACCTCGAGGGCCACGCGGCGATCGTGGCACCGGCCGCGCCGGACTACACGACGTTTGCCCGGGACATCACCGAGATCGGCATCCTCGGGGCCGAGGCCAGTACCAGCTGGGGTGCCGCCGAGCTGTCGCGCGGCTGGGTCCAGGTGACGCACCAGGTGGTGTCGTACCAGCGCAAGCAGCTCGTCACCGGCGACATCCTCGACGAGGTTCCGCTGGAACTGCCCGAGCGGACGCTGCGCACCAAGGCCGTCTGGTGGACCCTGCCGGACGACCAGGTCGCGGCACTCGGCCTGGACGACGTACCGGGTGCGGCCCATGCCGCCGAACACGCCTCGATCGGACTGCTGCCGTTGTTCGCTACTTGCGATCGCTGGGACATCGGTGGCGTCTCGACCGCGCGGCACGCCGACACCGGCTGCCTGACCGTTTTCGTGTACGACGGCCATCCCGGTGGCGCGGGTTTCGCCGAACATGGCTACGCGGCGGCGCGCGAGTGGTTGACCGCGACCCGGGAGGCGATTGCACACTGTGAGTGCAGCCAAGGTTGCCCCTCGTGCGTCCAGTCGCCCAAATGCGGGAACGGGAACAACCCGCTCGACAAGGCAGGAGCCGTCACCCTCCTGTCCGCGCTACTCGCAGACCACTAGCACCAACGGCATCGGCACCGGAAAGGCAGCCTGCCATGTTCGTTCTCGGAATCGTTTTGATAGTTGTCGCCGTCCTGGCCGGCCTGGGAGTCGCCACGACCTCCGGCCAGGCAACCACCCTGGAGGTGTACGGCATCGACCTCGGCATGTCGGTCTCCGCCGTCTTCTTCTTCGGCGCGGCAGCCGGCGCGGTCGCCATAGCCGGGCTGTGGCTGGTGAAGAAGGGCGTTGGCCGCGGCTACCGCCGGCGCAAGGAGGTCAAGGAGCTCCGCCAGCAGGTCGAGGCCACGCCGACCACGCCGGACAAGCAGGTCGAGACCGCGCCGGCCGCGCCGGGCACCGGCACTTCCGATGAAGTTGCCGAAGGCACCGATACTGTTGCCAAAGGCACCAATGCTGCTGACGAGGGCACCGATCATCCGCGCTCGTCTGAGCATCCGGTCACCTGATGCCTCGAATTCATTGAGGTTCCGTCTCAGCGAACGCACAGTCGGCACGCGGAAAACTACGGTTCCGTAATAGGGGCCTTACGCAACCACTTGATCACTGGCAATTAGTTGCCAATGGCATCAAGTGTCATCGAATTGCCATAACCGACACTGGTCAAGCTGTGCATTACTGGTCGTGGCGTAAACGTTGCGACGAGTCACCAGCGGTCTCAGGTCAGCCGGCCCGAACCTCACACGAGCCGAACACCTCAGGATCGCCCCCCCGCGCAAGGGGCTCTGGAGTGGACCGACAGCACCGGCGATGACCTGTCCCGAACGGGGTCCCGACGACCTATCGCCTAGAGATGGCACGACCTCTGGAGGTTGTCTTGATCATCCGTAGATTGTTGACCCGCACCGGCGTGGCGGTCCTGGCCGTCAGCGTGGCACTCGCCACGGCGGTCCCCGCGCAGGCCGCGGCGCCGACCGAACGCTCCGACAACCCACCCGCGGCCACATTCAAGGTCGGGGTGCCGAAGCAGATCGGCAGTACCGCGGACACCCGCTACTGCCTCACCTTCGTGGCGGCGGAGAAGATCCCGATGGCGGTGATGCTGCCCTGCGCTCCGAAGCGGGCCGGCAAAGCACAGCAGTGGATCTGGACCGCCAAGGGTGAGCTGCAGGTTGCTCTGAGCAAGTCCGTCGGTGGCGAACTTGCGAAGACCGGTGCCTGCCTCGACACCGCGGCGGACCTCGTACCGACACCGGCCGAAGCGCCGGTTCTGGTACTGCCCTGCCGCGACGCCGATGGCCAGAAGTGGACCCACGACAAGGACACCGGAGCCCTCGTCAACGTGGCGAACGGTCAGGCCCTGAGTTCGATGATCGGCAAGGCCAAGCAGGCCCGTCCGACGGCCACCGAGCCGGCCGACGGTTCGCCGGCACAGGCTTGGCGTCAGCTCCCGATCCCGAACCTGGACATCCTGGGCGCGATCATGGCACTGGTGAACGCGCTGCTCAGCGCGCTCGGCCTGAGCCTGCCGCTGCCGATCGAGAAGGCCGCGGCCTCGCTACTGGAGCTGGTCGGCGGCAAGCTGCCGATCCCGGCCCAGATGCAGGTGCTGCCGAAGCAGATGATCAACCTGGTGCGCTGAGCACCGACCGAGGAGGAGCCTTTTAGAAGGAAGGGCGGTCCCGGCTCACAAGGCCGGAACCGCCCTTCGCTTTTGAGCATTTCGCTCTGTTGTGGAGATGATCGCAGTGCGGATCGAGCCACCGACTCGACCGCCCGCGGCGATCAGCCGAGGATTTGGTGAAGCCTGCCTTGACGCGTCCGTTAAGCCAGCGGCGTGGCCGTTAGTCCCTGACAACGTTTTCCGTTGCCGTGGGCAAAAGTCTTCACATCGTCGTTTGAGAGTGCCAAGGTTGTGCGGCACGGTTGCACAATCTGCAAGGACGGGTCTGACCGATGGCTATCACGACGTACCGGCGGACCTGGACCCTTGACGATCGGGCCGAGTCGGTCTGGCATTCGCTGCCGGTGGACATCCCGCCGGGTTGCGAAGGCCTGACGGTCCGGCTGTCGGAACCACCTCCGGGCGCGGTGATCGACATCGGCTGCGAGGGTGCTGCCGGTTGGCGCGGGTGGTCCGGCGGAGCGCGGCGCTCGTACGCGATCACCCCAACCGACGCGACCCCTGGCTATATCCCGGGCGAGCTGGAACCCGGCGTCTGGTGGGTGGTGCTCGGGCTGCACCGGATCCCCGTCGAGGGCGTCGAGCTGGTGGTGGAGGCATCCACCGGGCCGGTCGCACGCGGGGATATCCCGGGTTTGTCGTCGTACGAGTCGGACTCGGCGGCAGTCGTCGTACCGGCTCGTCCGCCGCGTCGCGAACTGCCGTCGGTGGACGGATTGCGCTGGGTTGCGGCGGACTTCCACGCGCATACGTTGCACTCGGACGGCTCGGCCCCGGTGGCGGCCGTCGCCGCGCTCGGAGTGGCGGCCGGGCTCGACGTCATGGCGATCACTGACCACAACACCGAGGCGCATCACGCCGAGCTTTTACCGGTGGGCGAGCGGCTCGGCATCGGCCTCATCCCCGGGCAGGAGACCACCACTGATTCCGGACATGCCAACGCCTTCGGGGCGATCGGCGTGATCGACTTCCGGCAGCCGGCCGAGACGTGGGTGGCCGAGGTGGCGCGGCGTGGTGGGTTGATGTCGATCAACCATCCGCTGGGCGGCGACTGCTCGTGGCGGCAGCCCTTACCGGTTCACCCGCCATTGGCCGAGCTGTGGCACTCCTCCTGGCTCGACCGCCGCTGGGGTGGTCCGGTGGCCTTCTGGCACGCGTGGGGCGCTTCTACTACAGCCATTGGCGGTAGCGACTGGCACAGCCCGTCGTCGTTGACGCTGCCTGGTTCACCTACTACTTGGGTGGCCGTCGACGCGGCTGCCGCAGGCCCTGACGAGCTGCCGGGGTTGGTGCTCGCTGGACTCGCCGCAGGCCGTACGTCGGTCTCTGCGGGCTATGCCGCGCCAGTGCTGCTGCGAAACGGCGACACGTTCGTGGCCGTCGACGCGCCCGGCACGCTGCTGCTCGGGTGGGACGGCAGCCGGCGCGCTGTACGCAAGCCGTACGAGGAGTTCCCGGCCGACCTACCCGGCGCGCACATCCTGATCGACCACACCGGCCAGGTCCTAGCCCTCTCGTCTTGAGCCCTAGCCGATGAGCTCTGCGCGGCGGGTCGTCAGGAATTCCCGTTCGGCGGCGTTGTCGGCCCGCGCAATCGCCTCGTCGTACGCCGCAACCGCCTCATCCGAACGCCCGAGCCGCCGGAGCAGGTCGGCCCGAATCGCGTGGAACAGGTAGAACTTCGCCAAGTCCAACGCCTCCACCTCCTCGATCGCCGCCGCCGGCCCCTCCACCTCGGCGAGGGCGACGGCCCGGTTGAGCGCGACCACCGGACTCGGCGCGATCACCATCAACTGGTCGTACAACTGGAGAATCTGCCGCCAATCCGTCGCGTCCGCAGTCGCGGCATCACTATGTACGGCGTGGATGGCGGCCTGGATCTGGTACGGCCCGGGCTGATCGCGGCGCAAGCACTTGCGCACCAGCGCCTGGCCTTCGGCGATGTGGCCCTGGTTCCAACGCGCACGATCTTGGTCTGGCAGCAGCACGAGCCGGCCTCGGTCATCCGTCCGGGCCCGACGACGCGACTCGGTCAGGAGCATCAGCGCGAGCAACCCGAACACCTCCGGCTCGTCCGGCATCAGCTCGGCCAGCAACCGCGCGAGCCGGATCGCCTCGCGGCAGAGCTCCTCGCGGACAAGCTCATCCCCCGAGCTGGCGGTATATCCCTCGTTGAAGATCAGGTAGAGCACCGCGAGTACGCCGCGAAGGCGGTCCGGCAGATCAGCCTCTGCCGGTACGCGATAAGGAATGCCCGCATCCCGGATCTTGCCCTTCGCCCGAACCAGCCGCTGCGCCATCGTCGCCTCGGGCACCAGAAACGCGCGTGCGATCTCCACCGTCGTGAGTCCACCGAGCAGCCGCAGGGTCAACGCGACCCGAACCGGCATCGCCAGAGCCGGATGGCAACAGGTGAAGATCAGCCGCAATCGGTCGTCCTCCACGGCCTCCGCCTCCCCTGGCCCAGCGCTCCCGCCGTACGCCTCGCTTTGCGCCTGATCTCGCACCTGGTCTTGCGCCTGATCCTGGGCCTGGCCTTCGGCAAGCTGCGCGGCCTGGACGTGTTTGGCATCGCGATTCGCCTCGCGGCGCAGACGGTCGATCGCGCCGTTCCGAGCAGTGGTGATGATCCAGCCGGCCGGACTCGGCGGCAGCCCCTTGGCCGGCCAATGCTCGACGGCCTTGGCAAAGGCGTCCTGCACAGCCTCCTCGGCAAGATCGATATCCCCGAGCACGCGGGTCAGCACAGCCACCGCACGGCCATACTCCGCCCGGAAAACCCGCTCGATCTCCCCCGCCCGACCAGTCACACCTCAACGCCCATCCAGCTCAACCACCTGTCCCGTTCAATGCTCGTCCCGGGTCAATGCTCATTCGGCGGGACGGTCGTCCGGACTCGCGCACGAGCCGTGCTCCATCGGCCAGACCTCGATCGACAGCGGCGCCAGGATCTCGGCCAGCCGCCCACCCCAATCCATCGCCGCGTCCAGGTCAGACACGCTGATGATCGTGAACCCACCGAGGTGCTCCTTCCCCTCCGCGAACGGCCCGTCGGTGACCAGGTTCTCCCCGTCGCGATGCCGCAGCACCGTCGCCGAACTCGCAGGCGTCAAACCCCCCGAGAACACCCAGGCGCCGGCCTCGCGCAGTTCGTCATGCCACACCTCGAGCTTCGCCATCACCGGCTCGAGAAACTCCGGCGGTGGGACCACGCCATCCGGCTGATAGATGCCCAACATGTACTTCTTCATCCGCTCCGCCCTCCTTCTTTCGCCACGCCGCGATCGGTACCGCTTGCGCCACCTTCGTGCCGCGATCAGCACCCCGTCCGCAAGCCTTCGCACCGCGATCAGGACCGCTTCCGCATTTCCCTTCGTGCGCGATCAGCACCGCGTCCGCATTACCGTCGTACCGCGATCCCGACCGCGTCCGTACTTCCCTTCGTGCCGCGATCGGCACTGTGCCTGTGCCGGGATCGGTACCCGTGCACACCTTCCATACGAACAGCACCTGCCCGGATCGACACCGTGGCCGGAATTTTCCTGCGAGTCGGGGACCTTGGTGTGACTGGTGGGACAGGAGGCTATTACTGTCCTCCCAGACACGCTCTGGAACTGAGGCTCAACAGCCGGTCGCTATCCGGTCGCTTTCTGGTCGCGATCCGGTCGCGCTCCGGCGATGACCTGGACGTCAACCGACCTCGAGCCCGATGATCTGGAACGTCGTCCCGCCCATTTCAGTCCACCGGAACGTGTGCCCACCACGATCCGACACCTCCACGGAGGCCCGCGTTGCACGACCGCATCCGGTTGTTGCTGGTCGATGACCAGATCCTCAGCCGCGGGGTGCTCAGAAGCCGGCTCGAACGCGAACGTGACCTCGAGGTGGTCGCCGAACTGAGCCGCAAGGACGACGTGGTCGCCGCCGCCAAACACCACCGGGCCAACGTCGCCCTGCTCGACGCCTGCCTACCCGAACGCGAAAGCATCTCCGTCACCTCCGAACTCCGTACCTCCATGCCCGAATGCCGCGTCGTGATGCTGACCACGTACGGCCGGCCGGGCTATCTCCGTCGCGGCCTCGATGCGGGCGCGAAAGGTTTCGCCCTGCAGAACAGCCCCGCACCGCAACTAGCCGATGCCGTCCGCCGGGTCCACCTCGGCCTCCGCGTCGTCGACGCGAACCTCGCCGCCGAAACCCTCCGCTACGAGCAGACCCCACTCGACCCCGGCGAAACCGACACCCTCCGAGCCGCCCGCGACGGCGGCACCGTCTCCGCCCTCGCAGCCGAACTCGCCATCTCCGAACGCCTGGTCCGCATCCGCCTCTGGTCCGCCATCGGCAAAACCGGCGCCCGAACCCGAGCCGACGCCATCAACATCGCCGAACGCAACGGCTGGCTCCCCGACTAGCCGACCTCGCGTCATCCCCCGCCATCCACATCAGGCGGTCCACGCCATAGGCCTCCGCTGCCCGTCTGCGCGGCGACCACCCTCGCCGCCTTCACACCCATCGGCATGCTCCGGCGACGCGCCCGACCTAGCCAGTCGCCTCGCTGCGCCGGGGCGCCGTGCTCCGCCGCTGTGCCGTGCTCCACGTCGTCCCCGCCCTCACGCGCTTGGTGTGGTGCCGTCCAGCCGTTCTCGAAGCCAGGACGGCCCGGTGGTGCGGGCGTCGAACTCTTCTACTCGGCGGCGAAGTTCGCGGTCGGCGGTTATGACGAGAATCTCCCGATGAGCGTCCGCCTCTCGAGCAGACGCGACCACATCGACGATCGTGTCGTCACCCGAGTTGGCGGCATGAACCACACGCAGTCCCGCCTCATCACCTGGCGGCACACCTTTGCGAGCAGCTCCTTCAAGCACGACCGTGATGTCGTACGGCTCGCCAACCCCCTGCCGCAACGATTCGACCAACCGCGCGGCCGCCCCCGCCCGGTCCCGCCACCACCCATCCGGACGCGAGCCAACCACATTCGCCGCATCAACCACCAACAACGCCAACCCCGCCATCCCCAACCCACCTCCACCGCAATCACCACTCCGCCACCGCTACTTCATCCACGCCCGCCAGCCTCTCACCACCACTCCACCGCCACCCGCCGCCGCTCCGACCGCCCCTTCCACACCCCACCAGCCATCCTTTCCACACCGCTCCGACTAGTACGCGCCCACGCAGCAGCCGCTCCGCCCGGCCTCGACAGAGCGGATGTGTAGCAACGCACGGGTGAACCGCCCGGTCTGAAGAAGGCCGCTCACCGGGTCCAGTCGCCATGGCCAGCAACACCGCGTCGAACGGCACCGGGTCGAACGGCACCGGGTCGAACGGCACCGGGTCGAACGGCACCGGGTCGAACGCGGCCTTGGCAGGCGTCGTCGCCCACAGATGGTCGACTTCGCGCCATTAGCCGTCCTGGAACCGCGTCGCCACGGCGGCCGCGACTGCGACCGCGAAGTCAGCCGAGCGAGGCGTCAGTCATCTCGAAGCCCGCGCCGCCTCGCACTCGGGAGCCGCTGCCGAGCGTGCTATTGACCAATGTCCGGCTGTGCGGCCGGTCGAAGCAGGCGAGGACTGTTGCTGGCGTCGGGTGTGGGCCACCCGACGCGGCGTGCGCCGCGAGCTTCCTCGACTCCGACGGCCCTGGCGCCAACACCGCCTCAGCTGGACGTACCGAAGCGCAAACCACCACCTCGGCAGTAGGCGCCACGGGAGGCCAGGGTTGTCGAGGGTGCTGCGGCCGTGTCGCAGGGCGGGGTGTGGCTATCCGTCGGGTACGTGCAGACCTTGCCCGTTGCTGGGCGCGATTGGGCCGGCGCGGGAGCTTGCGGTGATAGTGGGTGAGCCGAGTTTGCCGAGGTGCAGTTGGACCGAGGTGACTACTACGACTTCTGTGGATTGGTCGATGGTGCATCGGGCGAGAGTAGTGCGGTGTTCTGTCGCGATTCTGACTGCTATTTTGCAGGCGGCTTCGTTTGACTCGCTTATTTGCAAGGTGTTAGCGCCGCTTAATGACGCGAGGTCGGCGGCGGTCGCGGCTTGGTGTTTGGCTGTGAGCACGGTTATCCAGAGAACAGCGGCGAAGGCGCCAGCCAGTATCAGCACCGCCACGGCCATTGTCAGCAACGTGCCGCTCCCGCGCTCGGTACGCACAACGACGCGCTGACACTTGCCATCACGATGACGATCGCGGTGGCGGCGACGATCCCGTTGGCAGTGGCGATCCCGGTGGCAGTGCCGATCGCGGTGGCAGTTGCGATCGCGGTGGCAGTTGCGGTGAGGCTGATTGTGGTGAGGCTGGCGGTGGGGCTGGGCGTTGGATGCGCGTGGGGAGGTGGTGTGAGGGCGGGTCATGGGGATTCGCCTGGTTCGGCATGGATTACGGATCGGGCGGTGAGGTTTGTGGTTGGTAGGAGTTTCAGGAAGGCTCCTTCGCCTTGGGCTTCGGCTTGGACTGTCACCACGACGTCTGAGCCTTGACGGGTGATGGTGATGTGGGCGCCGCGTGGGGCGGTTCGCTCACCTAGGGATCGCGCGATGGATTCGCTTTCGCCGCGGGCGACTGCTCGGGCGACGTCGCGAGCGGCATCACCGCAGCGGACGTTGGCGACGAGGACCCCAATCAGCCAAAGGGCGCCGAACATCGCGATGACGAGCACTGGCAGCACGATCGCGACCTCAGCAGTCACCGACCCACGCTGACCACGAGCCCGAAACAACCACCGCCACGGCAACGGCTGTCGCCACAGCGACCGCAATGACAACGGCGACCCCGACTGCAACGCTGACGGCCACGGCAACCGTGGCGGTGGCGAGGACGAGGACGACGAGGACGACGGTGGCGACAGTGAAGCGGATCGTCTACGACATGTGCGCAGTGGGCGGGTGGTGGGTGTTGCGGTGCGCGTCGGCGATGTTGTGGAGAGATGGATGAGGTTGTCCGGGAGAACGTGTTGGCGTATCGGCTGGATCAGTCCGCTTGCCTTTGGGTGTCGGGATTGGTGCATCTTGACCTCCCTTTCTGGTGGGCCACCGGGCCGCGCGCGTGAGGAGCGCGCGGCCGGGTGAGTGGGCGGTCTAGAGTTCGAAGTCGATGCCGGCGGCGCGTAGGGCGGCGTTGATGATTGCCTTTAGCAACGATTGCATGGCATCCGACTTCAGCAGGGCGATCAGGATGCCGCCGAAACCGCAGGCTGCGACCGTGGCGATCGCGTACTCGGCGGTGGCCGCGCCTCGTTCACCGCGAGATCGCCCAACCCGCGCGGCACGGGCAGCACGGGCGAGTTGGGAGGCGGCGCGGATCCGGCCTCCAGCGAGCGCCAGTGCGCGACCACGGACGGGACTGGGCTGAACGGCGACCAGCGTCTTGGACATGTCGAACCTCCTGCTCTGCCGCCCCGGTACTTCCAGGGCGGTTCGAGGAGAAGATGCAGTCGACTTTCCCCTTTCAGACAAGGAGATTTGAACCTGGGGACAACTTTCCCGAGCCCGCCGCGCTACAGACCCGGCGCGAATTCAGACCAACGCGTCCAGTCGTGCGACTTGGTTCGCAGTCAGTTCGATCTGGCCCGTCGCGACGTTGGCGATGAGGTGCTCCGCGGACGACGTACCAGGGATGGGCACGACGACCGGCGAGCGATGTAGGAGCCAAGCAAGCGACACCTGCTGTGGCGTCGCGGCCACCTCACTCGCGACTTGATCCAGCACCGCACTCGGCTCGCGGGCGATCGGAAGCCAAGGAATAAAGGTGATTCCCGCACGAGTGCAGTGGTCGAGAACGGAATCATGCTCACGATCCATCAGGTTGTAGCGGTTCTGTACGCTGACCACCTCAACGTACCGGCGCGCCTCCTCGAGTTGATCGACCGTGACCTCCGAGAGCCCAACATGGCGAACCTTGCCTTCAGCAACCAATTGCGCCAGCGCGCCGAACTGATCCGCCAACGGCACCAACGGGTCGATCCGGTGCAACTGGAGCAGGTCGATTCGCTCCACTCGCAGGCGCCGCAGGCACAACTCGGCTGCCTGCCTCAGGTACTCCGGCCGCCTGACCGGCTTCCACTCCGAGGGCGACGGGCGGGTGTGGCCGATCTTTGTGGCGATGACCAGGCCGTCGGAATACGGATAGAGGGCCTCGGCCAGTAGTTCCTCGTTCGCGCCGATGCCGTACGCGTCGGCGGTGTCGATGAAGTTGACGCCGAGTTCCACGGCCAGGCGGGCGATCCGGACGGACTCGCGACGGTCCTCGGCCGGCCGGTACCCGGTCAACCGCATCGCGCCGAAGCCGAGGCGCCGGATCTCGAGTTCGCCGAGCTTGAGGGTCGGTTCGATGCTCATGGATAACTCCTTCGTCGGGGATGACCATTCGTCATGCTCCGGCGCCGGACGAGCGCTTCCAATGGATTTAGACTGGCCTAAATCGACGAGAGGCGCACAGTGCTCGAGTTGGCGTTCACCGTGGAGGACCTGGCCCGGACCAGATTCGCGATCTCGCCGCTCTGGGAGATCGTGGCCAGCGTGCGACTGCTGAAGTCGCCGCGCTCGTGGGCCTTCCACCGGGACTGGGCGGTCACCACCTCGGAACGGCTCGAACGATCCGGCGCAGACCGGAGCCTGCTATTCGGCCTGGTCGATCCCGCTGTCTGGTATCTCGCCGACTTCCTCAGCGCCACGCCGCGCAGTCCCATCCCCGACCTCACCTCGGAGTTGGCGGCACTGCGGCGGATCCCGGCCGACCAGATCCGCGCCGACCTGGGCGTACTCGGGTATGCCCGCACCAACCCCATCGGCTCACTGGCCGAGGCTAAGATCCCGCGCGGCCCAGATCGTCGTACGCCGGAGCGGTTGCCGGCCGGACCGATCAGAGAGTTGTACGCCGATCCGGAGGCGGGCCTGGAACGGCTGGTGGACGAGCTCGCGGCGTACTGGGAGCTGGCCGTCGGTCCGCACTGGGGCCGAATTCGGGCACTGCTTGAAGGCGATGTGCTCTATCGGGCACGGCAGCTCGCCGACGAGGGGCACGGCCGATTGTTCGGCGAGCTGGCCGATACGGTCCGTTGGCGGCAGGGGTCGCTCTTCATTCGGCATCGCCGGTTCGGTGGAATGCGGCAACTCGCGGGTGAGGGGCTGCTGCTGGTGCCGTCGGCGTTCGTCTGGCCAAACGTCTTCTCGAGCACCATCCCGCCTTGGCAGCCGACGTTGACCTATCCCGCGAGAGGTATCGCCACCCTCTGGGATGCCTCGGCCGAGGTGGTTCCCGAGGGAATCGCGAAGGCGCTTGGGAGGTCGCGCGCCGACCTACTCGCGCACCTCGAGTCCCCGCGCTCGACGACGGAGCTGGCTAGCCGGACCGGCCTGACACCGGGTGGCGCCTCCCAGCATCTGAGCGCACTGCGCGCAGCTGGACTGGTCACGCCGCACCGGGTTGGCCGGAGCGTGCTGTACGCGCGGACGGCCGTCGCGGAGGCTCTGCTCGCGGCTGCCAAGCACTAATGGGGATACCCGGAGGTACTGACCTTTGCCCGCGGCCCGGTTAGCCTGGCCCGCATGTTCGTTCTGGAGCTGACCTATCCCGCCGCGCAAGACGAGGGATTCACCGAACGACGCGATGCGTTGCTCGACGATCACGTGTTGTGGGTGAAGAGCCACTTCGCGACGGGCACGTTCATCGCGTCCGGGCGCAAGGAACCGCGCGACGGCGGCATCATCCTTGCTGTTGGCAACGACCGGGTGGCGATCACCGAGCTGACCGGGACCGATCCGTTCGCGGTCGCGGGCATCTGCACTTACCGGGTGACCGAGTTCTACCCGAACAACGTCGCCCCTGCCCTCAACCAGTACCGCCAGGACCCACCCGCCTGACCCTCACCACAGCGAACCGACGCCGGACCGACGCCGGACCAAGGCCTGCGCCGGCGCCGCCGGACTCAGCCGCGCGAGCGCAGCATGCGTCTCGTCCGGTCGGCTCGCTCCAGCAGGTTGCTGCGGACGACCGGGTCCGCCTCTGACGCAAGCGCCTCCGCTCGTTGCACGTAGGCCAGGTCGACGGCGAACAGCGGGAAAAGGCTTCTGGTGAAGGCCATCGCCACCATCATTCCGCTACCGCTGAGGTTGGGCACGAGGTCGAGGTACGCCTCCGCATAGGGCCTCAGCAGCTCTTCCTGGCCGGCGCTCCAGAACGAGGTGGCGACCAGATGCATGGAACCGATCGGCACGGCCCGCTCCGTCACCAGCGTTTGCCAGGCTGCCATCTTCTCGGCCGGATCCGGTGTTGCCGCCTGGACCTGGAGCCTGCTGATCCAAGCGTCGGGATCCGGGTCCCGGTCGAGCAGCGCCTGCGCCTCGGTCGCGATCTCAAGCCCCAGCTGCGCCTTACGCACCAACGCCCGCCACTGGAGATCCAGATCATCGCCGGCCTCAGCCTGAAGCCACGCGACGTCGTCGAGGTCGGCCGCGGTCCGGGCAAGACCGCGCAGCGCCGCTTTGCGAGCGCCGGCGACACGCGAGCCGTCGACACTCGAGCCGGCCTCACCCAAGCCGTTGACGCGGGCGCCGGCGACATTGGCGTCCGTCGCGCCAGCGAGGCTGCGGCACGTCGCGGCTACTGCGCGCGCCAGCACGCCGCGCTCCGCCGATGGGCTCCACAGCTCCGCCGCGTCGGCAGCCAGGTTGAGATAAGGCTCGATCACCGATTCGGACGTCTCGACCGCCAAAACTCCCGTCAAGCACCGCACCGCCTCGGCAGCGGTCGCCTCGCCATTGATCAACATGTCCCAGGCCGTCGTGGTGGCAACTGCCCTGGAGATCGCGGTCGGGAGGCGGGCGGCGTTTTCGAAGAAGGCGTCCCTGGTGGTGGCGTCCGGTCTCGTCGAGGCAAATGTCAGGTCTTCGTCGTTGACGAGATAGAGGTCGGCGCCTGCCGGTAACTCAAGCCGGGTCCTCTCGCCTGTCAGCTCGACCTTCACCAGAGCTTCGCGTTCGAGGTAGTCGCCCTGTCTGCGATATGCCCCCACCGCCAGCACCTGCGGCCTCGGCGGCCCGCCAGGCCCTTCCGCCACCAGGACTGAGGTATCCCCGTCGTGCTCCAGGGTCAGCCGGTCAGTACCCGCCGTTTCCAGCCACCCCGCACGCCACTCGTCCAGATCGCGTCCGCTCGTCTCGGCGAGCGCCTCGATCAGGTCCTGCAACGTGGTGTTGCGCCAAGCGTGCTTGGCGAAGTAGTTCGTCAACCCAGCGGAAAACTCCGCCTCCCCGATGTACGTCATCAGCTGCTGCAGCACCGACGCGCCCTTGGGATAGGTGATCGCGTCGAACGTCGCCATGGCTGCTGCAACGTCCGGCACCGGTTGGCGGATCGGGTGCGTGGTCGGTCCCTGATCGACGAGATAGGCCTTGAGTTTCTCCCCGGCCAGATGAGCCGTCCAGGCATCCGTGTACGACGTCGCGCGAACCGCGGCCCAGTTACTCGCGAACTCCGCGAACGCCTCGTTGAGCCACACGTCATCCCACCAACGCATGGTGACGATGTTGCCGAACCACATATGCGCAAGCTCGTGCAAGAGGTACCGCGAGAAGATGTCCCACTCGGCCCGGGTCGGCGTACTCCTCCGCAGGAACAGGTCCATCCAGGTGACGCAGCCGAAGTTCTCCATGGCTCCGGCGAAGTCGGGTGCGAAGACCTGGTCGTACTTGTGCTGCGGAAACGGCATGCCGAACACGTCGGTGAAGAACTCGAGGCCTTGCGTGGTCAGCGTGAAGAGTTCGTCGGCGTCGCGCTCCAGGATCGACGCCAGCGACTGGCGGGCGAAGAGACCGAGGTCATGACCGGCTCCGCTGCGTCGGATCTCGTAGTAGGGCCCTGCGTTGATCACCGTGTTGTACGTCGACAGCGGCGGGGTTGCCGGGAAGGTCCAGCGTCGCGCGGTGCCGACGTCTTCGACCTTCGGGTCGCCGCTGTTGCTCAGCACAAGCCAGTCGCGTGGAGCGGTCACCGTGAACACGTACGGCGCCTTGAGATCGGGCTGATCGAAGCAGGCCCAAACGTACCGGGCGTAGTCGGGCGTGAAGTCCGTCCACACGTAGACCTGGCCGTCGCCGGGATCGACCGCCTTGTGCACGCCGTCGCCATCAGTCGTGTCCGTCCGGACGGAGACCACAGTGAGGACGTTGTGTCCGGCGAGCCCGGTCAGCGCGATCCGGCCGTCGACCGCTGGTGGCAGGGCGACGCCGTTGAGCGTGGCGCTCTCGACGTCTGCCGCACAGTCGACGAAGCTCTCAGCGCCAGGCCGGCGACAGGCAAAGGTGATCGTCGACTCACACCGCACCAGCGGACCGCTGGGTAGGTCGGTGAGGTCGACGCCTATGTCGTAGCGCTCGACCGTGAGAAGGCTCGCGCGCTCCTCCGCCTCGGCCTGGGTCAGACTCCGGACGACCATCGTTTCCCCTCTCTAGAACAAGCCCGCGCAGAAGCCGAAATCATGGCGAGACCAGGCCAAGGATGCCGGAAAGTGAGCCGGCGATCGTCGGAATTACGCCGAGCAGGAGGAAGGCGGGCAGGAAACACAGGCCGAGCGGTACGACCGATCGCGTTTCGACGGCTCTGGCCCGGGACTCGGCATTCCACCGACGCTCTTGCCGTACGTCGTCCGCGAGGTACTCGAGGGTGGAGGCCAAGGGCGCGCCCGAGCGCAGTGCCCGTCTGACCGCGCGCGACAAACCGACGCAGGCAGGCTCGGCCTCGAGGCTGTCCCACGCCTGCGCGGGATCCGCACCAAGGCGCAGCCGCCGCTCCACCTCGCCAAGCAACTCCGCCAACGGTCCGTCGATCCCGTGCACGACCGTCGCCACCGCCTCGCCGGGCGGACGACCCGCGCGGAGGCAGGCCGCGAGCAGGTCGATGGTCAGCGGCAGATCCGCGACGATCCGCTCGGTCCGTTGCCGGGCCGCGGCTGGTTGCAACCGGGCGATTAGCGGCGGACCCAGAACGACCGCACAGGCGGCCGGCGCCAGGCCCCACGGAAGGCCGAGCAAGAGCAGCAGCGCGGCACCCGCTGCCCAACTCGCGAGCCGATGCAGCCTGCGCTCTCGCGGTGTCACCGTCCTGCCATCGCCCCGAAGCCAACGCGTCCACGGCGGCACCGGCGGGTCGACAAGGCGATGCGGTCCAGGCCGGCCGGGCACCACCAAGCCGACGGCGAGCGCAAACGCCAGACAAGCCGGCAACACCTCCGCGCCCGTCATCAGTCAGCCCCACACAGAGCCCGGGTCATCGGTCGGCCTCGCATTGCGCGGCCATTCGTTCGACCCAGAACAACCCGAGCACACCGAGACCAAGGCCGACGAACAGACAACCCCAACCAACAGCCGTTCCGGTGAGAAACGTCAACGGCGCAGCACCCACCGCATAGCCGAGAAGCGTTGCCACCAAGGGCAACCCAGCCAACAGCCTCGCGGTCGCGCGAGCACCGCCAAGCCCGGCCGCCACCTGCCGCCGTACGGCCTCTTCGGTTCGCAACGACAGCGCGAGCCGTTCGGCGATCCCCGCGAGCGCGGCACCCGATCGATCCGATACCCGCCAGGCGGCAGCCAGCGCGCGCAGACCGCCGGACCCGGGCGAGGCGGCAGCCAACTCCAGCGCGCCACTGACATCACCACCCATCCGCGCGGCAGCCGCAGCCGTTCGCAGCTCAGGACAGACCGAGGCCGCGCCTTCCAACGCATCCCGCGGCGCACGACCGGCACGAAGGTCAGCCGCCAGCACCGTGCACGCCTCGATCACCCGCGCCCGGCAGCCGGCCGCTACAACGCGCCCACGCCCCTGCGCACGCAACACCAGCCAAGCCACGGCCAGCACCCCTGTGGCCAGCATTGACACCACAACCTGCCCGCCGAACAAGCTCCCGACCACAAAGACGAGCCCCACGATCCCAACCACGCCCCGCCAGGAACACCACCAACCTGGCGAACTCATGGACCGCAGACCGGACCAAGAGCTCGGCCCACGTTGAGCCGACCGCAAACGGCGAACACCCCGGGCAGATGACGGCAGACCGACAGCGACCGCGACACCCGCCAGCGTCGCCGCGCCCAACCCTGCAAGCTCGACCATGGCAGCCATCACCCCGTAAGCATGCGATTGAAGAGGCGGGAGCCATCCGACAGCTCGATCCGCCCATCGGTATCGAACCGGATGGCCGGGACCATCGTGGTGTACCCATCCGGCCGCCGCTCGACCACTTGCAACTCGGCCACCCGGCGTAGACCGTCCCCGTCTCGAACAAGGTGGACGACCACCCGCAGCGCCGACGCGACCTGACTATGCAAAGCCTCTCGCCCGAGCCCAGCAATAGCGCCCAACGCCTCCAGTCGAGCCGGCACGTCATACGCCGAGTTGGCGTGGACTGTCCCACAACCACCTTCGTGCCCGGTGTTCAACGCGGCCAGCAAATCCGCCACCTCAGCTCCACGCACCTCGCCGACCACGAGCCGATCCGGACGCATCCGCAGCGCCTGGCGAACCAGCTCGCGCAAAGTGATCTCCCCCGCGCCCTCCACATTCGGCGGGCGCGCCTCGAGCCGGACCACGTGCGGGTGTTCAGGCCGGAGTTCGCTCGCGTCTTCCACCAGCAGCAGGCGCTCCACGGGCGGCACGAGTGTGAGCAAAGAGCTGAGCAGAGTCGTCTTGCCCGTGCCGGTCCCACCGCTGATCAGGAACGCCAACCGCGCCTCCATCAAATCCCGCAGCACGACCGCACCACCCGGTGGCAGCGATCCGGCTGCCACCAGGTCGTCCAGGCTGAAGACCTGGCGGGACGGCACTCGCAGGGACAGACAGGTCCCAGGTGCGGCGACCGGTGACAGCACGGCGTGGAACCTGCTGCCGTCCGGAAGCCGGACGTCAACGTACGGCGTGGCGTCGTCGAGGCGACGGCCAGCCGCGGCCGCGAGACGAGTGGCCAGGCGGCGCACGGCGGACTCGTCGCCCGTGCGGACTGGGACCTTCTCCAGACCACGGCCGCGGTCGACGTACACCTCGTTGGGACCGTTCACGAGAATGTCGCTGATGCCGGGGTCGGCGAGTAGTCCGTCGAGCGGGCCGGCGCCCATCGCCTCACGGCGCAAGGCGGCGACAACCGCGAGCACGGTCGCGTCGCCGATCACGCCACCGTTGGCGCGAAGCACGGCCGCCACCCGGTCGGCGGTCGGCTCGAAGCCGTCGGCCGCGAGCGTGCCGCGGACTCGCTCCAGCAGTTCGGTAGAGACCCTCATGTCCGCGCCAAAAGAGGGCCAATGCTGAACTGGTCAAGGAGATCCGAGGCGGCCCGGCCGAGCGGCGTACGAGCATCGGCCGGGAAACGACCGCGGTCGAGCTGCGTCGCGAGATCCCGGTCGAAGCGGACCTGCGCGGCCAACCGGATCGACAGATGCTTCGCCACGTCAGCAGCGGACAACCCACTCAAACCCGGCTCCCGCGCAGCCAATCGCAGGTCGCCCGCGACCGATCTCAGCCGCCCGGCCACTCGAGCGGCAGCCGCACAGGCACGGACATCTCGCGGCACGACGAGCAGCGTCGAGGTCGCCCGGACCAGCGCCTCCTCGGTCGCCTCATCGCAACGCCGGGGCAGATCGACCACGACCAGATCGCTGCTTCGCTGGGCCGCGCTCAACACCGAACGCATCGCCTCCGGTGGCATCGCGACCACGTCGGCCCGATCCCACGAAAGCACGGCCAACTCACCCACCACCGGTAGCGCCGCGCGCAAGGCCGCAGCACTCACCCGGCCGGCGGCACCGACGAGCTCGGGCCAACGCAGACCCGCGTGTTTCTCCTGCCCCAGCACCAGGTCGATGCCTCCGCCGAGAGGATCGCCGTCGATCAGCATCGTCCGCAAACCCCTGCGCGCGCCGGTGACCGCGAGCGCGGCCGCGAGCACGGTGGCTCCCGCGCCACCGCAGCCACCAACACAGGCCAGGGTCAACGCCGAGCGAGCACCTGTCTCCAGGGAATCGGCCAGCCGGTCGCCCAGGACGACCTCGTCGGCCGGCAGGAAGTAGACCTGCTCGGCACCGAGCGCGACGGCTTGGCGGAAGATCGATGGGTCGCCCGGATCGGCGCCGACGAGCACCACACCGGATCGCCGCAGTGGTTGCGCCCGGGCTAGGTCGTCGGACAGGTCCTGGCCGACCACGACCAGCTCGGCGGCCGGCCAGCGGCGCCGGACACCGGTCAGATCCGGCTCGACCAGCGGGGTCACCCCTGCCGCGGCGGTTAGCCGGAGCAGGTCGTCGAGCAGGAGATCGTCAGCGGTGGCGAGCAGCACGGACGGTTCGGGAGTCAGCGTTGCGTTGGAGTTCACCATGCTGGAGAAGATGCAGTGAATCCGGCGGCCGAAGCCGGACGAATCCTTCGCCTGTGGACAGGTAAGCGCCTTCCCTTGTCGGCATTCCGACATCAGCGGTGATCCGCCAGTTCCGCACCGCAACCATCGGGGCTACATTCGGGCCAAGGCACCTTTCGAAAACTCTTTAACTAATATTTCCGCCTTGTTTCACCAGCAGCCGTGCACGCCCCAGACGGCTGCGGCCGAAGGGTGCCGACCACCGTCCACAGCCCTGGACCGCCCGCCCAGCCGGAGGACCCGCCCATGAAGAGAATGCGCACGCTCGCAGCGACCGTCGCCGCCGCCGTCATCGTGACGGCCGGGGTGTCGGTCGCGACCGCCGGACCACCCGCACCACAAGGCGCATTAGCGCCACAGGCCGTCAGTGGAGGCGTGAAATTCGCCTACTTCACCCAGTGGGGTATCTACGGAAACGCCTTCTATCCAAAGAACCTGGACACTTCAGGTGCCGCGGCGAAGCTCGACTTCATCAACTACGCCTTCGCCAACATCCACCCGACCGAGCACACCTGCTTCATGGCGAACAAGGCCGCCTCGCAGGACGAGAACAACCCCAACGCGGGCGACGGCGCCGGCGACGCGTTCGCCGACTACGGCAAGTCGTACGGCTCGGACATCAGTGTGGACGGCGTAGGCGACACCTGGAACCAGCCGATCACCGGCAACTTCAACCAGATGCGCAAGCTCAAGGCGAAGCACCCGCACCTCAAGGTCTTGATCTCGATCGGCGGCTGGACGTACTCCAAGTACTTCTCCGACGCCGCGTCGACCGACGCGAAGCGCAAGAAGTTCGTGAGCTCCTGTGTCGACATGTTCCTCAAGGGCAATCTGCCGATGGTCGACGGCTTCGGTGGCGCCGGTAGCGCCGCGGGCGTCTTCGACGGCATCGACCTCGACTGGGAGTACCCAGGCTCGCCGAACGGCCATGTAGGCAACCACTACAGCGCCGCCGACAAGCAGAACTTCACCCTGCTACTGGCCGAGTTCCGTGCCCAGATCGACGCCTACGGCAGCAGTGTCGGCAAGCGGATGTGGTTGACCGCCGCGACCCCGGCCGGCCAGGACAAGATCGCCACGATCGAGACCAACAAGATCGGCCAGTACCTCGACTACAACAACGTGATGACGTACGACATGCACGGCGGCTGGGACGCCACTGGGCCGACCAACTTCCAGGACCCGTTGTACGCATCGGCGGAGGACCCGAGTACGCCGATCCCGCCGGGCACCGCTAAGTACAACATCGACGGCGCGATCAAGGCGTGGACCACCGGCGACCCGGCGTACGGCATCCCCGGCGGCTTCCCGGCGAACAAGCTGACGATCGGATATCCCTTCTATTACAGGGGTTGGAAGGGCGTTCCCGCCACCGCCAACGGCAAGTACCAGACCGCCACCGGACCGGCCGACGGCCACGCCATGAGCGGCAACATGCCCGGTGTCTCCTTCTACAAGGAGCTCGTCGGCTTCGTCGACAGCCCGTCGGCGACGTTCTTCGACGAGACCACCAAGTCGTCGTGGTTCTACCGCAACGGCACGTTCTGGACCGGTGACAACCAGCAGTCCATCAAGGCCAAGGCCGATTACCAGCACTGCAAGGGTTTGGCCGGCGCGATGATGTATTCGATGGAGGCGCTCGACCCCGCCATGACGTTGTTCAACCACGTCGTGAACTCGGTCAACGCGAGCACCCCCGGCTGCGACGGCCCGACACCTACCCCAACGCCGACGCCCACGCCGACTCCCACTCCCACCCCGACGCCGACTCCCACGCCGACGCCGACGCCGACGCCGACTCCCACGCCAACACCGACTCCCACCCCGACCCCGACGCCCCCGACGGCGACCCCGTGGGCGGCCTGGACGACGTACGCGACCGGTGCGCTCGTTTCGTACAACGGCGTGACTTACCAGTGCCGCCAGGGCCACACCTCGCAGCCCGGCTGGGAGCCGTCGAACGTTCCCGCGCTCTGGCTAGCGATCTGACCGTCCGTTCTGACCGCCCACTGATCGGAGCACCATGAAACGCAGGCAAGTCTCAGTGATCGTCGCAGCGATCACTGCCCTCTTCATCTCAGTACTGGTCGCACCATCCGCACATGCGGCCCCAGTAACCGCGTCCTTCGTCAAGGTGTCCGATTGGGGCAGCGGCTTCGAAGGAAAGGTCACCGTCACCAACGGCACCACCAGCGCGATCAGCACCTGGCAGGTCGCACTCGACTTCCCGTCGGGCTACAGCATCAGCAGTTCCTGGGATGCGACCCGCAGCAGCAGCGGCCAGACGCACACCTTCACGCCGCCGGGCTGGGCAGGCTCGCTGGCGCCGGGCGCAAGTGTCACCTTCGGCTTCAACGGTTCTCCAGGCAACTTCCCCGGCGTCAGCGCCTGCCGTCTCAACGGCGGCTCGTGCAGCGGCGGAGGTAACGGAACTCTCCCAGGCACTCCCAGCGGCCTGACCGGTACGTCGACCTCGTCGTCGGTGAGCCTGAGCTGGTCCGCCGCGAGTGGCGCCACCGGCTACCGGATCTACCGCAACGGTTCGGCCGTCGGCACCAGCTCCGGTACGTCGTACACGGACTCGGGTCTCGCCGCCTCCACGACGTACAGCTATCAGGTGGCGGCGACGAACTCCGTAGGTGAAGGTACGAAGAGCGGAACCTTCTCCATCGCCACGAAGCCCGGCGGCGGCGACACCGGCACCCGCCGGGCCGCGCCGTACCTCTACATGGGTTGGGGCGAGCCGCCCAGCCCGACCACGGTCATGAACGCCACCGGTATCAAGTGGTTCACCATGGCCTTCATCCTGTCGTCCGGCGGCTGCAATCCGGCCTGGGACGGCCAACGGCCACTGCAGGGCAGTGCGGACGCCAACGCGATCGCGGCGATCCGTGCGGCCGGTGGCGACATCGTGCCGTCGATCGGCGGCTGGAGCGGTAACAAGCTCGGCCCGAACTGCAGCACGCCCGAGGCGCTCGCGGGTGCGTACCAGAAGGTGATCGACGCCTATGGCCTGAAGGCGATCGACGTCGACATCGAGAACTCCGACGAGTTCGAGAACGAGGTCGTTCAGGACCGCATCCTGAACGCGCTGAAGATCGTCAAGCAGAACAACCCTGGCATCCAGACGATCCTCACCTTCGGCACCTCGACCACCGGCCCGAACTACTGGGGCAACCGGCTGATCGAGCGGTCCGCCGCACTCGGCGCCAACATCGACGTGTTCACGCTGATGCCGTTCGACTTCGGCAGCAGCAACATCTACAACGACACGGTCGGCGCCAGCGAAGGCCTGAAGAACAAGCTGAAGGCGACGTTCGGCTGGACCGACGCACAGGCCTACGCCCACCAGGGCATCTCCGGAATGAACGGCCTGTCGGACCAGCAGGAGATGACCACCACGGCCACCTGGCAGAACATCACCAACTGGGCGAAGGGCAAGAACCTGGCCCGGCTCGCGTTCTGGTCGGTGAACCGTGACCGCGGCTGCGCCGGTGGCGGCGTGGTCTCGCACTGCAGCGGGATCGCCCAGCCGGACTGGGAGTTCACCCGGATCACCGCCGGCTTCTAACCGATACGCCGAGCCCAGCAGGCGGCAGCTGCCCCTCCATCTGCTGGGCTCGGTCTCAAAGGTCGGCTTCAAAAGCCCTACGTCTTCAGCAAGCCTTGATGCCCCGCGCGTAATCCAGCCTGGAAACGCGTGGTGGCATCAAGGGCTTTCATGATGCGTTGCATCCGTCGTTCGACCGTACGCTGCGCGACACCGAGACGCCGGGCTATGGCCTGATCGGTCAACCCCGCAGCCGCCAACGCCAGCAGCCGCTCATCCTCGGCACTAAGAAGGCCGCCCACCTCCCGCGTCACGACGAGTGGTGTCGCCCGCTGCCAAAGCAATTCGAACAACACGACAAGCCCATCCAGTAAGGCAGAACGGCCGATCTCGACCACGTCCTGCCCAGTCTGCAACAGGCCCGTACGGCGATCCGTAACGACCAGCATCATCGGTAGATCGCGCAGCATCCGGGCGTCCTCCCCGGCCTCCCCAAGCTCTCTGGCGGCCAGGAGATCCAGCGGATCCGCCAGACCCTCCATGTCGTAGATCGTCCGATAGGCCAACCCGTTCCGCAGGAGCTCCCGCCGAAGCCGCTGGCGGTCAGACGGCTCCACGGCGTACGGCGGCTTGTCGAGGATCAAGACCTCCCGCGTCGCCGTCTGCTGCGCCTGGAAGAACCTCTGCGCTATGGCCTCTCGTCCTCGCAACACGGTGAACGGACCAGCTCCGTCGGCCGCGCGGAACTCCTGCGCCAGAACGGCCGCGTTGATCCGCGCTTGCACTATTGCCGCCTGCTGCCGCAACGCGAGGACCTCGACCGCCGCCTCCGGCACCGCCGGCGTAAACCGCGCAGGACGGCCGCTAGTCCGCGATGCGAGGCCCAACGTCTCCAACGACCGAAGGTGCTTCGCGACCTTCGACGTAGGCCAACCGAGCTCGAGCACCAACTCAGAGATCGTGGCGTCCGGACGCGCCAGTAGAGCCCGGTAGACCTGCTCGTCTTCGCAGCAGACCCCGAGCCCCTCAAGCACCCGTGCCGGGGCCGGCGCGAACGCCGGCCCCGGGTTACGTCGTACCAGCACAGGTCAGGGCAGGTTGTGTACGTGGGTACCAACCTGGTTGGAGAACTCGTTGCCGTTGAGGGCGTCCCAGTTCGTCGACCAAGTCATGGCGCCACGCAGCGTCGGCCAGGTGGTGGTCGGCTTGAAGCTGCCGCAATTCGTCCCCCGGGCCAGACAGTCCAGGGCGTTCTTGACGATCGTCGGCGACACGTAGCCGCTACCGGCGCCACGGGTGGAAGCGGGAAGGCCTAGGCCGACCTGGTCCGCCCGGAGGCCGTTCTGCAACATGATGCAGGCCTGCGCGGTGATGAAGTCCACGCTGCCCTGCGAGTACACCTGACCATTGCAGCCGTTCATGGAACCCGAGTTGTAGTACTGGGTGTTCACGACCGTCAGGATGTCCTTGATGTTCAGCGCGAGCTTGAAGTACTCCTGCGAAGTGCTCTGCATGTCGATCGTCTGCGGAGCCATCGCGATGATCATGCCCGCGCCGAACCGGCTCTGCAGACTGCGAAGCGCCTGACCCATGTACGTCGCGTTGACACCGTTCTCCAGGTCGATGTCGACCCCGTCGAAGCCATACTCGCGCAGGACCGCGAGAGCAGTGTCCGCGAAGGCCGTCGCGGCGGTCGCGTTGTTGACCGAGATCGTGCCCTTCTCGCCACCGACCGACAGGATGACCTTCTTGCCGGCGCTCTGCTTGGCGGCGATATCCGCCTTGAACTGGGCCGCGGTGTAGCCACCCAGCCGGCTGGCGAGGGTCGGGTCGAGGGTGAAGCTGATAGCGCCCTGGCGGCTCGGATCCGCGTCCGCGAAGGCGACCGCGATCAGGTCGTACTGGCTCTGCACGTCGCTGATGCGCTGCACGGTCGCACCGTTGTCGAAGTTCTGCCAGTAGCCGGTCAGGATGTGCTTCGGCAACGTCCCCGTCGGCGGCGTGGTCCCCGGAGTGGTCGTTCCACTCGCGGCCGCGCCGTATGCCGAGCAGTTGCCGGTGGGGTCACACGCCCGCACCTTGAAGCTGTACGTCGTACTGGCGGCCAGGCCGTCGGCGGTCCAAGTGGTGACGTTGCCGACGTTCTGCGCCGGCTCGGAGCCGCGCTGCACCTCGTAGCGGCTGATGCCGTTCGCGTCGGACGACGCGGACCAGGTCAAACGCAACGAGCTGGAAGTCGCACTACCGACCGAGAGGCCTGACGGCACGGTAGGCGGCGTCGTGTCCGGGGGCGGACCGGTGCCACCAGGGCCATCAAGGACGACCTCATCGGCCTGGTACGGCGTCTGGCCGTACCAACCGTGCAGGTAGACCGTCACGGTGCTGGCCGACGCACTGGTGGTGAAGGTCGTCTTCAGCTTGTTCCAAGCGGTGTTGGTGCTCCAGGTGCTGGTGCCACCGTCGGCACCGAGGTACACGTTGGGGCCCTTCACCCAGGCACTCAGGGTGTACGTCGAGCTGGGTTTGACGGAGACCGTCTGGTTGCAGCGGGCGTGATCGCCTGGCGTTGGGGTGCCCTGCAACGCGTACGACCCGGCATAGGCCGAGCCACTGACGACCGAGCCGGTTCCGGCCGAGCACGACCAGCCGGCCAGCGAGCCGGACTCGAACGTGCCATTGGTCATCAGGTTGATCGCGGCCGTGCTGCTGAGGGGCGACAGCAGCACGGCCCCGACGGCGAGGAGGACGGATAGAAGGGCGGCGATGATCGCGGACTGAGGGCGGTTCGTTCGCGGAGTCATGTCCACAAGATGTGACCAGTCGACTACTTAGTCAAGTCTCTACATAAAGTGGGAGCGCTCTCATCACAATTTCAACAAACTCCACGCTCAGCAGGGCCCACGACGGGAAATAGCGCGGAATCGCGGAGACTCACCGCTCGGTCAGACCACACCGCGGAACGGAGGGGACCAGTAAGAGGAAAGGCGACGGCCCCCGGCGGGGGGGTGACCGGGGGCCGTCTTCGGCCACGGGCTCGGGGGGAGGAGCCGGGGGCCGATCAGGAGGCGACAGTCTGCCACTGTCAGGGAGTATTTACCCCCCAAGTCCGAACCCACACCTCATGGTTGAAAAAACCCACGAGGGCAGCCCGTCCAGCCGATCGGGATGACCCGGTCAGGCCAGTGCCACTGTCACACTACTGATCAGTCTAACCGCCTTGAGGTCAAGACAAAAGCCCGGACCCCCTCGCGTTTCGCCCGCCGACCTATGCTCAACCCCATGGAGCACCCCCGGCCGGGCCGCACGGCTGCCTTCTTCGACCTCGACAAGACCATCATCGCCCGCTCCAGCACCCTGGCCTTCTCCCGGCCGTTCTACGCCGGCGGCCTGATCAACCGGCGGACCGTGCTGCGCAGCGCCTACGCCCAGTTCGTCTACCTGCTCGGTGGCGCCGACCACGACCAGATGGAGCGGATGCGGGAGTACCTGTCGGCGATGTGCACCGGCTGGGACGTCCAGGTGGTCCGCGACATCGTGGCCGAGACGCTGCACGGGATCGTCGACCCGATCGTGTACGACGAGGCCGTCACGCTGATCGAGAACCACCACAAGCTCGGGCACGACGTGGTCATCGTGTCGTCGTCGGGGTACGAGGTGGTGGAGCCGATCGGCCGGATGCTCGGCGCCGACCGGGTGATCGCGACCCGGATGATCGTCGCCGACGGGAAGTACACCGGCGAGATCGACCACTACGTCTACGGCCCGCACAAGGCGATGGCGATCGTCGAGCTGGCCGCGGCCGAGGGCTACGATCTCACTCACTGTTACGCCTACTCCGACTCGGTCACCGACGAGCCGATGCTGGCCGCGACCGGTCATCCGGCCGCCGTCAATCCGGACAAGGGGCTGCGCAAGATCGCCGTCGCGCGGGACTGGCCGGTGCTCGATTTCTCCGCGCCGGTCGGGCTGCGCGAGCGCACCCGGTCGAGGCAACGACGCCTGTCGATGAGCGCGGCGGTCGCTCTCGGTGCGAGTCTGCTGACCGCCGGCCTGGTGCTTTATCTCAACCGGCGGCGTTCTTCTCAATCTCGTTAAGCCCTTCCGTTGAAGGGCTTCTGAGAGTACAAAGGAGTCAGCAAGATTGCAGGGCATTCAGGCACCCACGCGGCGACCAGCCCATCTGAATTGGGCAGTCGACCACAGGCTTGTCCTGAGGCGACAGACATAGGTGCACGCTTGGTAACCAGGATGCCCTGCCAGCAACGGCGCCCTCCCCGGAGGGCGCCGTTCGCATTTTCCCCTGCTCTGCTTAGCGATTCTGCGTCAAAGGTGAACGTTCAGCAGCCAAGGCGATGACCTCGCACTCCCGTAGCAGCCAGTCGCGCACCCCGGTCACGCCATCGGTGATGTATCCACGAAGCCCTTGTACATAAGAGCCCGCGAGCTCGGCGTGTCCGATTTCCGGTACGGTCGCGCCGAGTGGATCGGTGCCTCGGGCAACTAATATGACGCGTTCGGCCGCCCGTGCGACCAGCCCGTTCGCCGTACCGAAGGGCCGCAGCACCGCCAGCTCGGCGTGCACGATCGCGGCCACCACGATGGCCGGCGCAGTCGTCGGTTCGGTCAGCGCCTTGGCCAGACCACTCAGCCGCTCCCACATCTCGTCGGCCCCCGGCGCGGGCGGCAGGCCCTCGATGTCATCCGGCACGGCGTCACGCGCTGTCCGCAGGTGGCCGAGCTGCGATTCGTCGTACACGAGTCCGACGGCGGCGAGTTGGTGCAGCCGGGTCCAGACCTGCACGGGTGCCGTGTCGACCTGGGGCGCCAGCGACATCAGTTCGGTGGTCATCCGGACGGCGCCCGCGCTGAGGGCATCCCCCTCGCCGCGGCGTACGTCGTCCAGGCTCGACGTACTGCCGGACAGGGTCGCGGAGGCGTGGGCCCCGAGCAGGAGGGCCTCGGTGGTGACGTCACTGCTGATCCGGCGCAGGCCCCGGTCGCGCAGCAGCACGTCCACCGCGTCGCGAGCGGCCCGGACGGATGAGCCGACCCCTTCCAGTCCAGCCAGTGGTGCGAAGACATCGGTCATGCGCCCGACCCTAAACGGTGACCGTAGGATGCGCTGTCATGGTCGCTAGTACGGACTCCGGCGCGGTCGCGGACGGAGCTCCCCGGTTCAGCATCGTGGTCCCCTGTCACGGACAGCGGGCCTGGCTGCGACCTTGCCTGGACTCGGTCATCGGCCAGTCCTTCAGCGACTTCGAGATCATCGGGGTGGACGACGCCTCCCCCGACAACTCCGCGGACATCCTGGCCGAGTACGGCGCTGCCGATCCGCGCGTGCGGGTGCTGCGGCTGCCGGAGAACGTCGGCACCGGCCGCGCGCGGAATGCGGGGCTCGAGCTGTGCCGCGGCGACTACGTTCTGTTCCTCGACTGTGACGACACCATGCAGCCGGGCGCGCTCGAGGCGATCAGCGCGCGCCTTGACCGAACGGACAGCCCGGACATCCTGCTGTTCGACTACGAGCGGGTCTTCTGGGACGGCCGGGTCGTTCGCAGCCTGCAGCACGACGCCTTCGCCCGGGAGGGGAACGGCGTCTTCACCGCGGTCGAGCGCCCGGTCTTCCTGACGTTCCTCGAGGTCGTCTGGAACAAGGCCTACCGGCGCGAGTTCCTGCGCGATCACGGCTTCACCTTCACCGCCGGGCACTACCAGGACGCTCCCTGGACGTACGCGACGATGCTGACGGCCGGACGGATCGCCACGCTGGACCAGGTCGTCGTGCACTACCGCCAGCACCGGCTGCCCGGGGGCGCGGCGGGCCCGCGCAACCGCAAGCACTTCGACATCTTCGACCAGTACGACCGGGTCTTCAGCTTCATCCTCGATCCGGAGCTGTCCCACTGGCACCGGTTCGTGTTCGACCGGTCGCTCGACCACATCCTCACGGTGCTGCGCCGGGCCGACCGGCTGCACCCGGACGACAAGCCCGAGTTCTTCCACACCGCGGCGGCCTTCGCGCAGCGCTGGAAGCCCGAGGGCTACCGGCCGGATCTGACCCGGCGCGGCTTCAAGCGGTGGCTGGTGGTGACCGACGACTACGCGACGTACACCACGATCCGGACCGGCTCGCGGGTGAAGGAGACGACCCGGCGGCTCCGTACCCGCGGGGTCCCGACCGTGCGGCAGACCGCGGCGAACGTGCTCAGCCGGCGCTCGGGTGAGATCGACCAGAATCTGGCGGTCTACAACTCCTACTGGTGCAAGCAGTTCGCCTGTAACCCGCGCGCGATTTACGAGCGGGCCGCCGAGTTGGCGCCGCACATCCGTGGCGTCTGGGTCGTGCACCCGGATTACATCCAGGTCATCCCCGAGGGCGTGGAGTACGTGCTGGAGGGCTCCCCGGCGTACCACCAGCTCATGAACCGGGCGAAGTACTTCATCGCGAACGTCAACTTCCCGGGCGATCTGGTCAAGCGCGAGGGCCAGGTCCACGTGCAGACCCAGCACGGCACTCCGCTGAAGACGATGGGCACGGATCTCAGGCACTACCCGGTGGCGGCGAAGGACCTCGACCTCGAAGAGCTGATGCGCCGGGTCGACCGGTGGGACTTCAACATCAGCTCCAACCGGTACTCCTCGGAGATCTGGGACCGCACCTACCCGTCCCGCTTCGAGAACCTGGAGACGGGTTTTCCGCGGAACGACCGGTTGATGAACGCGGATCTGGAGACCGTGCGGGAGCTCCGGGCGTCCTTCGGGTTCGACGACTCGCACCTGGTCGTGCTGTACGCGCCGACCTTCCGCGACGGCCACGACGCCGTACGGACGAAGGACGGCGTGGTCGACCTCGGTGGCGACGGGATCCACCTCGACCTGGACGCGCTGGCGGCCGCGATCGGCGCCCACGGGCGCATTCTGGTTCGCACGCACTACTCGCTTTCCAAGGGCGCGGACGGCGTTCACTCCGACCGGATTGTGGACGTCTCGGCCCATCCCCGGGTCGAGGACCTCCAGCTGGCGGCCGACGTACTGATCTCGGACTACTCCTCGATCAGCTTCGACTACGCCAACCTGGATCGGCCGATCGTGCTGCTGGTCGACGACAAGGGCCAGTACGACTCCGATCGCGGCACGTATTTCGACATCACGGAGTTCCCGCCGGGGCTGGTCGCGCGTTCGCCGCAGGAGGTGGCGGCCGCGTTGACGACGGGCGCGTTCGCTGACGCCGAGGCCAGCAAGCGGCGTCAGCTGTTCCGGGAGAAGTTCTGCGAGTTCGACGATGGCCGGGCCACCGAGCGGGTAATTCGCCGGGTCTACCTCGGTGAGACCGACCTGCCGCCCATCACTCCGCTGGCTGAGCGCACGCCCGCGCCTTCGCCGTACTGGATCAGTCGTTAGCTCGTAGCGTGCGGAGGATGCGGACGAGGTCGGCCCGGTCCGCGTCGTCGAGACCGCTGAAGTAGGCGTCCGCGTCGGCGACCTTGGCCGCGCGCATGGCCTCGACGACCTCGGTGCCCTTCGGCGTGAGCCGGACCAGGATGGCCCGGCGATCGTCGGGATCGGGCTGCCGCTCGACCAGGTCGCGCTGTTCCAGATCGTCGACCACCTCGGTCGCCGAGCGTGGCGCGATGTGCAGCCGCTCGGCCAGATCGCGCAACCGCACCGGGCCGTGATGGGCGAGCACCCGCACTGCGCGGGACTGCGACGGGCTGACATCCCAGGGCGCGAGCGACTCGCGCGACATCTGCCGCAACTGCCGCGCGACCGCCCAGAAGGCCTCGGCGAGCGTCTCGTCCGGCTCTTGCGTACTCACGGGAACAGACTAGCAAGGAAAGTGGTTGTACCTCATGATGAGGTAACCTCAGTAAATACCTGAACCGAAAGGAATCCTTTGGAACCCGACCCACAGCACCGGCCACCTGGCTCTCGCCGCTCTCGCCACGAAGTCTCGGCCACTGAGAAGACCCAAGCGCGCGAGGTTTCGCTGCGCCGCATCGGCCGCTTGTTCCGGCCCTACCGCTGGCCGCTCGCCCTAGTGATCGCGATCATCGTCGCGTCCTCCGTCGTGAGCATGGCCTCTCCCTTCCTGCTGCGCGCCACCATCGACGAGGCGCTGCCGAAGCAGGACGTGAACCTGTTGCTCTGGCTGACCGGCGGCATGGTCGCGGTCGCCGTCATCACCTCCGCCTTCGGAGTGGTGCAGACCTGGATCTCCACCAAGGTCGGCCAGCAGATCATGCACCGGCTGCGGACGGACGTGTTCGCCCATCTGCAGCGTCAGTCGATCTCCTTCTTCACCCGCACTCGTACCGGTGAGGTCCAGTCGCGGATCACCAACGACATCGGCGGCATGCAGTCGGTGGTCACGTCGACCGCCACCTCCATCGCCTCGAACCTGACCACCGCCGTGGCCACCGCGGTCGCGATGGTCGCGCTGTCCTGGCAGCTCTCGCTGATCTCCCTGGTCGTGATGCCGCCGGCCATCTACCTGACCCGCCGGGTCGCGCGGATGCGGCGCGAGGTCACCACCAAACAGCAGCAGGAGCTGGCCGATCTGAACGTCGTCGTCGAGGAGGGCCTGTCGATCAGCGGCATCCAGCTCGTCAAGACGATGGGCGCCGGCCCGGCCCTGACCGAGCGGTTCACCGCGTCGTCCAGCCGGCTGATCGACCTCGAGCTGCGCGCGGAGCTGGCCGGCCGCTGGCGAATGGCCTCGATGAGCGTCATCTTCGCCGCCATCCCCGCGATCATCTACCTGAGCGCGGGTCTGCCCGCCACCTCGGGCGCGATGACGATCGGCACCCTGATCGCCTTCACCACCTTGCAGAACGGGCTGTTCCGGCCACTGATGGGTCTGCTCAACGTGAGCGTCAGCCTGATCAGTTCGCTGGCGTTGTTCGCGCGCATCTTCGAGTACCTGGATCTACCGATCGAGGTCGACGAGCCTTCGAAACCCGCCGCGATCGAGCCTCGCCGTACGGCCGGGCATGTGCGGCTGGAGGACGTCACCTTCACGTACGACGGCAGCGTCCGAGCGGCGATCGACGGCGTCACGTTGGACATCCCGGCGGGCAGCACGCTTGCGCTCGTTGGCGAAACCGGCTCGGGCAAGAGCACGCTCGGCGCGTTGCTGGCCCGGTTGTACGACCCGGGCGCCGGGCGTATCACCATCGACGGGATCGACCTGCGCGACCTTCGACTCGCGGATCTCGCGGCGGTGGTTGGCGTGGTGAGCCAGGAGACGTATCTGCTGCACACGACCGTCCGGGAGAACTTGCGCTATGCCAAGCCCGACGCGTCGGACGAGGAGATCTACGCGGCCGCGCGTGCCGCTCAGATCCACGAGTTGATCGTTGGATTGCCCGATGGGTACGACACGATGGTCGGCTCGCGTGGACACCGGTTCTCCGGTGGCGAGAAGCAGCGCATCGCGATCGCCCGCACGCTGTTGCGCGATCCGCGGGTGCTGGTCCTGGACGAGGCGACCAGTGCGCTGGACAACGAGACCGAGCGGGCCGTGCAGCGTGCGTTCGACGAGCTGTCAAAGGGCCGTACGACGATCACCATCGCGCATCGGCTCTCGACCGTGCGCACGGCAGACCAGATCGTCGTGATCGACGACGGCCGCGTGATCGAGTCCGGCACGCACCACAGCCTGGTCGCAGACAACGGCCGCTACGCATCGCTGGCGCTCGCCTCGTAATAGTTGGCCTTCCGGTGGATGGGCCTGCATACTTGGGCCCATGACGTCGAGCCTGGGCACTGTCTGCGCACTGCGCGACCAGTCCGGCCTGCGACGACGACGCTCCGTCTGAACACCTCAGTCTTTCCTGTTCCGGTGCGTCATCTTCCCTTGAGGACTCCTCATGTCGTCCGTTCTGCCTGTCCTGTCTGCTCGGCTGTCCACCGCCGCCACCGAGGCCTTCGGGCTGACGCTCGATCCTGAGCTCCGGCCTGCCACCAAACCCGAGTTCGGCCACTTCCAGACCAACCTCGCGTTGCGACTGGCCAAGCCGCTCGGCCTTGCCCCACCGGCGATCGCGGCCACGCTGGTCGAGCACTTAGTGGTGGACGACCTGTGCGTGCCGCCGACGATCGCCGGGCCCGGCTTCGTCAATCTCGAGCTGCGGACCGACGTACTGGCCGCTGCTGTGAACTCGCCGGCCGCCTTCGCGCCAAGGGGCGAACGGGTGGTGGTCGACTACTCGCAGCCGAACGTGGCCAAGCAGATGCACGTCGGCCATCTCCGGTCGACCGTGATCGGGGACGCCCTTTGCAACGTGCTCGCGTACGTCGGCTACGAGGTGATCCGGCAGAACCACGTCGGCGACTGGGGCACGCAATTCGGCATGCTGGTCGAGCAATTGCTGGACGAGGATCCGGCGCAAAGCCTTGACCTGGAGTCGTTGCAGGGGCTCTACCAGCGGTCGCGGGCGCACTTCGATTCGTCCAGCGAGTTTGCCGATCGGTCCCGGGCTCGGGTGGTGGCGTTGCAGTCCGGCGATGCGGGGACGCGGGCGCTTTGGCAGCGGATGGTGGACGTTTCGTTGGTCGAGTTCGAGCGGTTGTACGCCCGGCTCGGCACGGGTTTGACCCCGGCGGACGTCGTCGGCGAAAGCGCGTACAACGACGAACTCCCTGACGTGGTTGACGATCTGACGGCCGCGGGGTTGCTGACCGAGTCGGGTGGCGCGTTGTGCGCGTTCCTGCCGGGCTTCACGGGTCGGGACGGTTCGCCGTTGCCGGTGATCGTGCGGAAGTCCGATGGCGGTTTCGGCTATAGCGCGACGGACCTCGCGGCCGTACGGCACCGGGTGCGGGAGCTGGAGGCTCAGCGGATCATCTACGTCGTCGATCAGCGGCAGGCCCTTCATTTCCGGCAGATCTTCGCGCTCGCGGCCGCGGCCGGGTGGTTGCCTTCGACAACGATCGCGGAGCACGTCGGCTTCGGCACGGTGCTCGGGCCGGACGGAAAGCCGTTCAAAACCAGATCGGGTGACACCGTCCGGCTGGCCACTCTGCTCGATCAGGCAGTCGAACGGGCGACCGCTTTGCTCGACGAACGCGGCGCACCGATCGACAGCAGGGCCTCGATTGCGCAGGCTGTTGGGATCGGCGCGGTGAAGTACGCCGACCTGTCGAGCGATCGGGTCAACGACTACGTGTTCGCGTTGGACCGGATGGTCGCGATGACCGGCAACACCGGGCCTTATCTGCAGTACGCGCATGCGCGGTTGACGCGGTTGCTCGCGAAGGCCGATGCGGGTCCGACGCTCGTCACGGTGCTCGAAAACCCTGTGGAACAACGGCTTGCGCTGCAGCTCGACGCCTTCGCTTCGACAGTTGAACAGGTCGCCGAGACGTTGCAGCCGCATCGCTTGTGCGGGTATCTCTTCGAGCTCGCGACGACGCTGTCGGCGTTCTACGAGTTGTGCCCGGTGCTCACCAGCGAGGGCGAGACCCGGGCCAGCCGGCTCGCGTTGTGCGCCGCCACCCGGCGGGTGCTGGGCGACGGCCTCGGCCTGCTCGGCATCACCGCGCCCGACAGCATGTAGCGGAAAACCCAGTGCCGCGACGGGCTGAGCGTCGTACCTTGGCGCTATGGGGACGACACAGGAGTGGCCGGGTGGGGTTGAGGCCCGGCCGTTGAGCAAGACGGATACCAAGGCGTGGGCAGAGTTGCTGGCCGCGGCCGAGGCGGTCGACGACACCGGCGAGCACTACAGCGTGGAGGATCTCGACGACGAACTCGAAGACCCGAAGGTCAACATCGCCACCGACACCATCGGCCTCTGGGTGGACGGCTTCATGGTCGGGTACGGCGGCGTCCGCGGGCCGGACGAGGTGCTGGACGTGCATCGGGTCATGACCGAGGGAACGATCCATCCGGAGTGGCGCCGGCGCGGTCTCGGTGGTGCGCTGCTGACCTGGCTCGCGGAGCGCTCGACCGGGTTGCACCAGGAGCGTCATCCGGAGGCGCCCGGCGAGATCAACAACGGCGTCCCGAGCACGAACACCATCGCCCGGGACATGATGGTCGCGCGCGGTTTCGAGCCCTGCCGGTACTTCTTCACCATGCAGCGCCAATTCCAGGCCGACCCGATTCCGGCGACACCGCTGCCGGACGGCCTGCGGCTGGTCGTCTTCGACTGGCCGTACGACGAGGCGCTGCGGCTGGCGCACAACGACGCCTTCCGCGACCACTGGGGTTCGACACCGAAGGACGCCGAGACCTGGAAGACCTGGTTCACCGGCTCTCGCGCCTTCCGGCCGGAACTCAGCTCGATCGTTCTCGACGGTGACGAGATCGCCGCCTACACCCTCGGCTACGAGTACGTCGCAGACACCGAGGCCACTGGTGTCAAGGAGGTCTACGTCGGCCAGGTGGGAACGCGGCGCGAGTACCGCGGCAAGGGCGCTGGTCGTGCCGCCCTCGCCCAGGTGCTGCGACTGGCCGAGGGCCTCGGCTTCCAGCGGTCGGCCCTCGACGTCGATGGCGAGAACCCGACCGGAGCGCTGGGCCTCTACCAGTCGCTCGGCTTCACCACCACCAAGCAGTCCATCCGCTACCGCCGGGCCATCGCCTGATCGGATTGGTGGACGGGTGCGGGCGGCTCCACCTGGTGCCGCCCGCACTTCGTGTTAACGCCCTGCGCCGAAGGCGCAGGCGCTAGATGTGGCTGTCCGTTGGGACGGCCGGGGCCTCCACTGCGACGGGCTTCCGCTCCCACGGACGTACGGCGAGTAGAAGCGCTACAAGTGTCAGCACCGCGAAGACGGTCGAAGCGGCGAAGGCCGTACCAACACTGTCCGCAAGCACCTCTCGCGCACCCACGACGCCGTCAGCCACAGCATTGCGCGAGGCCGTCCCGAAGACCGTGACCAGGATCCCGAGACCCAACGCTCCACCAACCTGCTGCAACACGTTGAGCAGGCCTGACGCGGCACCGGCGTCCTCAGGCTGTACGCCGGTGAGGGCGTGACTGGTCAACGGTACGAAGACCAGGCCGGCGCCGAGACCGAACAGCACGAGCGGGCCGACGACCGCCGTGGCATACGAGCTGTCGACCGAGATCTGCATCAGCCAGACCATGCCGATGACGAGCATCGCGCCTCCGGCCAGCATCAGCCGGTCGCTGCCGATCCGGTCGATCACCCGCGGCACCAGCCGTACGGTGACGAACAGCAGACCCGTCAGCGGCAGGAACGCCAGCCCGGCCACCAGCGGGCTGAACCCCAGCACGCCCTGCAGGAACTGCGTCAGGAAGAAGAACATCCCGAACATGGTGCCGACCACCAGGAACATGGCCAGGTACGCCGAGACGCGTGTCCGATCCGCGAACAAGCGCAGCGGCGTGATCGGATGCGCCGCACGCCGCTCGACCACCACGAACGTGGCGAGCAGGGCGACACCGACAGCGAACGCGGCCAGCACCTCGGGCGCGGTCCAGCCGATCTCGGCCACCCGGATGAAGCCGTACACCACGGCGGTGATGCCGACGGTTGACGTCAGCGCACCAGCGATGTCGAACCGGCCCTCTTGGCGAGGCGTCTCGGCCAGACTGCGACGAGCCGCGATGACCAGCGCGATCCCGATCGGCACGTTGATGAACAGCCCCCAACGCCAGGACGCCCAGTCGGTGAGCATGCCGCCGACGACCAGACCGATGCTGGCGCCACCGGACGAGACCAGGCTGTAGAGGCCGAGCGCCTTGATCCGCTCCGGCCCCTCCGGGAACGTGAGCATCAGCAGGGTGAGCGCGGCCGGAGCCGCGATGGCGCCACCGATGCCCTGCAGAACGCGAGCAGCGAGCAACAGCTCGGCGCTTGGTGCGAGACCGCCGAGCAGGGACGCGGCGGTGAAGATGGTGACACCCGTGATGAAGACCCGGCGCCGCCCGAGCAGGTCGCCGGCGCGGGCGCCGAGGAGTAGCAGGCCGCCGAAGGCGAGCGCATACGCGTTCTGCACCCAGGAAAGGCTCGCCGGGCTGAAGTCCAGCGCCTGCTGGATCTTGGGCATCGCGATGGTCACGACGGTGCCATCGAGAATGACCATCAACTGAGTGATGACGATGACCGCGAGCACGATGGCCGAACGCCGTTCGGGCACGCGGGTACCGGCGCCCGACGGCGCCTCTGATGTGACCGGCATGAGCAGGTTGCTCCTTCCCCCGAAGGGGTTAAGGTAGTTCCGAGCAGAAAAGTGGAGCTCTCCTCCGGATACGATACGGAGGTGCCCTCCGCTTCTGCAAGTCATTTACGAACTGGGTTTATTCCCCAGCCGGTTCAGATCGGGATCGGGAGAGGTCGGTGAGTCGATGAGCGAGCTGCGCAGCAGCATTCCGCTGACGTGCGAACGGCCGACCCGAGCGGACGCCGCCCGGAACTACGACCTGCTGGTCCGCGCCGCCCGCGAAGCGTTCACCGAGCACGGCGCCAGCACCTCACTCGAGGAGATCGCCCGCCGCGCCGGTGTCGGTATCGGCACGTTGTACCGCCGTTTCCCAACCCGGACCGCGCTACTCGAAGCGGTGTACGTCGAGGAGATCCAGTCGGTCTGCGACCAGGCCTACGATTTCGCCCGCGACCTGCCGCCCTACGACGCCCTCTCGGCCTGGCTGCACGCCATCGCCAGGTATGCCAACTCCAAGGCCACCCTCGCCACCGAGCTGATGGACGCCATCGGCAAGGAGTCGGAGTTCTTCAAGGCCTGCAAGGTGAACATGCTCGACGCCGCCGGGCTGCTCTTCGGCAACGCCGAGAAGGCGGGCGTCATCCGCCCCAACCTGCAGGCGATGGACGTCCTCCGCCTCACCGGCTCAATCCACGACACCGACCCGGACCAAGCCGACCGCATGATCGACATCATCGTCGCCGGCCTCCGCCCCTGACCCCCACCGCGCCCCTGGTGAGTATCACGACTCGTTCGCTGGGGCGTCGTGCTCACCGCGACCGGGGTGCGGCTGCAGCATGGAGAAGTGGAGATAGGTGCGCCGCTCGGTCGAGTCGTCGGCACGGGTGCGCCTCGCCCACCGGTCGAGCACCTCGTGCAGCTCGTCGGTCAGCTCGCGCGCCTCGTTCTTGGTGAGCAGCAGTGCCGTGTCGCTGATGCTGCGATGGACGCGTTCGTCGCGCTCGTCCTCGTAAGCCCGGCGCACCAGGTACTGGGCCCAGGCGGTCGCGTTGTGCCGGAACACGTCGGCGGCGGCAGCGCCTCCGGGCTGTGACGCGATGTCGTCGAAGTTGATCGAGAGGCCGCCCTCATGGGCGACCCGCCAGACCCGGTCGCGCTTGTCGCGCGCGGCAGCGGGGTCCTCCTCGACGAGGCCGTACTTGGCCAGCTGGCGCAGGTGGAAGCTCGCCTGATTGGCAGGGATGTCGAGCTCGCGGGCGATGTCGGCGGCGCGGAGCGACCCGTGCGCACTGAGCTCGTCGAGGATCCGGTTGCGCACCGGGTGGGCGATCGCGCGCAGCACCTTGGGGTCGTGGAGAGCCTTCAGCTCGGGCATGCCGCTGATCTTAGCAAATTGCGCACGCACTATTGCGCACTATTCGTTGCGCAACATATGGTGCGCATATGCCTTCCTATCGCAGCCTCGCGCACAACCGTGACTTCACCGCCCTGTGGATTGGCCAGACGGTGTCCAGCCTCGGCAGCCGGATGAGCATGTTCGTCTTCCCGCTGCTCGCCTACGCCCTCACCGGGTCGGCTGTGCTGGCCGCCGCCGCCGAGGCGGTGCACCTGCTCGGCGTCGCAGGCACCTTGCTGCCGGCGGGTGTCGTCGCCGACCGGGTCGACCGGCGCCGCGTGATGCGGGTCGCGAGCGGCTCGGGCGTGCTGCTCTACGCCTCGCTCGCCGTGGCCGGGATCGCCGGGCACCTGGTCCTGGCCCACGTGTTGGTGGTCGCACTGCTCAGCGGCGTGTGCGCCGGGCTGTTCGCGCCGGCGGAGACGTCGGCGGTGCGGGCCGTCGTGTCGACCGAAGACCTGACCACCGCCCTGTCGCAGAACCAGGCGCGCGAGCACATCGCCGGGCTGCTCGGTGCACCGCTCGGCGGTGCGCTGTACGCCGTTACGCGCTGGCTCCCGTTCGCCGCCGACGCGATGACGTACGCCGTGTCGTGGGTGCTGCTCGGGCGGATCAGGACCGACCTCTCGCCGGTGCCTTACGACGGTCCGCGCAAGCGGGTGCGCGACGACCTCACGGCGGGTGCCGGGTTCGTGCTGGGCCGGCCGTTCTTCCGCACGATGCTCGCCTGGTCGGCGCTCACCAACCTCGTCGTCAACGCGCTGTTCTTCGTCGCCGTACTGCGGCTCATCCAGGACGGCGTCGACCCAGTGCACCTCGGCCTGGTCGAGACGACGGCCGGAGCGGCCGGCATCGTCGGCGCGGTGCTTGCGCCGTGGATCATCGAGCGGTTCCCGACCGGAGGCCTCACCGTGGTGATCGCCTGGAGCTTCTTACCGCTGCTCGTGCCGATGGCGCTGTGGAACAGCCCCGTCGTCGTCGCGGCTGCGCTCTCGATCGTGCTGCTGCTCAACCCGGCCGGCAACGCCGGTATCGGCGCCTATCGGATCGCGGTGACCCCGCGCGACCTGCTCGGGCGTAGCCAGTCGTTCATGCAGTTCACCTCGATGTCGATGATGCCGATGGCGCCTGTGCTGGCCGGGCTGGCCCTCTCGCTCCTCGGAGGGGCCGGCGCGATGCTCGCCTTCGGACTGCTGGTGGCACTGGTCGCGCTTATCCCGACACTGAGTCCCACCGTGCGCTCGGTGCCGCGGCCGGAGGTGTGGCGGGCCACGGCCGCCGAGGCCGACCTGGTCGCGGTGTAGACCGATCCCCCGTGGACACCAGTAAGGTCGGCGGCCAGCTGCGGCAGATCGGTCAGGCGGAGCGGATGGCGGGGTTGGCGTCGAGGCTTGCCTGGTCGGCGGCGTTGAGGCCGGCCAGCCAGCCCGCGCCGCTCGATATTCGGGTCCGGCGGGTGGTGGTGTTGGGGAAGAGCGTGGTGAGCAAGGCGGTCACCTGTTGCTCGCGTTTGGCCAGCACGGGCAGCAGCGCATCACCTTGCTCGGCCGCGACCTCCGCTTGGGTGGCGTCGACGGCCGCTTGCAGGCGCTCCCCGACCCGCTGCGCGTAGGCGACGAAGAACGCGCGCCGGAAGGCCTGGGTCTTCGCCTCTGCCTTCTGGCGACCGCGGGCGCGTTGGCCGGTCGCGAGCAGAGCACGGTTGGCTTGCACCAGCAGCGACGTACTGAGGATCTCGGTGAGCTCGAGATCCAGCTCGGAGCCGACCACGGTCACGAAGGGCGGCCGATCGGTCATCACCGCGTGGCAGCGATTGACGTCCGCTACGGCGCCGACGAGCCGCGATTTGGCCGTGGCATAAGGCGATTCCATCCAGATCCGGCGGGCGGCCGAGTCATCGCTGACCTCGGCAGAACCGTTGCCCTGGGCATCGACGAGCGCCTGGTCCAGGGAGAACTTCGCCATCAGCTCCTGGGCCTTGGCCGACAGCGCGTCCGCCTCGTCGGGGAACTCCGTCGCCTCGGCCTTCGCCAGCAGCCCGCGGATCCGGCCGAGCACCTTGTCGTCACCATGCGTCCGCCCACCCGGCCGCCGGTCACGGCCGGAGAGCGGCAGGTAGGTCCCCGGCAAGGGCAAGAGGCGCGGCAGCACCGGCAACGTGAGCAGGAAGGCCGCCAGCTTGATCACCGCGTCGATGGCGAGATACCTGCCCTGGCGTCGACTCGTCGCCCACGCGGTCAGATCCAGCGGGTCGAAACTCTTGCGCAGACCGAGCCCGGCCAGCTGATCGACCCATTGCGGTGCGAGCTTGGCGATCGGATAGGCGTGTTGCTCCGAGCCGATGGCCGGCGCCAGCAGCGGCAGCGCATCAGGCTCCAGCTCACGGCGGCCGAACTCGGCCAGGTCATTGGGCTGCCAGCCACGACCCCACGCATCCCGTATCAAAGCGTCCAGCAGCAGCCGCACGGCCCGGTCGACCTGCGGTTTGTCGATCTCGTCGAACCGCCCGAGCTGCCCCGCGAAGGTCTCCCCACCACCCTCGCCCGCCGCCGTCGCGATCGCCGCCGCGCGGAACACACCCACGATGTGCTCATCCGTCGACTGGTTCACAACCACCACCCCATCCTCCCGCACTGAACCGCAAGCCCCCGATGACCCGCGATGCAGAGAATGTGCAGCGAAGAACCGACTACCGCAGAACGAATTTCCACCTTGTGGATAACACTGATCACGAGGGCGCCATCGCCACCGTGACGACCAGCTCGCCACTTGAACTGGGCAGCCGCAACGTCCGCCAGACGCCTTCGAACGAGGCCGGCACGTCCAGCCCGTGCTCGGGCCACCACGCCAGCATCGGCACGTCCGCCAGCTTGCAAAGGCACTCCGCCCGCGTCCAGCGAGGCCAGAAATCCGTCTCGCCGAACCGGCGGGCGAGTGGGGCCGGCACCACCTGGTCGGCGTACTCCGCGTCGATCACGACGGTCCAGCCCGCGGGCGGTTCGCCGTACCAGCCGACGCAACGGAAATCGGGCAGGTGCGACCGCGTGATCGCACCCGCCATCTCCGCGACGGAGCCCACTCTCAGGTAGGACTCCGCCTGGGTGAGCAGGTCAGATGGAGGCGGCACCGTCGATGACCAGAACCTGGCCATTGATGTTGGTGTTGTCGAGTAGCAGCATGCGCACGACCGGGACGACCTCTTCGGGCTCGGTCAGGTGGCCCGTCGGCGTACGACGAACGATCTGGTCGAGCTGGGTCTGGCCGAGCACCGCGGACATCTCCGAGGCGAAGAAGCCGGGCGCGACCGAGTTGGCCAGCACGCGGCCGCCGAGCTCACGGGCCAGCGAGCGGGTCGCCGAGTCCATCCCGCCCTTGGTCGCCGAGTAGGCCACCAGACCCGGGTAACCGCGCTGAGCGCAGATCGAGGTGACGTTGACGATCCGGCCCTTGAGGCCCTTGGCCATCATCCGGCGCAGCACGAACCGGGTCAGGATCAGCGGTGACGTCAGGTTCGTCTGGATGATGCCGGCGATCTGCTCGGCCGAGGTGTGCACGTGCAGCGAGTCCTGACCGACGGCGGCGTTGTTGACGATGCCGTCGATCGGGCCGAGCTTGGTCTCGACCTCCTTGACGAAGGCCTGACCGGCCTTGGCGTCATTGATGTCGACCGAGCCGACGTGCACCTGCTCGGGGAACTTCTCCGCGAGAGCGGTCAGCTCCGGCGTCACGGTGCGCGCGAACGCGGCCACCTTCACGCCGGCCTCGATCAGGTCGCTGACGATGGCCAGGCCGAGGCCGCGAGAGCCACCGGAGACCAGCACCACGGACGACGGCGGCACCTGGGTCGGTACGGCTACGGAATCAGACATCGCTCTTCAACGTCTCCTTCGAAGGAATCTCGTCCAGGAAGCGGATCCGGCGCGGCACGCCGTAGTCCGGCAGCCTGGTCGTGCACCACTGCACCAGGTCGGCATCGGTGATCGGGCCCATGCCGGGATCGAGCACCACCTCGGCGGCGACCATCCGGCCGACGATCGGGGCCTTGCGCGCGAACACCCGGGCCCAGGCCACGGATGGATGCGCCATCAGCACATTGCGGACGAGTCCGGCCGACACCTTGGAACCGCCGACGTTGATCTCGTCGGTGTCCAGGCGGCCCGTGATCAGGACGCGGTCGTCGACGAACTCGACCCGGTCACCGGTCCGGTGCGCGCCTTCCAGGCCGGCTCCGTGGTGCGGCGAGCTGATCACCAGCTCGTCACCGTCGACCGACAGCAGCGGCCGCTCGGAACCCGGCTCGGGCGTCCGGTCCAGCCAGGCCTTGGGGAAACCGGCCAACCCGTCGTGCACGACGATCGACGCGCCCACCTCGGAGGAGGCGTAGATCCAGGAGATCCGCGCGTCGGGGAAGATCTCGCGCAGCCGATCCAGGATCGCCTGGTCGACCGGCTCACCGCCGAGGGTGATCTGCTCGAGCGGCACGGCGGCCAGCGCCTCGGTATCGCGGTAGATGGTCTGGCGCCAGAACGTCGGCGTCCCGGACGCGGCGGTGACACCGTGCGCGGCGGCGATCTTCGGCCAGGACTCCAGCTCGGACGGCTCGATCACGACCAGGGCCTGATCGGCCTGGGTCAGCGAGAGCGTCACGACCTGCCACCAGGCGTAGGTGCCGGGCGAGTAGGGGCAGAGCCAGGTACGCGGCTGCTGCTGGCCGCGGACCGTGGTCAGTGACTCCAGGGTGTGGCCGATCCGCTTCGGCCGGCCGGTCGAACCCGAGGTCAGCAGCCAGACCCGGCCCGACTCCTCGACCCGCTTCAGCTTGGCCGGGGTGACCGAGTGCTCGTCGGCGACCGCGGTGACGACCGCGAAACCGGACTCGCCGAGCTCCTCGCGCATGGCCAGGTCGACCCGCGAGGAGGTGGCGACCAGCAGCTCGGTGCCGTGCACGGCGTGATGCCGGACGGCCGCGAGCGCGTCGGCGCCGTTGTCCACCAGCACGGCGGCCGGTGACGGCAACTGCGGCAGCTTGTGCAGCGTGCGCCAGGTCAGCGTCTCACCACCGACGACGACGCGGTTGTCGTCGCCGATCAGCGCGGTCGATCGACGGGCGGTCACGCCGACTGCAGCTGCTCGATGAAGTCGAGGACGTCACCGACCTTGGCGATCTGCCGGAGCCCCGGTGCGTCGAAGTTCAGCTCGTCGCCGATCTCGTCCTCAACCCGCAGGGCGAGCTCGGAGAAGTCGAGGGAACGGAACCCGATCTCCCGCAGGTCGGCAGCGTCGTCGGCCGGCAGGACCTTGCCCTGGGCCTTCATCACCTCGCCCATCAGGTCGCGGATCTGGCCGCGCGTCAACTCACTCATGGGGCCAGAGCCTATCGCTAGCAGGCCGCCGCACCGGAATCGTGTAACCCCGATCCCCCGGCCTGCCGTGGCGAAGGTGATCTTCGGCACAACACCGGGTGGTTGCAGGTTCCTGCAACCGGGCAACCAAACACCTGTGACAGTCCGTCTTCAGGGGGTGATCCGCCGCAACAAAACGGGTCGGGATCGCGTCTAGTGATCGTGGAGGGGGAAATCGTGGCGCATGTCGCCTACTTGGTCATCGTGCTGGGTCTGCCCGGCACGGTGTTCTGGCGACGGCTGACCGGCGGCAGCGGCTGGCTGACCGTCGACATCTTCCTCGGCGCGATCTGCGGGGTCGCCCTGGAGTGCCTGCTCTACCCGCTCGGCCGCTGGCTGGGCATGCCGTTGTTACCACTGGTGATGCCGCTTGTGGCCGTGATCGTGACCGCCATCCCGGGCAAACGTCCGCCGCGTGGCCGGTTGCTGCCGTGGTGGTCGTTGGCCGGTGTGGCCGCGGCCGTTGGCGTCCTCGTGGTCTGGTTTGTCCGGGCCGGATCCAAGTTCGTGCCACTGGCCGGTGCCGGCTCCCTCCGGCCGAACTCCGATTCGCCGTACCAGCTGGCTCTCGCCGCCGAGCTGACTCACCACTTTCCGCCGCAGGTGCCGTACGTCGCGAGTGAGCCGCTGACGTACCACTGGATGGCGTACAACCACATCGCCTCGGCGCACTGGATCACCGGGGCCGAGCTCGACGTGCTGGTCGCCCGGATCGTGCCGCTCGAGCTGATGCTGCTGCTCGTGCTGGGCACGGCGGCAACGGCCGTGGTGCTGTCCGGAAAGGCCGTCGCCGCGCCGATCGCGGCCCTGCTGACCGTGCTCGCGGGCGACCTCGCTCCGTGGCCGTGGACCATCAGCGCCGGCGGCGTGTACGCCGATGGCCCGCTGACGTTCAGCCAACTTGTCAGTCCGACTCAGGCCCTCGGCGCGTTGTTGCTGATGCCCTTGATCGCGCTCACCGCGATGATGGTCCGAAAACCGCCGCGCGGCGGCAGCTGGGTCGTCGCGCTGGTGCTGATCACCGTCCTCGCCGTCGCGAAGGCGTCGATCCTGCCCGTGTACGCCGCTGGGCTGGTGGCGGCCTTCCTTTACCGGCTGATCCGGTTCCGCAAACTGGACGACATCGCGCTGGGCCTGGTCTCGGCCGTGGTCGTGCTGTACGGCGCTGCCTTCATCCTGGTGATGCGCGGCGAATCGCACGGGATGACCGTGCGCCCCGGCGCGACCTTCACCGCCTTCCTCACGCCGATGTTGCCCAAGACGGTCAGTATCGGTGAGGCCCGGACGGTGCTCGTGATGCTGACCGCCGGACTGGTGCTGGCGTGGTTGCTGCCGCTGGCCGGGGCATTCCTGGCCCGCCGGCAGACGCCGGACGATCCGATGGTGCCGTTTCTGGTGGCCGCGGTGATTGCCGCTGTCGTCGCGACGGCCTTGTTCTGGCAACTGACGTTGTCACAGATCTTCTTCGTCCGTGGCTGTTTCGGCTTCGGCGTACTGATGGCCGCGTGGGGCCTGGCGAATCTCGAGCGCCGGCATCTCGCGATGGCCGTGCCGGCGGTGGCGATCGGGGTTTTCGCTGTCCTGGCGGGCCGCGCCGCGCTGGACGACGGCAGTCCCAAGTCCTGCGCGAGCCTGACCTGTGTCGAGACGGTGTTCGCCATTCCTCCACTGGTCACCGCGGCCACGGTCGGCGTTGGCGTGCTGCTGCTCGGGCTGCTCCTGCTCGTGGTGTTACGCCGGATGCCCCGCCGCGCCTGGGCCACCCTGCTGGTCGCGGCCGCGATCGGCACCACGTTCTCCCCGACGGTCGGCACCATCAACGCGGGTGCGTCCGCGCCGTTCGGCAAGTTCGACACGATCGCGCCCGGTGGTATCGACGCGGCCCGGTTCATCCGCTCACACGGCGGGCCGAACGATCTGATCGCGACCAACATCCACTGCGTGCTGCCGACCAAACCACCGTGCGCCGCCACGTCATTCTGGATCCCGGGTTATGCCGAGCGCCGCGTGCTGGTCCAGGGCTGGGCCTACACCGCCAAGGCCAACGCTCGCACCGAACGAGCCGCCGCCCTGGCCGGCCCCTTCTGGGACCAGCAACTGCTCGCGGCGAACGACGCCGTCTTCACCAGCCCCACCGTCGAGAACCTGCGTTACCTCCGCGCCCGGTACGGCGTGCGCTGGCTCCTGCTCGACGAGCGCGTCAACCCAGCCCCCGGCGCCCTCGACGAACTAGCGGACCTCCGCTACCAATCCGGCACCGTCCGCGTCTACGAAATCCCCGACATCCCCACGCCCCGCCCCAACCCCGACCTGCCGAACTGACCGGTCGGCACGTCCGGTGCCGACCGCTAAGGCCCAAGCAACGCGGCCGGAACCACTGCGATCCCGTCAGGTCGCCGATACGCGTACGGCCCGGTCGTGATGACCACGGCATCCAGCAGATCGGGCCCGATCTGGTCCCGCAGCCACTTCAGATGAACGACATCTGAGTCCTCCACCTGCTGTGCCAGCTTGACTTCGACCGCCACGATCCGGTGATCCGCGCGTTCGACGATCAGGTCGACCTCGTGATCGCCATTGCGGGTTCGGAGATGGTGAAGTCTTGCCTCCGCTGCCTGCGCGTAGACCTGGAGGTCGAGGGTCACCAAGGCCTCGAACAGCTGTCCCAGCAGGACTCCGTCTCGAACCCGAGGGGAACCCGCAGCCGTGCCGTCCAGCAACGCGCCGGCGTCCGCGCCGAGCAGTCGGGCAGCTAGCGCGGGATCAGCCAGATGGTGTTTAGGTGCCGACCCCAGCCTGGTGAACTGATTCCGGAATGGCAGCCAGGCCGGCACCGGCTCAAGCAGCCAAAGCTGGGCGAGCACGTCCCGATAGGCCATTGTCGTGTCTTTTCCCGGCTTGTCGGTCCCTCCCGCCGTCGCGGCGTCGAGAATCGACGTGTAGGACGCAGTTGTCGCGGTGGCTGCTGCATAGGCGGCCAGCCAGGCCCGCAGCGTCTGCGGCTTCCGTACTTGGTGCCCTTGTTCAGGAAAGTCACGCGCGACGATCCGGTTGATGTAGGCATCCAACTGCGCACGGCGTACCTTCGGCGGCAGATCCCGGATGCCTGGAAAGCCTGACCGCACGATCTCGTCGGCATATTGAGACAAGCCGACCGTGGTCTCACCGTCAATCGTCGCGTTATCTCCATCCAGAAGACGCCTCAGACTCACCGTGGGAGGGGCGACGAGACGCTCCGCCAGAGACATCGGCCTCATGCGTAGGCTCACGATTCGACCTGCGCCGGTATGCATGGGGGCTTGGATCGGGGCCGCGCTCCCCGTGAGCAAGTACCGGCCGGGCACCTGTTCACGGTCAACACTCCGCCGAACCGTGTCCCAGATGCCGGGGTAGAGCTGCCATTCGTCCACGAGAACAGGCGGCTCAACCGCCTCGATTCGCAGCGGCTCAGCAGCCAGCAACTTCCGTTGGACCGGATCGTCCAGCGCGAATACGGAGTTTGCCCGCCTGGCGGCAGTCACCGTTTTTCCTACAGCTCTCGGGCCCTCCAGAGCTGTCGCGGTCAGACCCGGCAGAAGTTCATCCAGCTCAGCGTCGATAACACGCCTAACGTAGTCGCCCACCTCCCTAACCTACCATCAGCAGGCGTTCTACTAGTCGATTAGCAGGCGCTCTACTGGTCCATTAGCATGGCTTCTACTGGTCCATTAGCCGGAGAAGGCTGGGATGGGGTGGCTTTCGTTGGCAGTGCGGTCTAGGGCTGTGACGAAGTAGAGGTAGTGGGTGCCCGGGGTCGCGGTCGTGTCCGTGAAGGTGGTGCCGCGGAGGGTGGTGAGGAGGTTGCGGGCGTCGTTGTCGGGGCAGTGGTCGCCGCCGAGGATGGCGCGGCGGTAGACGGCGTACGACGTGGTGTCGGTTGAGCCGGGCTGCCAGGTCAGGCGTACGCCGTCGGCCTGACGTGAGGCTCGTAAGACCCGGACGGGCCGGGGCGCCGTGGAGTCGAGTGCGGGCATGGCCGGGATCAGGGCCGGCCGGGTGTACCAGGTCTGGTTGAGCAAGGTGGTAGCGCCGAGGCGGTCCGCGCGTACGTCTTTGGCGGAGAAGTAGATGTCGCCCTTCACTTCAGGGATACCCGCGTTGAAGGCGAGGTGGTCGCTTAGTTCCTTCGGATCGGCCCAGTCCGGGGACTGCGTCGACGTACCGACCTTGTAAGTGGCCTGGCCGATGTAGAGGTGCACGTTCGTCCCACGCACCTGCTCGGCCCACCACGGCACCAGCTTGCTGTAGTCGGCCGGCGCGAACCCCTGCGCCCAGTAGACCTGCGGAACGATGTAGTCGATCCAGCCCTCGCGAACCCAACGACGCGTGTCGGCGTACAGGTCGTCGTACGTCTGCACACCCGCCGTCGTCGGCGAGCCGAGCGGATCCGTCCCCGCGTTACGCCAAACCGCAAACGGTGAGACGCCGAACTTCACCCAGGGTTTGCGCGTCTTAATGAGCTGCTGGAGTTCGGAAATGAGGAGATTGATGTTGTTCCGCCGCCACTCGGCGATGGTCGGGAAGCCCGCGCCATGCTCGGCATACGTCGCCGCGTCCGCGAAGGTCTGACCTGCCACCGGGTAGGGGTAGAAGTAGTCGTCGAAATGCACGCCGTCGATGTCGTACCGGGAGACCGCGTCCATGATCGCGGACTCGACCAGCTTCCGCGCCGCGGGAATGCCGGGGTTGTAGTAGAGCTTGCCGCCATACGTGACGACCCAGTCCGGGTGCTGCCGGGCGGGGTGCGACGGCACCAGGTCGTTGATGTTCGTTCCCATGGAGAGCCGATAGGGGTTGAACCAGGCATGCAGCTCGAGATTGCGCTTGTGCGCCTCGGCGACCGCGAACGCCAGCGGGTCGTAGCCGGGATCGCCGCCCTGGGCTCCGGTCAGGTAGCGCGACCACGGCTCGATCGTCGACGGCCAGAACGCGTCGGCCGTCGGGCGGACCTGCAGCACGACCGCATTGTGGTTCTGCCGGACGGCGTCGTCGAGCCAGCCGGCCAGTTCGGCCTTCTGCACGTCGGCGCTCAGGCCCGAGCGGGATGGCCAGTCGATGTTCACCACCGAGGCGATCCAGCTCGCCCGGAACTGCCGCTTGGGCGTCGCCGGGTTCGCCGTACAGCCGCTCGGGTCAGCCACAACCGAAGCGCCGGCGGGGATGGGCAGCAGGGCGGCCACCAGGGTCAGGCCGAGGGTCGCGATGAGGCGTCGCATGTCACTCTCCAACGAATTCCGCGGGGCGTTCGAAAGATAGTCACACACCTTCCCGCCCGGGTGGAAGGTGTCGAGTGGCAGCGAGTACAGCGCCGTTCCGCCGAGCCGGTAGCGTGGGGGCCGATCATCGAGTCTCGAAAGGGTGGGCGGACAGTGCTGCGCAGGGCCACGGACGGCGATGTCGACACGATGCGAATCCTGCGCAACCAGCAGGCCAACCTCGAAGTCAGCATCAACTCCCATGAGATCACCGCCGAGGAGCACGCCGCCTGGTGGGCGAAGGCGTCGCTCGACGAGACCCGCCGCATCCTGGCGTACGAGCGCGAGGGCGTCGTCGCGGGCTTCGTGACGTTCTTCGACCTGGAGCTGGACGCAACACCCCGGACCGGCGCCTGGGGTTTCTACCTGGACAACGAGGGCCTGGCCGAGCGCGGCGAGACGCTGCCGGCCTGGATCGGGGTCATGAAAGAGGCGACCGGCTACGCGTTCGACGAGCTGGGCCTGGACGAGCTGCGCGGTGAGGTGCTTGAGCACAACACCGTTGTACGACAGATGAACCGGCGGTTCCGGTTCGTCGAGGGGGAGCCGGAGATCCGGCTCGCCGATGGCCGGGAGATCACGGTTCTCCCGATCAGCCTGCACAAGGACAACCGGCGCAAGCCGAAGGGAAACTGAGAACGTGAGTGCATCGCAGACGATCAACTTCGGCCATGTGCCGGTGGGACCGGAGCACCAGCCGCTGATCATCGCGGAGATGTCCGGCAACCACAACGGTGACCTGGAGCGGGCGCTCGACATCGTTCGCGCGATGGGCGAGACCGGCGTGCAGGCGCTGAAGCTGCAGACCTACACGGCCGACACCATCACGCTGGACGTCGACCTGCCGGCCTTCCGGCTACCCGCCGACCACAAGCTGTGGCCGGACGCGCGGTTGTACGACCTCTACCAGGAGGCGCACACCCCGTGGGAGTGGCACGAGCCGATCTTCGCGCTCGCCCAGGAGCTCGGCATGCTGGCGTTCTCGTCGCCGTTCGACCCGACCGCGATCGACTTCCTGGAGAAGCTGAACGTGCCGGCCTACAAGGTCGCGTCGAACGAGATCGGCGATCTGCCGCTGGTTCGCGGCATGGCCGAGACCGGTAAGCCGATCATCATCTCCACCGGCTCCGCCACGCTGATCGACATCGACGCCGCCGTCCGCGCCGCCCGCGAGACCGGTAACGAGCAGATCGTCGTGCTGTCCTGCACCGCCAGCTACCCGGCGCCGCCGGAGCAGTCCAACCTGCGCTCGATCCCGGTGCTGCGCGACGCGCTCGGCCTGCAGATCGGCCTGTCCGACCACACCATGGGCATCGGCGCCTCGATCGCCGCGGTGGCGCTCGGCGCGACCGTGATCGAGAAGCACGTCACGCTGTCCCGGGCCGACGGCGGCGTCGACTCGGCGTTCTCGCTGGAGCCGGCCGAGGTCAAGGCGCTCGTCGAGGGCACCAAGATCGCGCAGCTGGCACTGGGCGAGCCGAAGGTCGGGCCGAAGCAGGCCGAGCAGAACGTGCTGCGCTTCCGCCGTTCGCTGTACGTCAGCCGCGACGTCAAGGCCGGCGAGAAGGTCGCCGCCGACAACGTCCGGTCCGTGCGTCCGGCCGGCGGCCTGGCACCCGATGCCTTCGGTTCGGTCGAGGGCCGCGAGTTCCGTGTCGACGCGGTGAAGGGGACCCCTCTCACCTGGGACATCCTCTGAACCTCGTCGCCTTGGCGGGCCGCCTCCTCCAGGGTCTGCTCCGGTGGCTGGCACCGCTGACCGCGATCGCGTTCACCTGGATCGCGCTGCGGCACTACGAGGTCTCGTACGCCGACTCGGCCAAGCTGACCGCATACCTGGTGTTCGGGGTGACCCTGCCGGGCATGCTGGTCTGGCGCCGGCTCCGGCGGCGTACGGACGTGTTCTACCTGGACGCGGCGGCCGGCTTCGCGGTCGGCTGCGCGATCCAGCTCGCGGTGTACCTGCCCGGCCGCTGGCTGGGCGTACCCGAGGTCGTGGTGGTCGCACCGATCATCATCGTGGTGGCCTTCCTGACCGACAGCCGGTTGCGCCGCTGGTGGCGGGGTTCGTCCAAGGGCAGTGTGTGGGGCGCCTGGATCATCGCGCTGGTGGTGATCTTCGGCGTCGCCATGCTGTCGATCGACGCGTTCCGGTCCGAGCCGCTCGAGGGCTACGGCGCCGGTTACGTGTACGTCGACATCCCGTTCCACCTGGCGCTCGCGGCGGAGCTCAAGCACCACGTGCCGTTCCAGACGCCGTACGTGTGGGAGCTGCCGCTGCAGTACCACTGGTATGCCCACGCGCATGTAGCCGCGACCAGTTGGGCGACGGGCGTGGAGATCGAGACGCTGATCCGCCGGGTCGTGCCGATCACGATGCTACTGGCCGTGACCGTCGGCACTGCGGGCCTCGCGCAGAGCTGGGCCCGTCGCCGTTGGACCGGCCCGGTCGCGGCCGCCGTACTCATCGGCGTCTCGTCGGTCACCTTGTACGGCTGGAACCGGCACACGTCCGGCACGGTGCTGGATACGCCTTGGTGGGCCAGCCCGTCGCAGTCGTTCGGCCAGGTGATGGTGATCCCTGCGATCGCCTTGCTGGTAGGGATCGTCCGCGGCCGGAAGATGCCGAAACCCGGCGTGTGGATCTTGTTCACCCTGTCGGTCGCCGGCGTAATGGCCGCGAAGGCCACGATGGTTCCGCTCTTGCTGGCGGCGGTCGTCGCGGCTTTCGCGTCCTGGCTGGTCTTCCGGGGCAAGTTCCACCTGCCGAGCCTGGTGGCGCTGGTGATCGTCGTCGGCGGTCTGGCCTTCGCGCAGTTCGTCATCTTCGGTGGCGCCTCGCAGGGTACGACGATCCGCCCGTTCGACACGGTCCACCGGCTCCTGCCGTTCTGGGGATTCCGGACCGGCCCGGGCGACAGCTGGTACGCCGGTGCGACCGCGGCCGGCGCCATCGTCGACGTGTACGGCTATCTCCTGCTGGCCGCCGGGTTGTTCGCCTTCGGCCGCAGGCTGCTGGTCAACCCGGGGATCGCGTCCCTGTTCGCCGTCACCGTCGCGGGTCTCGGCGCCGCCATGGTTTTCGTGCAGCACGGCAACTCCGAGCGCTACTTCACGCGATCCGCGGCCGCCCTGATGATCCCGATGGCCGTCTGGGGGGTCGCGCTGCTGATCCGGCGGTCGAAACCCTTGCGGGTCAAGGTGATCATGGCCGTCGCCTTCATGATCGGGCCGTTCCTGGCGCTACTGATCGGCTGGCAGACTTTTCCCAAACCACTCGCCTCCGGCCCGAAGCAGAACTGGCAGGCCCTCGGCTACATGCTCGGGCCGATTTCCGCCGCCATCGGGATCGCCCTGCTGATCGGGGCCTTGCTGTCGCTGCTAACCAAGCGGCTGGGCGCTCGCGCCTCGGCGGCCGGGCTGGCCTGCATCGTCTTGATGGGAATGGGCGTGCTGCCGACGTACCGCGTGGTCGCCCGGAACGTGCAGGCCGTCGAAGCGAACGGCCTCGACCACGTCATCACCCGGGTCGGGCCGACCGATATCCCCTGGCGTGGTGAGGAAGCAGCGCGGTTCCTGCGGGCCAACTCGTCACCGGACGACCTGGTCGCCACCAACGCGCACTGCCGCATCCCCGAGCGGATCCGTTGTGACGCCCGCGCCTTCTGGCTGGCGGGTTACTCCGAACGCCGGATCCTCTTGGAGGGTTGGGCTTACACCGTGCAGGCGAACCTGGCCGAGGAACGCGACGGCGCCCTGTACGGCCGATTCTGGGATCCCGAACTGGAAGCCCGCAACGACGGCGTCTTCCTCGACCCCAACCCGAACTCCGCCGCCATCCTCAAAGACCGCTACGGCGTCGACTTCCTCTTCGTGGACAAGCGCTTCGGCGAGGTCGACGAAGACAAGATGAACGTCATCGCCACCAAAACGTACGACCTGGGCGAATCCCAAATCTGGCAGCTTCGCTAGTGGCCCGTGTCCGGAGTTGCTTGAGTGATTGCGGTGTTCAGGTGCGTGCATCGCGGTGCTGGAGGAGCGTCCTCGATGCGGAGCATCGTGGATGGTTCTCCAGTGCCGCGAGGTGCGTGCCTGGGCGCCGCAAGCGCCAAGCAACTCCGGACACGGGCCACTACTAGCCCTGGGTTGCCATCCGGTCACGATAAGGGCGATTTGGGGCCCTGGAGCAACTCTGTGGTCGGCGAGTGCATCAACATAGTGTGAGTACATTCCGCGAGCAGCTAGGCGAAGGTCCAGAACCTGTGCAAGAGGTAAGACACCACAGGCTGGATGGCCAGCATGATGAGGGTTGCCAGCAGCACCGGCACTCCGACCACCTCGATCAGGAATGGCAAGCCCACCAACGCGGTCACCAGACCCACCAGATAGACCGTGTAGAACTTCCAGAACCCCCGCAGCCACGTCTGGTCCGATCGGCCGAACACGAACGTCCGGTAGACCGGGTAGACGATCAGCGCTGTCGACAGGTTGGTGGCCGCCGTCACCACGAGGTAGGACACCGTGCCTTCGAGCAGGTGCCAGCCAAGCCAGAACAGACCGAAGTACAAGACATTTGTCCCGGCCCCGACAAACAGATAACGGACGCGGTGATCACCGATGACCTTGGCGCCCAGCTCGCTCACTGAAATGACTAATCCCCTCGGGTCCTCGACGGAACTGGTTCGTGTCGGTGGGATACTCGGCACGTCCCCGTCTTCCCAGGCCTACGCCACCCCGGAAGGGTCAGCAGTGCTTGTCTCCGTCGTCGTGCCATGTTACCGCTCGGCAGCCACCTTGCCGCGTCTTGTCGAGGGGCTCGAGCAGATCCTGCCGGAATGCACCAGCCGTTTCGAGATCGTGCTGGTCGTCGACGGCAGTCCCGACAACACCTGGCAGGTCGCCAGTGAGCTCGCCGAGAAGTACCCCGAGGTCCGCGCCCTGCGCCTCGCCCGGAACTACGGCCAGCACAACGCCCTGATCGCCGGCGTCCGCTCCGCGCTGTACGAGGTGGTCGTCACGATGGACGACGACCTGCAGCACCCGCCGGACCAGGTCCCGCTGCTGCTGAAGGCGCTGACCGACGACGTCGACCTGGTCTACGGCGTGCCCGAGGAGGAGGAGCACGCGTTCCTGCGCAGCCTGCTCTCCCGGACGGTCAAGGCCGGGATGGCGACCGCTCTGGACATCCCGAGCGCGAAGTCGATCGGCGCGTTCCGTGCGTTCCGGACCTTCCTGCGCGACGGGTTCGACGGTCTGGACGGGCCGCACGCCTCGGTCGACGTGGCACTGTCGTGGTCGACCACCAAGATCACCGAGACGAAGGTCCGGCTCGAGGACCGCACCGAGGGCAAGTCGAACTACAACTTCGCGATGTTGTCCAAGCACGCGATCAACATGCTGATGGGCTATTCCACCAAGCCGCTGCGGCTGGTCGGATATCTCGGATTCCTCTGCGCGCTGCTCGGTGTCGTGCTGTTCGGCGTGATCATCTACAAGTTCGCCTCGGGCGCCACCACGGTCGCCGGGTTCACCACGATCGCCTCGATGGTCGCGCTGTTCTCCGGGGCGCAGATGCTGGCCATCGGTGTGCTCGGTGAGTACGTCGGCCGCCTGCACTCGGACTCGATGGGCCGCCCCACGTACGTGATCCGCCAGCGGACCGATGTCGACGCGCATCCCGACATCACCCAGGACAACGAGCAGACGCCGCCCGCGTGAGCGACTACCGCTACCTGCTGTTCCCTGGCCGGCACCACGTGCTGACCAGGTTCCAGGCGTCGTACCTGCGTGAGCAGTTGGCCACCCGGCTGACCCCCGACGCGATGGTGATCTGGGCCGTCACCTCGGCGAACCACCACACCACCAAGCGAAACCCGGTGCCGTTCAACCGGCGCGAGGCCGCGATCGAGCGGTTCAGCGTGCTGGAGGACGTGCCCTCGCTGGTGATTCCGGTGGTGGACACGCCGCCGACCGAGGACTTCGCCGAGGTCACGGTCAAGGCTGTGACCGCGGGCACCGACGATCGGATCACGCCTTCACCGGCCGACACCTTGGTGGCCTGCTCGACACCCGAAGTGTCCGCGCTGTACGAGAAGCTCGGCTTCGAGGTCGTCGGCATCGAGCTGGACTCGGCCCAGAAGCCCTTGCGTCCTTGGGATATTCTGCTCATGGTTGCCTCAGGCAACAACGAGTGGCGCGAGGAGGCCCATCCCGCCACGGTGGACGTCTTCGACCGCTACCGACTGGACCTGCAGATCGTTGCCTGCGTCAATGACCCGGTCGTCGGCGATGACGGCGGTCTCACCACCACGCGCGATTACAAGACGTACGCCGAAGCCTTCGAGACCGCGGCCGACCGGAAATGGCTGCAGATCAAGGACTTCGTCCGCCCTGGGCGCATTCTCGATATCGGTTGTGCGACCGGTGCGACGCTGGAGCTGGTCGATCGGGATCCGCGGTTCCACGAGTCGGACCTGATCGGCGTCGAGGTGGCCCGGCATCTGTTCGCCGAGTGCGAGCACAAGAAGGCCCAGGGCCTCTTCACCAACCCGAACGTCTTCTTCTACCAGCGCAACATGCTCGGCTCGACCGTCTTCAGCCCGCGCTCGATCGACACCACCCTGACGCTCGCACTCACCCACGAGATCTGGTCGTACGCCGCGGAGTCCCGCCCGGCGACAGTGGCACGGTTCGCCGCGGGTCTGTTCGCGCACACCGCGCCGAACGGGGTCTGGATCAACTCGGACGTCTGCGGGCCGTCGGAGCCGGACCGCAAGGTCGCGCTCACCCTCGACGACAGCGACGGGTCCAACCCGGCCGAAACCGCCGACCTGACCGGGATGACCGGGCCCGCCGCGGCCGACGTGGTGGGCCGGCTGTCGACGCGGGCGCGATTCGTCCAGTTCGCCCGGGATTTCCGCCGCAACGCCGACGTACCGTTCGCCTACTCCGAGCGGCCCGACGGGTCCTTCGTATTGCGTTTGGCCGATGCGATGGACTTCCTCACTCGCAAGGATTACGTCGACAACTGGCTGTCCGAGACGCACGAGCAGTTCTGCGGTCTCACCTTCGACGCCTGGTGCGACGTAGCCCGGACCGCGGGCTTCACCATCGACCCGGCATCGACGGCCTGGCGCAACGACTGGATCATCGACAACCGCATCGCCCCAGTCGCCGCCATCGCCAACCCCCTGAACGCCTCCCCGCTCCCCTGGCCGACCACCCACCAACTCCTAGTAGCCCGCCGCCCCGCCTAACCCCGCGAACGCGCTCACGCCGGCGCCCCTACCAGCAAACCGGACGAAAGAACCGGCCGCTGACGAATTTGGGGATAACCGGCTCTCCTGCCGCATGTGTGGGTCACCAACACCGCCAACGCCGATTGGACGCGAAATGCGCCTCCTGTGGATAACCTTTCCGCGAGTGGTCAGGTCATGACGCGACCACTCGCGGAAGGGGTATCCCCAGATGCCAGCAGCTCCACTGCCTGGTGCCGCTGCAACCTGCCGCGCGGACTCGCCGCGCACCCCGACTACCCGCGCGAACTCGCCGTACGGGCGCCACTTCCAGCGCAAACACGCCGCCGCGATCGCCTCGGCACGGCGTGCCTGCGCGGTATGAACCGCCCGTACGGCAAGTGCGCGCGGCACGTCGGGAAGACCCGAGCGACTCCTACGGTGACCGAGTTACCTGCGCGGACTCGCCGCAGCGGACCGGGTGTTGCCGCGCGAATAACCCCGCGGGGGTCGGTCTTGCCGCGCAGGCATGCCGTGCCGAGGCGAGCGAGGCGGGGTGTTTGCGCTGGAAGTGGGGTTACGCGGTAGGTCGGGCGCGGAGCCAGTGGCGGCGCTTCGCCTGCGGCCGGCGGCAAGAGGTGCGCAGCCGGAACCCACAGATGCGACCGGAGAGCCGGATAACTCCAGCGGCCCTATTCCGAGGGTCGACATCCGGAATGGGAGGTGGACACGCCAAATTTGGAGGGTCGACTCCCCATTCCGAGGGTCGACCCTCGGAATAGGGCAGGTAGTCCGGGCGGGGCAAGGCGGCGGGAGGCGGCAGAGGGCGGCGGCCGATCTGCGGGCGGGGCCGGCGCGTCCGTTGGCGGTGTGCGTGACCCGGCGCGTCCGTTGGCGGTGTGCGCGGCCCAGCGCGTCCGTTGGCGGTGTGCGCGGCCCAGCGCGTCCGTTGGCGGTGTGCGCGGCCCAGCGCGTCCGTTGGCGGTGTGCGCGGCCCAGCGCGTCCGTTGGCGGTGTGCGCGGCCCAGCGCGTCCGTTGGCGGTGTGCGCGGCCCAGCGCGTCCGTTGGCGGTGTGCGCGGCCCAGCGCGTCCGTTGGCGGTGTGCGCGGCCCAGCGCGTCCGTTGGCGGTGTGCGCGGCCCAGCGCGTCCGTTGGCGGTGTGCGCGGCCCAGCGCGTCCGTTGGTGGTGGGCGCGGCCGGCGCGTCCGTTGGTGGTGGGCGGGGCCGGCGCGTCCGTTGGCGGGTGTGCGCTAAAGCCGCGCGTGTGTTGGGCTGGGGTCAGCGGATGCGGTTGCGGAGGGCGGCGGCTAGTTTGCTGGGGCGGGTCAGCAGGGTGGCGCGGCGTAGTTGGTTGGCGACCTGGTAGGTGCGGGATTGGCGCAGGCGGGCCTTTTCGGCGCTGACCTCGTCGCGCTCGGCGGCGGCGGTCTGGAGCTCGGCGCGGAGGCGGCGGATGCGGTTCTCGCGGACGAGCAGCTGGCGATCGCGGTAGGCGAGGGCCTGCTCGAGACTGCCGATGTGGGCCGCCAGCTCGGTGGCCTCCTGACGCGCCTCGTCGGCCGCCAGCAGGGCCGATCGTAGGTCTGGATCGCCCGTCGCGGTGCAGGCGATCGCGTCGGCCAGTTCGCGTCCGCGGGCCAGCAACGCGGGCGTGACCTCGACGCCGGACATGTCGAGCCAGGTCGAGACCAGGTCGTCGCCCCGGGTCCAGGCGGGCCAAGGGTGGTGGCGGTGGCCGGCGACCAGGCGGTTGTGGAAGCGGAACCAGGCCGCGGCCAGTAGGTCCTCGACGGACTCCGACTTGGTCGTCCGCCAGGGCGCGATCCCCGGCACGAACCCGGCACCATCGGCAACGAGCTCGTCCCAGGTCCAGAACGGGAGGCGCTCGGGGGTCGGCTTGGTGGCGGCGTACTCCGCGCGGGCCCAAGCGCCGAGCGAGGCGGCGACGGTACGGAAGGCCGGCACGTCCTCGGCGGCGGCCAGCCGGATCAGCGTGTGCTCGACCGAGACCGCGTCCGGAATGACGGCCGGAATGGCGCTCGGCGTGAACGCCGCCGGCGCCGACGGGTCGTCCTCGGCCGAACCAGCGGTGACTCGCACATCCCAAGCGTCCTCGGCGGTGCGCGAGCGGTCAGCCGCCAGCACCGTGTCGTGCCCGGGAATGCGCGTGTAGACCGACCGCCCACCCGTCGGACCCGAGACCGCCAGCCATCCGGACAAGGTCGAACTCAACAACCCAGCCTGCGCTGCGGCATCCGCGGCGTCGGCCAACGGCGCGAGCAGCTCGGCGCCGGAGGACGCGGCTTCGAGAGCCTGTACGGCGATGCGCGCGGCGAACCGGCCCGGGCGGGTTGCGTTCGCGACGGTGGTGTCGATCAGGGCGCGCGGCTCATCGCCCGAGGACGCGGCGGCGAACACGCGGGAAGCCGGCAGGCCGACCCGGTTCAGCTCGGCCGCAAGGTCGGTAGCGGAGGCCGGACGGCTGTCGTCGTACGCCAGGGCCGCCGCCGTACCGGGCTGTGGCCAAGTAGAGGACTTGCTGTCGAGTAGACCGCTCAGGACGAACTCATTCGGCAGGCCGAGCACGACGACCGCACCAGGCGCCGCGAGATGTGCGAGAGCCTCCAGCCGCTCGGCCCAACCGTCGACCGAAGAGCCGAGGTCCAGACCGCCTGCAGCGAGCAGCACGTCGTACCGGGTGTCGTCGTCGGTGGTGGCAGCGGCCGGCAGGTCGTTCAGGATGGTGACCGCGGCGGCGCGGGCCGAGACCAGGTTGAGGACGTCGGAGCCGTGGGGGCCGAGGACCAGTACGCGCGAACCGGACGGCAGTACGTCGTCCAGTAGTGCCCGCAGGACCGGTCCCTGGACGGCCACGCCGTCGGCGGGGGCCGGGTGGATCTCAGACACGCTCTCTCCAATCGAACAACCTGCGCAGCTCACCGGGTGGCACCATCGAGGCGCGACCCAGCTCGTGATCGGCGATCTCCCGGGCGACCGCCGGATCGATCTGAGCCCCGTCCAAGGGCGAGGACCCCGACGACGAGCCGCCGTACACAGCAGGCTCGCAACCGGCGGCAATGCCGTACAGGATCGGGGTACCCATTTGGTCGGAAGCGACCCGTTGGTGTCGCCGCATCGCGATCAGCAGCGACGGCAACGGACCGCCACCGAGGCGGTCGTAATCCACCGATTCGTCGAAGCTCCAGCGGCGGTCGATCAACGTGAAACCGGCCTGCTTGTAAGCCGCTCGCACGCCGGCGGGCGTAGACGGATCCAGGGAGATCGTCACCGGGCCGGACTCGGTCGCACGGATCTCGGGAATCAGCTTCTCCGGATCCCCCTCCGGGAACCACAAGGTGCCGACCCGCTGCACCGGTTCCGCCTTCTGTACGTCCATCAGGTACAGCCAGGGGGCGCCGATGACGAACTGGTGCCGCCTGCCCATGGCCAGCCCGCGCCGACGGGCCGCGCCGCTCCAGACGAAGTGCCAGTCGTGCGGCTCATCCGGCCCGAGGTCGGCCCAGTCGAACTGCAACCGGCCACGGATCCGCGGCGGATGAATCTCGCTCAGCCCGGCATAACGCGCGAGGATCTGGGCGTGCCCGGAGAGGTGGTTCTGGGGATGCATTCAGCGCACCTCCAAATGCAGCGTGCCGGCTCTCGGCCCGAGCACGAGTTCGTGCCCCGAGTGGTCGATCCGCAGCGGCAACCGGCTGGTCAGGAAGGCCTCGCTCTGCACTGCGTGCGCGCTGCCGTCGGCCATCACGGCGAAGAGGATCCACTCCGCCAGGTTCGCCAGGGGGTCGATCGTGGACCGCACGGCCTCGTCCGGGATCAGGTCGCCCAGATCCACCCCGGCGGACCAGCGCCCGTCTGCGGCATTCAGCCGGCACGGGATGTCGACGTGATCGTCGGAGTCCTCGAGGAACCGCCGCCAGGTGAAGGCCTCTGGCGCGTCGAGCGGACCCGAGACCACCAGTTCGTCCGCCGACGGACGATCGACGGCATCGGCCACCAGCCGAATCGGCGACTCGTGCAGGTTGATGAAGTTGCCCGGGGACCTGGTCAGAATCACCAGGCGATCCCGGTAGACAGTGGTGACGGCCTGCTCGGGCCCGGTCCAGAGCAGCAGCGCGGGCGCACCACTCGGGCCGATCTTCACGCCGCGCGAGGTCCGCTGGGTGAACGGGTCATCCGGGTTCGCGTCGTCGACGATCGGGGCCAGCGGGATCCGGGCGGCGAACTCGGCGCCCTTCGCATCGCTGGACAGTACGTCGACGTCGAGCTCGAGGTCTTCGCCGGACAACGTGCGGGTCAGGCTCAGCTTGGGGTCCTCGACGCCCGGCGGCAGCGAACCGGTGACGACCAGGTCATCGCCGTCGACCTTCGCCGAGGTCAGGCAACTCGGGTTGGCCACCCGCTTGATCGTGAAGAAGCCCTTGGCGCCGGGCGCGGGCTGGATCCAGCCGCCGCCGACCCACTGACCCGGTGACCAGCTGGCACTACCGGCTCGCTGGCCGCCCAATTCGCCCGAGCGGACGAGCCGGCCGGAGCGCAGCTCGACTATGAACGTCACCGGCGCACCGGACACCGGCAACTTGGCCAGCAACTCCGGGCTGACCTTGAACTCGTAGCCGACCAGGTTCTTCTCGCCGAGCGAGTCGAGGGTCTCGAACCGCTCGACCGGCACCGGGTGATCGTTATTGCCGACGGTCATCCAGATTTTCAGCTGCGAGCCCGGCTGGAGCCGCAGGTGCCGGATCTGGGCCGACCCGCGGACGACCAGCGTCGTGTCCTGCCACTCGACCTCGGTCACGCTCGTCGACAGCGTGATCTCCGCGGGCGGCACCCGGTAGAGGCTGCGCGGCAGCGAGCGCTTGCGGAGACCCGGGTACTGGAATTCGAACTGCCAGGGTCGGCCGGGCCGATGCGCCGCCCGGCCGCCGTCGTGCAGGCCACCGTCGATCCGGAACTGCGCGAACGCCTGCAGCATCTCGATATCGGCCGACTGCAACGCCCGGATCTGCAACTGCTCGAAGACCGGCGCGTTCGTCAGCACCTCGTCGTCGAGCCGGCGGACGAACCGCTGACCGAGCTCGACCAGCGTCTGGAGGTCCTCATCCGGCGCGGAGCCGAAGGCCTGCATCAGCGCGACCAGGTCGATGTGCTGCAGATGGCGGTGCAGATGCAGGCGCAACTCGGGCACCCGCTCGTCCATCAGGTCGATCACCATCTCGGCCGAGTTGACCCGGTCGAGCAGGTTCGAGTACTTGAACTTCTGCTGCGTGATCGATTCGCCGGACTCGCGCTCGCGCCAGTAGTAGACGGGCGCGGCGATGCAGTCGACGGTGAGCGCGTCCAGATGGGCCTTCAGCGTGACCGGGTAGTCCTCATACCGAATGGCGGGGAACTCGTAGCCGTACTCGTCCCAGAAGGACCGGCGATAGACCTTGTTCCACGCCATCCGGTCGAGGATCAGCGCGGGGAATTCGGAGACGTGCGTGGCGGTCTGGTTCTTCGCGAAGGGCAGCCGCTGCACCCAGGACTGCCGCACGCCGGAGCTGTTGTTGAAGCGACGCGCGTTGCCGCCGACGAACGACGAACCCGACTCGTCGAGGGTCTGCACCATCTTCTCGTACGCGTGCCGGGTGACCAGGTCATCGCTGTCGACGAAGGTGAGGAACTCCCCGCTCGCGTTGCGCACGCCGGTGTTGCGGGCCGGGCCGAGACCCTGGTTCTCCTGCAGCACCACGCGGAATCGCGAATCGGTCTCGCAGAACTCCTTGGCGATCGCCGAGCTGCCGTCCTGCGAACCGTCGTCGACCAGGATGGCCTCGAAGTCGGTATAGGTCTGGCGGGCGATCGAGTCCAGACAGTCGTAGATGTAGTCCTCGACGTTGAAGAACGGAACGACAACGCTCAACCGCGGCGTCACGACTTCGTCCTCCTAGTGTGCCGACCGGGCAAAGACACGGCGGGCATGCGAATTCCCCCGAGTACTGGTAATGAGCTCGTGTCCTGCGCCGGGACACGAAAAGCAGGCTAACACGGCTAGACGGTCATCAAGTGCACTGTCAAGAGGGTGTGCACAGGCTCGAAGCCATAGCGTGCCCAGGCCCGTTGCACGCCGGTGTTATGACCTTGGGTGGAGATCACCAAACGGGTGGATCCGGCTGTTGCGGCAGCATCCTCTAGAGCCGCGAGCAGATGTCCGTAGCGCCCTCGGCCTTGCTCGGACGGGACCACTCCGGCGAGCTCGATCTCGGTCACCGGTGGCTGGTGATCGACAGTGGCCAGGCCGAGCACACGATGATCAGGCCCGCGCAACGTGACAGCACCGGCGGTCGCGATACTGCGCCGCGCCCACTCCTGGTAGCCGGCCAACGCGGCCGCACGATCGAACAACGGATTCGCGCAGTAGTGATTGCCGTAGTCGCCGAAGATGTCGCCGACCAGGTCATCCACCAGTACGTCGTCGATCTCGCGTTCGACGCCCGCACGAAAACCGGACAACGGCTCGGGCCTGTTGCCGGCACCCACGGCCAGTCGCCAGTAGACGAGGCTGTCGGCCAGGATGGCGCGTCGCTCCGGCAGCGCCGCCAGCTCCGCGAACCACGCGACCTCTCGCGCCGGGTAGCGCAGCACCACCACATCGGCCTGGGACGACTTGACCGCCCCGAGGACCTCCGGCAGCGCCGTACCGGCTGCGGCGGAAACGGTGACCCGGTCGACGGAGACACCGAAACGGCCGGTCTCATACGGCGAAGTGGCCACCAGCATTTCCCCGGCCTCGACGGCCTCGAACCAGCCCATCAGACCGGGTAGGAGAGCACGCCGTCGATGACGCGGGCCTGCTCCTCGGCGGTCAGCTGGGTGAACAGCGGCAACCGGACGAGCGACTCGCTGACCCGATCGGTCACGGCACAACCCTGCGGGCCCACCCGGCCGAACCGCTCGCCCGCCGGGGACGAGTGCAGCGGCACGTAGTGGAAGGGCGCGGTGATCTTGCGGGCCTTCAAGTGCGCGATCAACCCGAGCTGGTGCTCGTGCGACGGCAACACCAGGTAGTAGACGTGGGCCGGGTGGACGCAACCCGCCGGGATGGTCGGCGTCGACACGCCGTTCGCCGCGGCCCAGCCGGTCAGCGCCTCGTCGTACCGCTGCCAGGCCGCGAGACGGGGTGCCTGGATCTCGTCGAACCGCTCCAGCTGGGCGGTCAGGAACGCGGCCAGCGGGTCGGCCGGCAGATAGCTCGAGCCGATGTCGACCCAGCGGTACTTGTCCACCTGACCACGGAAGAACTGGCTGCGGTTGGTGCCCTTCTCGCGGATGATCTCGGCGCGGGCGAGCAGCTCGGCGTCGTTCACGATCAGGGCGCCGCCCTCACCGCAGTGGATGTTCTTCGTACCGTGCCAGGACTGGGTGGCCATCAGCCCGAGCGAACCGAGCGGACGGCCGTCGTACGACCCGCCGAAGCCGTGCGCGTTGTCCTCGATCACGGCCAGTCCGTGCTTGCGCGCGATCGCGCTGATCTCGTCCATCGCGCAGGCGACGCCGCCGTAGTGCACCACCACGACCGCCTTGGTCCGGTCGGTGATGGCCGCCTCGAGCTGGGTCTCGTCCAGGTTCAGCGTGTCGGGCCGGATGTCCACGAAAACCGGGATCGCGCCGCGCAGGGCATAGGCGTTCGCCGTCGAGACGAAGGTGAACGACGGCATGATCACCTCGTCGCCGGGCTCCAGGTCCAGCAGCAGCGCGGTCATCTCCAGCGCGTGCGTGCACGAGGTGGTCAGCAGCGAACCGAGGCCGCCGGTGATCTTGGTGATGAGCTCGCTCGCCCGGGCCGTGTAAGGCCCGTCACCGACGACTGCCGGGCCGGAGAAAGACTCGGTCAGATAGGACAGCTCGTCACCGGCCAGGTAGGCCTTGGTGAACGGGATCGGGGGTAGCGCGACGCTCATGCCTTGAGCCTATTACGGCGAGTCGTCACTCACTGACCCGATAGCCTGACGGCATGCATGCACGGGGCAGGCACGCCGCTGGCGCTTCCGCCAATCTCGCGGCCGCCTTGCCCCTCGCTGGGCTGGTCATCGCCCTACTGCTGGCGCACGCACCACCAGGCGTTGTCGCGAAGTACCTGGTTTTCCTGATTTTCGGCGTCACTCTGCCGGGTTTGGTCATCTGGCGCGGCATCGGGCGCTACCGGCGCAACCTGATCGAGGATCTCGGCGCAGCCTTCGCAGTCGGCACTGCCGCCCAGTTGATCGTCTACCTCGCCAGCGCATCGGTAGGCCTTCAGAAGTGGTCCTGGGTCTGGGCAATCCCGGTACTACTTGTAGGTCTTCTAGACCGCGATATCCGTTATGCCTGCTGGTCCCGAGTCCACGAGCCGGTACGGCCTGTAACCGCGTGGCTTTTCAGTGCGGCCACTGCGCTTGTATTGCTGGCGGTGTTCCAGCACGGGCCTGCAGCGTTCGCGCCGCCGTACACCGCTCCGAACGCGTTCTACCCGGATATGCCGTTCCACCACGCTCTCGGCGTCAGCGCGAAGTACGACGTACCGCTGACCGCTCTGTGGGTTTCAGGCGGAGCGATGAGGTACCACAGCTTCTTCCACCAGATCATGGCCGCAACGTCGTGGGCGACCGGGATCGACCTCGCGCACCTCATCTACACCATCGGCTGGCTGCCGTTGATGCTGGCGGGATGCGCCCTCACCTTCGCACTGGCGGACCGGTTCGTCCGGCGCTCCGGCTGGGCCGGCCCGCTTGCAGTACTGGCCGCGGGCATCGGTGGCACCATCCAGCCGCTGTCGGAGATCGGCCTGGCCAGTCTCAGTACGGCGACCGTGGCGTACCTGAGCCCAACGCAAAACCTCGGCGGCATGTACGCCGTACTGCTGGCCATGATCGCCGTCGACCTCTTAAGGCGCGAGCGGAATGCCGGTAGGTGGGTGCTGCTCTTCGGAGTGGCCCTGGCCGCCTCGGGCGCCAAAGCGACGGTATTGCCGCTGGTGGTCTGCGGATTCGGCCTGGCCTGGTTGACGGCCTTGGCGATCGGCAGGCGCGATCGAACCGCGCTGATCGGTGCTGTCGCCATGGTCCTGCTCTTCGTGGGTTCGGTGGTGGCGATCTTCGCCGGGCAGTCGTCGGGCCTGGAGTTCCGCCTGGGCGAGGCGTTCGCGCGGATGCCGCCGTACCCGTCCTTGCGTCAGACGACCGGGCCTGACGTCGATGGGCACGCGCAGTTGGTCACGACGGTGGTCACGTTGTTGGGATGGGCCGTTGCCGGATTCGGGCTCTTGTTCGTCCGCAGGCTCTGGAAGGATCCGGGGATCGGCTTTCTCGCCGGGATGTCCATTGGTGGACTGGTGGCGATGCTGGTCACGTCGCAGCCCGGGATCAGCCAGATGTACTTCCTGCGGACGGCCTTCCCCGCGATCGCCGTACTGACCTGTGTCGGGCTTGCCCAGTTGGTGCAACGCATCGGCGACCGACGGGCCATCGTCGTCGCAGGCGCCGGAGCCGGGTTGGGCACGCTTGCCTGCGTAATCGCCTTGGTAGCAACGTCATCCGCCTCCCGGACGGACGTCACCACTCCTTGGATGTACGCCGGGGTGGCCCTGCTCCTGAGCGCACTGGTCGTCACCGTGGTCTGGAAGTCGATGCAGCGGCCTGGACGGGTTACCACGGTCTTCGCGACCGCCTTGGCCGCAGCAGGCGTGGTGGCCGCGTGCATCATTCCGGTCCAGTCGATCGCGACGACGCAGGGTGTCGCGGGTGAACTCTTCGGCAAACCCAACCGGGGTGGCCCGAGTACCGCGCAGGCCGACGCGGCCCGGTGGATCCGCGACCACAGCGATACCGAGGACCTGGTCGCGACGAACGCGCACTGCCTCGTCAAAACCACGACCGACTGCGATACCCGGCACTTCTGGATCGCCGCGTTGTCGGAACGCCAGGTGCTGGTCGAAGGCTGGGCCTACACCAACCGGATCAACGCCGAAGCCGCCCGGATGCACACCAACCCGAACCTGCTGCCGTTCTGGGACCAGACGCTGATCGACGTGAACGACCAGGTCTTCGCCCAGCCCAACGAAACCGTGGTCGGCAAACTCCGCAACGAACTCAAAGTCCGCTGGCTCTACGCCGACGTAGCCAGCGGCGGCCTCTCCCCCGACCTCCAGAACTTCGCCACCATCCGCTTCCGCAACGAAGCCGCCATCGTCTACGAACTCACGCGCTGACGTTTGGATCGTGTGAGAAGTCTTGTTTCGCAAGGCCTCTCGGGTGCTCCATGGAGGTGTGATCAACGTTGCGGCCTTGTTGGCCCCCTTGGCGGTTTGCGCGGCACTGATCCCGCTCCGAGACGATGTGGAGAACACCAACGCGGCGTTGATACTCGTGCTCGTGGTGGTCGCATTCGCGAGTAGCGGCCGACGGCCGGCCGGTATTCTCGCGGCGATCTCAAGTGCCGTTTGGTTCGACTTCTTCCTCACCCGGCCGTACCAGGCCTTCACGATCAACGATCGAGCCGATATCGAGACCGCCGTACTGCTGGTGCTGACCGGCGCGGCCGTCACCGAGATCGCGCTTTGGGGCCGACGGCAACAAGCCAGCGCCAGTCGGCAAACCGGTTACCTGGAAGGGATTCTGGCCGCGGGTGAGACCGGGCTGACCGGCGACGCCCTGATCGAACACGTCACCACTCAGATCACGGATGTACTCGGCCTCGACAGTTGCCGGTACGACGCCGGCGGCAGCCGCGGCTATCCGACTCTCGGCCATGACGGCGCCATCACCCGCGGCGGGCATGCCATCAACGTCGAGCGCGACGGCCTGCCGATCCACTCCGAGATCGAGATTCCCCTGCAGGGTAAGGGCCGTTTGCTACTCGTCGCCGCCACCCGGATCAGCCGCCCCGACCGCCGCCAACGCCTCATCGCCGTCGCCCTGGCCGACCAACTCGCCACAGCCCTCACGGAACACCCCCACGAACCGGCCTGCGGGTAGAACAACGTCCCGGGTGGCCGCCGCACGCCGCACCCCTTCGGGCGGAAGGGGTGCGGTCAGGCGGGTGGTGGGAGTTCGTAGATGGTGATCGGGCCGGTGACGAAGCGGGGGCGGGCCAGGTTGGCCAGGTCGGCGGAGATGGGGCCGGCGAGGGAGTCGGCGTAGATCCAGCGGACGCCGTACTCGTAGAGACGGTCGAGCAGCGCGCGGGTTGGTGCCGCGTAGACCGAGGCCGTCAGGTCGAGGCGCTCCGGCCAGGGCGTGGGTTGGAGGTTATAGCGCTTGCCGTCCATACCGTGCTGCTTGAGGGCTTGCTCGGTGTACGCCCAGCCTTCGAGGAACGTACGGCGTCCGCCGAGGCCGCTGACGAGATAGCCGCGGGCGTCGCAGCCGGGCGGTTGGCGCCGGGCCGGGCGGCAGGCCGTGTTGGTCAGGACGACGTCGGCCGGTCCGGTGTTGTGCTCCAGCCAGATCAGGCTTTCCTTCTCGGCGGGATCGAGCTTCTCGCTTTCGCTGACCGGGGTGGCCGCCGCCGGATACGTCCCGAACAAGTGGAGGCCGTAGCTCACCGCGCCCTGCCAGGAACCGACGAGCAGCGTCAGCACCACCAGCGCCGGGCCCAGACCACGCAATCCGCGCACGCGTGCGCCGAGGATGAGCCAGGCCGAGATGACCATCAACACCAAGGCGATGAAGGCGAGCTCGGGTAGGGCCACGGCCGCGATCTGTTTGTCCCGGTCCATCGACGGATCCGGCGCGACGAGTCGCGGCAGCAGGGTCAAGGCCAGGCCGATGGTGATCGCGACACCGACGAGACCGCCGATCTCGCGCCGGGTCCGGCCTTGCAGCGCCTCGGTCATCAGCAGCCCCGCACCCGCGGCGGCGAACGGCACCAGGCTGCGCAGAAAGTACCCCTGGCTGGAAGCGGGATGGTCGAGCAGCAGCATGCCGAGCCAGCCCGCGATCATCGAGCCGGCCAGCCACCAGGCGACCGGGTCCTGCCGGGTCCGCCGGGTCGCGAGCACGCCCAGTCCGGCCAGCAGCGCGAGTTGGGAGAGGAACAGGCAGATCACCAGCACCCAGCCGGCCAGCACCGTCGTACCGTCGCTCGACGACAACGCGTCCAGGATCCAGCCACCGGTCGCGGCCATCGTCTGGTCACCGGTCAGCGTGACGTAGCCCGCGGTCGACCGCACGATCGCGAACAGCTGCAGCTTGGAACCGCCGGTGCTACCCGCGACGGTCAGCATCGTGAAGATCGCCGCGAAAAGGATGACGCCCGACGCGAGCAACGCGCGTGCCGGCAGTCGCCGCAGCTTGATCAGAACGAACAACCCGAGCAGGCCGGTGCCACCGATCAGGATCGGCAGGGTCGTCGGTTTCGAGCCGCCACCGAGAATCGCCAGCGCCGTCAGCAGGATCCACGTCCGCTTCGGTACGCCCGGCTCGAACAGCACCACCAGGAACATCACTGCGGCCGCCGTTCCGACCACCACGCCGAAGGTCTGCGACGGCGACAGGAACTCGAAGGCCGAGGTGGAGATACCGCTGCGGCCCGACCAGATGTCGAAATTCGCCGACACCGCGGTCATCAACGCCGCGAGCAGGCCGGTCCACCAGACGCGGCTCACCAACCGGGCCAGCGCGGCGAAGGTGACGATACCAACGGTCACGATCGGCAGCATCCACAACCGGAACAACACCAATTCCGGCGGCAACTGGGTGATGTCGACGGCCGCGGCCAGGTGCGCGTTCGGCAGCCAGTGGTAGTTCAGCGGAACGCCCGCCACCTGCGGAGTCTCCGGCGGCACCTGCCGAATCAACTCGTGCACCATCGACAGGTGGAACAGCAGGTCCTGGTAGTACGTGTCACCAGCAGGCGGTACGGCGTTGGGGCCCATCGTGGCCGCGGCGATCACCGTGCAGGCGAAGCCGGCGCTGAACGCCACCACCCAGTGCCAGACCAACGGCAACGGATCGGGTTCGGCGATTCGCCAATACCGCTGCAAAGGCGGAATCGCGGCAAAACAGAGCAGCAACAACAACGGCCAGACGATCAGCCAGCTACCAAGGCCGAGCGCGGTGAACAACGCCCAGCCGGCCAATTCGAACGTCAGTCCGACGGTCGCGCCGAGAGCCAGGTCCTCGGCCCAGTTGCCGGTGCTGCGCCACAACGCGCGGAGCAACAACACCCCGGGCAACGCCACGGCACAACCGAAGTAGAGGACGTACTTCGCGATGGCCAGAGCCGGTACGTCGATCCCCGCGAGCAGCAACCAGAACAGCGCGAGAAAGAGCACCCAGGGCACCAGGCGTGACTCCACCAGCTGAACGGGGAGAGACGATTGGACACCAGGTTTGGGCTTTGACTGGCGTCCTACCCCCATCGTGCCTCAGACTCGTCCCCCATGGAGGGGACTGAGATTCGCAAGCTCGCCGCGCTCGAGGACAAGCACTGGTGGTACCGGGAGCGCCGTGCCCTACTCGCCCGCGAGCTGGATTTGCTGTCCCGTAAGGGAATCAAGCCTGGCAAGGCCCTGGACATCGGCGCGGCCGGTGGTGGCAACACCCGGGTGCTGCGCGGCCGGGGCTGGTCCGCGACCGCCCTGGAGTACGGCGCCGAGGGTGCCGAGGTGGCCAACGAGCGCGGCATTCCGGTGGTCCGGGCCGACGCCGTCACGCTGCCGTTCGCGGACGCCTCGCTGGACTTGGTGACGGCCTTCGACGTGCTCGAGCACATCGTCGACGACAAGTCCGCGGCGAACGAGATCGCCCGGGTGCTCAAGCCCGGCGGCCACGCGCTGATCGCGGTGCCCTGTGACATGGACCTGTGGAGCGAACACGATGTCGCGGTCGACCACGTCCGGCGATACGAGCGGGACGAGCTGACCGACCTGCTCAGCTCGGCCGGGCTTGTGCTCGACGACGTGCGGTCCTGGAACGTGCTGCTCCGGCCGGTCGCGGCCTGGCGCCGGCGCAAGAGCACCGGCAGCGATCTGACCGACCTGAACCCGGTGGTGAACCTGGGCCTCAGCGTGGTGATCGCTGCCGAGCGGTACCTGCCGGTCGGCAGGATGCCCGGCATCTCGCTCATGGTGCGTGCTCGGCGTCCGTGATCTCGGCGCCGCCGGGGGTCACCACCTGAGTGACCTCCGGATACGCGGTGTGACCGTGGTCCTCGAGGCTGTCGTAGCCGACCAGGAACGACGGACGGCCCTGGCTGGCCTGGAACATCCGCGCGACGTACTCCCCGAGCAGGCCGAGGCAGAGCAACTGGACGGCACCGATCACGCCGACCACCAGCACCGTCGAGGTCCAGCCGGGCACGGTGTGACCGGCCGCCTTCATCCCCAGGGCGACGATCACGATCGCCAGCGAGCCCAGACCACCGAGCGCGCCGAGCCAGGTGGCCAGGCGCAGCGGCGCGGCCGAGAACGCCGTCACACTGTCGAAGGCCAGGCGCAGCATCTTGCCCAGCGAGTACTTGGTCTCACCCGCGGCCCGCTCGGCCCGGACGTAGGTCACGTCCGCACTCGGGAAGCCCAGCCACGGGATGACCAGCCGGAAGACCCGGCCGCCCTCGGGCAGCGCGTTCACCGCGTCGATGACCCGGCGTGAGACCAGCCGGAAATCGCCCGCGTCGTGCGGGATCTCCCGGCCGACCAGCCGGCGCATCAGCCGGTAGTACATCCGGGCGGTGACCCGCTTGCCGACCGAATCGCTGGTCCGGTCCGAGCGCACGCCGTACACCACGTCGACATCGGCGCTGCGGGCCTTCGCGAGCATCTCGGGGATGACCTCGGGCGGATCCTGCAGGTCGGCGTCGATGCTGATCAGGTACTCGCCGCGGGCACGCTGGAAACCGGCCGACAGCGCGGCCTGGTGACCGCTGTTGCGCAGCAGCCGGATCAGGCGCAACTGCGGCCAATCGGCGGCCGCGACACTGAGCATCTCGGCCGTCCGGTCACGACTGCCGTCGTCGACCACCAGCAGTTCGTAGGACACGTCAAGGAGGTCGAGGACTGGGCGCAGTCGCTCGACGAAGATCGGAAGCACTGCCTCCTCGTCGTACATAGGTACGACAATGGACAGCACAGGTTTCTGGTGTTGCCCCACGACGGTGAAGAGTACTGCAGCCTCCGGTGTATTGAGAGCGGTTCAGGCAGAAAGTTCCTGCAACAAGACGTCGACCACGCGGCGACGGCCCAGACCGTCCACCAACTGCCACCCGGCCTTGGCCAGCCGGACCCGTTCCGCGGGATCGGTCAACAGCTCACGAAGTACGCCGGCGGCGACTCCCGGATCCGCCCGGATCTCTGACAGAACACCTATTCCGGCGGCCGCCTTCGTCGCGACGGCGCCTTCGTAGGCGAGCACCTGATTGTCCACCACGCAGACCAGTCCGGCCGTACCGCCGAGGCAGAGCAGCTCCCACGTCGACGTACCGGAGGCACCGATGACCAGGTCGGCCTCGACGACGGCCTTGGCCAGCTCGGACGTCGGCCCGATCGTCGTCACGGTCTGCTCGTCGCCGAGCTCGATCTGGCCGATATCGGACACCAGCTCCTGCCGCGGAGCCACCACGGTCGCGTCGAACGGCACCCCGGTCGCGACCAGGGCACGCACGATCGGCGGGCCCGCGCTGTACGCGTCCGTCCCGCCGAAGAAGGCGAACACCTTCGGGATCGCGCGGTCGGGCCGCTGCCCGGGCTCGGCCGGACGCAGCCGCAGCACCTCGTCGCGCAACATCACGTAGTCGAGCCCCGCCAACCGGGTCGCGCCGGGCGGTACGTCGAACCCGTCCGCCTCGGCGCCGAGGTTCTGGTCGACGTACACGTCCGCCTTGGCCGTGCCGAAGGCGCCGTCGGTGATCGCGAGGGTGGTCAGACCCGACTCGTGCACGGCGGTCGAGGGGCCCGGGCCCAGGTCGTACGAGTCGAAGACGACGGCGTCGACCGCCAGCCGCCGGAACAGCTTGAGGTGCTCCGCGGGGGTGAAGACGGCCGGTTCGACCTGGAAGCCCCGGGACCGGATCTGCTCGTCCACCCACGGCACGGTGTGGCTGTCGCAGACGAAGATCACCTCGACCGAACGGGCGGCCAGTTCCTCGGCGAGCGCGAGACAGCGCATCACATGCCCGACGCCGCGCTTCGGCCCGACATCACAGCGAACTCCGACCCTGACCTGATTCACAGGCGAAACCGTAGCGCGCCCCTCCCGGCGTCCGGGCGTGGCCGGTAGCCTGCTGAGTAGTACGTAATACAACTACCACGTAGGAGAAATCATGAGGCTCAACAGCAAAGGGCAGGTCACCATCCCTGCCGATCTGCGCCGAAAACACCATTTGCACGAAGGAGACGAGGTAGAGGTCGTGGAAGACGGGAACGCACTGAAAATCGTGCGAACGCCGGACAGCGAGACGAGGGGCCAGCGAATCGTCCGCGAAATGAGGGGCCGGGCCACGAGGCGTGACCTGAGCACCGACGAGTTGCTGAAACTCATGCGCGGTGAATAGTTCGTCACTCCAGGTCATCGAATCAACCAGCACGCTGGTCGATTCGTGTGTCCTCCTCGATATCCTGCTGGAGGATCCACAGTGGGAAAAGTGGTCCATCGCCGCGCTGGCGGAGGCCGCCGACACCGGCCGGCTCGTCATCAACCAGCTGATCTACGCCGAGGCCTGCGGCAGTTTCAACCGGGTCGAGGAAGTTGACGCAGTGTTACCGCAAGACGTTTTCATCCGCGAATCGCTGCCCTTCCCGGCCGGGTTCCTCGCCTCGCAGGCGTTCGTCGACTACCGCCGCCGCGGTGGTACGAGACGCTCGCCGATGCCGGATTTCTACATCGGCGCCCATGCCGCGGTGAACCGATACCAGTTGCTGACCCGGGACAAAGGACGGTTCGAGACGTACTTCCCGGGTGTGCGGCTGGTCACGCCGGAGAATGGTTGATTCTGGGGGAAGTGCGTCGGCCCGCTATCGTACGGACGAGCCCCGCTGCGCGAACCGCGGTGAGGCCGTCCGGCAACTGTCCTGAAGAAGGGTCCTATTCGACGTGTCCATCCTCACCGGCTCCGACATCCTGGTCACCGGCGGTACCGGGTCCTTCGGCAAGGCGTTCATCCGTCATGCCCTGGACAATCTGGACCCGAACCGGATCATCATCTTCAGCCGCGACGAGCTGAAGCAGTGGGAGGTCCGCCAGCTGTTCGGCGACGACCCCCGGCTGCGCTTCTTCCTCGGCGACATTCGCGACAAGGACCGGCTGGACCGGGCCATGCACAAGGTCGACTACGTCGTACACGCGGCGGCCCTGAAGCAGGTCGACACCGCGGAGTACAACCCGTGGGAGTTCGTCAAGACCAACGTCATCGGCTCGCAGAACGTGATCGAGTCCAGCATCGACTCGGGCGTCAAGAAGGTCGTCGCGCTGTCGACGGACAAGGCCTCCAGCCCGATCAACCTGTACGGCGCGACCAAGCTGACCGCCGACAAGCTGTTCATCACCGGTAACCACTACGCCGCGGCGTACGAGACCCGCTTCTGCGTGGTTCGCTACGGCAACGTGATGGGCAGCCGCGGCTCGATCATTCCGAAGTTCCGCGCCCTGCACGAGGCCGGCCAGTCGCTGCCGATCACGGACCTGCGCTGCACCCGGTTCCTGATCACGCTGCCCGAGGCCGTGAAGTTCGTGGTCGACTCGTTCGAGCAGATGCAGGGCGGCGAGCTGTACGTGCCGCGCATCCCCTCGATGAAGATCACCGACCTGGCCCAGGCGATCGCGCCGGGCGCCAAGATGCACGACATGGGCCTGCGCCCGGGCGAGAAGCTGCACGAGGAGATGATCAGCCCGGAGGAAGGCCGCCGTGCGCTGGCCATCGGCGACCGCTACGTGCTGCAGCCCGACCTCGCGACCTGGGGCTACAAGGCGCCCGCGAACGGCGTCCCCGTCGTCGACGGCTTCCACTACACGTCGGACAACAACGACCAGTGGTACTCGATCGAGGAGATCACCAAGATCCTCGAAAGCGACGTCTGAGCACCTCCCTACAACAACATCTTGGAGCCGGACCAAAGTGCTGCCTTACGGACGTCAGTCGATCTCCGAAGAAGACATCGAGGCCGTCACCGCGATCCTGCGCGGTGACTGGCTCACCACCGGTCCGGCGGTGACCGCGTTCGAGCAGGCCATCGGCGAGATCTCCGGTGGCCACCGCGCGGTCAGCTGCACCTCGGGTACGGCGGCGCTGCACATCGCGTACGCCGCGCTCGGGGTGGGCGCCGGCGATGAGGTCATCACCACCCCGATGACGTTCGTCGCCACCGCCTCCTGCGCCGCGATCCAGGGCGCCAAGATCGTCTTCGCGGACGTCGAGGAGGACACCGCGCTGCTCGACCCGGCCGCCGTCGAGGCCGTCGTCACCGACCGCACCAAGGTCATCGCGGCGGTCGACTACGCCGGTCATTCGGCCGACTACGACGCCCTGCAGCCCATCGCCGACTCGGTCGGGGCGAAGACCCTGGCCGACGCGGCGCACTCGATCGGCGGCACTTACAAGGGCCGTCCGGTCGGCGATCTGGCCGACGTGACCACGCTCTCGTTCTTCCCGACCAAGAACCTGACCACCGCCGAGGGTGGCGCCGTAGTGGCGAAGGACCCGGCACTCGCCCAGAAGGCGCACGAGTTCCACTTCATCGGCCTGATGCGCGACCCGGAGCGGTTCCGGATCACCGATGAGGGCCCGTGGCACCAGGAGGTGCACGAGTTCGGCCTGAACTACCGGCTGACCGATGTCGCCTGCGCGCTCGGGCTTTCCCAGCTGAAGCGGCTGGACCAGTTCAAGAAGCGCCGTACCGAGATCACCGCGCGCTACAACGAGGCGTTCGCCGGCGTTGACGGCCTGCGCACGCCCGCCCAGCGCGACACGGTGGACCCGGCCTGGCACCTCTACCCGATCCGGGTGCTGGACGGCCGCCGCAAGGAGATCTTCCTCAAGCTTCGCGAGTCCGGTATCGGCGTCCAGGTGAACTACATCCCCGTCTACTGGCACCCGGTGTTCACCGACCTCGGGTACCAACGCGGCATGTGCCCGAACGCGGAGCGGTTCTACGCCGAGGAGATCTCGCTACCGATGTTCCCCGACCTGACCGACGCGGACGTCGACCGGGTGATCGAGACCCTCACCGGGCTCGTCTCCTGACCCGTTAGGTGAGCTCGATCGGGTGCATACTTCGCAGCTCCGTCCGAAGAGAGTGAGTAGCCTTCAAACATGCACCACGCGAACCACTTCTACGGCCATGCGCACATCATGGCCAAGTACGCCGGATTAGAGCATCCGACGCGTATCTGGGGATATCTCCAGCACGGCTGGAACATCCTCGACGGTTTCGCCGTCGGCACCCCGTTCGTTGACGGGATGCCCAAGTTCGTGTGGTCGGACGGTGTCCGCCGCCGCGGCTGGTCGATGGACCGTCGTAACTACTACATCGTCGGCGCGCCCTGGATCTACCTGCTGGAGAACGAGCCCGAGCTCGCGAAGCAGGCGCCGGACGCCGAAGGCACGATCTTCTACCCGTTCCACGGCTGGGAAGGCCAGCACGTGCTGGGCGACCACGGCCGGATCGTGGCGGACATCAACAAGTACGAAGAGGGCCCGATCACGGTCTGCCTGTACTGGAACGAGTACCGCGTGCCGGAGATCCGCCGGGTCTACGAGGACGCCGGCTTCCGGGTCATCACCCACGGCTATCGCGGGCTGTACTGGAAGAAGACCGACGAGGAATTCCTCTACAACCAGCTGAACGAGCTGCGCAAGCACAAGCGAGTGGCCTCGAACCGGCTCGGTTCGGCCATCTTCTACGGCATCTCCGTCGGCCTGCAGCCCGGCGTGTACGGCGATCCGATGTTGCTGCAGAACGAGCACCCCGCCTTCGGTGGTGTCGCCCGGCAGAAGCGGATGTGGCCCGAGATGCACCAGCCTTATGTCCCGATGGAAACCGCCGAGGCGATCACCCGCACCGAGCTCGGCTCCGACTACCTAGCCAGCCCGGAGGAGATCCGCGAGCTCTTCCGTTGGGAGATCTGAACCGATGACGTCCGACAGCAACCTGTCCTCCCGTATCACCCTGCTCGGCGGCGAGATGCTGACCTGGTCCGACCTGGACCGGACCAAGGGCACCGGACCGTTCGCCAGCCCGCTGGTCGTGCCGGTGCTGACGCAGCTGATGAACCAGTCCACCAAGGCGCTGATCGCCGGACCGCACGCACCCTGGCTGCTCGAGCGGTTCGCCGAGAACGTCGGCTCGCTCGACGTCGTGGTGCGCTCCTGGCCGGACGCCCACGCGCTGAACCTGCGCCTCAACGGCAAGCCGGTCCGGATCTACTGCGGCGCCTTCGAGAAGCTCGCGGTCGAGGAGAACCAGTACGACGTCGTGATGGCGCTCGACGGTATTCCGCGGCTGTTCGCGGCCGACAGCGTCGACCTGCCCTGGGCCGAGACGGTCGCGATGCTGCGCCGTCTGGTCAAGCCCGGCGGGCACCTGGTGCTCGGCGTCGGAAACGCGATGGGCCTGGACCAGCTGCTCGACGCGGACGCCTCGGTCAAGCCGGCAGCCGACGACCAGTGGCCGACCAGCACCGACGCCGACGTCAAGCCGCCGCCCGGGTTGAACGCGGTCAAGGCCGTGCTGGCCGCCAACGAGCTGGTCGTGCGCGAGCACTACGCCGTCTTCCCGCGGGCGTCGAAGACCTCGCTGATGGTGCACGAGCACACGCTGGCCGGTAGTGAGGGCGACGAGGTGCTGTCGATCCTCGCGTCGTCCGCGTTCGCCAACGGCATGGGCGACAAGCCGGTGCTGACCGATCCGCGCCGGCTGGCCCGCGAGATGGTTCGGCACGGCATGGGCATGCAGCTCGCGCCGGGCTGGCTGTTCGTCACCCAGGTGGCCGACCCGGCCGGAGAGACCGCCACGGCCGCGCCCGAGCAGACCGGGCTGGAAGCCGAGAACGAGGCCATCCAGTCCGCCGCCCGCCAGGCCGCCGAGGCCAGTGGTTCGGTCGGTTTCCCGGACGCGCTGATCACGGACAACCTCGAGCACCCGTACTGGGCCGTCGTACTCGAGCTCGGCCGCGACGCCGAGGGCAGCTGGCACCGCGACCTGATCGACGTGGGCCGTTCGACGCACGTGCGTGCGGCGGGTCATCTGCAGCGGGAGCCCGCCAAGCTGATCGGCCGCGTTCCCGGTGGCACGTTGCTGGAGGAGCGGTTCCTGACCGCTTGCCGGCACGACGACCTGAACGCGTTGCGCCGACTCGTCCGTGGCTATGCCGAGTGGCTGCACGACCAGGCCGAATTCGCCGCCTGGAAGGACCCGTGGTCGTCCGACGCGGCCGGCGTCAGCGAGCGTCTCGTCGTACCGGGTGGAGCCGTTTTCGCCACCTTCGAGAACGTCATGCTCGACGGCGACAAGCACGAGCTGCTCGACGCCAGCTGGAGCACCACGCTCCAAATTCCGTACGAGATCGCTCTGACCCGCGCCCTGCGCCGCTTCGGCTACCGGGTGCTCGCGGGCGGTCTGCGTCACCCCTGGCCGAACGGGATGTCCCCGAACCGCTTGACCGTGACGCTCGCGTCGATGGTCGGCGTGACGGTCACCCCGCACCTGCTGGAGCGTTCGGCCCGCCTCGAGGTCGAGCTCGAGGGCCAGCAGCGCAACAACACCGAGGTGGGCGACCAGCAGCTGTACTTCGAGCTGCAGACCATGGGCGAGCAGCCGATGGGCACCGAGCCGGGTCAGCCGCGCGGCTACCGCGAGGCCCTCGCCACGGTCGGCCAGCTCTCCACCGAGCTGTCCGAGGCGCAGAACCAGATCGAGTGGCTGGACGCGACCGTTCAGCTGCGCGAGGACCAGTTGCGCCGCGAGCGGAAGATCTCGGCCGACATCAAGAACTCGATGTCGTTCGCGATCGGTAACAGCCTCACCACGCCGTTCCGGGCCATCTTCAAGATGTTCCGGCCGGTCTTCCGGGCGATGAACCCGGCCGCAGCCGATCGGGACAGGAAGAAGTAAGTGAGCATTCGCGTCGTCATCCAGTCCCGGCTGTCGTCTTCGCGACTGCCGGGCAAGGCTCTGCTGACCATCGCCGGCCAGCCGATGGTCGTGCTGGCCGCCCGGCGGGTCGCGCGCGACGGTATTCCCGTCGTGGTCGCGACCAGCTCGGAGCCGGAGGACGACGCGATCGCCCAGGTCGCCGCCGACTTCGGCGTCACCGCGGTCCGCGGGTCGCTGGAAGACCCGCTGTCCCGGTTCATGGTCGCCACCGAGGGGATGGCGGACGACGACATCGTGGTCCGCCTCACCGCCGACAACGTGGTGCCCGACGCCGATCTCGTGCGCGAAATGGTCGACCTGATGCAGACGGCCGGCGTGGGTTACGTGCGCGTCGGCGGTCCCGGTGCCGCCGTGCCGTACGGCGTTGCCGCTGAGGCCTTCCCGGCGCGGCTGCTGCGCGAGGCTGATGCCGAGGCGGTCGACCGGGCCGACCGCGAGCACGTAACGCCGTACATCCGCCGGGTCGCGGGCGACAAGCTGATCAACCCTTCAGACCTGCCGGAAAACTGGGGTTCGCTGCGTTGCACGGTTGACGCGCTGGACGACTACGACCGGGTCTGGCGCCTGTTCGAGGGTGATCCCGACCCCATCGGCGTGAGCTGGCGCGAGTTGTGCAGCCGCCTCGACAGCACTGGTCTCGGTCGGCTCCGGGTTCGCCGCAAGAACGTCATCGAACAAGGGCCGTACCTGCTCGGCACGGTCCAGCTAGGCCTGGAGTACGGCGCGGCCAATACCAAGGGCCTGCCGACCGACACCGAGGCCTACCAGATCCTCAACACGGCCGCCGAGGTCGGCGTCAGCCACCTCGACACCGCTCGCGCGTACGGCGATAGCGAGAAGCGCATCGGTACGGCGCTTGCCCGCGGCCTCGGCGAGCGACTGGGCGTCGTGACGAAGCTGCGCCCGCTCGACGACGTACCGGCTGATGCTCCGGCCGGCTGGGCCCGTGCCGCGCTCGACGCGTCCGTGGCCGAATCCCTGCGCAACCTGCGGGCGAGCAAGATCGACGCGCTGTTGCTGCATCGGACCCGCGATCTCTACAAGGGCGGTACGGCGATCCGCGACGGGCTTCGCGACCTGCGCGAGAACGGCATCGTCACGTTGACCGGTGTCTCGGTGATGACGCCGGTCGAGCTGATCGAGGTGCTCGCGGATCCCGAGGTGGGATACGTCCAACTGCCGTTCAACCTGGTCGACACGCGCTGGGTGACACCCGAGGTGACGGCAGCACTGGTGGCCCGTCCGGACGTGGTCATCACCGTTCGAAGCGTCTTCCTGCAGGGTCTGCTGGTCGGTGGCGACAACGCGCGCTGGCCGGTGATCGAGGGCGTCGATGCCGACTACTCGCGGGTGATTCGCAGGACCGTCGACGAGCTCGTCGCCGACTTCGGCCGGGCGAACGCGGCGGACCTCTGCCTCGCGTACGTCCTCGGCCACGAGTGGGTCACCTCGGTCGTGCTCGGCGCCGATACGCCTGCCCAGGTTCGCGAACAGGCCGAGCTGATCCGGCACAAGCCTGTCACGCGCGAGCAGATGCGCGAGGTCCGGGCGCGCCTCGGCGACCTGCCCGAGGCGTTGGTCGACCCGGCTCAGTGGAAGCAGTCATGACCGTACCGCCGGGCGCCGACATCTTCCGTTTGGATGGCGCCGTCGCGATCGTGACCGGTGCCTCCGGCTGGCTCGGTACGGCGATGACCGCCGTACTGGCCGAAGCCGGTGCCCACGTGGTCGCCATCGCCCGGGACAAGACCCGCCTGGATGCCGTGGTCGAGCCCTTGCGCGCGGCCGGGCATTCGCTCGAGGCCCTGCCGTGCGACATCAGTACGCCGGATTGGCCCGCCGCCGTACGACGTATCGCCGCCGAGCGCGGGCGTATCGACGTACTGGTGAACAACGCGCACGTCGGTCGCGGCGGATCGTTGCGCTTGGCAACGGCCGACCACTATCGCGAAGCGCTGGAGCTCGGCATCATCGCCGCCTCCGAAGGCATCAACGCCGCCCGCGACGGCTTCACCGCCAGCCTTGCCGCCGGCGGCAGGCCTTCGGTCATCAACGTCTCCTCGATGTACGGCGTGGTCTCCCCCGACCCGGGTCTGTACGACACCGAGGAAGGCCGGAATCCCCCGTACTACGGCGTGATCAAGGCCGGCCTGCTCCAGCTCACCCGGTACGCCGCAGCCGAACTGGGCCCGCAGGGTATCCGCGTCAACGCCCTCACGCCCGGCCCGTTCCCGCAGCACCCGGACAAGATGGACCCGGCCTTCGTCGACCGCCTCGCCTCGCGCACCGTGCTAAAGCGCATCGGCACCCCCGACGACATCCGCGCCCCCCTCCTCTTCCTGGCCAGCCCCCACTCCGCCTACGTCACCGGCACCAACCTCATCGTCGACGGCGGCTGGACCATCACCTAACCCCTGTTCATCGGGCCCTTGTGACCAGGCGTGTCGCCGTTCATTGGGCCCTTCTTGACACATTTCCTCGCGGTGCGGCGCAGGTTGACCAACGATGGCCGCCGCTAGGCTCCGGCGCGTGACCGCGTATTCGCTGGGCCCCCTTCCGATCACCGGCAGGCTGGCGCTCCTGCTGGCAGTGTGTCTTCTTGGTCTCCTGATGGCCGGCTGGGGTGTTTCGCGGCTGGTCTTTCACCGCGCGAAACCCGTGCCGCTGGTGGCGCAGACACCGCCCGTGGTGGCCCCGAAGCGGGCATCGAAGGCTGCGCCGATTGTCGCGCTGGTCGTCGGGCTCAGCGTGGCGCTCGGAACGGCGGGCCTGTTGGCATTGGCCTCCTGGGCGGCCTCTACCGGCTACGAGATTCGGCTGGCCGAAGTGGCCGGCGGCCAGGAACGCCGTCCGCTGGATGCCGGGACACTTGAAACCTACGAAGGTGACCAGGTCGCCGGATACCGCGATCCGAGTGGTGTCGGCACCCCGATCATCTTCGTGGGCATGGACGCGGGCTCGGCCTCACCGGACGAGTTGCTGGCTGCGCTCTTCGGTTCTCTCCAGAACAGCGAAATCGACACCTCGCCCCTGACCGACTACCCGGCGGGCGAACTCGGCGGCAAGCTGAAATGCCTTAGCGTGCTCGTGAACGGCGTACCCCGGCGGCAGGCGTGCGCGTGGGCTGATGACCACACCATCGGTATGGCCATCAGCGTCGGCACCCGCGAGCCCGCGCTCGCCGAGTTGCTGGTGCGGATGCGCGCCGACCTGGAAGTGCCCCGCTAGCCGGTCGGCTGTTAGAGGGTCAGGGTGATGGTGGTTGTGGTGCCGTCGCGGTAGGTGGCTTGGAGGGGGACGCCTTGGCGGCTGGCGGATTCGAGTTCGTTGCCGGGTAGCCAGAGGGCGAACTGGCCGCCGTTGACGGTGGCTTTGACCTTGCCGCGGGTCGGGCTGGTGTAGGTGAGACTGGTGACGTCTGATCCGGCCAGGCCGGCGGCGACGGAGAGTTCATTTCCGTCGGCTGAGCCGGTGCCGAGAACGGTTGCGGTGAGGCCGCGGGGGGTTGGGCGGTCGGCGGATGCGGTTTTTCCGATGGAGCCGAAGTAGTCCTGGAATAGGCGTGTCGAGTCGTCGGTGATGCAGAGGGCGGAGAAGCCGTCTTGACCTGCTAGGACCACGAGCGTCCAAGCGCCGCGTCGTTCCGAGATCGCGGTGGCGGACCTCGACAGTTCGTCGCGGAATTCTGGGCTGCCTGACTTCTGCTGGTCGCGGCAGGAGGCTGCGGCGCTCGCCTTGTCCTTTGCCGACATGCCGACTGGTGCCGCGGTCCACGTGGCGAAGGCCTCGTCGCCGCCGACGAGTGACGGCAGGACAACGGCCGTGACGGCTGCAGCGGCCACGAGGCCGGAGCCCAACGCCATCCGCGTGGCGAGTCGGCGTCTCCGCGGCCGAACACCGGCCTGCGCCGGATTCGTCGCGTCCGTCGGGGTCGTCGGGTCGGTCGCGAGGATGTGGTGGAGGTCGGTGCGAGCGCGGGGACCGTGCGGGTCGATGGCGTCGGGGGTGGCCGGGTCGAGCGTCTTCAGGATTTGGAGATCGTCGATGCGAGTCATGCGGTGGGCCTTTCGGGGGTACCCGCGTGGGTGGGCGCGGGATGGGGAAGGTGGCCGAGATACGTGCGCAAGGCGCGCCGGGCGCGACTCAGGCGCAGCCGGAACGCGACTGGCGAGATGCCGAGAACCACTGCGGCTTGGGGCGCCGCGAGGCCGTCGAGAACCGCGAGGGCGAGGACCTCCTGATGTACGGCGGAGAGCCGGTTCCACGCCGTCGCGAGATCGACCTGGCGGGCCACGAAATCGGCGTCGCCGTCTGGCGGGACCAGCCTTGTCTCCGCGAGTCGTACGGCGAGCGCGCGCTGGCGTTCGGCACCGCGGCGGGAGTTCAGGATGGTGTGCCGGGTGATGCCGAACAGCCACGCGCGGGCGTCCACCAGACGTTTCGGTACGTCGTCCAGGCGGCGCCACGCGACCAGGAAGGCCTCCGCGACGATGTCCTCGGCATGGGTGTGATGCGCCCGGCGCTGGGCGAAGCGGATCAGGTCCGCGTACGCCGCGTCGTACAGCGCGATGAACCGAGCCTCACGCTCGTCGGCACCCGAAGAGCCGGTGGCGCCTGACGAGCGGGTGGCGCGCGATGAGTCGGCGACACGTGAGGAGTCGGCGACGTGTGAGGGGTCGGTGGCGCGTGAGGGGTCGGGGGCGCGTGAAGGGTTGCTCATGACCCGTACCTGTCCGGCACGAGATCAAGTGTGTCGCGCCTCCCGGTCAACGCGTGGGAACGGCTCATCAGGGGTGCGGCGCGGCCGGTTTGGTCATCATGACCGGGTAAGTGGTCCGGTTACGGCATGATTTGACGTGATGACCACCGACGACAGGGACCGCGCGCAGTCTTTTGGCGCCGTCGCACAGGCTTACGACGCGGGACGGCCGACGTTCCCGGCCGAGGCCCTGCGCTGGATCACGGGTCCCGGGCGGCTGCAAGTGCTGGATCTCGGCGCCGGAACGGGCAAGCTGAGCCAGGTCGCGCTGGACCAGGGCCATGCCGTGCTCGCGATCGACCCGTCCGAGGAAATGCTCGCGGTCTGCGGTAAGCGCCGCGGCATCGAGACCATGGTCGGTACGGCGGAGTCCATCCCGCTCGCGCACGCCTCGGTCGATGTGGTCGTGGTCGGGCAGGCGTTCCACTGGTTCGAGCATGAGCGGGCGCTGCCGGAGATCGCCCGCGTGCTGCGGCCCAACGGCGTACTCGGTCTGCTTTGGAACAACTACGACGTGGTCGTGCCGTGGGTCCGCCGGCTGGCCGTCACGATGATGGGCGAGGACTTCCTCGCGGGCGGCGGACACAACTACGACCCGACGCCCGTGCTCACCGACTCGAACCTCTTCTCGTACATCGAGCGGACGTCGATCCGGCACTGGCAGAGCATGGACAAGTTCGCCCTGCGCCAGCTCGCGCAATCGGTATCCCGCGTGTCGACGATGTCCGAGTCCAAGCGCGCCGGCGTCCTCGACCAGGTAGACGCCATCTACGCCAGCACGGCCCGGCCCCCCGAGCCGCTGCGAATGCCGTACATGACCTCAGCCTTCCGCGCCCGCCCCAGCGAACTCGCCAACTTCCAGCGCGACCGCGACGCCCCCATCGCCCCACCCCTCTAACCCCACCTCGAGTTGCCCCCAGCAACCGACCACCCACCCACGGCGCACACCGCCACGGTCGGACGCGAAATACGGCAGCCCTGTGGACAACCACCCGACGGTCGGACGCAAAATGCGGCCGCCCTGTGCAAACCCCCTGCGACGGTCGGACGCGAAATGCGGCCTGTGGACGCCGAGCCCACGCCACCCAGGCCCGAACCGCACACCTCCGCGCCAATTTGGGGATAACACTCCCGCGAGGTGCCTCCTTGCGCTTGCACACGCGCCACACAACAAGGCACCTCGCGGGAGGGTTATCCCAAATTCGCCCGCGCGTGCGCATTCCGCGTCCGACCGTGGCAGCACTATCCACAGGCGCGAACCGCATCTCGCGTCCGACCGTGGCAGGGGGAAAAAGTGGTGTGGATGTCACGCTGACGAGTTGGGCGATTACCGCTAACGTGTGCCACTGATCACATCTGCTCCAGCAGGGAGGGAAGCCCGAGATGGAAGAGGAGTCGGTTGCCGACCGGGAGGCCAGGGCCTACCAGGCGGTGAGCGAGGCGGAGGATTTCGCCCAACTCAAGCATCGGTTCAAGGCGTTCGTGCTGCCTTGGACCATCACCTTCATGGTCTGGTATCTGCTGTACGTCGCGTGCAACAACTGGGCCCGGGACTTCATGAAGACCCAGGTGATCGGCAACGTCAACGTCGCACTGGTCTTCGGCCTGCTGCAGTTCGTCTCCACTTTCGTCATCGCCGGGCTGTACGGCCGGTATGCCAACCGTAAGCTCGACCCGCTCGCGGCCGGGCTCAACGCCAAGTTCAAGAGGGAGCGCCGCCGGTGACCGCGCTGCTACTGCCCCTGGCCGACGCCGAGCCGGGCAACCAGACCCTGACGATCTCCTTGTTCACGGCCGTCGTCGCCGTCACGCTGTACATCACCTGGTGGGCCTCCCGCCAGAACAAGACCACCGCCGACTACTACGCCGGCGGTCGCAACTTCAGCGGCGCGCAGAACGGTCTGGCTGTCGCGGGTGACTACATGTCGGCGGCATCCTTCCTTGGTATCTCCGGCCAGATCGCCCTCTACGGCTACGACGGCTTCCTGTACTCGATCGGCTTCCTGGTGGCCTGGCTGGTCGCACTCCTGCTGGTCGCGGAGCTGCTGCGGAACTCGGGCCGCTTCACGATGGCCGACCAACTGGCTTACCGGATGAAGCAGAAGCCGATCCGCACGGCCGCGGCGACGTCGACGATCGTGGTGTCGATCTTCTACCTGCTGGCCCAGATGGTCGGCGCGGGTTCGCTCGTCGGTCTGCTGCTCGGCGTCAAGGACGAAGGTCTGAAGGCCGGCGTGATCGTCCTGGTCGGCGCGCTGATGATCATCTACGTGACGATCGGCGGGATGAAGGGCACCACCTGGGTGCAGATCGTCAAGGCCGTGCTGCTGATGACGGGCACGGTGCTCATCACCTTCCTGGTATTGCTGAAGTTCGACTTCAACATCTCCAAGCTCCTCGGCGCCGCCGCGACCAACTCGGGCAAGGGGCAGGACTTCCTCGGCCCGGGATTGCTGTACGGCAAGGACCTCGTCGGCCAGATCGACTTCCTGTCCCTCGGCCTGGCCCTGGTGCTCGGAACGGCAGGTCTGCCGCACATCCTGATCCGCTTCTACACCGTGCCGGACAGCAAGTCGGCCCGGCGTTCGGTGCAGTGGGCGATCGGCCTGATCGGCGCCTTCTACCTGATGACGCTGGCCCTCGGCTTCGGCGCTGCCGCCCTGCTGGACACCGGCAAGGACAGCGCGGTCGCGGCCTCCAAGGGCAACACCGCCTCGCCGTTGCTGGCCGAAGTGGTCGGTGGTGGTGCCGGTTCGACCGGTGGTGCGATCCTGCTGGCCCTGATCGCGGCCGTCGCGTTCGCCACCATCCTGGCCGTGGTCGCAGGTCTGACCCTCACGTCGGCCTCGTCGTTCGCCCATGACCTCTACGCCAACGTCTTCGCCAAGGGCAAGGTGTCCGAGCGGGACGAGATCCGGGTGGCACGGTTCGCGGCCATCGGCATCGGCGCGGTCGCGATCGCGCTGGCCATTCCGGCGCAGAAGCTGAACATCGCCTTCTTGGTGGCCTTGGCCTTCGCCGTCGCCGCCTCGGCGAACCTGCCCGCCTTGCTCTACAACTTGTTCTGGAAGCGGTTCAACACTTCCGGAGCCATCTGGAGCATCTACGGCGGCCTGGTCTCGGCGGTCGTGCTGGTGTTCTTCTCGCCAGTGGTGTCGGGCAAGGAGACGTCGATGTTCACCGGTGTGGACTTCTCCTGGTTCCCGTTGTCGAACCCGGGCATCGTGTCGATCCCGCTCGGCTTCATCTTCGGTGTCATCGGCACGTACCTCGGCAAGGACCGCACCAGCGAGCAGCGCTACACCGAGCTCCAGGTCCGCGCCTTGACCGGCGCCGGCGCGGAAGCCGCCGCCAAGCACTAAGTTGATGGGACCGCGAGCCCAACAGCTCGCGGTCCTTTCAACGTTTTAGGCGTACGGGCAGGTGGATCGGTACTCCTCGACCGTGGTGCTCGGCGTCGGGCCCGGGCAGATGAACTGGGTATAGCGGACGTCGTTGTCGATGAAGCGCTTCAGCCACGAGATGCTGAACTTCGCGACCGTGACGTTCGGCGAGGTCGGTGCGGAATGCCCTGCGTTGTTCAATTCCAGGTACGCCTTGCCAGGCGCGGCCGGCAGGCTGACGTAGAACGGCTCGGAGTGGCTGCCGACCGACGCGGTCGTATCGTTCTCGGCCCCGACCACGAGGCTCGGCACGGTCACTCCCGACCAGTTTTTCGTTGTATTCCAGGCGGTCAACGGCACGATCGCCTGAAGCGACGGCCGGTCCTTGGCCGCTTCGAGCGAACCGCCTCCGCCCATCGAATGGCCCATTGCGCCAAGCCGGGTGGCGTCGATGCGAGTCCGCACGGCACTCGAACCGGTCAGGTAATCGAGAGCCGCGAGCAGTTGGTCGCCACGGCTGGCGGGAAAGTCGTACGGCGACAGGGTGTCGATGGTGATGATCACGAATCCCTGCGAGGCAAGGCGTGGTCCCAGCCAGGCGACGCTGGACTGCGTGCCCGTGAACCCAGGCGAAATCGCGATCGCGCCGAACGTGCCCTCAGCCGTACTGGTCGGGTAGTAGATCGTGCCGCCCCTGAAACCACGGACGCTCGAAGCCGGCACCGAGATCTGCGCGATCTCGAACGGACCACGCGCTGCCTCGATACTGGCGTTCGTCGGATCGGGCCCACGCTCGTACGGGTTTTCGGCGGCCTGCGCGGCCGGTGGAGTGAGAACGGTGGCGGTCAGGACGGCGGCAACGAATGCCGCTTGCAGCCGGGGACGGAATCTCATCGGTGCTCCCTCACAACGGACCGGACGAACCGCTCAGCGGGATTCGGCAACCGTCTGCCGGGGCGTACCGCCAAGCGATCCGAGAGATGTGTGCGTTAACGTAAACGCCCGACTACCCTCCGTCAATAGCGCAGCTACCCTCCAGTAGCAATTCGCTGCTGACGGCCTCGGCGGACCTGGATGTCATGGGGACGGTCTGAAATCTCAACGGGTCAAGAGGCTGCGGGTAGCGGGCGGATGGGGAAGATGGCGGCGAAATCCTCGAGGCCGGCGAGCTTCTTAGCCGCTGACCGGTCGTCCATCGCGGAGAGTTGCACGTTGCCCTGGGCAACCACTTCGGCGGCTGTGATCTCGCCTGCCAGCAAAGGGGTCAGCGGACCGAATGCCTCGATCACCAGATCCGCCTTGCCTGTCGACCCGGCATCCGTTGCCAGTTCGCCGTTCTCGATTTGAGCACTGATGACGACGTCACCGAAGCGCAGCTCGTACGTCGCACTGCGGCCGGCCACCGCGTCAGGGTCGAAGGTCGAGCGCAGAGCCATGATCAACGAGTCGGCCGTCGCGATCTCGCCCTCACCAAACGCGCCGAGCCGCTGCGCACCCCAACGGCCTAGGGCGAGCACGATCCCCTCCAACTCCTGCCCGAACTCCGTCAGCTCGTAGACCACTGACCCAGCCGGGCGCGGCAGCACTCGTCGTACGACGACACCTGCGGCCTCTAGCTCCTTGAGCCGCGTAGCGAGGACGTTGGTCGGAATACGCGGCAGGCCCGTCTTGAGATCGGTATAGCGCTTCGGGCCAACGAGGAGGTCTCGCACGATCAGTAGGGCCCAACGCTCGCCCACCATCTCCAAGGCCCGGGCAACGCCGCAGAACTGGCCGTAGCTTTTCATAACACCACTCTACTTGACAGAGCTTACTTGTTTAAATGAAGCTCGATGCATGTCCAAGATGAGCAAGCAGGCCCGCGAAGAGTTCCTAGCCGCCACCCACGTCGCCGTCCTATCCGTTGCCGGCGAGGAGGGCCGCCCGCCAATGAGCGCGCCGACCTTCTACGGCTATGCCCCGGGCGGGGACATCACCGTCTTCACCGCCACGCAACGCCGTACGCCGTTGAAGTTGCGGCACATCCGCGAGCGGGGAGTCGTCAGTCTCGTCGTACAGCGAGAGGAACCGCCCTACGCGTACGTCACGGTCGAGGGCAGCGTCGTCGACATCGCCAGCCCACCAGCCGAGCCGCAGATGCTGGCGATTCTCGAGCGGTACATGCCGGCCGAGCACGCGTACGGCTTCACTCGCGGCGAACTGGATGACCCGGAGACCAAGCTGACGCTGATCACGATCCGGCCGAAGCGCTGGCTCACCTCCGACATGAGCTAGCACCCAAGTCGAGCCCGACGCAGCCGCCCACCCGCGCCGCGACACCACCCGCGGCTCGCGCATCCCTTGACCCGCTGCGGATGCAGTCCTACAGCATCGGCAGCGCGGGAAACCAGGCCGACGGAGGCAGCGGCCAGACGGGCATCAGCGCCGATGGCCGCTTCGTGACTTTCGACTCCAACGAGCCAGACTTCGCCCCCGGGGACGGCGACGATCTCATCGATGTCTTCGTGCACGATCTGGCCGACGCCACCACAAGCCTTGTGAGCGTCAACGACAACGGCCGAAAGGGCAACGGCGATAGCCTCAATGCGGCGATCAGCGCCAATGGACGCTTCGTGGTGTTCGACTCCCAAGCGACGAACCTGGTCCGTCACGACCAAAACGGAGACAGCGATGTCTTTGTGCGTGACCTTCAGGCCCGCACGACGAAGCGGGTGAGCGTGAGCAGCACCGGCGCGGAGGGCAACGAGACCAGCTTCAACTTCAATCCTTCGATCAGCGCCGACGGTCAGTTCGTGGTCTTCCAGTCACAGGCGGACAATCTTGTCGCAGGTGACAGCAACCGCAACTCGGATGTGTTCGTCCACAACAACCAGACAGCGACCACGACCCTTGTCAGCAAAGGCATTGGAGGGCCGGCGAATAGCGGAAGCGGCCTGCCGTACATCAGCGGTGACGGGCGTTTCGTGGGCTTCATCTCGGCGGCCTCGAACCTTGTTCCCAACGATACGAACGGCAGCGCTGACGTCTTCGTGTATGACCGCGTCACTGGATCCACCCGCCGGGTCAATGTCGACAGCGCCGGAAACCAGGCCGCGCCGGGCCCGCTCGCGAACAGCGCCGAGCCGTCGCTGAGTGGAGACGGCCGCTTCGTGGCCTTCGGATCCCTCGCATCGAACCTGGTCTCCGGGGATACCAATGGGGCCCTCGACATCTTTGTTCACGATCAACAGACAGGAACGACAACCCGAGTCAGCGTCGACAGCGCCGGCGGCCAGGGAAACCGCGCAAGCAGCCTAGCTTCGATCAGCGCTGACGGCCGCCTGGTCTCGTTTGACTCGAGGGCGACGAACCTGGTGCCGGGTGATACCAACCGCCGCCGCGACGTTTTCGTGCATGACCGACTCACGGGCGTCACCACCCGGGAGAGCGGCGGGGACGGGACGGCGCAGAGCAACGGCGACAGCGGCGACGCGGTGATCGCGCCGAACGGAAACCGGATCGCTTTCGAGTCGCTCGCCACCAACCTCGTCGCGGGTGACACCAACGGGCTCCGGGACGCCTTCCTCCACGACCTGGGCTGATCGATTCGCGGGTGAGATCAGGCCACCGCCCGCGGGCTTCGCCACGACAAGGCGTCGGCGAGACCGAGTGACGGACTACGGCGACGGATCTCCGTGGGCGGGATTCGGGGCATGAACCGTTGACGTTCTCGTAGCGCTGTCGTAACAATTGGCCACCACTCACGCAAATTCTTAACAGAGTGGCAGCAATTTCTGGCTAGTCACTGGAATTTGGTGGCAGCCAGCTCGCCCTGCGCCTGAACCACCGCCCATCAGGAGAGGCCCGGATGTCATGAGAACGACGCACGCACGATGGCGGTTGCTAGCCGCCACCCTCACCACCAGCTTGTTGTTCGCCGCCGGGCCCGCCCTCCAGCTCGGCCAGCAGGACGTCGGCAGCCGCGCAGCGGCCACAAGCCAAAAGACAAGCGCCGGGCCCAACCTGGCCGCGGGTAAGGCGGCGAGCGCCAGCAGCAACACCCAGGGGTACGTCGCGGGCAACGTCACCGACGGCAACCAGGCGTCGTACTGGGAGAGCAACAACAACGCCTTCCCGCAGTGGGTCCAGGTCGACCTCGGCTCGTCGCTCCAGACCAACCAGGTCGTGCTCAAGCTGCCGACCAGCGGTTGGGGCGCCCGGAACCAGACATTGACCGTCCAGGGCAGCACCGACAGCACGAACTTCAACGACCTCTCCGCCTCCCAGGCCCGATCGTTCGACCCGGCGAGCAACTCGACCGTCACGATCGACTACGGCAACTCCACCATCCGGTACGTCCGGATCCGCATCACCGCGAACACCGGCTGGCCCGCCGGTCAGCTCTCCGAGCTCGAGGTCTACGGCCCCTCCACCGGCGACACCCAGGCCCCGACCGCACCGACTGCCCTCGCCTACACCGAGCCCGGCACCGGCCAGATCCGACTAACCTGGAGCGCCTCCACCGACAACGTCGGCGTCACTGGATACGACGTCTACGCGAACGGCGCCTTGCGCACCAGCGTCGCGGGCAACGTGCTCACGTACACCGACACCCAGCCGGCCAGCGCGACCGTCAGCTACTTCGTCCGCGCGAAAGATGCCGCAGGCAACCAATCGGCCGACAGCAACACCGTCACCCGTGGCGGCAGCTCCGGCCCGGGCAACAACCTGGCGCTGGGCAAGCCGATCACGGCCTCCGGGCACGTGCACAGCTTCGTCGCGGCCAACGCCAACGACGACAACGTCAACACGTACTGGGAGGGCAACGGCAACCCGGCCACCCTCACGACCGAGCTCGGCTCGAACGCCGAGATCTCGTCGATCGTGATTCGGCTCAACCCGGACCAGGCTTGGGGCAACCGCACGCAAACCCTGCAGGTACTCGGTCGCGAGCAAAGCGCGTCGGCCTTCACCAGCATCGTCGCGTCGGCGTCGTACAACTTCAGCCCGTCGACCGGTAACACCATCACCATTCCGGTCAGCGCGACCGTCGCCGACGTACGGCTGAACTTCACCGCGAACACCGGCGCCCCGGCCGGCCAGGTCGCCGAGCTCCAGGTGATGGGCGTGCCCGCGCCGAACCCGGACCTGACGCTGAGTACAGTCTCGTGGACCCCGACCTCCCCGGTCGAGACCGACGCGGTGACGCTGCGGGCCACGGTGAACAACACCGGTAACGCGGCCTCGCCGGCGACCAACGTCAACTTCTACCTCGGCACCACCAAGGTCGGTACGGCGAACGTCGGTGCTATCGCCGCGGGCGGTTCGACCACCGTGACGGCGAATATCGGCCCACGCGACGCGGGCAGCTATCCGCTCAGCGCGAAGGTCGACGAGGCCAACACCGTGATTGAGCAGAACGACGCGAACAACTCGGCGAGCAGCTCGGGCCCGTTGGTCGTCACCCCGGTGGCGAGTTCGGACCTGATCGCGTCGGCGGTCGGCTGGAGCCCGGGCAATCCCTCGGCCGGCAGCAGCGTCGCGTTCTCGGTGACGATCCGGAACCAGGGCAGCGTCGCCTCGGCATCCGGCGCGCACGGCATCACCTTGCAGATCCTCAACGCGAGCTCCGTCGTACAGACCCTCAACGCCTCCTACAACGGCACCATCGCGGCAGGAGCATCCAGCCCAGCCGTTGCCCTCGGCAACTGGACGGCCGCCAACGGCCGGTACACCGTGAAGGTCGTGCTGGCCGACGACGCGAACGAGTTGCCGGTCAAGCGCACGAACAACACCAGCGAGCGCCCACTGTTCGTCGGACGCGGCGCCAACATGCCGTACGACCACCTGGAGGCCGAGGACGCCTCGGTCGGTGGCGGCGCCCAGGTCCTCGCGCCGAACCGCACCATCGGCGACCTCGCCGGTGAGGCCTCGGGCCGCCGGGCGGTGACGCTGAACTCGAACGGCAGTTTCGTCGAGTTCACCACCCGGGCGCAGACCAACACCCTCGTCACCCGGTTCTCCATCCCGGACTCCGCGGGTGGCGGCGGGATCGACTCGACCATCAACGTGTACGTCAACGGCTCGTTCCACAAGGCCCTGCCGCTGACTTCGAAGTACGCCTGGCTGTACGGCGCCGAGGCCGGCCCGGGGAACTCGCCGGGACAGGGTCCGGCCCGGCACATCTACGACGAGGCGAGCATCATGCTGGACGGGTCGTACCCGGCCGGTACCCGGATCAAGTTGCAGAAGGACCCGGCCAACAACACCAACTACGCGATCGACTTCATCAACACCGAGCAGGTCGCACCGATCGCCAACCCGAACCCCGCGGCGTACGCCGTACCGACCGGGTTCACCCATCAGGCCGTACAGGACGCGCTCGACAAGGCCCGGCAGGACGCCAACCTGATCGGCGTCTACCTGCCGGCGGGCACCTACGACACCGCCAGCAAGTTCCAGGTGTACGGCAAGGCGCTCAAGGTCGTCGGCGCCGGTCCCTGGTACACGAAGTTCCAGGCGCCGTCGTCCCAGTCGAACACCGACGTCGGGTTCACGGCACCGTCGTCCGCCAACGGCTCGTCGTTCACCGGGTTCGCGTACTTCGGCAACTACAACACCCGTAACGACGGCCCGGGCAAGGTGTTCGACTTCAACGGCACCACGAACATGACGATCGACAACATCTGGGTCGAGCACCAGATGTGCCTGTACTGGGGTGCGAATACCGACAACACCACGATCAAGAACTCGCGTATCCGCAACCTGTTCGCCGACGGCATCAACATGACGAACGGCTCGGCGGGCAACCTGGTCAGCAACAACGACGCCCGTGCCACCGGTGACGACAGCTTCGCGCTCTTCAACGCCGTCGATGGTGGCGGTGGCGAGGTCCGGGACAACGTCTTCGAGAACCTCTCGGCGACGCTGACCTGGCGGGCCGCGGGCTTCGCGGTGTACGGCGGGACGAACAACGTGTTCCGCAACCTGTACGTCGCGGACATCCTGGTCTACTCCGGCATCACGATCAGCTCGCTGGACTTCAACATCCCGATGAACGGCTTCGGCGCCACCCCGCCGACGCGGTTCGAGAACATCTCCGTGGTCCGGGCCGGCGGGCACTTCTGGGGTAACCAGACGTTCCCGGGGATCTGGATCTACTCGGCCACGAAGATCTTCCAGGGCATCCGCGTGAGCGATGTGGACATCGTCGATCCGACGTACAGCGGGATCATGTTCCAGACGGACTACGTCGGCGGGCAGCAGCTCTACCCGGTGACCGACACGATCCTGACGAACGTCTCGATCTCCGGTGCGCAGAAGAGCGGTGACGCGTTCGACGCCAAGTCCGGCTTCGGCATCTGGGCCAACGAGATGCCCGAACCCGGCGAAGGCCCGGCCGTCGGCACCGCCGTCTTCAACAACCTCCGCCTGTCCAACAACGCCGTCAACATCCGCAACACGACCTCAACCTTCACCATCACCCAAAACCCGTAACCTCGATAACGCGAGCCGCCGGAGGTCCAACCCCTCCGGCGGCTCGACGCGTTTACGAGACCGTCACCGCGGCCGTGATGGGCGAGGCGGTGCCGGAGTACCAGAGCACGCGACCGGCGGGCGTGGAAGCGGTGAGGGTCCAGCTGTACTTGCCCTTGGCAACCTTTGCGCCCGAGCCGGTTCGGGCATCCCAGCTGAGCTGTACGTCGCCGTTGCGAACGACGCACGGCATGATCCGTACCGCGGTGGTGCCTTTCTTGAAGGTCACCGTGCATTTGGACGGGTTCGCGGAGAACGGCAGCGAGGCGCTGAACTTCCCGGTCGAGGGGAACGACGCCGGGATCACTCCGTTGCCGAGGTAGCGCGCCCGAGTCGCCGGGCCGTCGACCGCTGCCACCCGGGCGGTCTGGTTCGCGTCGAGCCAGCCGATCCGATTGCCGTCGAGATCGAAGTGCACGGGTACGACGTCCCGGTCCCCGATGGCCAACGGCGGGATCCAGCCCGAGCTCGCCTTCGCGGGCAGGGTGCCGACTACGCGGACAGCGTTCGCGCCCAACGTCACGATCCGGACCTCGCGCCTCGAGAGCAGCGTGTCCAAGGCGAGATGGGTCGCGGAGAGATCGATCGAGATGGTTCCGCGGGTCGCGAAGCTCTTCACCGGACCGAGCACACCGGTGGCGCCGACCGTGCGGTAGGCGACGGTCTGCGCGCACGGCCAAACGCCCTCTCGGCAATCCGTCAGCCAGGCCACGAGGTTGCCGTACACCGCCACCTTCTTGATCTTCGGAGCGGACGCCACCAGAACGTCTTTGCCGGTGCTCTGGTCCCGGCGGCGGACCTCCGTACGGCCGGACTTGTCGGTGGAGTAGGCCAGGTAGTTGCCGAAGGCATCCACAGCGCCGTACGACCAAGGGTTGCTGTTCGGGCCCAACGCGTCGATCTTGCCGGTGCGAACGTCGTACAGGCGGTTGAACGTCGGCAACGGAGTGCCAGTGCCATAGAGAACGGCTCTCGTGCCGGATAGGCGCAGCACCAGGCCGTGCTCGACGTACCGGCCTGGCCCCTCGGCGTACCGCAAGGTGGGGCCGACCATCACGCGGTTGGCCGAGGCTCGTATCCCGTTCTGGTCGGCTGGGTCGTGTAGTCGTCCGGATCGAAGTCGGTGGTGTAGACCGCACCCGGCATCAGGGCTATTCCGAACTTCTTCACGCCGACGACGACCGATCCATCCGCCGAGGTGGTCTCGGTCGCGTGTGCGCCGGTCGGCAGGCTTGCGGCTAGGGCCGCGATCGCGGCGATCAGAGCTTTTGCGGACATTTCGGATTCCCCCCAAATAGGTGACTCTTCACCCACTCGATGCGACCTGGTCGCTGAAGGTTGCCGGCGTTGACCTTTCGGGCAAGCGTCCGCGGCAGGCGAAAAGGCCCATTGATAGATGCACCGAGTGGCTGGAAAGTTGCGATGGGTTTTTCCGCTTCGAGGCTCGCCGGAGTAGGCGGTCGCTGGCCCTGCGTGACGGTTACGGTCGAAGGACCACCGTCACTGCGAGGAGGGTCCATGCGTCAATTCCTGAGATCGGCCGCCGGTTTCGTGGGGGCGGTCGCCCTCTTGGCGACGGCCGCCTGTTCACCGCCGGAGAATTCGGGCGAGCAGGGCAAGGGCGGCAAGACCGTCACCACCGCGCTCGCGGCCGAGCCGGTCCACCTCAATCCGATGGGCCCGTTCGCGGCGGCCGACACCGCCGTACTGACGCTCTTGCAGGACACGCTGCTGGTGGCGGACCCGAAGGGCAAGTACCTGCCGCGCCTGGCCGAGTCGTGGACGATCTCACCGGATGCGAAGACCTTCACGTTCAGGTTGCGCCCGGGTCAGGTCTGGTCGGACGGTGAGCCGTTCACGGCCACCGACGTCGTCTTCACGCTGACGTCGTTCGCGCATCCGCAGGTCGCGAGTCCGCAGTCGACCCGGTTGTCGAATGTCGCCGGCTATGCCGATCTGCAGTCGGGTAAGGCGAAAACGCTCACCGGTGTGACCGCGCCGGACGACCACACCGTGCAGATCAAGCTCGCCAACCCGGACGCGGGATTCCTCTCGCTGCTGGCCGCGGGCATGTACTTCTTCATCCTGCCGGAGCACGTGCTCGGCAAGATCGAGCCGGCCAAGCTGATGAAGGACCCGTGGTTCCTCAAGCCGACGGCGTCGATGGGCCCGTTCACCTTCGGCGAGCTGCAGCCGGACCAGCGCGTGGTGGTGAACAAGAATCCCAAGTTCCGCACGCCGGTGTCCTTCGACCGGATGATCCTCAACATCCTCAAGACCGAGGTGGCCACCGGGCAGCTCGGCACCGGTGAGATCGACATCGCGCCGATCGGCCCGCTCGACCGCAAGAACGTCGAGAAGATGGAAGGCGTCCGCGTCGAGAGCGTCGAGTCGCCCGGGTTCAACCGGATCGCGCTCAACATGCGGCACGACTATCTGAAGGACAAGCGCGTCCGCCAGGCGCTCGTCTACGGCATGGACCGCCAGGGCGCGATCAACGCGGCCCTGGGCGGAAACGGCAAGATCCAGAACAGCGCGTTCATGACCGAATGGGCCAAGCCGGCCGGCCTCCAGGAGTACGCGTACAACCCGGACAAGGCCAAGCAACTGCTCGACGCCGCCGGGTGGGACCCGAACCAGGTGCTGATCGCGCCGTACGACCCGCTGCAGACGGACCGCGCCGCCGTACTCACCGTCCTCACCCAGAACCTCAAGAAGATCGGCGTCAAACTCCAGCCCACGCCGTTCGACCCGAGTGGCGGCTCGCCGCTGGAAGGCGACAAGTGGGACCTGTTCCTCTTCGGAGGCGGCGTCTATGGCATCGACCCGGCGACGCTGGTGCCGATCCTGACCTGCGAGCAGGCCTTCCCCAAGGGCGGCAACATTCCCGGCTACTGCAATCCCGAGCTCGACCAGGCGATGTCCGAGGGCGCGCGGACGGCGAACCAGGCCGCCCGGGCCAAGGCCTACCAGCGGGCCGCCAAGATGGAGAACGAGGACGTGCCGTACCTGTGGACCGCCCGGCCGACCGCGCTGACCGGCGTCCGCAATCGCATCCAGGGATACGTCGCCTGGGGCGATGCCGGCTTGAGCATGATCGACGTGGCCAAGTGGACGGTGAACTGATCCGCCGTGTTGAGGTATCTGGCGGTGCGGCTCAGCTCGATGCTGGCGGTGCTCGTACTCGTCAGCATCGGGCTGTTCGCGCTCGTGATCGCGGCACCGGGCGACCCGGTCACGTCGATGCTGTCGCCGGAGGAGCTCGGCAATTCGCAGGACTACATCGCGCAGCGCCGCCATGAGCTCGGGCTGGACCGCCCGCTTCCCCTGCAGTACGTCGCCTGGGCCGGACGCGTACTGCAGGGCGACCTCGGCACCTCGTTCGTGAACCAGAACCGGCCCGTCGCGCACCTCCTGCTCGAACGTCTCGGCCCGACTCTCGAATTGATGCTGACGGCAATGACCTTCAGCATTCTGCTCGCGCTGGTGCTCGGCGTCACCGCGGCCGCCCGCAAGAACAAGCCGGCCGACTATCTGATCAGTACGTCGACCATGCTGGTGATGAGCGTGCCCGCGTTCTTCCTGGGCATGCTGGCCATCTACGTGTTCGCCTTCCGGCTGCGGTGGCTGCCCTCCTCCGGGATGTCCTCGCCGTCGGATGGCGGTCTGGTCGATCTCCTCAAACACCTCATCCTGCCGGCCGGGATTCTGGCCATCCACGGTTGCGCCGGCCTCATCCGGTACGTCCGGGCGGGCCTGCTCGAGGAGCTCAACGCCGACTACGTCCGGACTGCGGTCGCCAAAGGCGCGGGACCGATGCGCGCGCGAATGCATGCCCTGCGCAACAGTCTGCTGCCGTTGATCACGCTGCTGATGATGAACGTGCCGGAGCTGCTCGGTGGCGCCGTGATCCTGGAGACGCTGTTCGCCTGGCCGGGCATGGGCCAGCTGACCCTGGCGGCGATCGGCAACCAGGACATCCCGTTGATCGTCGGCTTCGGCCTGATCGTGACGGTCCTGGTCCTGCTCAGCAACCTGCTGGCCGATCTGCTCTACCGGCTGGCCGATCCGAGGGTGAGGTTGCGATGACGCTGACTCCTGACCTCACCGGCGGCGGCCCGATCGACCCCGGTTCGGCGCCGGCCCGGATGGCCTGGGGCCGATTCCGCGCCAACCCGGCCGCGATGGCGGGCCTGATCGTGCTGACGTTGATGGTGTTCGCCGTGCTCGTCGTACCGGCTTTGTTGCCTTATGCCCCTACCGATATCGATCTGCGGCATATTCGCGAGGCGCCGTCGGGCGCGCATCTGCTCGGGACGGATGACGCCGGGCGCGACGTACTGGCCAGGCTGCTGTCCGGTGGGCGGATCTCCCTGCTGGTCGGGTTCGCCACGGCCGCGTCCGCACTGGCGCTCGGGACCTTCCTGGGCGTGGTGTCGGGATATCTCGGTGGCGTGATCGACCTGTTCATCACGCGTCTGACCGAGTTGTTCATGGCTGTGCCGAGTGTGCTGGTGGTGATCGTGCTCGCGGGGGTGCTCGGGCCGAGCGTGCCATTGCTGATCGGCCTGATCGCGTTGTTCTCCTGGCCGACGTCGTGCCGGATCGCACGCAGCGTTGTGCTGAGTGTGCGTGAACTGGAGTACGTCCAGGCCGCGCACGCCGCTGGGACGAAGGGCTGGCGCATTCTGGTCCGGCATTTGCTGCCGAACGTCATTCCTCAGGTCGCGATCTCCGGCGCGCTGCTAGTGGCGGGCGCGATCCTGGCCGAGGCGGGATTGTCGTTCCTCGGTCTTGGGGTGACACCGCCTGCGGCGAGTTGGGGCAACATGCTGCAGGAGGTCGGTTCGTTCACCAAGCTGACCGGTCTGCCGTGGTTGTGGTTGCCCGCCGGCGCGGCGATGTCACTCACCACGTTGTCGGTCATCTTCATCGGCGACGGTTTGCGTGACGCTCTCGACCCGCGGGGGTCGCGATGACTTTGCTCAGTGTGCGGGATCTCCGGGTCGGCTTCGACACCGTGTCGGGTCCGGTCGAGGCGGTGCGCGGCATCTCGTACGACGTACAGCGCGGCAAGATTCTCGGCATCGTCGGCGAGAGTGGTTCGGGCAAGACCGTCAGCGCGTTGTCGTTGCTACGCCTATTGCCGTCCAACGGGAAGATCCTCGGCGGTTCGATCGGGTTCGACGGGGTCGACCTGGTCACTGCGTCCGAGCGGGAGTTGCGGCAGATTCGCGGCGGCCGGATCGGCATGGTGTTCCAGGACCCGACCACCGCGCTCAACCCGGTGATCCGAATCGGCCGGCAGATCGACGAGGCCGTGCTGCTGCACAACCGCAAACTGACTCGGCGCGAGATCCGCCGCCGTACGCTCGAGACCCTCGACCTCGTCGGCGTGCCCGATCCCGCCCGGCGTGCCGAGCAGTATCCGCACCAGTGGTCCGGCGGGATGCGGCAGCGCGCGGTGATCGCGATCGCGCTGGCCAACGACCCCGACCTGGTCATCGCCGACGAGCCGACCACCGCGCTCGACGCGACGGTCCAGGCCCAGGTGCTGCAGGTCCTCACCGATGCCCGCGAGGCGCGCGGTTGTGCCGTCGTACTGATCACCCACGACCTCGGCGTCATCTCGGATATCGCCGATGACGTGGTCGTGATGTACGCCGGTGAGGTGGCGGAGGCCTGCCCGGCGTCGACGTTGTTCTCGGACAGCCGTCATCCCTATCCGCGCGCGTTGATGCGAAGCCGCCCAGGCTGGAGCTCTTCGGTCACGCGGTTGGTGCCGATTCCCGGGCGGCCGCCGGACTTGGCCTCGCCGTTGCCGGGTTGCCCGTTCCAGCCGCGGTGTGACCAGGCAGGCGACGACCCGGCGTGCGCGACGATCGACCCGCCGCTGATCGCGTTGACCGATCGCCATCGGACGGCTTGCCACCACCACGACCGGCTGGAGGTACTCGGATGACGCTGCTGTCCGTGCGGGATCTGGCCGTGCATTTCCCGGTACGCGAAGGCCTGGCGCTGCGTAGGTCCGTCGTAAGGGCTGTTGACGGCGTCTCGTTCGACCTCGCGCGGGGCGAAACCCTTGGCCTGGTTGGCGAATCGGGTTGTGGCAAGACGACGACGGGTCGTGCCGTGATGCGTCTGCTCGAACCGACGAGTGGGCGGATCTCGTTGGACGGCAGGGATATCACTCACGTCACCGGCGGCGAACTCGCTGGCCTGCGGCAACGAATGCAGATCGTCTTCCAGGATCCGTACGCCTCGCTCAATCCACGCATGACCGTGCGCCAGATCATCGCGGAACCCCTTATCGCACAGGGCCGTTGGCGTTCCGGCGGCGCTGCGCGGGTGACCGAGCTACTCGAATTGGTCGGCCTTCAGCCGCGTCACGCCGACTCGTACCCGCATCAGTTCTCTGGTGGCCAAAGGCAACGAATCGGTACGGCGCGCGCCCTCGCTTTGGAGCCGGAACTGCTCGTGCTGGATGAACCGGTGTCCGCGCTGGACGTCTCGATCCAGGCCCAGCTGGTCAACCTGTTCGTGGATCTGCGGGCGTCGCTGGATATGGCGATGCTGTTCATCAGCCACGACTTGTCGGTGGTGCGGCATATCAGCGACCGGGTGGCGGTGATGTACCTCGGGCAGATCGTCGAGCACGGGCCCGTCCGCGAGGTAATGGACGCGCCCGCCCACCCGTACACCGAGGCGCTGGTCTCCGCCGTACCAGGTGGACCGTCCGGGCGGGAGCGGATCGTGCTGACGGGCGATCTGCCGTCGGCGGCGAATCCCCCGACCGGCTGCCGATTCCGCACGCGTTGCTGGAAGGCGGACGACCAGTGCGTCGTACAGCCCGAGCTGCTGGAGTTGCAGCCCGGGCGTTTCGCTGCCTGCTGGCACCCCGACGTTAGACGTCTGGGCTGAACTGGGCCAGGGAGATGGTCTTCGCGGCGGCGATCTCCTCGTCGGTGGCGGTGCCCGAAGCGGCGATGGTCTGCACCCAGGCGTCGATGCAGCCCTTGGAGAATTGCTGGATCTCCAGGCTGTTCGCCTCGGCGAGCGGGTCGTTGTCGGCCGGCAATTCGCCCGCGAGGTACGGCCGGAGACCCATCAGCGTGAGGTCCCAACCGGGCCCGACGTACAACGCGCCCGAGCCGCTGCCCGTGATGGCGCCGACCGGTGCGGTGTGCTCGAGCTCGAGCACCGACGTGCCCTCCGCTCCCGCAGTGACGCGAATCTGGACGAAACCGTCCGGGCCGCCGAAGGTGACCTTGAAGTACGTCGGCGGCTCGCACTCGATCACCTCACCGCCGGCGTTGCCCTGGATCTGGTAGCTGCCGCCAACCTTGAACTCACCCGTCACCGGGGAGAACCAGCGAGCCAGCCGATCCGGCTCCGTCAGCGCGCTCCAGATGTCCTCGACCTCGGCCTGGTAGCTGCGCCGGACGAGCACAGCCACCTCTTCACCCGCACTTCCGGGCTGCCGCGCGACCTGGCGATGGATGGCGTTGACCTCGTTGATGATGTCGATCATGCGCCCCAGCATTGCAGCCTCTGCTTATATAAGTCAAGACCGATGCTGATCGCCAGAGTGTTGCGCCGACCTTCATGTCGCCGACATACTTCACGCCTTGAATAAATGGCACACTGCTTGCGACTCACGAACTGGTCCGTACCTATCAGCCCCGAACCACCGCCCGTAGTCAGCGGTCGATCAGGAGGACGCAGTGAATTCCACCCACCTCGAACGGTCCCGACCACGGCTCGGCGCGCGCCGGGCTCGCCGGGCCGCCATCAGCCTGGCCGGCGCGATCGCCCTCATCGCCGCCGTGCCGGTCGTCGCCCACGCCGACCCACCTCCCGCCCTTCCGCAGAACGCGGACGGCATGGAGCAGACCTACTCACCCGCCTACGACTACGACACCGACGGCTGCTACCCCACACCGGCCATCGGCAGCAACGGCGTCATCGCCACCGGCCTCGCGCTCGGCGGCCACATGAACGGCCAATGCCGCGACCAGTGGGACCTCGACAACACCAACGGCTATGCGCGCTACAAGTGCAACAACGGCTGGTGCGCCATCATGTACGGCCTCTACTTCGAAAAGGACCAGGCGTCGTTAGGCCCAGGCTCTGCCGGCCACCGGCACGACTGGGAACACGTGGTGGTGTGGGTCGAGAACGGCACCGCCCAGTACGTCTCCACCTCGCAACACGGCAGCTACGCCGTCCACCACCGCAACAACATCCGCTGGGACGGCACCCACCCGAAGGTCGTCTACCACAAAGACGGCCCCGGCACGCACTGCTTCCGGGCCGCCAACGGCAACGACGAACCGCCCGAAAACCACTACCACGGCTGGCAATTCCCCCGCCTCGTCGGCTGGAACGGCTACCCGGCCGGCCTCCGCGACAAACTCGTGAACGCCGACTTCGGCAGCGCCAGCTTCGCCCTCAAAGACGGCAACTTCAACGGCCAACTAGAAAAAGCCAAACCCTCCGGCATCCCCTTCAACCCCCACGCCTAACCCCTCCCCTCTCCCCCTCGCCGAGCAGGGCTCGCCCACCACCCGAACCCGCCGCAAGTAGTCACGTCACGACGCGCCACTCGTGCGGAAAAACGCCCTGCTCCCACCGGCCGCAGACCCCACCCCAAGCCGCACGATCAGACGCGGAATGCGCCCCCGAGCTAGCGCGATCGGACGCGGAATGCGCCCCCGAACCAGCACGGTCGGACGCGGAATGCGAACGTCCGGGCGGATCTGGGGACAACTCTCCCGCGAGGTGCCTTGTTACGTCGCGCGTGTGCAAACACAAGGAGGCACCTCGCGGGAAGGTCTTCCACAGATTGGCCCGGACGTGTGCGGTTCGGGGCTTATCGCCGGGGGCTCACTGTCCACAAGCCGCATTCCGCGTCCGACCGTGGCAGGGGTCTTTCCACACGAGTGGACGCGTCATGACGTGACCACTCGCGGCCGACTCGGCCGACGGGCGTTCATGCGTGGGCGGCGGGTTGAGCGCTGCGACGGTCGGACGCGGAATGCGCCCCGAGCCCGCACGGTCGGGCGTGGAATGCGGCTCACGCCCCGCACGGTCGGACGTGGAATGCGGCTCACGCCCCGCACGGTCGGACGTGGAATGCGGCTCACGCCCCGCACGGTCGGACGTGGAATGCGGCTCACGCCCCGCACGGTCGGACGTGGAATGCGGCTCACGCCCCGCACGGTCGGACGTGGAATGCGGCTCACGCCCCGCACGGTCGGACGTGGAATGCGGCTCACGCCCCGCACGGTCGGACGTGGAATGCGGCTCACGCCCCGCACGGTCGGACGTGGAATGCGGCTCACGCCCCGCACGGTCGGACGTGGAATGCGGCTCACGCCCCGCACGGTCGGACGTGGAATGCGGCTCACGCCCCGCACGGTCGGACGTGGAATGCGGCTCACGCCCCGCACGGTCGGACGCGGAATGCGAACGTGCGGGTGGATTTGGGGACAACACTTCCGCGAGGTGCCTTGTTGTGTGGCGCGTGTGCAACACAAGGAGGCACTTCGCGGGAGGGTTTTGCACAAATTGGCTCGGGCGTGTGCGGGTTGGGAGTTGGTGCCGTGGGCTTGGTGTCCACAGGCCGCATTTTGCGTCCGACCGTGGGAGGGGGTTCGGCTCGAGTGGGAGGGGGTTCGGCTCGAGTGGGAGGGGGTTCGGCTCGAGTGGGCGTGTTGTGACGGGGCCACTCGCGGGAGCAGGGTGTGGAGGAGCGGGAGGGGAAGGGGGAGTTGGGGTGGGGTTAATCGGTTGCTTGGGTGGGTGGGGGCGTGTTGGCTGCGGGGGTGATCAAGGTTGGTGAGGTGGATCCGTTTGATTCGTGTGCTTTTGGCGATTGGTATGACGCGTTGGCGACGGGGGCGCGGGCGGATCGGGAGGCGCCGGTTGTCTCTACGCTGAAGGCGTTGGCGTTTTCGCTGCAGAATCCGGGTGAGCGGCTTCGCCGGTTGGCCGTTGCCGCGGTCGAGGATGGGCAGACGGTTGGCGCGATGCTGTTCGAACTGCCGCTCGTCGACAACCTCACCAACGTCTCGGTCGAGATCGACGTACCACCCGCACATCGGCGCAAGGGCGTCGCGACGGCGCTTTGGGCCTGGGCGGTCGAACGTGCGGCCGCCGAGCAGCGCACGATCGTTCAGACCGAGATCAACGTGCCGCGCGGTTTCGGGTTGGACGAGTGGCCCGGCGCGGTGTTCGCGGCAAAGCTCGGACTGGTCAGCGAGAACACCGAGGACCATTTCGTCACGCGCCTGCCGTTCGATGCGGAGACGTATTCGTTGCTCAAGGCAAAGGCGCCCGCGCTCACGTCGTACCGGCTGATCTCTTGGGCTGGGAGTTGCCCGGAGGAGCAGTTGCAGGCGTACGCCGAGCTGCATTCGGCGATGGAGCGGGATGTGCCGAGCGGCGGGTTGACCCGCGAGGCGAGCGTCTGGGATGCCGAGCGGGTGCGGAAGAGCGAGGCCCGGTTGGCCGAGAGCTACCTGTCCCTGGTGACGTTGGCCCAGACGCTCGACGGCGAGCCCGCCGGATACACGTTGATCTACGTACCGCTCGACGATCCGGCGAATGTCCTGCAGGACGACACGTTGGTGCTGCGCGAGCACCGGGGCAACAACCTCGGCACCCACCTAAAGCTCGCCAACCTCGACCAACTCGCCGCCGCGCAGGATCACCACGGCTGGCTGCACACCTGGACGTCCGACGAGAACGGGCCGATGCAAAAGGTCAACGCCCGGTTCGGCTTCCGCCCGGTCGAGCAGATGCACGAGTTCGAAGGCACCATCTAACGCTTACCGCTGATAACCCGGCGCCGCTGTCGGCCCCCGAACGCCGACAGCCGGCCGAATTGCCGAGGTCAGGAGAAGATGGCGCGCCGACGGGCGACGCGGCGCTCGCGGGCGTGGACGCGGCGGCGGGCCTTCCGCGACAGCTTGCGCTCCGGCGGGACCACACCGAAGAGGGTGGGGAACGGCTGCGGCTGCTGGTCGAACGGCATCTGGCACTCCTGAACTCACTGGGCTGACAGAGGGTCAGATGCACGCGAAGGCGCGTCGGTTCCGCTTCAACACCAAGTTCCTGCAGACGGCACCAGTTCCGTCCCTGGTCCGGCGTTGGTAGAAAGGGGGTCGGGTGCGTACTGCGCCCTGACCTGTGCCTGTGTCGGATGACCGAGGAGTCCACGCGTGACCAGTTCCGATTCTGCCGGCCCAGCCGGTTCCGACGCCCTGTCGAACCTCATGCACGAGGAGCGACGGTTCGAGCCGCCGGCCGAGCTTGCCGCGAACGCCAACGTCAAGGCCGACGCCTACGCCGCCGGTGAAGACCTGGAGGCCTTCTGGGCCGAGCAGGCCAAGCGGCTGACGTGGGCCGTCGAGCCGACGCAGACGCTCGACTGGAGCAACCCGCCCTTCGCCAAGTGGTACGCCGACGGCAAGCTCAACGCGGCGTACAACTGTGTCGACCGGCACGTGGAGAACGGCCTCGGCGACCGCGTCGCGTACTACTTCGAGGGCGAGCCGGGCGATACCCGCGAGATCACCTACGCGCAGCTGAAGGATGAGGTCAGCAAGGCGGCCAACGCGCTGCTCGAGCTGAACGTCCAGCCCGGCGACATCGTCGCCATCTACATGCCGATGATTCCCGAGACGGTCATCGCGATGCTGGCCTGCGCCCGGATCGGCGCCCCGCACACGGTCATCTTCGGCGGATTCTCCTCCGAGGCACTGAAGGACCGGATCCTCGACTGCGACGCGCGCGTCGTGATCACCTCTGACGGTGGCTACCGCCGGGGGGCTCCGGCGGCGCTGAAGCCAGCGGTGGACGCCGCGCTGGCGGACTGCCATGACGTCCGCAATGTGCTCATAGTGAAGCGCACCGGCCAGGAGACCGCCGTCGTCGAGGGCCGCGACCTGTGGTGGGAAGACTTCGTCGGCAAGCAGTCGACCGAGCACACGCCGGAGGGGTTCGACGCGGAGCACCCGCTCTACGTCATGTACACGTCCGGCAGCACGGGTAAGCCCAAGGGCATTCTGCACACCACCGGCGGCTACCTGGTGGGGACGTCGTACACGCAGTGGGCCGTCTTCGACCTCAAGGCCGACACGGACGTCTACTGGACCGCGGCGGACATCGGCTGGGTCACCGGGCACAGCTACATCGTGTACGGCGCACTCGCCAACGCGACCACGTCGGTGCTCTACGAAGGTACGCCGGACACCCCGCACCAGGGCCGCTGGTGGGAGATCGTGCAGAAGTACAAGGTCTCCATCCTGTACTGCGCGCCCACCGCGATCCGGACGTTCATGAAGTGGGGCAAGGAGATCCCGGAGAAGTTCGACCTGTCGACGCTACGCGTGATCGGGTCCGTGGGTGAGCCGATCAACCCGGAGGCCTACATCTGGTACCGGGAGAACATCGGCGGCAACAAGGCCCCGGTCGTCGACACCTGGTGGCAGACCGAGACCGGTATGCACATGATCTCGCCGCTGCCCGGTGTCACCGCGGGCAAGCCGGGTGCGGCCATGAAGGCGATCCCGGGCGTGAGCGTCGACGTGGTCGACGACGCCGGCAAGCCGGTGCCGAACGGCTCCGGCGGCTATCTGATCATCGACAAGCCGTGGCCGGCGATGCTGCGGACGCTGTGGGGTGACGACCAGCGGTTCAAGGACACCTACTGGTCCCGTTGGCCGGGCGTGTACTTCGCGGGCGATGGCGCCAAGAAGGACGAGGACGGCGATCTCTGGCTGCTCGGCCGGGTCGACGACGTCATGAACATCTCCGGCCACCGGCTCTCCACCACCGAGATCGAGTCGGCGCTCGTCTCGCACCCGAAGGTGGCCGAGGCGGCCGTCGTCGGTGCGTCCGACCCGACCACCGGCCAGGCGATCGCGGCCTTCGTCATCCTCCGCTCCGAGGCGGGCGACGGCGGTCCGGATGTGGTCCAGGAGCTGCGCAACCACGTCGCCAAGGAAATCGGCCCGATCGCCAAGCCGCGCCAGATCATGGTCGTCGCCGAGCTCCCGAAGACCCGCTCCGGCAAGATCATGCGCCGCCTCCTCCGCGACGTGGCCGAAAACCGCGAGGTCGGCGACGTCACCACCCTCGCCGACTCCACCGTCATGGACCTGATCAAGACCAACCTCGAATCCGGCAAATCCGACGAGGACTGAGCCTCAAGTAACCCGCGACGGGACGCCTCTTGCGAGGGGCGTCCCGTTAGCGTTTGTAAGACCATTTGGTAAATGACTTACCGGCGGGTCGCGTTTATTGGTGGTAACTGTCGGGAAGGGTTGCGGTGCGCTCCATTGCGTTGCGGGGCGTCCCACCTCTTCGAAGGATGGTCCGCCCATGCGCAAACTTTCCCCATTCCGTACGTCGGTGGTCGTCGCCCTCGGCGTTGCCCTCGCGGCCGGGTCCAATCTCGCGGTCGCCGCTGACTCCACGTCGGCCGGAGGCTCGGCACTTCCCGTCAGCCTGCGGTCGTCCCAGCAGGCGTTGTCAGGCGAGTCGACCCGGGCGTTGGCCCAGGCCGTCGCGGCAGACGCGCTCGGGCAGAGCGCCGAGACGAAGGGCGTGGCCCCGGTCGAAGCCGCCGGGCGATTGGCCCGAGCCCGGCGCGAGGTGGTCGTCGACGTTCGTTCCGCCTCGGCCGGTTGGGCCCGAGGCGTGGCGTACATCGAGGCACCCGACAAGGAACACGCTGCTCCGCAGGGCTGGCTGTTCGTCGCGCGGCACGTCGACGGGCGTTGGGTCGCCGGGCTGGAGGGTGACCAGGAGTTCGCCGGTTTCGTGGCCGGCTCCCCGCTTGTCCAGGCCGCGGAGCGCGCCACCCTCAAGGCGTTCGCGGAGAAGAAGGCGACCACGTCGGCGTACGGCACTCTCGCCGTGACCGGCCTGCTGCTGCCGTGGATGCCGGACTACTACATGACGATGTCCGGCGGACCGCACGCCTGGGATGGCGGCTCCGGGCCCTGGAGCAGCATGGACTTCGCGGGCGGCAACGCCAGCGGCATCGTCCGCTCGTCGGGCTCCGGTACGGCGACCTCGATGTGCGGCGCCGGCGGCGGTTGGACCCGAGTGATCCACCCGAACGGGTTCTCGACCGACTACTACCACATGCGCAGTACGACCTACTACAACGGAACGGCAGTCGGGCGCAGCGCGTACCTCGGCGTCATCGGCGTCGACGTCTGCGCCGGTGGAGCGGCCTCAGGAGCCCACGTCCATTGGGGTTTGCGCACGTACGACGCCGCCATGAACGGCCAGTACACGAACCTCCACGGCCGCGGGATCGGCGGCTGGACCTTCTACCACGGCTCGGCGCAGTACGGCGGCTACGCGACCCGCCTCGGCGTCGTCGCCTATCCCGGCCACGCCATCTACAACCGCTTCAGCTGATCCCGCCACCCGGCCCCTTGCCCACAGCGAGTTGTCAGGTGGGGAGGTAGGTGGGCCACCAGGGTGGGACGTTGCCGGGGCAGATCGGGGCCACGGACCAGGCGGGCGTACCGGCCCAGGAGAAGAGGGCCAGGTCGGCGATGGTGATGGCGATCAGGGCGGCGAGCAAGGGCTTGAAGAACTTGCCGCCGCCTTTGCCCTTCTGGGACAACTGGAAGACGACGTTGAAGAGGACCATGTTCACCACCATCGCCACGGGCACGCCCACGAAGAGCAGGGTCACGCCGTTGCCAACGTCGTTGATCTGGACGTTGCACGTGTCCCAGGCCCGCCGGGTCACCGTCAGCAGCCCGACCGCAGCCCCGCCCCCGACCACCAGGGTCAGGAACGACAAGACCTTCGCAGGATTCGCCATGCGCGTCACCGTAAGCGCTAGCGGGTGCCTTCCGCACGCCTCGGTGGCCCAGCGCGGCGAGTTGGCCCGGTTGCGCAGCCGGTCTAGCGATAGCGCAGCCAGCGGTACGGCGTGGGCTGGTCGCTGTTCCACTCGTCCGCGTCGGCGGCCGGGACGTCGGTGAAGCCCGCGCCGAGGTAGCTGCGCAACGCGGGCGCGTTGTCGGGATGGACGCGCAGGAAGATCGCCGGGTAGTGCTTGAGAGCTTCGGCAACGAGTTCCGCGATCAGGCGACGGCCAACGCCGCGCCCCCGCAGCGAGGGACGGACGATGAGGTGCGCGAGCTCGACCTTTTCCTCCAATGCCACTCGAACACGGGAGACTAGGCCCGTGACCGTTATCGCCGCCATCGTCCATGCCGGATTGGCCGCCGCCTGGGTGGGCGGAATGGCCTATTCCCTGTTCGTCGTACAACCCAAACTGCGCAGGTATTTCGGCCCGGACGAAGACGGCCGCGAGGCGCTCACCATGATGATTGCCGCGGGCAACCGCTGGAAGGTGATCGGCCTGATCGGCGTGATCGCGGCGACCGGCGCATTCCTACTCTGGTTGACGTCGTCGCCCCTGTGGATCCACCTGGTCAAGGTAGTTTTGTTGCTCGCGGCAACCGCAATCTTCTGGTACGTCTCCTGGCGGCACTGGCCCCGCCGCGTCTTCGCCACCAGCACCGAACTCCCCGCCTTCCAACGACGCCTCCGCCTCCTAGCGTCGACCATGCTCGCTCTCACCGCCACCGCATTCGCCCTCGGCATCGCCGCCTCCCACCTCTGAGGGCGACAAGACAAGGATGCGATCGCGGAAAGCAGGTTGAAAGTGCAGATCGATACCTTGTCGCCGCCAGCCGCCAGCCGCACCGCGCCGAGGGGAGCCTTGAGTCTGCGTATTCACTTCAGCAGCGCCGACGTCGCCCGGACGACATTCGCCAGTGAACCGGACGCGCTCTGGGAAACCTTGCTCAGCGTTCATATGGTTCAGTCGAACGACGCCACCCATATCTTTTCTGATTGGCGCCGCAGGGTTAAGAGTCGCCTCGACGGGTCAGATGAGCTCTTGCTGAGCATCGCGCCACCGCGCGGCTATTCGCCTGACTTTCTGACGCCGGAACACACCGCGTCCGATCTCCAAGCCGGCCTCCGCGCCCTGGCCCGCACTCCCTTCGGCAGAATAAGGACCGAGTTGGACCAGCTGGGTCAGGAGACCGCGGTGCCGAACTGGGCCTGGTCCATGGCACACGGCGATGCCGCGATCCTGCGCGAGCTGACCTCGGCGGTGGGGGCTGCCGATCGAGCCAATTCGCCCGGCTCCGAAATGCCCTGTCCGGCTTTCGTCGGGAACCGAACTCTGAGCACCTCTAGATCTGGAATAGACCAGTACGCTGCATCGTATGACTGCGCAGACGTACTTGGGTCAAGCGATGGCGATCGCGCGCCGGGCGGTGGATACCCAATTGGAGGCGATTCGCGAGGCCGCCAAGCTGGTCGTCGACGGCAAGACGTTCTGGGTGTTCGGGACCGGGCACAGCCATGTCATCGCCGAGGAGCTGTACGGCCGAGCGGGCGGACTGGCCGACGTGCGGGCGGTGCTGGAGCCGGGGTTGATGCTGCACGAGGGGTTGCGGAAAAGCTCGTTGCTGGAGAAGTTGGGCGGCCTGGCCGACGTACTGCTCGAGGTGAACGAGATCGCCGCCGGGGACGTCGTCCTGATCGCGTCGAACTCGGGCCGCAACGCCGTACCGGTGGAGTTCGCGATCGGCGCCCGCGCCAAAGGGGCGAAGGTCATCGCGTTGACCTCGATGGCGCACAGTACTGCGGTGGAGTCGCGCGCGGCGAGCGGGAAACGCCTGTTCGAGGTGGCGGACCTGGTGATCGACAACTGCGGCGAACCGGGCGATGCCATCGTCGCGATCGAGGGCAGCCCGGAGAAGACCGGGTCGACGAGCACGTTCGTCGGCGCGCTGCTCGTTCAGGCCCTCGTGGTCGAGGTCGTCGCCAACCTGACCGCCCGCGGCATCACGCCGAACGTCCTCCGCAGCCTCAACGCGTAGAGCCGAGACGCCTAAGGCCCGAGACGGCTAGGTCGCGCGATAGGCGATCGTCACGTCGTACCGGTCGGAGCGGTAGATCGAGCGGCCCGACTCGATCACGTCGCCCGAGGCGGTGCGCGGGTCGGACGAGATGATCAGGCACGGCGTATTCGCGGCGATACCGAGCAACTCGGCGTCCACCGGATCCACCGGCGACGCGACCACCGAGGCCGAGACGAGCCCGAGTACGACGCCCCAGCGCTCGGCCAGTTCGCCGTACAGCGAGAGCGTGCCGAAGTCGAGTTTCTCCAGCCCCGGGTAACGCCGCAGCGACAGGTTGGTCCGCTCGATGGCCATCGGTTCGCCGTCGGCCGTGCGTAGGCGGACCAGGCGCAGCACCGACGTACCCTCGGGCTCTTCCAGTCGCGCGGCCAGTTCGCCGGTGGCGGTGATGACGGCGTGGTCGAGCACCTTCGAGCCCGGGGTGAGCCCGCGCGCGAGCATGTCGCGGCTGAACGACGACGCGACCATCATCTTCGGCGGCGGCGTCTCCGCGACGAACGTGCCACCACCCGGGCGACGCGCGGCCCGGCCCTCGGCCACGATCCGGTCGACCTCCTGGCGGACCGTCATCCGGGCCACGCCGAGGCGTTCGGCGAGCACCCGTTCAGACGGGAGCACGCTGCCGGCCTCGAGGGTGCCGGTCAGCCGGTGCAGGATTTCGCGGATCTGATCACCCTTCGGCCGGTCGGTGCTGAGTGCGGTCGGCAGCTCGGCCAGTTCACCGGGATCGTTCCTCGGACGGGACATGAGGTAAGTATCCGCCGCCGAGGCCCAGTTTCGCGTTACCGGGGTACTACAAGCCGCGACTAGGCTCCAACGTATGGCTCAGTTCACCGCGGAGACTGCCAAAACGGGCGAGTGGAAACGACAGCCCAACGCCTTCACCGACCGGATCAGCCGGGATTCCACCTCGGCGCCGGGCGAAGGTCCGGACGAGCATCGCCGTTGGCCGGTTGAGCCCGGGCGTTATCGCCTCGTCGTCAGCCTGGCCTGCCCGTGGGCCCATCGCGCGCTGATCGTCCGGCGCCTGCTCGGGCTCGAGGAGGTGATCAGTATGGGCATCGTGGATCCGATCCGCGACGAGAGCGGCTGGCGCTTCACGCTCGACCCGGATGATCGCGATCCCGTGCTGGGTATTCGCTATCTCGCCGAGGCGTACAAGGGCACGGACCCGGGCTACGAGGGACGCGTGACCGTGCCGACGATCGTCGACACCCGCACCGGGCTCGTCGTCACGAACGACTTTCCACAGATCACATTGGACTTCTCCACCGAATGGACCGACTTCCACAAGCCGAACGCGCCGCGGCTGATCCCCGACGATCGCGCCGAGATGGATCAGCTGATCGAGGAGATCTACCGCGATGTGAACAACGGCGTCTACCGCTGCGGGTTCGCCACCAGCCAGGAGGCTTACGAGGCTGCGTACGACGCGTTGTTCGCACGGTTGGATGAGTTGGAGGCCCGGCTGGCCGATCGCCCGTACCTGCTGGGCGATGACCTGAGCGACGTGGACGTTCGGCTGTTCACCACGTTGGTGCGGTTCGACGCGGTTTACCACGGTCACTTCAAGGCCAATCGCCAGAAGCTGACCGAATTCCCGAACCTCTGGGCGTACGCCCGCCGCCTCTACCAACGACCCGGCTTCGGCGAGACGGTCGACTTCGACCAGATCAAGCGCCACTACTACGTCACCCACAACACCATCAACCCGACGGGCATCGTCCCGAAAGGCCCTGATCCCGCGGCCTGGCTAGCGCTTTAGCAGGTCCTGTACGGCGTCGCTGACCGCGTCGGGCCGGGCTAGCGCGATCGTGAGGTGGGACGCGTCCGGCAGGATCCGGTGTTCGCCTTGCCGGGAGGTGATGGCGTCGTACAACCGGCGACTGGCTTCGACCTGCTCGCGGACCAACTCCTCAGGCTGGAACATGGTCTGACTGGCATCGACGGCCGCACCGGAAAGGACGATGAGCGGGACGTCCGGCAGCGGTCCGCCTGCGCGGAGTTCTTCGAGCAGGCGAAGGACGTTCAGCCCTTCCTGCATCCCGGTCGACAGTCGTTCGGGGCTGATGTGTTTGTCGAGCACCAGCTCGCGAACGGACTCCGGCAAGAGGCCGAAGACCGGCGAATACAAGGCCCGCAACTGCGCGACGAACTCGTCGGTGAGCTCGGGCAGCGCGAAGTCTTCGGTGGTGTTGGCCGCCATCTTCAGGTGCTCGGGCATGTAGTCGTCGTAGTCCTGGTGCAGCGGATCGAGCAGCAGGATGGCGGCGACCTCATCGGGGAAGCGCTGCGCATACCGCTGGGCGTACGCGCCGCCGAGGGAGTGCCCGACCAGGACGTACGGCCCGGGCAGCTTCGCATCCAGCAGCAAGGTGCGCAGTTCGTCAGTCACGTCGTCAAGGCTCCGCGGCAGCTCGACGTCGTCGCTCCACCCGGTGCCGGCCCGGTCGTACAGGAACGACGTCGCGAACTCCGCCACCCGCTCATGTGCCAGCAGATAGTCCAGCGCCATGCCGCCGGCGCCAGGCAGGAACACAACCGGCTCTCCCGTGCCCGATTGGTGTGTCCAGAGCCGGCGGCCGTTGACGTCGAGGTGTTGACCCAGCCCCGGATTCGTTGATCTCATAATTGAGAATGGTATCAACCATGAGATGATGAGGCAATGAGGGTCACTGAACTGCTACTTCACCCGGTCCGGCTGCGGATCGTGCAGGCGGTGTTCGACGGTTCGCCGTTCACGACGTTGCAACTGCGTGAGCGGCTGCCGGATGTGTCGAGGGCGACCATGTACCGGCAGGTCGAGATCCTGCTCGAAGGCGGGCTCCTCGAGATCGAGAGCGAGGCGCGCGTGCACGGCGCCGTCGAGCGGCGTTATCGACTCCTGGCGGCACAAACGCTGATCGATCGTGACACCGCCGAGGCCATGACCTTGGACGAGCATCGGCACGGTTTCGCCGCCGCGACAGCCTCACTCTTGGGCGAGTTCGCCGCGTATCTCGATCAGGAAGGCGCGGACCCAAAGGCCGATCTGGTGTCGTACAAGCAGATCCCCCTCTGGCTCAGCGACAAGGAAAAGGCCGACCTCATCGACGCGGTGATGGCCCTCCTCCAGGCCCACGCCGGCAACCCGCAGTCCCCCGGTCGCCGCCGCCACCTGCTCGCGACCATCTTCTTTCCGACCGAGAAGAAGACGAACCCTTGACCGAAGATTGACCAAGTGATTTAGTCACTTCATGTCTAGCTCGAGGATCGATGCGGCGCCCAGCCTGTCCGACCGGTTGACCGAGGCCATTCTGGCGATCATCCGGGACGAGGGGCTGTCGACGGGTGACGCGATTCCGTCCGCGCGGGAGTTGGCCAAGCGGTTCGAGATCACAACGCCCACGATTCGCGAGGCCTTGCGCAAGCTGGAGGCCACGGGCGCAGTCGAATTCCGGCACGGCTCGGGGACGTACGTCGGGCCGACGATCAACAACGCCGTACTCGCCAATCCGCATCGGCCACCGATCACGCGTGATTCCGTGCTGCAGCTGATCGACGCGCGCCTGGTGATCGAGCCCGGCATCGCCGCCGCGGCCGCTTCGAAAAAGCAACCAAACCTCGAGCGGTTGGAGGAGGCGGTGACGAACGCGCTCACGCCTCCCGGCGGGCCGAAGTTCGCGCTGAACTTCCACGTCGAGTTGGCCGCGGCCACCGGCAACGACCTGGTCCGCGAGTTGATCGAGTCGATGCTGTCGGTACGCGTCCGCGAGCAGCAGCAGATCCGGCAGCTGTACGACAACCGCCAGCGCGACCACGAAGAGCACTTCGCGATCGTCGAGGCCATCCGCGCGGGTGACGCCAAAACCGCCGAGGACCTGACGCGGACGCATCTGCAGCACATCCGCAAGGCCGTCGAGGCCGCCGGGGAGCTCGCATGACCCGACTGGCGAGACTCACCACGGACGAGGCGGCGGACGCCGTCACAGGATCGCCGCTCGCGATCATCCCGGTCGGCGCGCTCGAGCAGCACGGCGGCGGAATGGCCTTGTCCACGGACACGGTCCGGGCGGACGGCGTGGCAGATCTCGTGGCGAAACTGCTCGACGGCAAGGCGATCGTCACCCCGGCGGTGCCGTACGGCGTCTCGCCGCATCACCTGGCGTTTGCCGGGACCATCACGCTCTCGCCGACGACCTTCCGGACCGTCGTTCGCGAGTTGGTCGACAGCCTGTACCGGCACGGCTGGCGCCACGTTCTGGTCATCACCGGTCATGGCGGCAACAACGCGGCGCTGTCCGTGCTGGCGCAGGAGTTGCTGACCGAACTACCCGGGCTGCGATTCGCCTGGACACCCATCACGGAGATCGTGCCCGACGTCATCGCGGAGATGAGCGTCAGCGAGATCCACGGTCATGCCGGGGAGGCCGAGACCGCGCAGATGCTGCATCTCGCGCCTGACCTGGTGTACCCCGAACGACTCGAACCCGGCGTGACCAGCCGGGATGACCTCGACACCGCCGGCCGGCTGGCGCGCACCAAGCGTGGACCGAGGCTGGCGATCGGGTTCGAGCAGTACCACAAGCGCGGCGTACTGGGAGATCCCCGGACCGCCAAGGCAGCCGACGGCCGGCTACTGATCGAGACGGCCGCTCAACGTATCGCCGACTTCAGTACCGAATTACTGAACACCTGAAAATCACTGGCTGACTGGGGAAGCCGCCCGTATCACCCGCCCGCTGGAACGTCTGGTGCGTTCCAGGCGCGAGCCTGCCCTTGGGAGACCCCTGATGAGAAAACTGATCCTGCTGGCGACAGCGCTGGCCGTCACCATCGCGATCCCCGCGACGTCCACTGCCGCCGAGGCGAAACCCCTACCCAGTAAGGGATGTGGGACCACGCCACCGGCCAGTGCCGACCAGACGATCGTGAGCGGCGGCCTGACCCGCACCTACCGGCTACACCTTCCGGACGGCTACCAGCCTGGTACGCCGTACCCGTTGATCCTGGTGTACCACGGGCGCGGTAAGACCGGTGCCTTCACCGAGCAGTTCTCCGACATGTCGAAGCTCAACGCGGTTGTGGCCTACCCCAACGGCGTACTCGACGCAGAGAACAAGCAGGCCTGGCAGGGAGCGCCGTACTCGGTCAAGGGTGTCGACGACGTGAAGTTCACCGCCGACCTGCTCGACCAGCTCGAGGCCACGACGTGTGTGGACCGCTCTGCCGTCTACGCGACCGGCAAGTCCAACGGCGCTGGCTTCACCGGCATCCTGGCCTGCCAGATGGCCGACCGCTTCGCCGCCATCGCACCCGTCGCGGGCGCCTTCTATCGCCTTACCCCGCAGCGGTGTGCGCCGAGCCGGCCCGTTCCGGTGCTGGAGATCCACGGCACCGGCGACACCACCATCCCGTACGACGGCGACGGGTCGCGCGACCTGCCGGCGATCCAGACGTGGGTCCGGGATTGGGCCATCCGGAACAACTGCAAGCCCATCCCCCGTGTCACCCTGCTGGGGAATGACGTGACCACGATGACGTACGACGCTTGCCGGTCGCGGGCGGACGTAGTGCACGTCGCGGTCACCGACGGCGGTCACACCTGGCCTGGTTCCGACGCGAGCTCGGGCCCTGGTTATGTCACCCAGACCTTCGAGGCGCATGAGCTTATCGGGCGCTTCTTCAGCGAGCACAGGATGAACCGATGAGCACAACCGTCGACACACACGAGGTGCCGCGCCTGGTCCGGGCGATGGCGGTGATCGAACGGGTCGGCAACGCGCTGCCACATCCGTTCTGGCTGTTCTGGATCCTCTCGGCCATTCTCGCCGTGGTGAGCGCGATCCTTTCCTGGCTTGACGTTTCGGCCGTCTCACCGGCGGACGGTAAGGCCATCGAGGTGCAGAACCTGCTCTCCGGTGAGGGCCTGCAGATGGCGGTCTCGACGGCCATCTCGAACTTCGCCGAGTTCCCGCCGATGGCCACGATCGTGGTGGTCATCATGGGGGTGGCGATCGCGGAGCGGACCGGGTTCCTCGAGGCGCTGATGCGCGTCAGCGTTTCGCGAGTGCCCGCGTCGATGGTCGTGTTCGCGGTGGCGTTCGCGGGCACGATGGCACACGTCGCCTCCGCCGCGGCGTACATCATCTTGGTGCCGTTGGGTGGGCTGGCCTTCCGGGCGGTCGGGCGTTCGCCGATTCTGGGGGTGGTGGTCGCTTACACCGCGATCGCCTCCGGGTACGACGCGAGCCCGATCCCGACTCCGAACGACGCGATCTTCGCCGGGATCACCACGGCCGCGGCGCGCACGATCGACCCGGACGCGTACATCTCGCCGCTGTCGAACTGGTACTTCAACATCGCCTCGTCGATCGTGCTCTCGCTGGTCATCACCCTGGTCGTACGGCTGGTGCTGAGCAAGCGGACGGACCTCGAGCCGGACGCCGACTCGGAACCGGACGACCTGGACGCGCTGAAGCTTTCCGTTGCCGAGCGCAAGGGTCTGCGGCTGGCCGGGATCTCCTTCGGCCTGGCGATCGTTGCCCTGGTCGCGATCATTGCTCCGGGCAACTCTCCGTTGCGCGGGGAGAACGGCAGTATCGTCGAATCGCCTTTCCTGGATGGGATCGCGATGGTCGTGGCGGTGCTGTTCGGCCTGGTCGGCATCGTGTACGGCGTGACCGTTTCGAAGATCACCAAGGCGGGAGACGTGCCGGCGTTGATGGCCGAGGGCATCAAGCAGATGGCGCCGGTGCTGGTGCTGTTCTTCGCGATCGCCCAGTTCCTTGCCTACTTCAACTGGTCGAACCTCGGCGATCTGCTGTCCGCCAACTCGGCTCGCGTGCTGGGCGATCTCGGCGCACCGACAGTGGTGATCTTCCTCGGCATCCTGGTGGTGCTGACGTTGATCAACGTGCTCGTCACCAGCGGCTCGGCGATGTGGTCGCTGACCGCGCCGATCCTGGTGCCGATGATGATGCTGCTGGCGGTACCGGCCGAGACCACGCAGGCGTTGTTCCGGATCGCCGACTCGGGCTCGACCGCGATCACGCCGATGAGCCCCTACTTCTTGATGGCCCTCGGGTTCCTGCAGCGCTACCGGAAGAACGCGGGGATCGGCACGCTGGCCTCGTACACCGTGCCACTGGCGATCTCGATGACCCTGGTCTGGACGGTTCTCTTCCTGGCCTGGTGGGTTCTTGGAATTCCCCTCGGGCCGGGGGCGCCCGTCCGGTAAGGTGTGGGCTGGTGTGCCGGGAAGTCTGGTCGGCGTTGTATTCGACGACCCTCGGAGGCCGCCATGACGCCCACACCCCGGATCCCGCGCACCCGCCGGGCCTTTCCCCGCATTCTCGGTTCGGAACGAGCCTTTCTCGCCGATACCTTGCGGGCCGAGACAACCGGCGGCTTGCTACTCGTCGCGGCGGCGGTGGTCGCGTTGGTCTGGGCGAACTCGCCTTGGCAGGACGCGTACCACCACCTCCGCGACTTTCAGCTGGGCCCGTTGACTGTGGAGGCGTGGGCGTCGGACGGCGCGCTCGCGTTGTTCTTCTACCTGGCGGGCGTCGAGCTCAAGCGCGAGATGGTGGTCGGCACGCTGTCGCGGTTCAACGAGGCCGTCGTACCGGTGGTCGCCGCCGTCGCGGGCATGATCGCGCCGGCCCTCATCTACCTGGCGATCAACCTCAGCGCCGACGGTGAACCGAAGGGCTGGGCCGTGCCCGCGGCGACCGACATCGCCTTCGCCCTCGCCGTACTCGCGATCGTCGGGCGGTCACTGCCGAGCGCGCTGCGGGCCTTCCTGCTCACGCTGGCGGTGGCCGACGACTTCGGCGCGATCCTGGTTATCGCCGTCTTCTTCTCGCATGGGTTCAACCTCTGGGCGTTGCTGGCCGCCTTCGCCTTGGTAGCCGTCTTCTTCTATATGCAACGGCTGCGGGTTAAATCCTGGCTGGTCTATCTGCCGTTGGTGCTCGGGGCCTGGTGGTTCATGCACGAGTCGGGCATTCACGCGACGATCGCCGGGGTCGCGCTCGGCCTGACCACAAGGGTGCTGCGCGACGTGGGCGAGCAGAGTTCGCCGGCTGAGCGTCTCGAATTCCGCCTGCGGCCCTGGTCGGCGGGAGTCGCCGTACCGGTGTTCGCGTTGTTCGCCGCCGGCGTCACCGTCAGCGGTGAGGCCATGCGCACGATGCTGACCGACCCCGTCGCGATCGGCATCGTCGCAGCGCTCGTGATCGGCAAGATCGTCGGCGTGCTCGGCGGTTCCTGGCTCACCACCAAGTTGACCCGCGCCGAGCTGAACTCCGATCTCGCCTGGCGCGATGTCGCCGCCGTCTCGGTCCTCGCCGGTATCGGCTTCACCGTCGCCCTGCTGATCGCCCAACTCGCCTTCGCCGACGACCAGGCCCAACTCGAACGCGCCAAGGCCGCCGTACTCGCCGCCTCCCTGATCGCCGCCATCCTGGCCACCTTCGTCCTCCGCCGCCGCAACAAAGCCCACGCCTGAAATCCAGTGCTGGGTCGGCGTGCGGCCGGTACTGGTGGGTACCCGCCTTGTAGTCTCGGTGGACGGACCTTCGGAAGGAGTGCCCCATGTCGCAACAGCCGACTGGGTCGGACGACGGTGAGCCCACGATCGGACAGCTGATCGCCGAAGCGAGCAAGGACCTGTCCGCCTTGGTGCGCAGCGAATTGCAGCTCGCCCAGGCTGAGCTGAAGGCGACGGCGGTCGCCGCCGGGACGGGCGTCGGCATGTTCGGCGGCGCGGCGTTCCTCGGCCTGCTCGCGATCATCCTGCTGTCGATCGCGGCCGGCTACGGCCTGGTCGCGGCCGGGCTGCATCCCGCGCTGGCCTTCCTGATCGTTGCCGTGGTCTACCTATTGATCGCGGCCGCGCTGGTGTTCATCGGCAAGAGCCAGCTGGGCAAGGCGAAGGGCCCGCAGCGGGCGATCGAGACCTCGAAGCAGTCGGTCGAGGTGCTCAAGGCCGTCGGGAAGGGCGACTGAGCCCGGCCGGCGTCTCCGACCTGCTCGTCGACGGGCCCTGGTCGCACTCGCTCGTCGCGGCCAACGGGGCCCGCTTCCACGTCGCGGCGTGTGGCGCGGAAGACGCTCCCCTGGTCCTGTTCCTGCACGGGTTCCCCGAGTTCTGGTGGGCCTGGCGGCACCAACTGCCGGCCGTCGCCGACGCCGGGTATCACGCGGTCGCGATGGACCTGCGCGGGTACGGCGCGAGCGACAAGACGCCGAAGGGCTACGACCCGTTCACCGCCTCGGCCGATGTGTCCGGCTTGATCCGCTCGCTCGGCGCCAGCGAGGCCATCGTGGTGGGGCATGGCTGGGGCGGCTTCATCGGCTGGTCCACCGCCGTACTCGCACCGCGTCAGGTCCGGGCCCTCGCGACCGTCTCGGCACCCCATCCGCTCACCTTGCTCCGGTCTTCCCGGGACCCGGGCCGACTGCGTTCGCTGGCGAAGGTCGGCCTGTTCCAGCTGCCGATCCTGCCGGAACGACGCCTGCTGGCCCGGGACGGCGCGTACATCGAGCAACTACTGCGTGATTGGTCCGGCCCGGGCCTCTTCCCCGACGCGGAGGCCAGTCGCCGGTATCGCGCGGCACTCCAGGTTTGGCCCGCGCCGCATTGCGCCCTTGAGTACCACCGATGGCTGGTCCGTTCGCGCCTGCGGGCCGACGGCCGTCGCTACTCGGCGCAGATGCAGCAGCCCATCGACGTACCCGTCCTGCAGGTGCACGGCGCGGCCGACGGCGCGATCCCCCTCAGCGGTACGGCGACGCCGGCCCGGCTGGTGCGGGACGATCTCCGCGTCGAGGTGATGACCGGCGTCGGGCACTTCCCGCACGAGGAAGCGCCCGAGCTGTTCACCGACCTATTGCTGAAGTGGCTTCACGAAATGACCTGAGGTCCGACTGTGCCCGAGACCTGCCAGCCGGTCGCGCCCATGTCCAGGCGGAAGGTGATCCACTCGGCCGCGAGGCAGCTCTGCCAGGAATTGGCCACGATCTCCAGGTGCCCGTCTTTCCGCACCACCTCGCCGAGCGTGACAACGACGATGCCCTTGGGCTGGGGATTGCAGATGTCCTTCTGCACCGGCTTCTCCGTGACCCAGCTGACTGGTCCCAAGGCCCGGATCTGCTCCGCGATATGGAACTGAGTGCTCTCGCTGAAGGGCACGCCGCGCTTCTCACTCACGCTGTCACCGGGGAACAGCCCGGCGTACGGCGCGTTCAGGATGACCAGTTTGCCCGGCTTCGGCGTGTCCACCAGCAGGGCCTTGATCACCTCGGCATACGCCTGACTGTAGACGCTCGGCGCTGGGCGGACCCTCGGCGGTGGCGAGATCTGCCCGGGTGGGGGTGTGCTCGCCGGCGGTGTCACGGCGACCTGCTCGCCACCCTGGTTCGCGACGTACAGCCCGCCGGCCACGACTGCGGCCACTGAGGCTGCGGCGAGTAGTGCCGCGGCGGCGCGGCGCGGCGTACGGGACTTTCTTGCCAAGGGCAACGACTCTGCCTCGGCCTCGTGCTCCTTGAAGGTCTCCTTCAGCAGGGCGACGGCCTCTTCCTCGGACAGCTTGCTCATGTCGGGTCTCCCTGGTTCTGCGCGGGTACGGCGGCGCGAAGGCTCGCCAGCGCCCGGGCGGCATTGGATCGGACGGTGCTCGCCTGGCAACCGAGTACGGCGGCGATCTCCTCGTCCGGAAGGTCTTCGTAGTAACGCAGCACGAGTACGGCGCGCTGCTGCCGCGGCAGGGTGGCGAGCAACCGCCAGGTGGCATCCCGCTGCGCCTGCCGGCCGGCCAGGTCGTCGCCGGCCGGCTCGGTCACCTCGGCGATGGGCAGCTCGCGATTCGTCAGCCGGCGCCGCCAGCTGAGGAACTCGTTCACCACCATCTTGCGCAGGTACGCCTCGGGTTGCTCGAGACGGCTGATCCGGTCCCATTTCGGATAGGCCCGGGCGAGCGCGGTCTGGACCAGGTCCTCGGCGCTGTGGATGTTGCCGGACAGCATCAACGCCACCCGCAGCAGGCGCCGCTCGTTCGACGCGACCACTTCGTCGAACTGCCTCGGTTCCTCACTTGTCACGGTCACACCGAACCAACGCAGTGAGGGCACTCCCCTGCTGCATCGGCCGTGAACTTTTTAGGTGCAGCTTCGGGTGGAGACCGCTTCGGTGGTCTTGATACCGGCGGCTGCCGCGGGCGCGACCTGCTCGGCGGTGAGCGCATAACCCGTCCGGTCGTCCTCGACCGAGGCGGCGAACACCACGCCGTACACCGTGCCCTTCGGGGAGATCAGCGGGCCGCCGGAGTTGCCCGGGCGGACTGAGGCCCAGATCGGGAAGGCCATCCGGGTCACGGTCCGGTCGCCGTAGATGTCCGGGCCGCGGAGGCGCTCCTCCGAGCGGATCCGGGCCGGCTCGGCGTCGAAGGGCCCGTTCTCCGGATAACCCAGGACGACCGCGGCGTCGTCGGCCTTACCGCTCTCGTCGAGGACCAGGAACCGCTCGGCCGGGAGCTTCGGCACGTACAGCACGGCCACGTCGACGCTCGGATCGAACACCACCACGGTCGCGTCGTACGCCTTGCCGTCCACCTCGACGGTGGGATTACGCACGCCGGCGACGACGTGCGCGTTCGTCATCACGCGCTGTTTGGCGTACACGAAACCGGAACCCTCGATGCCCTGGCCGCAGCTGGCCATGCCGGTGACCTTGGCGATCCGGTCGTACGACTCGCGCACCGCGGGCAGCCGGGAGACGCCACCATCGGGCGGCTGGACCTCGCGGATCCGCTCGGGCACGAACGGGTCGAGGAACCGCGGGAAGAGGTCCGTGTTCACCACGCTGTTGAACGCCTGCAACGCCCGGTCCGCGCCCGCCGGCAGCGCCTTGTCGACGCGCGCGAGCACCTCCGAACTGCGCACCGCCGTGGTCACACTCGGGATCCGCGCGCCACTGACCGCGACACCGAGGACCCACGCGACCACCATCACCGAGACCGCGGCCAGCACGGCGCCACCGAGGGCGTCGACGAACTTGGCCGGATTCCAGGAGATCTTGTTTCGCAGTTTGGCGCCGAGCACGGCCCCGATGGTCCGCCCGATCGAGGCCAGGATCACCACCAGCACGAGGGCGGCGAACGAGACCTGCACGCTCGGCGCGAAGTTGTCCAGCACCCGCGGTACGCCGTACACCCCGACTGCCGCACCCGCGAGCAGGCCGATCGTCGCGCAGGCGCCGAGCACGAAGCCCTCGACGTAGCCCGAGATGGCCACCAGGGCGGTGACCACCAGCAACGCGATATCGAGACCGGTCACTGCGCGTCCTCTCCTGGTCCCAGGTCGTGCTCGATCCGGGTCAGCCGGCGCAGTTCGTGCGACCGCTGTCCCTCGTTCCGCCAGGCCGCTTCGACCAGCCGGTCGGGCAACGGTACGACGTTGGAGGTGTCCCAGGGGACCGCCCACCCGGCGAGGGCGAGCATTTTGTCGAGCAAACCGGCCGTGAAACCCCAGATGTAGAGGTCGTCCACCAGGAAAGCGGGCCCGGTGAAACCCGACGGGTGCAGGCAGCTCACGCGGTTGGCCGGATCGGCCAGCTTCGCGATCGAGACCCGGTGCACCGATGCCACCTCGGCTGGATCCACCACGGCCACCGGCGACGGCTCCCGCCACCACGCGACCACCGGCGAGACCGCGAAGTTGCTGACCGGAACCCACAACGCCGGCCAGATCGCGAACACCTCGACGCCACTCGGATCGAGGCCAGTCTCCTCCTCGGCCTCGCGCAGCGCCGTGCGGATCAGGCCCTCGGCGCCCTCGCCGTCTTCGTCATCCGACCGGCCGCCGGGGAAGGACATCTGGCCCGGGTGGGACCGAAGCTCGAAGGATCGCTCGGTGAGCAGCACGTCCGGTGCGTGGGACCCGCCGTCGTCCGCGAGCAGGATGAGCACGGCGCTCTTCCGCACGCTCGGGTCGTCGGGCGGCACGAAGCGGGACAACTCGGTCGGGTCGACCTCGCGACTCGCCTTCGCCAAGGGCGCCAGGCGTTCGGGCAGCGCGACCTCGAACGTCGTACTCGTTTTGAGCGGATTCCTCACCGGGTGACTCCGAGCTTTTCCTTCACGAGCCGGTCGAGCTGCTCCTGCGAACGGAACGGACCGACGTGACTGTAGGCGATCTCGCCCTTCGCCGTCACGAACACGGTCATCGGTGGACCGGGGATGCGCAGCGGTTGGGCGAGTTGTTTGTCCGGGTCGGACAGGTGTGGATAGGCCAGATCGTGCTCGACGGCGAACTTCACCGCCTGGTCCTGGCGCGGGTCTGCGTAGTCGACGCCGATCAGTTGGACCTTGGTGCTCTTGGCCAGCTCGGCCAGGTACGGCGCTTCGTCGCGACAGGGGCCGCACCATTGGGCCCAGATGTTGATCAGGAGGGGGCCACGGAGGTCGGCCAGGCGGATGTCCGGGCCCTCGCCGAGACACGGCAGGGTGACGTCGGGCAGGCCGTTGGCCACGGGTGGGCGCGACTCGGTGGTGGGGCAGGCTTCGAGCTGGTTCGCGTTGCTCGGGCGGGTTTGGCTGGTGCCTTGGCTCCCGGTTCGGCCTGGGGGTTGGCTTTGGCTTGGGTCGCCGGGGCGCGTCGTACCGCAGCCAGCCGCAAGGGCGGCGAGCACGAGCACCACGGCGACCGGTCTCACGCCTTGACCAACTTCGCGGCGGCTTCGGGATCAGTCGGGCCCTCGCCGTACGACGGGCACCAGTGCGCGATCGGGCACGCACCGCAGGCCGGCTTCTTGGCGTGGCAGCGGCGCCGGCCGTGGAAGATCAGCCGGTGCGAGAGCATCGTCCAGTCCTTCTTCGGGAACAGGTCGCCGATGAGGTGCTCGACCTTGACCGGATCCGTCTCCTCGGTCCAGCCGAACCGGCGAACCAGCCGGCCGAAGTGCGTGTCGACGGTGATCCCCGGGATGTCGAAGGCGTTGCCGAGCACCACGTTCGCCGTTTTGCGACCGGTGCCGGGGAGTTTGACCAGCTCTTCCAGCTTGTTCGGCACCTCCCCGTCGTACTCGTCGGTGAGGACCTGGCCGAGCTTCATCAGGCTGTTCGTCTTGGCGCGGAAGAAGCCGGTCGGTTTGAGGATGACCTCCATCTCCTCGCGGTCGGCGGCCGCATACGCCGCGGCGTCCGGGTACTTCGCGAAGAGGCGCGGAGTGACGCTGTTCACCATCTTGTCCGTGGTCTGGGCCGACAGGATGGTGGCCACGAGCAACTCGAGCGGGCTGCTGAAGTCGAGCTCGCAGTGCGCGTCGGGATAGGTCTCGGTCAGCTCACGATCGATCCGCCGGGCGCGCCGGACCAGCTGGGTATGCGTCTCCTCCCCCCACTTCCTGGCAGGCGGCTTTTTGGCTGGTGCGGCCGCCTTCTTGGCCGGTGCAGCCGCTTTTTTGCTGGTCGGGGCGCGTTTTGCGGCGGTTTTCCGGGCCGGAGCGGGCGCGCCGATCGAGGCGTCGACGGTCTTCGCGGGGGATGCTGGAGACGGTCCGGAGCCGGACGCCGCGACACGCTGGTTGGGCATGCAGGCAAGCCTACGTGGCGGTACCGACAGGCAAGGGGCTACGGTTTTCAGGCACCCGGGTGCCAGCGCGATAGGTTTTGCCGGGCAAGGTGAGGTCCCACCGAACGATCGGTGGACCGTGTACGACAGGTCGAGGAGGCCGTTTCGTGGACGCAGCAGTGCTCCGGCAAGCGCCGTTGTTCAGTGCCCTGGACGACGAGGCGGCGGACGCGCTAGCCGCCGCCATGAGCGAGAGCCGCCTTCGCCGCGGCCAGGTCCTGTTCCACGAGGGCGACTCCGGTGACCGCCTCTTCGTGGTCATCGAGGGCAAGGTCAAACTCGGCCGTACGTCGGCGGACGGCCGCGAGAACCTGATCGCCGTACTCGGCCCAGGTCAGATGTTCGGCGAGCTCTCCCTGTTCGACCCGGGCCCCCGCTCGGCGACCGTCACCGCCGTCACGGACGCCACGATGATGTCGCTGACCCACGACGAGCTGCTCCGCTGGCTGCACGGCCGCCCCGAGGTGGCCCGCGGCCTGCTGCTCCAGCTCGCGTCCCGCCTCCGCAAGGTCTCCGACGTCGTCGCCGACCTCGTCTTCTCCGACGTCCCCGGCCGCGTGGCCAAGGCCCTCCTGGACCTGGCGAGCCGCTTCGGCCGTACCGCCGACGACGGCGTCCACGTCCACCACGACCTCACCCAGGAGGAGCTGGCCCAACTCGTCGGCGCCTCCCGCGAAACCGTCAACAAGGCCCTGGCCGACTTCGCCTCCCGAGGCTGGGTCCGCCTAGAACCCCGCTCCGTCGTCCTCCTGGACATAGACCGCCTCCAACGCCGCGCCCGCTAACCCGCGACCCGCAGGCGGCCCTCCCACTGGGAATCGCGGTAGCGGGCGAAAGCGTGGCGGATTCGCTCGGCGAGGGCTTCCGGTGCGGCGAGGTCGGCCCAGGTGATGCCGGACGACCTCAAGGCCGAGGGCGCGGAGGCGGTCTTCGCGCGCCTTTTCGCGCATCACCACCTCGCCGGCGGAGTCGCCGTACTTGACGAGTCCGTCGAACTCGACGACCGTCCGGAATTCCGGGAAGTAGAAGTCCACCCGCGCGAACTGCCCGGCTGCGTCAGCGAATTCCACCTGCAGCTCCGGTGCCGGCAATCCCAGGTCGGCCATCAGGATCCGGAGCCGCGATTCGCCGACCGACTCGGACCGGCCGTCGGCGAAGCGAAAGGCCGCTCGCGCCTTCGGGCTACCAGGCCAGCGGACGGTGGCGTTCAGGAGTCGCTCGACCTCCTCGGGCTGGACCTTCCCTTGGCGGAGCGCCGCGTCGGCTGCGATCACAGTGGCCTCGAACGGCGCCCGGCAGCCCGTCTCCACGATCGCCCGAGCGGGAGTGGTCATCGGCACGCCATTGACGGTCGCGAGGTCCGCCGCGACCAGTTCGCCTCGGTGGCAACTCACGCCTGGCATCGATCGAATCCGCCGGTTCAGCTTCGTCACGTGCACCTTGGACAGATCAAGGCCGTAGACCGGTACGTGATGCAGGAGCAGGGCCGACTGGTGGCTGACGGCAACCGACCCTGGCTCCAACGAGTTGAGCAGCGCATGCACCGCCTCCTCATGTTCCTCCGCACGCTGACCCCACGGCGGCAGATGGCTGCGGTCCACCGTTTCCGCGAATTGCCCATGCCGGATGCGTCGCCAGCTCTGATCGGCCACCAGGTACTTGATCTGGTCGTCCGTGTAACCGCACGTCAAAGCCTGTGCTCGACTGAACACGTTGCCCTGACGCGCCGCGACGGCTTTCAACTGAGGATTCACCCTCCCAGCATGAGCTCCCGCACCCCCTCAAATCGGCCACTCCCACCAATCTGTGGATAACTCCAGCGGCCCTATTCCGAGTGTCGACATCCGGAATGGGATGTGGACACGCCAAATTTGGAGGGTCGACTCCCCATTCCGAGGGTCGACACTCGGAATAGGGCAGGTAGTCCGGGCAGCGCCAGGCGGCGGCAGATGGCGGCGGGAGGCGGCGGGAGGGCAGCGGCCGATATGCCGGCGGGGCCGGGTGGTGGGTTAGGACTCGGCGGCTAGGTAGTCGAGTTGGGCGCGGACGGAGCGTTCGGCGGCGGGCCAGAGGATGGGGGGGACCTCGGCGTAGACGGCTTGGACTACCTCGGCGGGGGTGGTGGCTCCGGCGGCTACGGCGGCGCGGACTTGGTCTAGGCGTTCGGCGCGGTGTTGGAGGTAGTAGGCCAGTACGGCGGCCGGGTTCTCGATTGCCGGGCCGTGGCCGGGGAGGAGGCGGGCGACGCCTTGGAGGGCTTGTAGGCGGTGTAGGGAGTCCAGGTACGGCGCGAGGGTTCCGTCGGGGTGGGCGACTACGGAGGTGCCACGGCCGAGGACGGTGTCGCCGGTGAGTAGGGAGCCCTCGTCCGGCAGGTTGAAGCAGACCGAGTCGGCGGTGTGACCGGGCGTCGCGAGGACTTCGATGCGTAGGTCGTCGACTACTAGCACCTGGCCGTCGAGGAGGTCTTGGGCGTCCGCGAGCACCTTGCCGTCGAGTAGGTCGCCAAGGAGGTCGTGCTCGGCAGGAAGGCGGAAGGTCGGGTCTACCGAGCGGACCGAGCAGCCGGCCCGGGAGGCGAACCACGCGGCGCCTTCGGAGTGGTCGTAGTGCCCGTGCGTCAGCAAAACCGTCTCGACATGGCAGCCAATGGACGCCACGTGATCGAGTACGGCCTGCAGGTGCGGTTCGAGCAGTGGTCCGGGATCGACCACGACGACGGCGGACGCGCCCGGTTCGCGCAGGATCCAGGTGTTGGTGCCTTCGAGCGTCATCGGACCCGGATTCGCCGCCAGGATGCGAGTCGCCCTGTCGGTCACCACCTCAACGGCCGAAGAGGAGGTGGTCATTCGGTCTCCAGGTAGACGTGTTCCCCGTCGAGGCGCAGTGTCGGCAGGATGGACGGGATCGGGCGGTCGGCGGATTCAGCCAGGACTGCGTCCACCGTCTCGTGGGCGGCCACGTCGCGGCAACAGAGGTACGTCGGCGGCAGCATCGCCATCTCCCCGGCCTCGACCGCCGCGACCGCATCCGCCGGACGCATCCACGCCACTTGGTCGGACTCGCCCGACACATCCCGCGTGATCTGCCCGACTGGGAGTGCCGCGACGAAAAAGGCCGTGTCGTACCGGCGGGGCTCGAACTCCGGGGTGGTCCAGTGCGCCCAAGGCCCGAGCAGATCCGCCCGCAGCACCAGCCCGCGCCGGTGCAGGAAGTCGGCGAACCCGAGCGAGCGCCCTTCCAGCGCGACCCGATCCGCCTCCCAGTCATCCCCGGTCGTATCGGCGACTACGGAGTCGGCAGATGGACCGGCCAGGAGTACGCCGGACTCCTCGAAGGTCTCCCGTACGGCGGCAGCGACGTACGCGGCGGCCATCTCGGCGGAACAACCCAGCCGTTCCCCGAACCACGACGGCGACGGGCCCGACCACGAGTCGGCGATGGTCGCGTCGGTCGGATCGACCCGGCCGCCCGGGAATACCGACATGCCGGCCGCGAACGCCATCGTCGTCGTACGCCGGAGCAGGTAGACCTCAGGGGAACCAACGGCAGGCCGGAGCAGGATCACGGTGGCCGCCGGGCGCGGTTCGACCGGCGTAGGGCGGTCGCGGAGGAAGGCGAGGGCGGTGCTGGCCAGCCGGCCGGTCAGTGGCCGTGCCCGGAGGTCATCCCCGGGCACGGCTCACCTCGCAACGAACCTCAACCGTAACCGCGCGCGAGGCCACCCCGCCCGGCCCGAAAGCCGGGCCGGCCGCCGACCCGAAAGCCGGCCCGAAAGCCGGCTCGGCGCGCGCCGGCGGAGCGGGCCGGTACGGCGTCATGTCAGGCGACCTCGACGATGAGCTCCACCTCGACCGGTGCGTCGAGCGGCAGCACGGGCACGCCGACGGCGCTGCGGGCGTGTTCGCCGGCCTCGCCGAAGACCTGGCCGAGCAGCTCGGACGCGCCGTTCGCGACCTGGGGCTGACCGGTGAAGTCGGGGGTGGAGGCGACGAACGCGACCACCTTGACGACGCGCTTGATCTGGCCGAGATCACCGATCAGGGCCTTGATCGCGGCCAGGCCGTTGAGCGCGCACTGACGGGCACAGTCGACCGCCACGTCCGCCTCGACGGTGTCGCCGTTCTTACCGGTGGCGATCAGGGCGCCGTCGCGGAACGGCAGCTGGCCCGAGGTGTAGACGAGGTTCCCGGTCCGGACGGCCGGCACGTACGCCGCGACCGGCTTGGCGACCTCCGGCAGCGTCAGGCCGAGGTCCGCGAGGTTCTTCTCGGCGTCGCTCACGAGTCCTGGACCTCACGCTTGAGGTAGGCGACGAGCGACTCGGGGGTCGGCCCGGGCACGACGCAGACGAGCTCCCAGCCTTCCATGCCTACGTTGTCGAGGATCTCCTTGGTGGCGTGCACCAACAAGGGCACAGTGAAGTACTCCCACTTGGTCATGCCTGGACTCTAACCGGCCTTCGCGAACACCCTGGCCCCTAGTGGCCCGTTGGTGGGGTGCCTTGGGCGCTGCCGGCGCCCAGGCACGCACCTCGCGGCGTTGGAGTGCCGGCCACGATGCTGGGCATCGAGACCGACCCTCCGCCTTGCGATGCACGCACCTGGACGCCGCCATCGCTCAAGGCACCCCACCAACCGGCCACTAGGCTGGCCGGCATGGCGAGGCTGCATGTGGTGACGGGCAAGGGGGGCACCGGGAAGACGACGGTGGCTGCCGCGATGGCGCTGGCGCTGGCCGACGAGGGGCGCCGGGTGCTGCTGATCGAGGTGGAGGGCCGGCAAGGGCTGGCGCAGCTCTTCGACGTACCCCCGTTGCCGTACGTCGAGCGCAAGATCGCGGTCGGTCCGGGTGGTGGCGAGGTGTTCGCGCTGGCCGTCGACGCGGAGGCCGCGCTGCTCGAGTATCTCGACATGTTCTACCACCTCGGCCGGGCCGGGAAGGTGCTCGACAAGGTCGGCGCGGTCGACTTCGTCACCACCATCGCGCCGGGGCTGCGCGACGTGCTGCTGACCGGCAAGGTGTACGAGGCGACGCGGCGCAAGGCGCACGGACGGCTCGCGTACGACGCGGTGGTGCTGGACGCGCCGCCCACCGGCCGGATCACCCGGTTCCTCAACGTGAACCACGAGGTGGCGGGCCTGGCCAAGGTCGGCCCGATCCGGAACCAGGCCGACTCGATCATGGGCATGCTGCGCTCCGACATCACCCGCGTCCATCTCGTCACGCTGCTGGAGGAGATGCCGGTCCAGGAGACGCTGGACGCGGTCGAACATCTGGAAGCCCTCGACCTGCGGATCGGCTCGATCATCGTCAACATGGTCCGGCACAGCCCGCTCGACGACGACACGTTAACCCTTGCTGCCAGGGAGAAACTGCCCCTCGCGGAGTTGACCAAGGGCCTGAAGGCGGCCGGATTACCCGCGGACAAACAGACCGTCGCCGGATTGGCCGCCGAGGCGCACGACCACGCCGTACGGGTCGGACTGGAACGCGAGAACCGCGGCCGGATCGATGCCCTGGGCAAGAAAGTCGTCGATCTCGGATTGGTTGCCGACGGCATCGACACAGGCGTGCTGTTCGATCTGGCCGAGGAGCTGACCGCATGAGCCGCGAACTGGACGGCGCACTCAACCTCGATCACCTGATCGCCGATCCCGAGACCAGGATCATCGTCACCTGCGGCGCGGGCGGTGTCGGCAAAACCACCACGGCCGCCGCACTTGGCCTGCGCGCCGCTGAGCAGGGCCGCAAAGTCGTCGTACTGACGATCGACCCGGCGCGACGCCTCGCCCAGGCGCTCGGGCTGACCGAGCTCGACAACACCCCCCGCGCAGTCGCCGATATCGACGAGTCGAACGGCGGCCGGCTGGACGCGATGATGCTCGACATGAAGCGCACGTTCGACGACGTCGTGCTCGCGCATGCCTCGCCCGAGAAGGCCAAGCAGATCCTGGAGAACCCGTTCTACGTCGCGTTGTCGTCGTCGTTCGCCGGCACCCAGGAGTACATGGCGATGGAGAAGCTCGGGCAGTTGCACAAGCGGGCGCTCGAGGACGACAGCTGGGACCTGATCGTGGTGGACACCCCGCCATCCCGCTCGGCGCTCGACTTCCTGGACGCGCCCGAGCGACTGGCCTCGCTGTTGGAGGGCCGCTTCCTGCGCCTGCTGCTTGCTCCGGCACGCGGGCCGCTGCGGTTGATGTCGGCCGGGGTCAACGTCGCGATGTCGGTGATGAACAAGATCCTCGGCGCACAGGTACTGACCGACGTACAGACCTTCGCGAACGCCTTCGACACCCTGTTTGGCGGTTTCCGCGATCGGGCCGAGAAGACCGTCGCCCTGCTGCGCGAACCGCTCACCAGCTTCGTCGTCGTGGCCGCGCCGCAGAACGACGCCCTGCGCGAAGCGTCGTACTTCACCGAGCGCCTCCGACAGGAGCGCATGCCGCTCGCGGGCGTCGTACTCAACCGGGTGACCACCACGCAGGCCCAGTCCCTTTCGGCCGAACGATGTCTCGCCGCGGCCGAGCAGCTCGGCGAGGACGGACTGGCGGGCGGCGTACTGCGTCTGCACGCCGATCGGATGCAGCAGGTTGTTGGCGATCAGAAGCGGGCCGACCGGTTCAAGCGCTGGCACCGGGCCATCCCGACGGTCTCGGTTCCGGCGCTGGCCGACGACGTGCACGACCTGGACGGACTCCGCACGATCGGGACTCTCTTAGCCGGCTGACTTCGCCCTGAGCGAACGGGGAATCAGGCGGCGCTGAGCATGGTTGAGCCTCACAGACTCAATTTTCAGTAGAGGGTGTGACTGCCGTGAGTGAGACCTTGAACCTTCCTGTTCTGCCGCTCGACGATGTCGTTGTTCTGCCCGGCATGGTCGTGCCCGTTCGCCTCGCCGAGGCGGAGGCCCGGGCCGCGATCGAGGCCGCGCAGGCCGCCGGGCAGGACCAGGTGCTGCTGGTGCCGCGCCTGGACGGGAAATATGCGAAAGCCGGCACGCTCGGTGAGATCGAGCAGATCGGCCGGCTGCCGGGCGGTGCCCAGGCGGCCGTGATCCGCGGGACGCAGCGCGTCAGCATCGGTGTCGGTACGACGGGCCCGGGTGCCGCGCTGTGGGTCGAGGCGACCGTCCTCGACGAGACCAGCGACGGGCGCGTCGGCGAGCTGGCCCGCGAGTACAAGCAGCTGGTCACGACCGTGCTGCAAAGGCGTGGCGCCTGGCAGGTGATCGACTCGGTCAAGCAGGTGGAAGGCGCTTCGGCCCTGTCCGACCTGGCCGGCTACGCGTCGTACCTGACCGATGAGCAGAAGCTCTGGCTGCTGGAGACGCCTGACGTGTCCGAGCGGCTGACCAAGCTGATCGGCTGGGCGAAGGACCACCTGGCCGAGCTCGAGGTGGCCGACACGATCAACAAGGACGTCCAGGAGGGGATGGAGAAGCAGCAGCGCGAGTTCCTGCTTCGCCAGCAGCTCGCGGCCGTCCGCAAGGAACTGGCCGAGCTGGACGGCACCACCGCCTCCGAGGAGGAGGACTACCGGGCCCGGGTCGAGGCCGCCGATCTGCCCGAGCACGTCCACAAGGCCGCGATCGCCGAGGTCGACAAGCTCGAGCGCACGTCCGAGCAGTCCCCCGAGGTCGGCTGGATCCGTACCTGGCTGGACACCGTGCTGGATCTGCCCTGGAACGAGCGGACCGAGGACGGGTACGACATCGCCGAGGCCCGCGCCATCCTCGACGCCGACCACGCCGGTCTGGATGACGTGAAGGAACGCATCACCGAATACCTGGCCGTACGGCGCCGCCGGGCCGATCGTGGTCTGGGCATCGTCGGCGGCCGTCGCAGTGGCGCGGTGCTGGCACTGGTCGGTCCGCCCGGCGTGGGTAAGACCTCGCTCGGCGAATCGGTCGCGCGGGCGATGGGACGGAAGTTCGTCCGGGTCGCGCTGGGTGGCGTCCGCGATGAGGCCGAGATCCGCGGTCACCGCCGGACGTACGTCGGTGCGCTGCCGGGGCGGATCGTCCGGGCCATCAAGGAGGCCGGTTCGATGAACCCGGTCGTGCTGCTGGACGAGATCGACAAGGTGGGTGCGGACTACCGGGGCGACCCGACGGCCGCGCTGCTGGAGGTCCTCGACCCCGCGCAGAACCACACCTTCCGCGACCACTACCTGGAGGTCGAGCTCGACCTGTCCGACGTGGTCTTCCTGGCCACGGCGAACGTGCTCGACTCGATCCCGGCGCCCCTGCTCGACCGGATGGAACTGGTCCAGCTCGACGGCTACACCGAGGAGGAGAAGGTAGTCATCGCTCGTGACCACCTACTGCCCCGGCAGCTGGATCGCGCGGGTCTACTGGCCGAGGAGACCTCTATCGACGAGGACGCTCTACGCCTGCTTGCTGGCGAATACACCCGCGAGGCCGGCGTACGGCAGCTAGAGCGAGCCATCGCCCGCGTGCTGCGCAAGGTGACAGCCAAGCTGGCTCTAGATCCTGCAGCGTCTCCGGTTGTGCACGTGACGTCTGCGGACTTGAAGGGTTACCTCGGCTCGCCGAAGTTCTCTCCCGAGTCAGCGGAGCGTACGGCGCTACCGGGCGTTGCGACGGGTCTAGCCGTCACAGGTGCTGGTGGTGACGTCTTGTTCATCGAGGCGTCGTTGGCCGACAAGGAGACCGGACCGACCGGAATCACCCTCACCGGGCAGTTGGGTGACGTGATGAAGGAGTCGGCCCAGATCGCCCTGTCGTACCTGCGGTCGCACGGCGCGGAGCTGGGTCTGCCGGTCGGCGATCTGGCCGAGCGCAACACCCACGTGCACGTGCCCGCGGGCGCCGTACCGAAGGACGGGCCGAGTGCCGGTGTGACGATGACGACCGCGCTGGCGTCGCTGTTGTCGGGACGGCCGGTCCGTTCCGAGGTGGCGATGACCGGTGAGGTCTCACTGACCGGACGCGTGCTGCCCATCGGTGGCGTCAAGCAGAAGCTGCTGGCGGCACACCGGGCGGGGCTGACCACGATCCTGATTCCGAAGCGGAATGAGCCGGATCTCGAGGATGTGCCGGCGTCGGTGCTGGCGGAATTGACCGTGCACGCGGTCAGCGACGTGCGGGAAGTGCTCGAGCTGGCCTTGGAGCCTGCCTCGGTCACCAGCACAGCGCACACTGTCGCAGCCTGATTGAGGAGTCTGTAGGCCGGGGATATCCCTGGCCTACAGACGTCTCGAGAGGCCGTTTAGTTGCCGTGAGGAAGATCACATCTGACGATTCGGCCTCAGCGCGATATCACGTAGGCTCGTCGTCATGCGCGTTAGGGATAAAGGCGACCGGGGAGTCGTCCAGTCGGTAGTTTTGTTTCTCGGGGTGAGCGTTCTATCCGGTGCACTGGCGGCCGGTCTCGCCATCCCCTTCGCCGGTCTGGCCGGGTTCGGCACCCAGCGGGCCTCGGAGACCTTCGAACAGCTGCCACAGGAGCTGAAGGTCACCCCACCGCCGGTCCGGTCCACCGTGGTCGGATCCGACGGCAAGCCGATCGCGAACCTGTTCGAGCAGAACCGGGTGATCCTGGGCAACCTGAGCGACATCGCGCCGATCATGAAGCAGGCGATCATCTCGATCGAGGACTACCGCTTCTACGAGCACGGCGCGCTCGATGCCAAGGGCACCCTGCGCGCCCTGATGCGCAACCAGACCGAGGGGTCGGTCCAGCAGGGTGGCTCGAGCATCACCCAGCAGTACGTGAAGCTCGTGCTGCTGCAGCAGGCCGATACGCCGGAAGAGCAGAAGGCCGCGACGGCCGAGACGTATGAGCGCAAGATCCGCGAACTGCGGTATGCGGTCGCCGTCGAGAAGCAGTACTCCAAGGACGAGATCCTGCTCCGCTACCTCAACCTGGCGAACTTCGGCGACGGCGCGTATGGCGTCGAGGCCGCGGCCCGGCACTACTTCAAGGCCACCGCGAAGACCCTGACGCTGCCGCAAGCCGCACTGCTGGCCGGCATCGTGAAGAGCCCGAGCGCGTACAACCCGACCACCGCCTCCGGCATGAAGCGGGCCAAGGAACGGCGTGACGTGGTCCTGCGGCGCATGCAGGAGCTCAAGGTCATCACGCCGAAGCAGGCCGCGGACGCGATCAAGACCCCGGTGATCGATAAGAACAAGGTCCAGGAAGTGCCGAAGGGCTGCGCCTCCTCGGCGTACCCCTTCTACTGCGAGTACGTCTACGCGCAACTGCTGAACAACCCGGCGCTAGGCAAGAACCCCAAAGAGCGGGCCGACTACATCAAGTCCGCGGGCCTGAAGATCCGCACTTCGCTCGACCGGGATGTCCAGAACAAGGCCCAGGCCGCGATCAGCGCGAATTCACAGCCTGGGGACCAGGCGATGGCCGCGATGAGCATCGTCGAACCGGGCACCGGTCTGGTGAAGGCGATGGTTCAGAGCCGGCCGTACGGCAACAACAAGGCCAAGGGCGAGACCACCTGGAACTACAACGTCGAAGCGTCGTACGGCAGCGGCTTCGGCGGCTTCCAGCCCGGCTCGACGATGAAGGCGTTCGTGCTGGCGGCAGCAATTCAGCAGGGCATCCCGCTGAACCACATGATCGACGCCAAGAAGACGATCAACCTGAGCGGCGCAAGGTTCCGGACCTGCAACGGCGTCGTGTGGGAGCCGAAGTACACGCCAAAGAACTCGACCATCAGCGGTCCGATGAACCTGATCAGGGCTACGGCCCAGTCGGTCAACACTTACTTCCTGCTGTTGTCCAAGGAGATCGGCTTGTGCGGGCCATCAACGCTTGCCACCAAGCTCGGTGTCGTCAATGCCAAGACCGAGGGTGGCGACATCATCGGTAAGCCGCTGAAGGTCTACCCTTCGTACACCCTGGGCGTCGGTAACGTCACACCGTTGATGATGGCAAATGCGTACGCGACCTTCGCGGCGCGCGGCAAGTACTGCACCCCGGTCGTCATCACCTCGATCACCGACAGCAACGGCAAGAACATCCCCACTCCGGGCGGCAACTGCACGCAGGTAATGCAGCCGGACTACGCGGATGGTGTGAACCGGGTGATGCAGAGTGTCATGACCACCGGCGGTACCGGCAGCAGGCTCAACTTTGGGCGTCCGGTCGCCGGCAAGACTGGTACGACGTCCGAAAGCAAGGCCGTCTGGTTCGTGGGCTACACGCCGACCTACGCGGCGGCGGTCGGTATCACCGACCCGGATGGTACCCAGGAGAGCCTCACCAAGCTGACGTTCAACGGACGTCGTCTCGGCGGCAGCGTTTCGGGTGGTGGCACCGCCGGACCCATCTGGGAGGCCGCGATGCGGTCGATCCACGAGGGTCTGCCTGAGATCCCTTTTCGTAAGCCCGACTCGGACATAGTGAAGGGAGACGTGCTACCGATACCCCGGGTAACGGGCATGTCCCCCGACGAGGCCGTGGCAACGCTGAAGGCCGCCGGGTTCAACCCCGAGGTGTCCGACGAGCGGCGCGATTCCGACCAGCCCGAGGGCACCGTGGCGTACACCTCGCCACGACGCAGCGACGGCGCCATCGCGGGCGCGACGATCATCATCTACCTGTCGAACGGCAAAGACCCGAACCCGCTCACCCCGCCGCCCACAACGACCACACCCCCGCCGACCGGCAAGCCGACCACCAAACCGACCAAACCCGGCGGCGGCACCACCTGCCCGCCCTGGCGCCCCAAGTGCAACGAACGCTAGCGCCGGTCTTTCAGTAAGGCGTTGATCCTGGGCGTGGATTGGGTCGAGGGGCCGTGAGGGTTGTTGGGCCTGAGGGGCTTGCCGGCGTTCCGTTGTCCTTTGGTCGCGGGTGGTCAAGCCGGTCAGCGTTCAGGTCCGGAGTGGATGCGGGATCAATAGGAGACGGCAAAAGCGGCTGCGAGGCCTTGTGCCCATTTCCAGTGTTTGGCGAGCCGCAGGTAGGTGCGGCGTTGCCCTCGGATGATGCGGGCTGCGGTGTTGAGGATCCGGTAGCGCAGCGCTTTGGGTTCACACGGTGGCCAGGTCCCCGTCAAGCAGCGTGTCTTGAGTCCAGGCGATTAGGTCGATGCCGGTCAGGGCGAGTTCCAGCAGCCGGCGTTGAGTGCAAACATTCGCGATGGGAACTGGCCGATACCGGTGTCTTTCGCGCAGCGGATCCGGTCTTCGACGCGGGCGTGGGCGCAGTGCCTGGCTTCCAGGTGGGCGAGCTGGCCACGAGCTGTGTCGGTGGCGAAGGCCTGGTAGCGCAGCCCGTCACGCTGGTCGATCAGTGACAGTTGCGCGCGGCCGGGTGCGGCCGTTCACGGCGCACGATGACCCGCTTAGCCTCGGGCCAGCCCGCAGGTCCCAGGCCGGCATCGAGAGCAATGACCAGGCCCGGCGCCAGTCGCCCGCCGGCTGTCAAGGCCGGTACATCCCGGCCATGGGCATATATCCCCGCCCATGCTCGACTTCGTGCCAGTCAATCACGCTCCCAGACGGCTACATGCGCTTGCCGCAACCGGTCCTGGACAGCCTCATCAAGGCTGTCCAGGACCCGCGATGCCGTGCCGCTCGAGGCGACCGGCCGAACAGACTGGTCGCGCGATATAGCCAGGTCCGAGATCGCAGCGCCGCTGTCGGCCAGCATCACCGCAACATCGACCAGCGCCCGGCCAGGGTTATGCGCCGAGCGGGACTGCCGCACCTCCCGCACCGAACGCGCCTCAACCAGCCCGTCACACGGCCAGATCCGCCAGCGGCCGCGACCTGGCATGCGAGCCGACACCCCGCCCATCAGCCGTCACCGTGACCGCCGGACCCGTCGTTGTGTCTCCGCCTACGAAGCACCTTCCCGCTTGGACCAAACTGAGTCTTGGACGCACCCAAAATCCCTTGCAGGTAAGGCACCTATCTATATCTACGACGCGTGTCGACCCCCACGATCACATCGTTACAGCAAAGCCATGGCCAAAGGACACGTCGGGGCGGAACCGGGACAGGGAAGCCCTGCGGCGGGCTGTGGTGACATTCCCTACCCGAGGAACTCAGGCCCTCCAGCCAGACCAGCCGGTGATATCAACTAGATTGACATATTCCGTGCCACTAGGCGCCGGGGCGTGGATCATAATATCGTGTGGATGCCTATAGACCATAAAAGAGATACCTCGACGGATATTCCCACCAAGGCTACCCCAGGCAAGTTCGTTTAAGATGGAGCCAGTAGGGGGGCGAAATGTGCGCACACCGATCTGTGCTGAATAGTCACTGGCGATCATGAAGATGTATTGAATGGTCAAGTCGCCTGCAGTAAACGACAGCGTGCGATAGAATGTGCCGCAGCGTGCGTTTCCTGTCAGTCCGCCGACAGTGAAGGAGTAAGTAGTGGCGCCGGCTGGGCAGGACTTTGTGAGCTCGTCTGATGCGACGCTATTCCAGAATGAAGGATCTGCCGCGATGCCCGCTTCCATTGCAGCGCTGCTTAGCGCCTGAGATGGAAGATGATTCGTTGCGATACCGACGCCCGTCAATGAAGCACTGAATAATGCAACTATGGAAACGATTCGTTGTACGCTCCTTAGCATTTATCCCCCTATTGAAAATAGGCTTTAACTGCAGGTCAATAAAATACAGGTCACCGGGAGTTCTCGGGAAGGGCTGCCAAAATTGCAGGAACATGCAAAAGCGCCGCGCTCCCCCGCCCCGGCTTGAGCTCTTTGCTGCTCTTAAGGAACACGAAGATCCGTGGCGGGGGTGGGCAAACACCCGCCACGGATCATTCTCATTGCTCAGACCCAGGGCGGGCAGCCGCGCTTATGGCAGTGCCATCCCGTGTATTTCACGCCATCGCCACCGTGCCAGTCCCTGACACCGAGGAAACCTTCATTGTTCGGGCCGTACGACCCCAGCATGTTGGTCCACTCGGCAGTTTCGCCCGGCGAGAAGGCGATCTGCAGACGCTTAATATTCGTGTACTGCTTGGTCGTGGCGTTGTAGTAACCGCGTTCCACATAGAGCGTCGAATCCCAGAACTGCGGCGCCCACGTGCTGAAGACCCAATACGCATTACAGGCCTTCGAGTAGGTGAGCATCACTTCGGTGGTGCCGCGGACATTCACCGCGTCCTTGTTGCATCCCATCGCAACCGGACCCTTGTTGTCGCAAGTGGAGCCATAGCAGCCGACAGCGAAGGCCGATGTCGGGACTACGAGCCCCAACGAGACCACCGCGGCGCCAACGAACGCCGCCACGACTCTTACCATTCTCTGCATCCTCACAGCAATTTCCCTCCGTTGAGTTCAATCCGTCTATGGAGCTTTGACAAATGACTCGCGGCGAACCTCGAGTGCGAGCATCGTCGCGTTTAGCGGACGCCCTCGTGGAGCCCACTCCTCCCAGTCACTGCCAGTTGTCGCCTCGAAATACCCCACGGGAAGCGGATTCCGAAGAAACTGTTGCCGCTCCCCTCTCCTGCCGACCTGAAGCCTCAGAACGAGGTCAGCGTTGGCGTACGTCACCGAAGCCACCTCCGATTCCGGCACACCCCCAGCCCTCACTACTGCCGGATCAAGCTGTTCACCCGACCGCACCGAGTGCCACTCCCCGTGCCAGCCACGTGGCCGCAGTTTCTGATCCAGAGTCAGCAACGCATGAATCGGTCGGCCGACTATCAACCCCGCCGACCGGACAAATCCACAAGACGAATCCCAAGGAATCTCCGCGCTACCCTTCGGCCCTTGCGCTCGCTCGATACAAGTCACAGCTTCCCGGGCCTTTGGTTTGCCAGACTCATTCGCTGCTGCAAAAACGAGGGCTTCAACCCGCTCCGAGTCCTCGCGAGCACCGGAAAGGCGTTCTTTGAACAGGTCACTCTTGGGATCGACAAGCTGGGGTTCGTCGCGCGTTGCGCTGTGGCAACCAGCCAATAGAGCCACGATCGCAATCCCGGGCATCAGCGATCTCAACGACTCATCACCAGCCCATCTTTTGCTTGATAGCGTCGGCGTAGAGCTGCGTCCCAGCGCCGTTTGGATGGAACGATTCGGCAGAGACAGCCTCGTCAGGGTCATCTCCGGGCGTCTTGCTCACTTTGATCCAATTGATCGCGCCATTGACGGTTGAACAAGCGCCACGCCCTGCGAACTGAGGCCTAGTGTCCACGTACGTGAGCGGGATCCCAGTGTCCCGCGACAGCTGAGCCAGGGTCGCCGAAGTCGTATCAGCTAGCAGGTCGCTCATCTGGTTCATCCAGAACACCTCCTGCGCACCCAGGCCATCCGGACAGGCCGTGTTGGACCCGTCGAACAAACGCGGATAGCCGGCATAAACGATCCTGGCGCTTGGGGCGGCAGCATGGATTCTTTGCACTGCCGCGACCACGCGCTCCTGGACATCGCCGGTAATTCGCTCGCGTTCTGCGATATCCAACACAGCCGAGTCTCCCGGCATAACGTCGCCATAGCATTCAAAGGCACCCTTGATGCAGAAGGTCAATACTTTGCTAAATAAAGCATCGTTTCCGCCAAGACTCACGAAGACCAGATTGGTGTTCTCGTCGATATATCCGGACTGAAGTTGTGCCACTTCATGATGTTGTCCCCCACCTAAGTAGTGCGGGTCAGTAGAGGGCGGCGCGAAGGAAACGTTGTCCGACACCGCCCCGGAGCACGAGACGAAGCTCAGCTCAGCGGTTGTACTGAATGCATCTGATGCAGATCCCAGCGACTGCCCATTGAGGCCTGACGGGCTGACTAGCCGTGACCATGCCTTCGTCGAACGGTGGCACGCGCTGCGGGCTAGTGGGAATTCGCCACTGTGGTCAGTTCCAGCCAGGTAGTCGCCAGCACCTTCGCCCGAGCCGTAGGAGTCGCCCACCGCGGCGGCGACGATGGCGGGCTTGGCCGGCAGGGGCTGGAACGCCACCGCATCCCAGGCGATGTTCTCCTGACGGTCGAGCGCGAATGGATTGATGTTGGAGTCGAAGTACTTCGCGTCGAAGGTCCGGTTCGAGAGGGAGACGGATGGGCTGCCCGCACCGAACTGGAAGATGCCAAGCGAAACCCATTTGTTCGACTTAACGCTGGTGTTGACGTAGCGGGCAACGGGCGGCCTGCCGTCACCCCGGTCCACCACGTACTTCGCCTGGCGGGTGATCGTCGCGATCTCGGGCAGATGGACCAGTACTCGCCCCCACCCTGCCATCGGCTGATCCAACGTCCACTTACCGGTCACGGTGCGACTCTGGTCGGCCGTGCCATCCCAAGTGGTGTGGGTCAGCCAGGTGTGACCGTGGAAACCAAGGCCGGCCTGGTGGAAGTCGATCTTCGATGTGTACTGAACTGGAGTGCCATTGACCTCAACCGCGCCGAACTTCAAGGAGAACGATCCAGCCATAGCCGACGGCGTACCGCACTGAGGGCGAGCGCTCAAGACGCCGGCCGGGACATCGTCGATCAGACGTGCATTCGACGGAATCCCATCCCTGTTACACACCGGCGGGTTCTGCTCCGGATCTGGTGGCGTGTGGGCCTGATCAGGCTGCGGCTCGGCATAGGTGGTGTTGAAGCGCACCAACCCGCGCCCGCAGGTATCGGCAGTGGCATCGTTGCAGTCCTTCCACTTGACTGGCGGATACCACCAGCACTTGCTGTCGTCCCGCGGGCAGTTTTGTCCCCGAGACGCAGTGGGAACGCAGTCGTTGACCGCCGTCACACAGAAGGTCGCGAGCGGAGGCTTGACCTGCCTGCGCTTCTCCGCTCCGCTGGTCACCGCATCGGTCCACCAAGCCGCGCGGTACGTCGCCCCGAGACGCGGATTCTCCAGCGGATAGGCGGCCCACCCCATGATCTTCTCGGGATAAGGCCAGTCCTGCGGGTGGGCGGCGTCGGCCCTGGTGAATTCAAGGAACGGCTTACGAGCAGGATCCCAGAGCCCGCTGAGAGGATTGTTCGTCCAGCCGAGGCCCCGCGGGTCCGACGTACCGGCCTTGGGGTGGAAGCCCGAGTTGTAAGCCCACACTGCGCCGAACCAGGATTCCAGCCGACTCGACTTACCACCGTTGACCAGAAGCCCGGCGTCGTAGAGCTGGTTCCACTTCTCGCTCAGGATCTTGGCGGCAGCCGCGATATTGACGGTGTAGTCGAGGGCGATCGCTCGCTGCTCAGTCAGGCCGCCCCAGATTGTGCTTCCCTTGCGCATACCGTCCGTGATCTGCCCGACGCCATAGCCACAGTCCGCCTTCGAAAAGTCGATTGACCAGCCATCGCCAATGCGGCCGTAGTAATTGCCGATGAGCGGGTTCCCGGTCCAGGTTTCAATGACACGCCCTGAGGCCTGCCACAGGTTCGACTCCTGAGCAAGAATCCCCAGGAGAACCTGTGGCGGTATGAATCCTCCGCCACGCAGAGCCGGCAGCTTGAACTTCTCCATCAACTGCGGCGTGTAAGACGGTAGACCAGATTGCTTCCAGTTGGCCGGGCGCGCTGTGAGCAGATTGTTGTTGACCGCCTGGTCGACGGCCCACTCCACCTGCCGGGGATTTGGCTGATAGACCTGCGTCCGGACATCGTTGCGCGGGACAGCGCAGGTAGCACCCGGGTCAATCGGCGTGTCTGCCTCGCCTGCCACGGCGACTCGTCCTGCCTTCAAGGCGGGGGATGATCGCTGAGATGGTGCCGGCGCGTTGTTCAGGGAAGGCAGTAGGAAGTTGACGGGCTGACCGGTGTCGGCCACAGCCGTCACGGCTACCTTGTCATCAGCTCCCTGGCGTTGAACGCTCTCGATGGTCAGTCCACCGGAGTCCGCTACCTGCAAACCGGCCTTGCCGCGCGCGAAACGCACCGTAGGCGGGATGGCGCCCCCGAGGGTCTTCGCACCAGTGACGAAGACCCGGCCGGACGGGCCCTGATGCGACTTGGCCTCGCTCCTCGGCCCGCTCGCCAGCGCGGTGATGCGTCGCTTACCGGTGTCGAAATGCTGGACCGTCGTTCGCTCGCCGACAGTCTGGGACAGAACGAGGTTTCCAGGTCCTGCGAACCTGATCCGCGAGATCGTACCTGTTAGGCCGAGTTCGGACTTCACTCGGCCATCCGGCAGGACCCTCACCAGGCGTCCACCGTCGGCAGCTACGACAGTGTCGCCGACCGGCACTGCAGATGTGAGTTCGCCGGCGAGAACACGGCTACGGACAACCTTGCCTGATGCCGCCGCGACGGTCTGGAACCGCGTACTTCTCGTCATCGAGTGGTCGTACTGGGCGAACACCACCTGATCGCCGGAACCGCAGCCCGGATTGAAGTAGGCCAGCGTGGTCGTGACCGGAAGTTTTCGCACCGCGCCGGTACGAAGGTCGACGATGGCCCCGAAGGCGGCCTTATCAAAAGCGGTCGAGTCGTTCGTAAATCCTCGGGGCGCATAGGCCACCGCAAGATAACGGCCTGAGCTGGTCAGACAACCATTTCCAACCCAGTTGTCGGTGTCGAACCCACTCTCCGCGAGGGTCGCGAGAACCTTCCAGGTGTATCCCTGTGACTCCTGTGCCAGCAGAACGTGGAGACCAGAGTGCGAGCCGATCAGCGACCACACCTTGTCGCGCGATGACTTCCAGTCAGGACCAAGGATCCTGTCTGCCGATTCCTTTGGCACACGGCTGGCAAGTTGGGCACCACCGGGCGGACTTGGTCGGCTTGCCGCTGCCAAAGCGCCGCCACCAGTTGGGTTCGCGGTTGCATTGCTTGAGCCCATTGCTGACGCAGCCAGCAATCCAGCTAGGAAAATCGCTGTCAGATTCTTGAATCGAACTCTGTACGCACGCATAGATCCCCCATAGATCTGTTTTGCGAGCAGGGAGTTCGTTATCTGCCGTAAGACATGACAGTCCTACGGCGGCCCCACGTCCCCCCGCGCCTCAACTTCGCAACTCTGCGTAGTTCATTAGTGACGGAGTGACGTTAACCTTGCTTTTAGATAAGGACAAGTAAAAGCCGCCCGGATTGCAGGTTCCTGCAACCAGGGCGGCTGGTGACGACGCTAGGGCGCGGTCAGGCGCCTAGTTGGCGTTTTACTTCGGCGGAGACGGCGCCGCCGTCGGCTTTGCCCTTGACCTTGGGCTGGAGGGCGCCCATCACCTTGCCGATACCGCGGGGGCCCAGTTCGGCGGCGCCGGTTTCGGCGATGGTCTCGGTGACGAGGGCGGCGATCTCGTCGGCGGTGAGCTGCTCGGGCAGGTATTCGGCGAGGATGTCGGCTTCGGCCTGTTCCTTCTCGGCCAGCTCGACGCGCCCGGCCTCGCGGTAGGCGATGACGGACTCGCGCCGCTTCTTCGCCTCCGCGCCGAGCACGTCGATGATCTCCGCGTCGGACAGCTCGCGCGCCTCCTTGCCGGCCACCTCGGCCTTGGTGATGGCGGTCAGGGCCATCCGCAGGGTCGACTTGCGCAGCTCGTCACGGGCCTTCAGTGCCGCGGTCATGTCGTTGTGCAGGCGTTGCTTCATCTCGGCGTTCACGGAGTTGGACATGACCACGATTGTGGCAGGCTGGGTGAATGAACTACCGGCGGATCGCCCGAACGGCGGCCAGTGCGGCGGCCGTGACCTCGGCCGTTGGTGCGGCCTGCCTGGCCTACGCGACCTTCGAGGCGCGCTGGTTCACGCTGCGGCGCTTCACCGTGCCACTGCTGCCACCGGGGTCCGACCCGCTGAAGGTGCTGCATCTGTCCGACCTGCACCTGATGCCGAAGCAGGATCGCAAGGTCGACTGGGTCCGCGAGCTGGTCAGGCTCGAGCCGGATGTGGTCGTGACGACCGGTGACAACATCGCCAGCAAGCAGTCCCTGCCGCCACTACTCCGGGCGTATGAGCCGTTGCTGGACCTCCCGGGCGTCTTCGTCTACGGCTCGAACGATTACTGGGAGCCGCACTTCAAGAACCCGTTCAAGTACCTGCTGCCCGCGACCAAACAGCGCCACAAACCGCACGGCCCCGACCTGCCGTACGAGGAGATGCGCGCGAGCTTCACCGATCGCGGCTGGCTCGACCTCAACAACGCGAAGTCCGTGCTCAAGGTGAACGGGCTGCGCCTCGACTTCGCCGGTACGGACGACCCGCACATCCGCCGCGATCGGTACGACGCGATCGCGGGCCTGGTCGACCCGGCGGCAGACCTCTCGATCGGCGTCACCCACGCGCCGTACCTGCGCGTCCTCGATCGGTTCGTCGAGGACGGGTATCCGTTGATCCTCGCGGGGCATACGCACGGCGGGCAGGTGGCGGTGCCGTTCTACGGGGCCCTGGTGACGAACTGCGATCTCGACACGTCCCGGGTGAAGGGCCTGAACACGTACGGCACGGAAAAGGGCCAGGCCGCGCTGCACGTATCGGCCGGTCTCGGTACGTCGCCGTACGCGCCGATCCGCTTCTGCTGCCGGCCGGAAGCGACCCTGCTCACCCTCACTGCCAGGTGACGGGATAACCCGATTTCGCACCAGGCGAGCGCGCATGTAAGCTAACGCCGACTTCGGGCTGTGGCGCAGCTTGGTAGCGCGCGTCGTTCGGGACGACGAGGTCGCAGGTTCAAATCCTGTCAGCCCGACCAACCTCAGGGCCGGTCACTCGCAAGAGTGGCCGGCCCTGAGTCATTCCCTCCCGCCACTACCGTCCGGAGTACTGCGCGGAGAGTGAACTTGTCGGTAGCCTGCGGCCATGAGCGCTGACGAGGAGGCTGAGGCCAGAGGGTTGCCGCCGATGCCGCCCGTGGTCCTGCTGGCCGTAGTCGGCCTGCTGTGCGGGTTTGTGGTGGTCGGGCTGGTCTGGCTGAGTGGTGAGGGCTGCGCGCGCACCAGGGACACCGGCAAATGCGGCGCGCTCGGCCTGCCGCTGCTGATCCTCAGCGTCGTGGTCGCGATCGTGCTCGGCACCATCGCGTTGCGGCGGCTGGCGCTGGAGAATCCCGGGCTGATCTCGTTCCTCGGGGTGGCGTTCATGTGCCTGATCGTGGTGGGCCTGCTCTCGGACCGCCTCTACTCGACCTGGACCCTGTTGATCATTCCCGGCCTGACCGCCGTCACCTTCCTCGTGGCCGACCTCCTCGCGAAACGGTTGAACCGTGCCGATGCCTGACCAGAGCCCCCGCCGCTACGTATGCCGCCGTACCGACGAGGCCCCGCCGATCGACGGCACGCTCAGGCATCCCGCCTGGGCGGCAGCCCCGTGGACCGAGGACTTCGTCGACATCCTCGGGCCGGAACCCACGCCACGCCTGCGGACCCGGGCGAAGCTGCTGTGGGATGACGAGTTCCTGTACGTCGGTGCCGAGCTGGCCGAGCCGCACGTCTGGGCCACGTTGACCGAGCACAACACGATGCTGTTCGTGGAGAACAACTTCGAGATCTTCATCGACCCGGACGGCGACGGGCAGAACTACTACGAGTTCGAGATCAACTGCCTCGGCACCACCTGGGAACTCACCCTCACCAAGCCGTACGCCGCGGGCGGTGACGCGATCGACCCGACCAACCTGCCGGGTCTGCGGACGGCGGTGTGCGTCGACGGTACGGCGAACGACCCGGGCGACCTGGATCGCGGCTGGTCGGTCGAAGTGGCCCTGCCGTGGTCGGGCCTCGCGTCGTACAACGTGGGGCGGGCGACTCCGCCTGCGCCCGGTGACGAGTGGCGGATGAACCTGATGCGGATCGAGTGGCCGCATGACGTGGTGGACGGGAACTACCGCAAGGGTGAGGGCGAGGACTTCTGGGTCTGGTCCCCGCAGTACCAGCCGACGATGCACGCGCCGGAAACCTGGGGCGTGGTGGAATTCGGCTGACGGCTGTGGCCGACGTCATCTCGATGGCGGGGCCGGTGGGCGTTAGTGTCGGCTGGAGAACCGTCGCCGACCTGCAATGGAGCAGCCGCATGGACAAGACGTACGACTCACCGCAGGCCGCGGTGGCCGATATCGGTGACGGCGCGAGTCTCGCCGTCGGCGGTTTCGGGCTTTGCGGCAATCCGATGGAGCTGATCCGGGCCCTGCACGACCTCGGTTCGACCGGCCTCAGCGTCGTCTCGAACAACTGTGGCGTGGACGACTGGGGTCTCGGCATCCTGCTGGCCGATCGGCGGATCGCCAAGATGACCTCGTCGTACGTCGGGGAGAACAAGGAGTTCGCCCGGCAGTTCCTGTCCGGTGAGCTGGAGGTCGAGCTGACCCCGCAGGGCACGCTGGCGGAGAAGCTGCGCGCGGGCGGTTGCGGCATCGCGGCCTTCTTCACCCTCGCCGGCGTCGGGACCCAGGTGGCCGATGGCGGGCTGCCGCAGAAGTACAACACCGACGGCTCGGTCGCGAAGGCCTCGGCCGCCAAGGAGACGCGCGAGCTCAACGGTTCGACGTACGTGCTGGAGGAGTCGATCACCACCGACTTCGGCCTGGTGCACGCACTCAAGGGTGATACCCACGGCAACCTGGTCTTCGATCGCAGCGCGCGCAACTTCAACCCGCTGGCGGGGATGGCCGGCCGGATCACGATCGCCCAGGTCGAAGAGCTGGTCCAGCCGGGCGAGCTCGATCCGGACAGCGTCCACCTGCCGGGCGTGTTCGTCCAGCGAGTGGTTGCCGTTGGCAAGGATATCGAGAAGCGGATCGAGAAGCGGACCGTACAACCGAAGGCGAGTGTCTGATGCCCCTGACCCGTGAACAGATGGCGGCCCGGGCGGCGGCGGAGCTCGAGGACGGGCAGTACGTCAACCTCGGTATCGGCCTGCCGACGATGATCCCGAACTACATTCCCGAAGCCGTCACCGTCGTCCTGCAAAGCGAGAACGGCATCCTTGGTGTCGGTCCTTACCCGGCCGACGGCGAAGAGGATCCGGATCTGATCAACGCCGGCAAGGAGACGGTCACAACGTTGCCCGGGGCATCGTATTTCGACTCGTCATTGTCGTTCGGCATGATCCGCGGCGGCGCGATCGACGCAGCCGTGCTCGGCGCGATGCAGGTCTCGGAGACCGGCGACCTGTCGAACTGGATGATCCCCGGCAAGATGGTCAAGGGCATGGGCGGCGCGATGGACCTCGTGCACGGCGCCAAGCGCGTGATCGTGCTGATGGAACACGTCGCGAAGGACGGCTCGCACAAGATCCTCAAGGAGTGCGACCTGCCCTACACCGGTCTCGGCGTGGTGGACCGGATCATCACCGACCTGGCCGTCCTCGACATCACGCCGGACGGGCTGAAGCTGGTCGAGCTCGCCGATGGTGTCACCTTCGACGAGCTGCAGAGCAAGACCGGAGCCACCATCAAGCAATGAAGCGTACGTCGGGATGCCGCGGCGACTCGCCCTGCCAGAGTCGCTGCGGTATCCCACGTAGGTGCTGGTCGAAGAACCCGGGCAGGTAGGCGTTGAGCGACCGGTGGATCCGCTCGGGATCGACCGAGCCGATGGTGTTCGCGATCAACGTCGGCGGCACTGGGAAGAACCGGCCGAACCACGGGATCAGCGCCTGGTGGTCGATGAACGTGTAGTGGCCGCCCAGCGGGACGTTGAGATCGCGCTTCCAGCCGGTCGAGTTGTCCCAGAAGCGGCCCCACGATTTCTCGGTCAGGTGGGTCTGTGGGCCGCCTCCGCTGGCCGTGTTGCCCGCGCCCATCAGCAGGAACGGCCGATCCAGACCATGCCGTACGACGGGTGCCGGGTCGGCGTCGGTATAGCCGTAGCCGAGTGTGCCGTCGAGGTCGATCCCGGCTTTGACTCGGTGGTCGACGTCCATTACGTCGGCGGCCGTGATTCCTCCGGCGGAGTGGCCGTACGCGCCGATCCTTTGCAGGTCGAGGATGTCGCCGAGGCCGTTAGGTAGTTGCCGTCCGCCCGCGTCGGGGTTGTTGCCTTGGGCAAATTGTTGCAGGGAGTCGAGGACGAACCGGACGTCGGCGACGCGGGCATCCCTTGCCAGCTTGGCGTAACTGCCGGTGGGTAGGGTTTGCACCTCGAGCCGGCCGCCGGGGAATTCCACGCCTGCGACCTCGTAGGTGTGGTCGACGGTGACTACGACGTACCCGCGACTGGCGAGCTCGGTGACCATGATCGAGCCGAGGCCGCGCGGTACGCCGAAGCCCGGCGAGAAGATGACGACCGGGCGTTTACCCCACGAGCGGCTGATTGGGGCCGCGAGGCCTGCGTGGGCGCGAGCGCCTGCCCAGTCGACGGTGTCCGCGGGCTGTTGCAATGCGATCGCGGCGCCTTCCGCGTAGAGGGCCGCGGTGAGCGGCGGGAGGTACGGCGCCGCCGGGGCCGCGCGGCTCGCGGGATACCAGACGCTGACCATCAACTCGCGCGTCCGTTCCGGCCGATAGGGATCAGGCCGCCCGGCTTGCACCAGATGCAACTCGGTCGTCCCCACCGGAAACGGCCCAGTCGGCCGGGGGAACCGCAACCGCACCGGCCGCCGAGATCCAGCGCGCTTTGCCTGGGCGGTCAGCGTGGTACCCGGCGCGACCAACGCGGCACCGGCAATCCCAAAGAGAACCCGTCTTGTCAGCATGCCCTCAACCCTCACGGATCCGCGCCCGCCCCACCCCTGCCATCCGGCACGCCTCACCACTGCCGAAAGTCGTGAACTTCTTATGCGTTCATTCGTCGGAATCCGCCCTCACAGGACCGCGGCGAGGCACCTGTCCGCGGCGGGAAGAGGGCGGATTCCGACGAATGAACGCATAAGAAGACGAGAATGAGGGATGGACCTTTTCGTACTTGGCGGCGTCGGGATTGACACGATTGTGCGGGTGCCGGGGTTGCCGTTGGCGGTGACTGAGACGATTCACGTTGAGCCGGTTGAGTCGTACGTCGGTCATACCGGCCACGGGGTCGCGCTTGGGGCGCATCGGCTCGGGTTGCGGACGGCTTTCGCGGACGTCATCGGCGACGATCCCGAAGGCTTGCGGATTCGCGCGACGTACGACGAATTGGGTCTGCCGTTCCACGCCGTCGTACATCCGTCGGGCACTCGTCGCGCGGTCAACCTCGTCAGTCCCGACGGACGCCGGCTCTCGCTGTACGACGGGCGGCATCCCGCGGGCCTGCGGGTCGATCCCGCGCTTTGGCGGCAGCACCTCGATGGCCTGCGGCACGCACACGTCTCGATCATGGACTTCGCTCGCCACGCGTTACCCGACTTGGTCGAGGCCGATTGCACGATCTCGACCGACTTGCACGATTGGGACGGGCAAAACCCGTATCACCAGGACTTCGCGTACGCCGCCGACCTGGTCTTCCTCTCCACGAGCGCTTTGACCGAGGCGGTCCCGGCCGAGCGGATCTTCGCGAACGGCCGGGCGCAACTCGTCATCGCCACCTCCGGCGCGGCCGGCAGCACCGTCTTCACCCCCGACGGCCAGTCCCACCACGTCGACGCGGTGACCCTGCCTGACCGCCCGGTCGTCGATTCCAACGGCGCCGGCGATGCCTACGTCGCCGCCTTCCTCGCGAGCTGGCTCAACGACGTCGACCCGCAAACAGCGGCGAAGACGGCGTCGATCGCAGGCGCCTGGGCCTGCGGCTCCCCCGGCACCCACACCGACCTCATCACCGCCGACCTCCTCTCTGCCGCGAGTGGTCACCCCTGAACCTCCCGGGCACAGACGCGACCACTCGCACCCAAATCCCCACGAGTGGACGCGTCATACCCGACCACTCACGCCCGAAAACCCCACGAGTGGACTCGTCATACCCGACCACTCACGGCCGGAGGAGAGGACTGCTAGCGCGTGAGAGGTGGGTGGAGGGTGGTTGCGGGGCCGCGGTGGAAGAGTTGGGCGGGGCGGCCGCCGTCGCGGGTGGTGGTCTCGCCGGTGGGTACGACGAAGCCTTCGGTTTTCGTGGCCTTGCGGTGGAAGTTGCGCGGGTCGAGCGGCACACCCCAGACCGCCTCGTAGACCCCGCGCAGCTCGGAGATCGTGAACTCCTGCGGGCAGAACGCCGCCGCCAGCGGGGAGTACTCCAACTTCGCCCGGGCCCGCTCGACGCCGTCGGACAACACCCGGTGATGGTCGAACGCCAGCCGCCGCTCGTCCCCCAGCACTTCGGCAACGGAGACCCACGACGCCGAGGCGGCGTCCGTCCCGGCAACGGGCGCGGGCAGATCCGGCACGAGCGCCAGGTAGGCCACGCTCACCACCCGGCCGCGCGGATCGCGCCCGGGGTCGCCGTACGTCGCTATCTGCTCGAGGTGGATCCGGTCCGAAGCAAGGCCCGTCTCCTCGGCCAGCTCACGCCGGGCCGCCGCCTCCAGACCTTCGGCCGGCCGGACGAACCCGCCCGGTAGCGCCCAGCGGCCCTTGTGCGGCGCGATGCCGCGGCGGATCAGCAGCACCTCGAAGGCGCTCGCGCGAACCGTCAGGATCACCAGGTCCGTCGCGACACCCATCGGCTCGAAGTCCATGCCGAGGATCTTAATCGTCACCTTGACGAAAAGCGACAACCCGCTTATCGTCATAGTGACGATTAAGAATCAGGGAGGCATCCGATGGCCGACATCAGCCGGTTCCGTTTTCTCAACCACTTGCGCGCCAACCCGACCACTCACGTCCGGCATCACCGCAACGGCCGGCTCGTGCACGACGGACCGGGCCAGGCGTTCTGGTTCCGCCCGCTGAACTCGGCGCTGAGCGAGATCCCGATCGACGACCGCGAGCAGCCGTTGCTGTTCCACGGCCGGACCGTCGACTTCCAGGACGTCGCCGTGCAGGCCACCGTGACGTACCGGGTGACCGACCCGGCGTTGGCCTCCCAAAGGATCGACTTCGGGATCGACCCCGATCACGGGCACTGGCGGTCCACTCCGCTCGAGCAACTCGGCGGCCTGATGACCGAACTGGCCCAGCAGGCGGCGGTCGACCTGCTCGCGCGCATGTCGCTCACGCAGGCGCTCTCCGAGGGCAGCGCCGCGCTGCGGCATCAGGTCGGCGAAGGACTACGCGAGGACCAGCGCCTGACCGAGATGGGTATCGGCATCGTCGACGTCCGTGTGGTCGCCGTACGGGCCGAGAGCGACGTGGAGCGCGCGCTGCAGACGCCGACGCGGGAGATGGTCCAGCAGGCGGCCGACAAGGCGACGTACGAGCGGCGCGCGATGGCCGTCGAACGCGAGCGGGCCATCGCCGAGAACGAGCTGCAGAACCAGATCGAGCTGGCCCGTCGCGAGGAGCAACTCGTCCTGCAGAAGGGGCAGAACGAGCGCCAGCGGGCCGTCGAGGCGGCTGCCGCGGGGCAGATCCAGACCGAGGCACAGGCCGGGCGGCAGCGGATGCTCAGTCAGGCCGAGGCGGATGCGAAGCGCGTTCTCGGTGCGGCTGAGGCCGAGGCGGAGAAGGCGCTGCTGGCGGCGTACCAGGATCTGGATCAGGCGACGATTCTGGCGCTCGCGATCAAGCAGGGCGCTCTGCCGGAGATCGGCACGCTGAACGTCACGCCGGATCTGCTCACACCGCTTCTGACCAGGCTGACGGCGCAATGAGCCTTCCACCGCGGGCCGTGGTGGTGCACCGGGCGACCGAGTTGACCGAGTTGATCGCCCGGCACGGCACCCGCCAGCAGGCCGGGTTCTTCCTGGCCGGCCGGGGCCGATCCCTGGCCGAGCTGGACGAACGGCACACCAGCCAGCAGGCAGCCCTCGCGGCGGTCTCGGCGGCCATCCCGCTGGACTGGCGGCGAGCCGTCGCCGAGCGGTCGGACCTGGACCGGTTCGTCTTCGGCCCGGAGGACGTGGTGATCGCCGTCGGCCAGGACGGCCTGGTCGCGAATGTGGCCAAGTACCTCGACGGCCAACCCGTGCTCGGCGTCAATCCCGAGCCCGCGCGCAACCCCGGCGTCCTGGTACGACACGCGCCTTCCGACGTACCGAAGTTGCTCACGGCAACAACCTCGGTGGAAGCGCGGACGATGGTTGCCGCGAGCACCGATGATGGCCAGCGCCTGGTCGCCCTCAATGAGGTGTACGTCGGCCACCGGACCCACCAGTCGGCCCGCTACACGATCAGCGCTCCCCACACAGAGCGTCAGTCGTCCTCAGGCCTACTCGTCGGCACCGGGACGGGCGCGACCGGGTGGTGCCGCTCGGCCTGGCAAGAGCGGCACAGCTCCTTACCGTTGCCGTCAGCAACGATGCCGACGTTGTGCTGGTTCGTCCGTGAGGCCTGGCCATCGCCCGCCACCGGTACGTCGTACACCGAAGGTCTGCTGACCGCGCCCGAGACACTCACGTTGAGCGCGGAGTCCGACCTGGTGGTCTTCGGCGACGGCATCGAGTCCGACACGCTGACCCTCACCTGGGGCCAGCGCCTGGACCTGACCGTCGCCGAAGTCCACCTCAACCTGATCGGCTGACGTCAGTGCATGTAGACGGGCTGGTTGTCGATCGCCTCCTGCTCACGGACGCGGGCGCGGCCGATGAGCACCTGGAGAACGAAGCCGAGGACCAGGGAAACGAGAACGCCGAGGTTGGCGTAGGCCCAGTCGCCCTCACGTCCGCCGAGGCCGAGTCCGAGGAAGTAGCCCTGCCAGTCGAGCCAGCCGGCCATGGTGTTGGTGACCAGGCCCCAGCCGATCAGCGTGCACGCCAGCAGGATGAAGATCGGCGGCCACTGGATGTTGCCGTAGCGGCCGCGCGGGGTGAAGAGCTCCTCGTCGGCGTAGTCGTGCTTCCGGTTGAGCATGTCGGCCAGCATGATGCCGCACCAGCCCGCGATCGGGACACCCAGCGTGATCAGGAAGCCGGTGAACTGGCCGAGGAAGTTCGAGGTGATGAAGACGATCGCGATCGTGCCGAGCACCATGATGATGCCGTCGATCAGCGCTGCGATGTGACGCCGGACCCGGACACCGGCTGCGAGCAACGCGAGACCGGACGAGTAGATGTCGAGCACGGCCCCACCGACCAGGCCGAGGATGGCGACGGTCGCGAAGGGCAGCAGGAACCAGGTCGGTAGCGCCGCCGCGAGGGCGCCGATGGGGTCGGCGGCGATGGCTTCGCTGAGGTTGGGCGAGGACCCCGCCAGGAGCAGCCCGAAGCTGAACAGCACGAGCGGTGCACACGCGGCACCGAAAGTGGTCCAGCCGATGACGCCACGGTTCGACGTCTCGCGCGGTAGGTAGCGGGAGTAGTCGGCGGCCAGGTTGACCCAGCCGAGGCCGAAACCGGTCATCAGGAAGACCAGCGCGCCGATCACCTGCTGGGTCGAGCCGCTCGGCATCGCGGCGACGGTGTCCCAGTTGACCTGGTCGGCGACGAGCAGGACGTACACGACGGTGAGCACACCGGTGATGATGGTGATCCCGGTCTGCAGCCACATGATCAAGTTGAAACCGATCACACCGGCCAGCACGATCAGCGTGCCGACCACCGCGAGCGCGACCGCCTTGGTCAGCGTGCCGCCACCCCAGCCGAGCTCACGGAAAACCGTGGCCGTGGCGAGGGTCGCCGTGACCGTCAGGAACGTCTCCCAGCCGACGGTGAGGATCCACGAGAGCGCGGCCGGGATCCGGTTACCCCGGACACCGAACGGCGCCCGGCTGAGCACCATCGTCGGCGCCGAGCCGCGCTTGCCGGCCAGCGCGATCAGGCCGCACAGAAAGAACGAGAAGGTGATGCCTGCCAGGCCGGCGAAAAAGGCCTGCCAGAACGAGATACCGAAGCCGAGCGCGAAGGCGCCATAGCTCAGCCCCAGGATCGAGACGTTCGCCCCGAACCATGGCCAGAACAACTCTCTGGCCCGGCCCCGGCGATGGGACCCCTTGACTACATCGATACCTGTCGTCTCCACCGCGAAGACCCGACGATCAGTCCGGCTCGCATGGCGGGGATCGCTCATGGCGGATCTCCTCTGGCTGGTTACCGCGGGACCTTATGGAAATGAGTCGAAAGGAAGCTAGTGGCGATCGAACCGAACGGTCAAGGACGGCGCGAGTCCGAAGTATTTCCCGTGACCTAGACGCAAAGTGATCAGCCCGGTGGAATCCGTGCGCACAACGCTGTCATTTCCGGTTAAAGTGCGGGCCATTCACCCGCTCGCGGCCCTATCGAGGGAGGGCCGGGGTGCTCCACCTACCGCCAAAGGGGAGTAATTTCGCATGCGCACGTCTCGACATCAGGCGCGAACCGCCTTCCGGAGCTCGGTGGCGCTGGTCGCCACCGCGGCCCTCGTCCCGCTGGCCTCGCTGACCGCGATCGCCGGCCCGACCTCCGCACCCGCATCCACCACGTCGGCAACCGCCGCCAAGCCCTTCGTCCAGGGCACGCAGACGGTTGCGGCGTACGACTACGACAACGCGATCCGGGAACGGGTGCAGGTCGAAGTGCCCAACACGGACGCCGACGACAACGGCGTCACCGACCGGGTCACCGTCGACATCATCCGCCCGGGTGAAGCGGCGCAGGCCGGGATCGACGTACCCGTCATCATCCAGGCCTCGCCGTACTACGCGCGCGACCCGAAGACCTACTTCGACGCCGACGGCACCAGGCAGGTCTTCGGCACCTGGCTGGACAACTACTTCGTGCCGCGCGGTTATGCCGTCGCCTTCGTCGATATGCCGGGTACGTTCCGGTCGACCGGCTGCAGCGATGTCGGCGCCGACTACGAGGTGCTCGGTACGAAGGCCGTGGTCGACTGGCTGAACAACCGTGGCACGGCGTACACGCCCGCTGGAGCGAAGAGCAGGCCCGACTGGTCCACCGGTAAGACCGGCATGATCGGCGTCTCCTGGAACGGCACCATCGCGAACTCCGTCGCCAGCACCGGCGTACGGGGTCTGGAGACCATCGTGCCGATCGCGGCGATCTCCAGCTGGTACGACTACACCCGCGGCCACGGGGTGCCCTTCTACGACGAGTACATGGGCTTCCTGCACGACTACGTCAGCAACGACGCCAGTCCGCGATGCGTCGAGATGACCGACGAGATCGAGCAGAACTCCGACACCCGCACCGGCTCGTACAGCAAGTGGTGGGACCCGCGGAACTACAACCTCGACGCCGACAACGTCCGGGCCAGCGTGTACGTCGTGCACGGGCTCGGCGACGAGAACGTGAAGACCCGGCACTTCGGCGAGTGGTGGGACGAGCTCGCGCGGAACGGCGTACCGCGGAAGATCTTCCTGCACCAGGGCGTGCACCTGGACGGGTTCAGCTTCCGGGACGAGTGGGTGAAGCGTCTGCACCCGTGGTTCGATTACTGGCTGCAGGGCCTCCAGAACAACGTGATGAAGACCCCGCAGGCGACGATCCAGCGCGAGGACGGCACGTTCGTCGAGGAATCGCGCTGGCCGGCCGTCGGCGTCAAGCAGACCAAGCTCAACCTGAGCAAGGCAGCGGGCGCTACGTCCGGTGGCCTCTCGATCGGTACGGGCAGCTCGACGCCGGTCAGCTTCACCGGTACCGACAAGGAGTCGACCGACGCCGCCGTACTCGATCCCACCACGGTCAAGCCCGAGCGGGCGGTCTTCCTCAGCAACGAGCTGAGCAAGGGCGTACGCGTCTCTGGCACCGCCAAGGTGACAGTGCGGGTCAAGGTCAACAAGGTCGCGTCAGGGATCAAGGCGCGACTTGTCGACTACGGGACGGCCTCGCGCTACTTGAACGTCAGCAACGTTCCGAACACCCGTGTGTGCTGGGGAGACGGCAACGAGGCTGACACCGGTTGCTACGCCGAGACCCAGATCAACAAGGCCACCTCGGACGTATCGGTCGTCGTACGGACTCTGGCGGACATCGGCCACTACAGGACGCTGAACCGCAAGGAGTCGCTGCAGGCCGGCAAGTGGTACGAGCTGACCTTCGAGCTCAACGCCGACGACGTGGTCTTCGCCGCCGGTCACCGCCTCGGCCTGGTGCTGACGGTAGAGCCCGACAACCCCTCAGTGCCGTTCACTGGCGCCACTGTGACGCTGGACCCGTCCCAGTCGTCACTGACGCTGCCGCTGACCGGTGCGACCGACAGCCTGGCCAAGACCGGCCCGGCCGAGCGAGTGGCCGCTAGCGACCTCGCGCAGCCCGAGCCGGAGAAGGACCCGGCCGAGCTGATGCGTCAGTTCGTTGAGGCATCCCGCTAACCGATGGTGAAAATCACGAGGCCCCGAGCAGTGTGCCCGGGGCCTCGTGCCGTCGCGATGGGTGACGACGAGCTCTCGTGTCTCTTAGAGCGTCAGACTCCAGCTGTCGATGAAGCCGATGTCCTGGGCGTAGACGTCCTTGACCTGGAGCTTCCAAGCGCCGTTCTTGACCTCACTGGAGGCGTTGACGGTGTACGTGGTGATGACGTTGTCGGCGCCGTCACTCGAACTCGAGTTCTTCAACCGGTACGCCGAACCGTCCGGCGCGATCAGGTCGATCACCAGGTCACCGCGGTAGGTGTGCTTGATGTCGACGGCGACCCGGCTGGCGGTCGAGGCGTTCCCCGTGCAAGCCGACGCGGTGACGGTGCTGCTGACGGCCGCACCCGGCGAGTCGGCGATGTTCACGTTGTTGGCGTTGGTGAACGGACCACATGTCGGGCCGGGACCAGTGCCGCCCCCCAGACTGTCGGCGGCGGACTTGATCGCCGTCGCGAAAGTACTGACCTGGGTATAGACGCCCGGCGCGCTCGGCCGGGCACAACCCTCGCCGTGGCTGACCACGCCGACCTGGATCCAGGCGTTGTTCGCGTCCCGGCGGAACATCGGGCCGCCGGAGTCACCCTGGCAGGTGTCGACGCCGCCGGTGTCCATCTTCCCGGCGCACAACTCGGCCGCGAAGATCAGGTCCGAGTAGTACGAACTGGCGTCGCGACAGGTGACGTCATCGACGTACGGCACCTGTGCCTTGAGCAGGTAGCGCTGCTGCGCACCGCCCTCGGTCGCGGCACCCCAGCCGGCCACCGTGAAGAGACCGGTGTCGTACGCCGTGGTGGTAGTGATCGGCAGCGTGGCGACACCCGTGATCGGGCTGGACAGCCGGATCAGGGCCCAGTCGCCACCAGTGCTGGTGCCGTACGTCGCCGACCGGTGCACGTAGTTCGACGTGCGCTTGATGGCCGTGGTGTCCTGCAGGTCGACCACGCCGACGGTGGCGGTGATCGAGCTGTTGTTTCCGGTGGAACCCACACAGTGCGCGGCGGTCAGCACCAGCTGATTGGTGAGCATCGAGCCACCGCATCCCATGGACAGCCTCACCATCCACGGAAATTCGCCTTGCGCTGCGCGGGTTCCACCCACCACCCGCGGGCCCGGATCATCTTGGGCGGAAGAATTGTTCTGGGCACTGGCCGTATGGGCCGGCACGACGACCAGGGCGGCGGTCATCATCACGGTGCCGGCGGCCTTGAGCAGTTGGAGACATCGCATTGGGACTCCTCCTCTACGACCTCACGAGTGAGATGCACAGTTTGTACACCCGTACACACACTCGGTGATGGCACGGAAGTGCGGCGGCACGGATTTGCCGGGATGATGAGGCAACCGAAACGCCGCTTGCTGACGAGGAAGACAATGGGAGCGGCCAAAGTAGACGAAAAGGCCGGAAATTGGATCAGCACCCCGGCGCCGCTCAGGTGGTCCGGCGCCGGGGTGCTGGACCACAATCATCGCGCGATACTGCGCAGAAATGGTGGCCCGATGGTGACACGGCACAAGAATGCTGACGCGGCAGCAAATGTCGCTCAGTGCGTCCGCCGGGATACGGACAGTGCTGGCCTGGTTTTTGGCTACGTTCTACCCTCTACTGTCGGTGGCAGGCAGTGACCACGCTCGGGAAGGAGGGGAGAAATATGCGCTCATCCGACACGGAGCGTACACAGCATTTACGGATCCTGGGCCTCGGTGGCGACGAGATCGCGGTCTACCAGCATCTCCTGCGCGCGGGACCGGCTTCGGTCAGCGATCTCGAGGATGCGACCGCGGGTCTGACGGGCACGCTGAGTGACGCTCTCGGGGGGCTGGTTCAGGCCGGACTGGCCCGTCGTTCGGGCTCGGACCACACCCGCTATCTGCCGGTTCCACCCGATGCCGGGCTGGAGGCGCTGACCCTGCGCCGCGAGTCCGAGCTGAAGCAGGCCCGGATCGAGGTGCTGAACGCGTACGACGAATTCCGCCGTACCGTGCACAACGAGTCGACCGCCCACCTGATCGAGGTGGTCACCGGTACGGCGATCGTCGAGCGCATCCACCAGATCAAGGGCAGCGCCCAGCGCGAGATCCTCGCCATCGACAGCCCGCCGTACTACCTGGGCGCCGGGCCGAACGCGACCGAGATCGAGCAGCTCAACCGGGGCGTGGCCTATCGAGTGGTCTACTCGCCGGAATCGGTCGAGGTGCCGGGCTATCTCACCGAGAACATCCTGCCCTGCGTGGAAGCCGGCGAGCAGGCGCGCGTGCTGCCCGACGTACCGGCGAAGCTGACCATCATCGACGGCTCGATCGCGTTCGTATCGATGTCGGTGCGCGACACCGATGTGAACCGGTCCCTGCTGATCATCCGGCCGAGCAGTCTGCTCACCGCGTTGATCGGCATGTTCGAGCTGTGCTGGCGAAACGCCCTGCCACTGCACGCGTCCGCCGGCGCCGAGGACGACCGTCTCGAACCGATCGAACGACGCCTGCTGTCCCTGCTTGCGACGGGGGCCGCCGACGACACCATCGCCCGCACCCTCGGCATCAGCCGGCGAACCTTTTTCCGTTACCTGGAACGCCTCATGAACCGAACCGGCGCCAGCACCCGCTTCCAACTCGCCCTCCACGCGGCCCGCGAAAACTGGCTCTAGACCACCTCTGCATTCATCGGTCCCAAATTGCCCTCTCCTGTTCGCTGACCTGCTCAGGTCCGCTGGGCTGAGAGGGCGATTCGGGACCGATGAATGCAGACGAAGTGGTGAGGGAGGCCGCCACTCAGGCAGACCCGCAGGCATCACCCTCGTAGACGGCCTACGCAAAACCGTAGAACAAGGCGCAGCCACGACCATCTTGGCCGCCGTCTCAGACCACCTGGACGGCGTCAGCGGTCACTACTTCGCCGACAACGCCGAGGCAATCCCAGTCACCCAACTCCCGTCCATGACCCCCGTCGGCCCCGCCTTCATGAACGCCGTCGCCCCCTACGCCCTCAACGAGGCCTCCGCCGACCACCTATGGGAGGAGTCCCTCCGACTCACCCACACCAGCTAGGCGACGCTCCGAGGTGTTAGGCCTTGGTGAGTTCCTTGGCTACGACCTCGGCGATTTGGGCGGTGTTGAGGGCTGCGCCCTTGCGGAGGTTGTCGCCGCAGACGAAGAGCTCGAGGGACTGGGGGTCGTCGAGGGATTTGCGGATCCGGCCGACCCAGGTGGGGTCGGTGCCGACGACGTCCGCGGGGGTGGGGAATTCGCCCTCGGCCGGGTTGTCGAACAGCAGTACGCCGGGGGCGTCGCGCAGCACCTCGCGGGCCTCCTCGACGTCCACCTCGGTGTTGAACCGCGCGTGCACGGACAACGAGTGCGTGGTGACGACCGGGACCCGGACGCAGGTCGCGGAGACCTTGAGGTTCGGCAGGCCCAGGATCTTGCGGGACTCGTTGCGGACCTTGAGCTCTTCCGAGGACCAGCCATCGTCCTTGAGCGAACCGGCCCACGGCACGACGTTCAGCACCAGCGGTGCCGGGAACGGCCCGAGCGCGTTGCCGACCACCCGTCGTACGTCGCCCGGAGTGGTGCCGAGGTCGCGGTTGCCGGCCACCTTCATCAGCTGGTCGTGCAGCGTGTCGATACCTTCCTGGCCCGCACCCGAGGCGGCCTGGTACGAGGACACGATGAGCTGGTCGAGCTCGTAGCGGTGATGCAAGGCGCCCATCGCGACGATCATCGACAACGTGGTGCAGTTCGGGTTCGAGATGATGCCCTTGGGCCGGTTGCGAACGGCTTCCGCGTTCACCTCGGGCACCACCAGCGGCACGTCCGGGTCCATCCGGAACGCGCCGGAGTTGTCGACCACGACCGCACCGCGGGCAGCCGCGATCGGCGCCCACTCGGCGGAAACCTCATCCGGTACGTCGAACATGGCCACGTCGATGCCGTCGAAGGCCTCCGCACTGATCGCGACGACCTCGACCTCCTCGCCACGGACCTTGAGCCGCTTACCGGCGGAGCGCGGCGACGCGATCAGACGGATCTCACCCCAGACGTTCTCCCGGGTGGAGAGCAGGGCCAGCATCACCGTGCCGACGGCGCCAGTGGCGCCAACGACAGCCAGTGACGGCAGTCCGGACCTGTCCTCGGTCTGTTCGATCGCAGCAGCGCTCACTGGGGTCACCGTCCTGTTCCTCCGTAGACGACTGCCTGGGTCTGGTCGTCGTCCAGGTCGAATGCAGTGTGCGCCGCGATGACCGCCGCGTCCACCAGGTTCTCGTCGACGACCACCGAGATCCGGATTTCGGATGTCGAGATCATCTCGATGTTGACCCCCGCGTCGGCCAGGGCCGAGAAGAACTTCGCCGAGACACCGGGGTGCGACCGCATCCCGACACCGACGACGGAGACCTTACCGATCTGGTCGTCGTAAAGCAGCTGCTCGTAGCCGACTTCGTCCTTCATTCGCGCCAGCGCGGACATCGCCCGCGAGCCGTCGGACCGCGGCAGCGTGAAGGAGATGTCGGTCCGGTTGGTGGCGACGGCCGACACGTTCTGCACGATCATGTCGATGTTCGTCTCGGCATTGGCGACGGTCTCGAAGATGCGCGCGGCCTCGCCCGGCTTGTCGGGCACGCCGACGACGGTGATCTTGGCCTCATTGCGGTCCTGGACAACGCCGGAGATGATCGCCTGTTCCATCTGACTCAATTCCTTCGCATCGACGACCCAGGTGCCTTCCTTCTGCGAGAAGGAGGAGCGCACATGGACGGGGACGTTGTAGCGCCGCGCGTACTCCACGCAGCGCAGGTGCAGGACTTTGGCGCCACAGGCCGCCATCTCGAGCATCTCCTCGTAGGAGATCTTCGGGATGTGCTTCGCGGCCGGCACGATCCGCGGGTCCGCGGTGAAGATGCCGTCCACGTCGGTGTAGATCTCGCAGTAGTCCGCCTCGATCGCCGCCGCCAGCGCCACCGCGGTGGTGTCGGAGGCGCCGCGGCCAAGGGTGGTGATGTCCTTGGTGTCCTGGGCGACGCCCTGGAACCCGGCCACGATCGCGACATGTCCCTCGGCGAGGGCGTCCTCGATCCGGCTCGGGGTGATGTCGATGATCCGCGCGTTCCCGTGTGCGGAAGTGGTGATCACGCCCGCCTGCGAACCGGTGAACGAGCGCGCCTGGTAGCCCAGGTTCGCGATCGCCATCGCCAGCAGCGCGGCCGAGATCCGCTCACCCGAGGTGAGCAGCATGTCCAGCTCTCGCGGTGGCGGCAGCGGTGACACCTGCTGCGCGAGGTCCATCAGTTCGTCGGTGGTGTCGCCCATCGCGGAGATGACGACGACCACGTCGTTACCGGCCTTCTTCGTCGCGACGATTCGTTGCGCGACGCGCTTGATGCAATCGGCATCAGCGACCGAAGAACCGCCGTACTTGTGCACGACGCGTCCCACTGATCTGTCTCCTCGCATTGTGAATACCAGCATTTCCGACTGGATCCGGAACGCGGTGCCGCACTGCACCATACGTAGTTGACCCGGGTCATTCTAGCCGGGGCGCGTCGCCGGCGGACCGGCCGACCATCTGCCGGTCCAGGCCTTCCGCGCGCCAGACTCGACTTCCGCAGGAACCACGCCCGCGGGCGGGCGAGACCGGAGACCTTCCGCCGACCGGCCCGGCGAACGCTGCTGGACTTGTATAAGTCCAAGCTGAATAATGGCGCCATGCACGCGTTCGACGTCCTGGGTGACCCGGTTCGGCGGCGGATCCTCGATCTGCTCGCCGACGGCCGGCTGCCCGCGGGCCACATCGCGGGCGTGATCGGCGACGAGTTCGGCATCAGCCAGCCGGCCGTCTCCCAGCATCTGCGCGTGCTCCGCGACAACGGCTTCGCCACCGTCACCGCCGAAGGCACCCGCCGCCTGTACGCCGTGGACCCGGCGCCCCTCCGCGAGATCGACACCTGGCTGGACCGCTACCGCTCCTTCTGGACCCAGCGCCTCGACGCCCTCGACACCGAGCTCCGCCGCGGCCGCCGCACCCCCAAGGACTGACCACAGCCCGCACACAGCCTCGCATGACTCAGACCACCGTGACGGACGAGCCGATGCGCGCACCGGTCCCGGTATACCAAAGCGCCGACCCGGCCGAATCCGATCCGGTAAGCGTCCAGTCGTACCGGCCCTTCGGCACGATTCGTCCCGCAGAGTCGCGCCCGTCCCAGCTGATCAGCGCATCGCCATTGCGGACGATGCACGCCAGCGTCCGGAACACCCGCGTGCCCTGGCGGAACACCACCGCGCACTGGGTCAGGCTCTTCGAGAACGGCAGCGACGCCCCGAACCGGCTGACATTCGGGTTGAACGAGCCGGGGATGATGCCATTGCCGAGATAACGCGCCCTGATCGGCGGGGTCGCGACGGCCGTGACGTGGGCGTTCTGGACGGCGCCGAGCCAGCCGATCCGATCACCGTCCAGGTCGAAGTGGACGGGGATCTGCGGTGGGTACTCGACCGGGATGCCGCCGGTCGACCCCTCGCTCGGGTTGGGCGGCAGCGCGCCGATCACCCGGATCGCATTCGAGCCCAGCGTCACCAGCCGGATCTCCCGCTTCGCGGTGATGGTGTCGAGCGCGAGGTGTGTCGCGGAGAGGTCGAGGTCCTTCGTGCCCCTGGTCGCGAAGGTCCGGACCGGGCCGAGAGCACCAGTCCCGCCGACGATCCGATAGCCCACCGTTTGCGAACACGGCCGGTCACGGTCCGGGCAGTCCGTGACCCAGGCGACGAGATTCCCGTTCACCGCAACACTCCGTACGCCGCTGCGCCCGATCGTCGCGACGAGCAGATCCACCCCGGTGGCCTGATCGCGACGGCGGACCTGTGTGGTCGAGGCCAGTTGCCGCGAATACACCAGATAGTTGCCGAAGGCATCGACCGCGCCGAATCGCCAGGGCGGTGGCGGTTGTACGTCGGGCTCCTGCGTACTCGTCCGGACGTCGTACCGGAAGTTGTAGGGGTAGATCATCGACGGGAACTTGTGCACCACCAGCCGGGTCCCGGACAAGGCCTCGGGAAATCCACCGGCGAACTTGGGCGCCCCCGTGCCGTAGCGGAGCTCACTGCTGACCATCACCCGGTACGCCGAGGCCACGACCAGGTTCGTATGCGTGCTGCCAATCAGCTGCGGCGGACCCACCACGATCGTGTCACCCGTACCGGACAGGCTCTGGCGGATCAGCTGGGACGGGCGGGGTGGTTCGAGTTCGTGAGCGGCATCGGTGGTGAAGACCGCTCCCGGCATCAGAGCGATGCCGTACTTCGCCGTGCCCACCGTGACCGTTCCCGGCGGGTCGACGGCCGCTGCCGTCGTCGTGGCTGGGGCGGGCAGCAGCGTGAGCGCTATCGCCAGAGGAAGACTGAAATGGGCCATGATTCTCACCGATCCTTACCCCGCTTGATGCCGCCACGCGCCCGAAGGTTGCGAAGGGGGTTGACCTGGAGCGCGCTCCAGGTTGGAGGGTGGCGGTATGAACACACTTCAGAACCACTTGCTGGGGATCGGGACGTGGGCCATTGGTGGACCGTGGACCTTTGATGGCAGGCCGGCCGGCTGGGGCGAGGTCGACGACGAGGTGAGCGTGGCGACGATCCACGCGGCCGTTGATGGCGGGATCCGGTTGTTCGATACGGCCGACTGTTACGGCGCCGGACAGAGCGAGCGCGTGCTCGGCAAGGCGCTCGCGCAGCTGCCGAAGAACGTCCGGGATGAGGTTGTCGTCGCGACCAAGTTCGGCAACCTCTTCGACGAGACCACTCGCAGCGGCGGCGGGCAGGACGTACGGCCGGAGTACATCCGCCAGGCTTGCGAGAACAGCCTGCGCCGCCTCGGCATTGACGCGATCGACGTCTTCCAGTTGCACGGCGGAGTGGGCGACGCGGCCGAGGCGGCCCCGGTCATCGCCGTACTCGAGGAGCTCGTGGCGGAGGGCCGGATCAAGGCGTTCGGCACCAGTGTGGACGCGCCGTCCGTGGCCGAGGCGTTCGCTGGTTCGCCGTACGGCGTGAGCGTGCAGACGCAGGCGAACGTCTTCGGGCATCAGGCCGAGGTGCTCGAGACGGCGCGGCGTACCGGGCTGGCCGTGCTGGCGCGATCGCCGCTCGCGATGGGGCTGCTGACCGGGAAGTACGACGAGACCAATCGGCCGGCGGCGGACGACGTACGGCGGGACACTCCGTGGTGGACGTACTTCGACGATGACGCGATGGCCGACTGGTTGAAGCGCCTGGACACGGTGCGCGAGTTGCTCCGTACCGACGGGCGGACGTTGACCCAGGGCGCACTGGCCTACCTGTGGGGCTTGAAGGTCATCCCTTTGCCGGGCGCGCGTACGCCGGCCCAGGCGATCGAGCACGCCGGCGCCTTGGCGTTCGGACCGTTGCCCTCGGCAACCTTCGACCAAATCACCGAGCTGATGCAGGATTCGCCCGAGATGATGAGCTAGAAAGCCACCATTTCCACGGGTTCGGGTGCTGCCGGGCGATGCGGCGGCACCCGGACCAGGATGAGGGCGGCGACGGCGGTGAGGATGGTCGCGGCCAGCCAGGCGGCGCGGACGTCGAAGGCCTCGACTACGGCACCGGCGAGGGATGAGCCGATCGCGCCGCCGGCCATTCCGGCGCTGCCCATCCAGCCGAAGACCTCGGTGCGGACCGAGTCCGGGGTGAACGTGCCCAGCCGTTCGTACAGCGCGCCGACCGTCGGGGCGAGGAAGCAGCCTGAGACGAACAGGGCACCCGCCATCGTCCAGGACGAGCCGGTGGCGAAGACGCAGAGCAGCATGCCCGCCGCGACCATCAGACCGCGCCGCCAGACGGCCGACGTACGACGACCGGGCAGGGCGCCCGCGACGACTCCGCCGAGCAGACTGCCGAGAGCCCAGACCGCCTCGAGCCCGCCCGCGATCAGCCGATTGCCCTGCTCGTCCGCGAACGCCACGATGCCGATCGAGACAGCGCCGAAGGCCATCACGCTCAGCCCGAACGAGGCGATCAACGGCAGCCGGTACCGATGCCACAGCAACCGCCGCGCAGTCAGCCTGGTGCCGGTCGTCTCGTCATGGGGCAGCGGCGCCGGCTGGTTCGCGGAGAACCACCAGATCGAGAGGCCCGCCGCCACGGCCGCGGTCAGCAGACCCGCTCGCGGGCTGGCCACGCTCACCACCAGCGCGCCCAGCATCGGGCCCGCCACGAAGACCAACTCCTGGGCCGTCGCGTCCAGGGCGTAGGCGGCGCGCAGATCGCGGCCGCGCACGAGTCGCGGCCAACCCGCTCGCAGCGTCGACGTCACCGGCGGCACGAACGCGCCACCCACGAGTGCCACCAAGGGCATCCAGCGGTAGAGGTCCGTCGGCAGCAACGCCAGCGCGGCCATCATCACGCTCCACGCGAACCCCGTGGCGAGCAGTACGTTCCGGCCGCCACGGCGATCCGCCCACCGGGACCAGGCCGGCCCACCGATCGCCATCCCGACGGAGTACGCGCCCGCGACGACACCGGCCCAGCCGAACGATCCGGCCGCGTCCTTGGCGAGATAGGCCATCGGCACCATCGTCGCCGTCGCCGGCAGACGGGCGAGCAACGCGGAGGCCAGTAGCGCCGCGACGCCTCGAGTCCGCCAGAGGTTTCGGTACGCCGACAGGTCCATAACGGGCATTCTCGCCTGTCACACCGACAGTCGGCGCCTCAATTACCAGCAGGCGGACCGCAGCGCAGCCACGCGAGCATCAGTGGCGGGCCGGCGATACCGACTGCCAGCAGCGCAACCCTCAGCCCGTAGTCGTTGGCGGCGGACCCGATCACGGCGATCGTGACCACCGCCACGTAGCAACCCCACAAGTGCGGCCATTGGGCCACGGCGTCTTCGAACCAAGCCGGCGACAGCCTTTTTCGCGCCAGCACCACGGCGACCAGGTACAGCAGCAGCGCCCCCACCAGCCACAGGTGTGGCCCAGCGGACAGCGAGCCGATCGCGTACCCGGCCTTGCGGGTGACCACGGCGGTCCCGTCGCCGTGCAGGAGATCCTCGACGAACCGGCCGGCATGTGACCGAGAGCTGGCCGGCCGGAGCCAGTCAAGCACGCTGATCAGCGCGACCGCCGCGACCGCGACTGCACCAGTGAGCAGTAGGCGGGCCGCGCCGATCCGGCGACCGAGCACGTCCATCCCGAGCAGCGCGAACGCCGGCACGATCGCCAGTCCGCCTCCCACGTCCGCGCCCCACGTCGGCCAGGCGTCAACGAGGACCGCCGCCAGTCCGATCGTGCCGACGGCGACGGCCGCGATAACCGGGCCGCGCCGGGACCGCAGCCAGCTGGCGAATCCGGCGGCGAACACGACGGCATGTACGGCGAACACGACGAACGTCGTGTTGCCGAAGCCGTAGTAGCGACCGCCCGACAGAGGCGACGGCCCGAGCGGGCTGCCGTGGTGCAGGACCGTGCCGGTGGTCGCGTCTATGGCGAGCACGCCGGCGGTGATACCCGAGAGAACGGTCACCGCAGCCCAGGGCGGTACGCGTGGCACTCGCCGGAGCACCAGCGCGACCACCACCGCTGCACCGATCATGCCGAGCCACAAGGCGACCAGTGGCGCCGGCCAGCGCCACCACTGGATCAGGCGGACCAGATACGAGCACAGCGGCAACGCAGCGAGAACGAGCAGGCCGAACTCGATCCCCCTTGTGCTGCGTCGGTTGCGGTGGCATAGCGCCAGCGTGCCGAATGCGAGCACCGCCGCCGCGGCCAGTCCGTTGATGAAAATGCCGGAACTTCGGCGCAGGTCGCGATCGCGTTGAGTGACGTCCCGGAGCCTGCGTGCGGTGTCCTGGGTGGACGGGCGCTCGCCCGCGGCGATCAGCGGTGCGCCAGTGAAGTGGTTGGGTTCGGCAACACCGGCCGAGGCGACCAGCGTCGAGGGGATGTCGAGCAGTCGCACGATCCCCTGCCACCGAGTCGACTGCGCGGTCAGGAAGCGGTGGCCGCTTCCCGGTCCAGCCACCACCACCGCGCCCATCGCCAGGGTCGAGTGCAGCGGTTGGGAGATGCCGAGCACGATCACGGTCGCGTTGCCGGGCGCCCGGTCGAGCACCTGTCGTACGGTCTGGTCGGCAACGCGAAGTGTTTCGCTCGGGTCGCTGCGCCGATCCACCACGCCGGCGTCGACCACGGTCACCGGGCAGTCCCACCTCGCGGTCGCAGGCTCCGCGTAGTAACGGGCTACCTGACCCTGCCGGTCGGCCAGAGCCAGCGCGGCGCCCGGTCCAACAGCGGTCGCGCATACGCCACCGGCGGCAAGGGTCGAGCCGAGCAGGCCGAGCTCCGGGTCGAACAACGAAGCCCGCTGGCCCGTGACCAGGTCGCCCCAACCCTGGACGGCGCCACCGGTCACCGCCGGGATCGTCGTACACCCGCGGTCGCGGTGCGGTTGCGGGTCGGTGGCGGCTCGACCGGCCGAGAGCGAGAGCCAGCCATCCAGCGGGCAGGGTGGCGAGTGCACGGTCCGGACGGTCAGCGCTGCAGCGTCGGCGCCGTCGTCGAGCATCCGCCAGAGGGTCGGAGTGTCCTTCTCGGTCAGGTTGCTCCAGGTCAAGCCTGCGATGCCGACGACCACCACTGGCGCGGTGATCGGATCGCTGATCTTTCCGGCTGGGGCGGCCACTGCGGACGTGACCGACAGGCACAGCGCGGCGGCAGCCACGAGGCCCGCGCACATCCTCCAGAGGCTCGCCACCTGGCAACTGTGTCAGCCCGGGAGGGCACCCGGCCGCCGCCGCAACCTTTCGCCCTTTCGTCGCATCTGAGCTGCCGTATCGCCGTTCATTCAGTCGCCACTAAGACACACCGGAACGAGGAACAGCATGAACCTCCGACGAACACTCGCCGCTCTCGCTGCTTTCACCCTGCCCGCGATCTTGCTCACCTCCCAGGCACAGGCAGCCGAGGCTGCGACCCGCTGCGGCGAGAACTACACGTCAATCGGCGCCGGCCCGGCTGCCGTCCGAGGTGAATCCGATCGCTGCCGCGTCTGAACCGGAGTCAGCCATTGCCCAAGTCTCGTTACCCGCGAGTGGTCGCGTCCGAACGCGACCACTCGCGGCGGAGCACGGAGGTGCTGTGGTGCCGTCAGTGGCGGCGGTCGACCGGCTTGCGCTCGCGGCCGAGCCAGGCGCGTAGTACGCCGAACAGCAGCAGACCGGCGCCGGCGCCGAGGAAGGCGCCGCCCACCATCGGGTTGGCCGGAGCCACGATCAGAACGATGACGGCGAGGGTGATGACTGCGCTTCCGAGGATGAGCCAGTTCTCACCCGAAGCGTCTGAGCCAGACACGTGGTGCTCCTTGCGTCGAGCCGGATTGATGCAAGCAACCTAGGCGGCCCCGGCTTTGTCTACAAGACTTGAAGCCGGTGGTTGTGAGTGCAACTTCCTGCAAGGTTCGCGTTAAGACCGATGATATGCGAACATATGTTCGTGCCCGGTGCCGAAGCGACCATCCTGCATGCCGATCTGGACGCCTTTTACGCGTCGGTCGAGCAGCGTGATGACCCGCGCCTGCGCGGCCGCCCGGTGATCGTCGGCGCGGGCGTGGTGCTCGCCGCCAGCTACGAGGCCAAGGCCTGCGGCGTCCGTACGGCGATGAACGGATCCCAGGCCCGACAGCACTGCCCACACGCGATCGTGGTCGAGCCACGGATGTCGGCGTATTCCGAGGCCAGCAAGGCCGTCTTCGCCGTTTTCGAGCACACCACGCCACTGGTCGAGGGGCTGTCGATCGACGAGGCCTTCCTCGAGGTGGGCGGTCTGCGCCGGATCGCGGGGCCGCCTTTGCAGATCGCGGCGCAACTGCGAGCCGACGTGCTGCGCGAGGTCGGGCTGGCCATCACCGTCGGTGTCGCGCGGACGAAGTTCCTGGCCAAGGTCGCGAGCGGGGTGGCCAAACCGGATGGGCTGCTGCTCGTCCCTCCCGATCGGGAGCTCGCGTTCCTGCATCCGCTGGCGGTCGAGCGGCTCTGGGGTGTCGGGGAGAAGACCGCCGTCAAACTGCGCGAGCGCGGCATGCGAACCGTCGGGGATGTCGCCGAGCTACCCGAGGCCGCGCTGATCGCGATGCTCGGGCGGGCCTCCGGGCGGCACTTGCACGCGCTGGCGCACAACCGCGATCCCCGGCCGATCGAGGTGGGGCGGCGGCGCCGGTCGATCGGTTCGCAAAGCGCGCTCGGCCGTTCGCCGAAGTCGCCTGCCACGCTCGACGCCGTACTCGTCGGGCTGGTGGATCGGGTCACCCGGCGGATGCGCTCAGCCGGCCGGGCCGGGCGGACGGTGACGTTGCGGCTGCGGTTCGGCGATTTCACCCGGGCCACCCGATCGCACACGCTGCCGCAGGCGACAGCTCAGACCAGAATCCTGCTCACCACTGCCCGGTCGCTGCTGGCGAAGGCCGGGCCGATGATCGAGGCCGGCGGCATCACCCTGATCGGCGTCGCCGTGGGCAATCTGGAGAACGTGCAGGCGGTGCAGCTGGCCCTGCCGTTCGACAAGGCCAGCAATGACGAGCTCGACAGGGCGGTCGACCACGTGAAGGACAAGTTCGGCTCGAAGGCCGTGACCCGGGCGGTCCTCCTCGGACGCGACCCGGGCCTCACCGTTCCCCTATTACCGGACTGACATGGCTAGCTCAGCGGCGCTGGACGACTTCTTCGGCGACCTCGACCAGTTCGCGGTCGGTGGCCTCGGTCTCCGGGTCATGTGCCGGCTCGAGCCGGTCATGCGCGATCAAAGACTGAATCGCCCGCAGTACGGCGCTCGCGGCCGCGCCCCAGGTCGAGACGTAGGAGAACTGCCACCACCACAGCGCCTCGGTCACCCGGCCCGACTGGTAGTGCGCGAGCCCGTGCACCAGGTCGGTCGCGATCGCGGTCAGGTCATCGGACAACCGGTTGACGGTGATCTCCGGCGGCGCCGCGTACGGGTCGAACACCTCGGCGTACTCGTCGAGCCCCTCGAAGAGCACGGCCAGCCGGTCGCGCATGGCGTCCAGGTCCGGATCCGGGCCGGCGTCACTCTCGAACCGTTCCTTCGGCACGAAGTCCTCGAACGCGCCCAGCCGCCCGCCGGCCAGCAGCAGCTGGCTCACCTCCAGAAGCAGGTACGGCAACGAGGCCAGGCCTTCGTCCACACCCTCCTCATCGGGCTGGCCCGCGATGTCGCGCACTGAGATCAGAAAGCTCTGGACCTGGTCCGCGATCTGCTCGGCGAATTCCGCCAGCTCTCCCGCGTCGGTCTCGAGCTCCGCAATATCGGTTGTTTCAGTCATCGATGGATCGCCGCCCTTCAAACGCCCGTCCGAGTGTGACCTCATCGGCGTACTCGAGATCACCGCCTACTGGAAGTCCACTAGCAAGACGGGTGACGCGCAAGCCCATGGGCCGGAGCAACCGGCTCAGGTAGGTGGCTGTCGCTTCACCCTCGAGGTTGGGGTCGGTGGCCAGAATGATCTCGGTGACGACCCCGTCGGCCAGTCGCTGCATCAGCTCCTTGATCCGCAACTCGTCCGGGCCGATGCCCTCGATCGGCGAGATGGCCCCGCCGAGCACGTGGTAGCGGCCGCGGAATTCGCGCGTCCGCTCGACCGCCACGACGTCCTTGGCCTCTTCGACCACGCAGATCACCGAGCGGTCGCGACGCTCGTCCCGGCAGATCCGGCACAGCTCTTCCTCGGTCACGTTGCCGCAGACCTCGCAGAACTTGACCCGCTCCTTGACCTGGACCAGCACATGCGCGAGCCGGCGGACGTCGGTCGGGTCCGCGGCGAGCAGATGGAAGGCGATGCGCTGGGCGGACTTCGGACCGACACCGGGCAACCGCCCGAGCTCGTCGATCAGGTCCTGTACGGCTCCTTCGTACACGTCAGCCTTGCCCTGGCGGCCCGGGGATCCCGGGCATGCCCGGCAGACCTCCGCCGAGGCCACCGGCCAACGGGCCCATCGCCTCGGCGGCGAGCTCCTTGGCGTTCTCCGAGGCATCCCGGACGGCGGCGACGATGAGGTCGGCCAGCGTCTCGGTGTCATCGGGATCAACCGCATTGCGGCTGATGGTCAGGCTGAGCAGCTCGCCGGTGCCGGAGACCAGCGCGGTCACCAGGCCACCGCCGGCGGTGCCTTCGACCTCGGCGCTCTCCAGATTGGCCTGGGCTTCCATCAACTGGCTCTGCATCGCCTGCGCCTGGGCGAGCAGATTCGACATGTCGAAGCCCCCAGCGCCTTGTGCACCGCCACCGTCGAACACCGTCGTCTCCCCTGCTTCACGTCGTGTTTCCGCCTTGAGCCTATCCGGTGGGTGGGCCCGATACCCCCGGGCGGGGGACTTACCGGCAGGATGTCCCCCACGATGCGCGCCTCCGGCCGCTGGGAGGTCGGTCTGACGGCGTCTTTTCGCAGCAGTGGGGCAGCGCGTTCGCAGGTACTAGTTGGGTAGAGGAGAGCAGTGGACGAGGAAGAGTTCTGGGCGCTGATCGCGACGCTCGGCGGTGTGGCCACCGCCGATCGGGTCACCCAGCTCGAACAGTTCCTCGCCGATCTGCCACCTGACGGCATCATCGGGTTCGCTGACCGGCTGGCCGAGGCATTGACCGGGCTGGACACCTTCGAGCACTACCAGCAACCCGTCGTGGCCGATCTCGGTGACGACGGTTTCCTGTGCTTCCGGTGCGCGGTGGTGGCGCTGGGGCGCAACCGGTACGGCGCGATCGTGGCCGAGCCCTCGTTGCTGAACGCAGTCGAGGTCGAGGTCGGCAGGCCGCTGCTCTTCGCCGCGCGCCATGCCTGGGAGGCGTCGACCGATCTGCCCTGGCTGCACGAGACGCCGATCAGCTACGAGACCGGTTCGAACCAGGCCCACTGGCCTTCGGCGGATCCTGAGGAGCCCACTGCTGAAAAGGAGCCGGCTGCTGAGAAGGCACCGGTTGCTGAGAAGGAGCAGGCTGCTGAGAAGGAGCAGGCTGCTGAGAAGGAGCCGGTCGGCACGGTGGCCGAGTCGGTTTTGCAGGCCACGGGCAAGGCCATCAGAGGTCTGTTCCAGGGCTTGACCGGGTCGAAACGGTCAGCAGACGAACCTGTGGACTCGGTCGTGCCGGAGGATTTGCTGGAGCCGCTCGAGCCGGTGCGGATCAGCTGGGGTGGCAACGTCGTACCGCTGATGCGGGACCAGGAACGGCCCGAGTTCTACGAAGGCGCCGCGGCCGACCGGCTGAACGATCTGGTCAAGCGCGTCGGCCTGCCGGCGGGGGTGACGTCGATCAGCCTGATCCTGCAACTCGGCAATCGCTGGCACTGGAGCCACGAGAACTCGATCTCCATCGACGGCGTGCCCGAGCTCGACATCTGGATCGAGTCGCCCTGGCAGGAGCTGCTCGACTGGCCCGAGCAGGACTTCGCCGAGGCCCACGCCGCCACCTGCGCGCACGTGATGCATCAGGTCCTGTCCGAGCGCGGCGCCCTGACCGATCCCCTCGCGGTCGAGCTCACCGCCCTCGCCGCGAGCTATCCCTCGCCCGGATTGACGAACCCGGACTCATAGGCGATCACCACGGCGTGGGTCCGGTTGGCCGCGCCCAGTTTCGCCAGCACGTTGCCGACGTGGGTCTTCACGGTCTCGATCGTGACGTACGCCCGTTCGGCGATCTCCGCGTTCGACAACCCCGCCGCCATCAGGCGCAGTACGTCGGCCTCGCGCTCGGTCAACTCGACGGCGCCCGGCCCCTGCGGCAAAGGCGGCCGGCGTGCGGCCATCGTGCGGACCGCCGCCGGGAACAGCACGGTGTCTCCCGCTGCGACGAGGCGAAGGGCATGCGCGATCTGGGCCGCCTTCGACCTCTTCAGCAGGAACCCGGCGGCGCCGGCCCGCAGCGCCTCGTACACGTATTCGTCGTGGCCGAAGGTGGTGATCACGACGACCTTCGGCGGATCAGCCAGTGCGCTGCGCAGCAACCGGGTCGCGGCGATCCCGTCGAGCAACGGCATCCGCACATCCATCAGAACGACGTCGGGTCGCAGCTCCCGCACCAACCCGAGCACCTCGGCACCGTCGGCGGCCTCGCCAACCACGTCGATGTCCGGCTCGTCGGAGAGCAACGCCCGCAGCCCGGTCCGGGTCAGCTCGTCATCATCGGCGAGTAGAACCGCGACGCGCTCACTCATCCGCCGACGCCTTCTTTTGCGTTCATCGGTCCGAATCCGCCCTTAGCGTCGGCAGCTGTACGACGACTTCCCACCGCGCGCCGTTCGCACCGGCCGAGGCCTCGCCGCCGAGTAGGCGCGCGCGATCCTCGATGCCGGTGGTCCCGCGCCCGGTGCGTCGTACCTGTTGCTGGTCGACGGGATTGCTGATGTCCAGGATCAGCCGGTTCGCCTCGACCACGATGGCCAATCGGATCTCGCCGTCGGTGCCGTGGCGGAGGGCGTTGGTGAGGGCTTCTTGGACGATGCGATAGGCCTCGCGCGAGATCGCGGGCGGTACGGCGGCCAGGTCCGGCGGCAGCGCGGCCTCGATGGGACGGCCGGTCCGGCGTACGTGTTCCACCAGTGCGGGAACGTCGGCGAGGCCGCGTTGGGGTGCTCGCGGCGCGGGCTCTTCGCGCAACAACTCGATGACGTGGTCGAGCTCCTCCAGCGCCAGCCGGGACGAGTCCTCGATACCGGCGAGAGCCTGCCGGGCGGTCGCGGGATCGGACTCCATCAGCTTGGCGGCGACCGCGGCCTGGATCGTCGAGGTGGTCAGGGTATGCCCGATCGAGTCGTGCAACTCCTGCGCAAGATGGTTGCGATGGGCAAGGACTTCGGTTCGTTGCTGCAACGCCGCAATGCGTTCGGCCGGCTGATGCCCGAGCAGGCTCGGCGCCGCGGCCCGGAGCAGGGCGGGTGCCGCGAATCCGGTCAGCACCGCCAGCGCGGCCGCCGCACCGGCCAGCAGCAAGGTGATCAAGTCGTTGTCGGTCGCGATCCACAGAAACACGATCCGGTCATCTGAATGCGTCAGGAACATCAAGAACGCGAACGCGGCGATCATCCCGAGGAAGGCCGCGGCACCGACCGCCACGGAACCGATCACTCCGTGCAGCAGCACCCAGAGGGCTGTCCGCGGTCGCGACTTCTGAAGCGGTGGAGGTAGGCGAAGTCCGAGCAGGGCGTTCACGCCGGCGACGCAGGCCGGCCGCGCCCGGACCGGCAGCCCGAACGACGCCGTCAGCAGAGCCGCAACGGCGAGCAGGGCGACGAGCTGCGCCGCCGCCCGCGGAACCTCGAATGCCCAGACGACGACCAACGCGAACAGCAGCGGTAACGCCGCCACGGCCGACCCGATCAGCAGATGCAGCCAGCCCTTTGCGTATTTGCCCATGCCGTCAGTCTGCCGAGTCGCCCGGCTCATGCCCTCCCTCATCAGGGGGAGACCCGTCTCGCCCGATCGGGGTCGCTCCCGCGTGCGATGTGCCGGCGGCCCGCTGCCGGAACCGTGGTGGTGTCGCATTCCCGTCCGAAAGGCATTCCCTTGTCCCGGGTCTCCCACCGCACCGGCATCATCGTGTTCCTCTTACTCGCCTTCGGCCTTACCTGGCCCTGGTTGTTCATAGCCCGACTCGGCCTCGGGTTGTCTCTGGTCAACCCGCTGAACCAATTGCCCATCGCCTTCGCCCCAGCCATCGCCGCCTTCGTCGTACGCCGCTGGGTCACGCGCGAGGGCTTCGGTGACGCCGGGCTGGCGCTTCGGCTCCGTTCGGCCTGGCCGCAGTACGTCGCCGCCTTCCTCGGTCCACTCGCCATCACGGTCGCGACCTTCCTACTCGCGGCCGGGTTCGGGTTGTGGACGCCCGATCTGTCGAACCTGGAGTACGGCGGTATGCCGTGGTGGATGGGCGTGGCCGGGTGGATGGTGGCCGCGCTCGTACTCACGCCGATCTATTTCGGCGAGGAATTCGGCTGGACGAGCTATTTGCGTTTACGGCTATTTCCCGGGCGGCCGTATTTGGCCACCTTGGGCACCGGGCTTATCTGGGCCGTTTGGCATTACCCATTGGCTTTTCTCGGGTATGCCGAATTCTCCAACGCAGTGGCGGGTTTGGCCGTCTGGACCGCGTCATTCATGCTGCAAGAGGTAATGCTGAGCTGGCTGCGAATGCGCAGTGGAACGATCTGGACCGTCAGCCTCGCTCATGCCGGCAACAACCTCGTCCTCTCGCTGTTGACCGCCACCCTGCTAACAGCCGGAGAAGGTGGCGCGCTCGACGCCATCGTCGTCACCCTGATCATGCTCATCCCCATGGCCGCCATCACCACGTGGCTAATCCTCACCGGCCGCCTGGCCGGGCCGGGAGGTGGAGGGACGACGGCAGAGCCGCAGCGGGTCAGTTCGGCTGTTCGTCGATGATCTGGGCGCCTAGGGCTTCGCGGAGGAGGTCGGTGGTGGAGCGGGAGTCCTCTTCCAGGACTGGGTCGTCCTCGCCGACTACGTCCGCTTCTTCCTCTGGGCTGAGGGACTTCTCGACGACAACCGGGGCGGCCTTCGCGCGCTTGGCCTGCTCGGCCGCGTAGGCCGCTTCGGCCGCCCGACGGGGATTGACCGCGCCCTCGGCCTGCTTGGCCTCCGCCTGGTTGGCAGCCGCGGGTTGTGCGGCGGACTGGCCCTGCTGTACGTCGTGCGTGGTCGACGCGCCGGCTTGGCCTGCCTCGCCCATTCCGGCGGGAGTTGGGACGGTCAAGGTGCCTACGCCGCCGCCCGAGGTTTCGGGTTGTGCGCTTGTCGCGTTCGGGCGGGCTGATCCGGCGCCTTGGTCGGCGAATCCGTAGGCGCCTAGGTCCTCCGGCTCCGGCTCGTCATACGGAGGCGGGGGTTCATCATCCCAAGCACCCGTAGTCCGCACCGGAATCGACGCACCGGCCTGAGCCGAAGCCCCAGAGCCTGCCAATCCGCCAGGGTTGCCGGGGCCGCCGGGGTTGGCCGATCCGCCCGAGCTGACCGATCCGCCGGGGTTGGCGGAGCCGCCGGGATTGGCGGAGCCGGTGGAGTTGGCCGATCCGCCGGAATGGGCCGAGGCCGCCGGGCCGGACTCGGCACCTGCGCTCGAGTGGCTGGAGCTTGCGGCCGCGGGCGAGCCTGGGCTGCCAAGGGAGGCCGCTGGGCTGGCCGAATCCGCACCGGTCGATGTACCGCCAAGTGCGCTCGGGGCTGCAGCGCTCGTGCTCGTTGCCGAGCCCGCGCTGTTCGCTGCGCTGTCCGTCGCGCCTGGGTTGTTCGCTGTGCCTTGGTTGTTCGCTGTGCCTTGGTTGCTCGGGCCACCCGACGGCGTCGAGTCGCCGGAGGAGCCGGAAGAGCCGCCGGCCGGGCCGCCAGCGGGAGCGTTGCCCGTGGATGGCGCGCTGCTCGGGGACTGGCTCGCGCCGCCTGATCTGCCGCTGCCCCCTGAGCTGGACGCACCACTGCTGGGGTCGGTGGAGGGATCGATGACCGCTTCGATTCGGCGGTCCAGCATGATCGTGTCGCGGACCGCTTCGCGGAGGATTTCGTCATGGCCGGAGCGCAGGAAGTTCTCGCGGACGCCCGCGTGGGTCAGGCCGATCGTCAAGGTCTTGTCGTCGATCGCGATGACCTGAGCGTTCTGGCTGATGATCATCCAGCTGACCTTCTTGCGCTCTTTCACGCGCTGCAAGATGTCCGGCCAGACCCGCCGCACGTCGGCGAGCCCGAGGCCCGTACCCGTCGCGCTGGACCCCGCACCCGCCGGCTGGGCCTGAGCTGGCTGAGACTGTTGCGCCGCAGCCGGCTGAGCCTGAGCTGGCTGAGACTGTTGCGCCGCAGCCGGCTGAGCCTGAGCTGGTTGAGCCGCGGGAGCTGACTCGGCCGGCGCCGACTGGGCCGCGGGCGCCGCCAGGGACTCCTCGGGCCAAGCGCCAGAACCACCAGCACCCGGAGCGGAAGCCGCCGGAGGCACGGAACCACCGGCCGCCGCACCACCCGAAGCAGCGGCATCACGCGGGGCTGACGCATCACCAGGAGCGGCATCACCCAAGTACGACGTACCGGCTGAAGCGGAAGCGGCCGGGGGTGACGTACCGGCTGAGCCGCCGCGCGCGGCGGAGCGGGCTGCGGCACGGGCGGACACCTGGTCCATGGAGTCGTCCGCAACAGCGGCAGCGCCACCCGACGCGGAAGGCTCGACCGGGAGACCAAGGGAGATGCGGCGCTCGATCCGGTCGAGGCGGGCCTGGATCCCGTTAGTGGAGTCGTCAGCCCCGGGCAGCAGGACCTTCGCGCAGATCAACTCAAGCTGCAACCGAGGCGCAGTAGCACCGCGCATCTCAAGCAACCCGGCCGCGACAATATCCGCCGCCCGCGTCAACTCAGCCGCCCCAATACCAGCAGCCTGAGTCTGCAACCGCTCGCCCTGATCCTCCGCCACATCGATCAGCCCCGAGGCCACAGCCGTCGGCACCGCCGACAAGATGACGAGATCCCGCAGCCGCCGCAGCAGATCCTCGGCAAACCGCTTCGGATCCTGACCAGTCTCGATGACCTTGTCGATCACCTCGAACACAGCCGCACTGTCATGAGCCGCGAACCCGTCCACGCACGCGTCCAGCAGCGAGTCGGGCGTGAATCCGAGCAGGTTGACCGCGAGCTGATACGTCACGCCCTCCGGCCCGGCGCCACCGATCAGCTGGTCGAGCACGCTCAACGAGTCACGCACGGACCCGGCGCCGGCGCGAACCACCAGCGGCAACGCGGCGGGCTCGATCGCGACCTTCTCCTGGCTGCACAACTTCGCCATGTAGTCCCCGAGCACCTTCGGCGGGACCAGGCGGAAGGGGTAGTGATGCGTGCGCGACCGGATCGTGCCGATGACCTTGTCCGGCTCGGTGGTCGCGAAGATGAACTTCAGATGCGGCGGCGGCTCTTCGACCAGCTTCAGCAGGGCGTTGAAACCCTGCGTCGTGACCATGTGGGCCTCGTCGATGATGTAGATCTTGTAGCGGCTCTGCACCGGCGCGAAAAAAGCACGTTCGCGCAGGTCACGGGCATCGTCGACACCACCATGCGAGGCGGCGTCGATCTCGATCACGTCGATGCTGCCGGGCCCACCACGGGCCAGATCGCGGCACGACTGGCACTGGCCGCACGGCTCGGCGATCGGGCCCTGCTCGCAGTTGATGGCGCGCGCGAGGATGCGCGCGCTGGTCGTCTTGCCACAGCCGCGCGGGCCCGAGAACAGATACGCGTGGTTGACCCGGTTGTTGGTCAGCGCGTTCCGCAGCGGGTCCGTGACGTGGTCCTGGCCGATGACCTCGGCGAACGTCTCCGGGCGATACCGGCGATACAGTGCGAGAGGCGCTTCCACGTCGGCCACCCTAGCGGGCCGCGCCGACAATTCGCGGCCCTACATCTCCAGCCGGGCCTCTTCGACCATGTCCCGGACGGCCTTCGCGCCGACCTCCGCGGCCAGCTCGTCCGCCTCGTCCAGCAGCGCGGCACAGTCCTGCCCGCGCTCCTGGGCGAACGCGATATAGGCCAGACCGATCAGATTCGCCGCGACGCCCGCCGTGAAACCGAGCTCCCGCCGCAACGCGGTCGACTCCTCCAGCATCCCCCGAGCCTCGTCCAGCCGGCCGGACGCGTGCGCGACGAAGCCGAGGTGACGCAGCGCGTACGACCTTGTCAGAGCGTCACCCGCCTCGGTCGCCAGCTCCAGCGAACGCTCGAACAGTGGGACCGCTGTCTCATGGTCATCCCGCACGACCTGCTGGAAACAGCCGATCCAGAACGTCGCCTCGCCCTCGCCGCGGCCATCGTCCAGCGAGCGGTACAACTCGGCGGCGCGCTCGAAAAGCTGCAGCTCACGAGGGTTCTCAACGGCCAGATCAAGCCGGCGCTGGTCGAGATAGACGGCGTGCAAGTTCTGCCCCTGCGCGAGCGCCAGGTCGGCCTCAAGCGCGGTCAGCTCCTGCGCGGCCGCCGGCAGCCCCGAGGCGTCAGCACCGAAGACGGTCCGCTCATACGCCTTGGCAGCCCGTTCGAGTCGCTCAACCACGGTCTTCCTCCAACAGGCCGAGCAGGTAGTCGCCGTACCCCGATTTGGCGAAGCTCTCGGCTCGCGCCCGCAGGCCCTCGTCCCCGATGAACCCCCGGCGCCACGCGATCTCCTCGGGGCAGCCGATCTTCAGACCCTGCCGCTCCTCGACGGCCCGGACGAACTCGCCCGCGGACATCAGGGAGTCGAACGTGCCGGTGTCGAGCCACGCCGTACCCCGCGGCAGCACCTCGACCTGCAGCCGCTTGGCGTCCAGGTAGAACTCGTTGATGCTCGTGATCTCCAGCTCGCCGCGAGCCGACGGCTGGATCGCCTTGGCCACGTCGACCACGTCGCTGGAGTAGAAGTACAGCCCGGGCACGGCGTAGTTGCTGCGCGGGACGGCCGGCTTCTCCTCGATGCTGAGCGCCTGCCCGTTCGCGTCGAACTCGACCACGCCGTACGCCGTGGGGTCCGCGACGCGATAGGCGAACACGACACCGCCGTCGACCTCGTTGAACCGCTGCAGGTGCAGACCGAGACCCGGCCCGTAGAAGATGTTGTCGCCGAGCGCGAGCGCCACCGGTTCGTCGCCGATGAAGTCCGCGCCGATCAGGAACGCCTGCGCGAGACCCTCCGGCTTGGCCTGCACCGCATACGAGATCGCCATCCCGAACTGCGAACCGTCGCCCAGCAGCCGCTGGAACTGGGTCGAGTCCTCCGGGGTGGTGATGATCAGCACCTCGCGGATATTGGCCAGCATCAGCGTGGAGAGCGGGTAGTAGATCATCGGCTTGTCGTAGACCGGCAGCAACTGCTTGCTCGCGGCCAGAGTGAGCGGATGCAATCGGGTGCCGGACCCACCGGCCAGGATGATGCCTCGCATGGGACCGAACCCTACTCGTTGATCGATGGCAGGGCGTCGAGCAGAATCGGCGCCATGTCCACCGCAGCGGCCTCGGGGGTCGGACGGCGTAAGCCGAGCAAGGGTGACCTGACCTCACAGGCCATCCTCGACAGCGCCGAGCGCCTGCTCGCCGACCACGACATCACCGAGATCACCATCGACGGCCTGACCGCGGGCGCCGGGATCTCCCGCTCGGCGTTCTACTTTCACTTTGAATCACGCGCGGCCGTACTGCGTCATCTGGCCGAGCGCGTCGTCGCTGAGCTGTTCGAGGCGGCCGCCATCTGGCTGGACGAGCCGATCCGCGATCAACCCCGCGAGCAGGTACGACGTGCGCTCGCCGCGACGGTGGCCGTCTGGCGGCGCCACGGACCCGTGCTGCGAGGAGCGGTGCGGGCGCAGGACATCGACCCGGAGATCCGGAGCTTCTGGGCCGCGACTGGCCGGCGCCTGCTCACCGCGGTCGAGGCCCGGATCGAGGCCGAGCGGGCGGCCGGGATCGCGCTCGACGGCCCACCGGCGAAGGCGCTCGCGAACGTCCTCATCGCGATGAACGACGAGGTCTGCTTCCACCACTCCCGGACGCGCAAGTCCGCGGCCGCCGATCGCGAGGTGGTCGACACCCTCGCGATCGTCTGGCTGCGAACGCTCTACTCCTAGCTCTCGAGGTGGTAGTCGGCGAACCGTGACCGCAGGTCCTTCTTCGAGAACTTGCCGACACTCGTCTTCGGCACCTCGTCGATGAACTCGACCGCATCCGGGAGCCACCACTTGGCCACCAACGGCTCCAGGTAGGCCAGAATCTCTTCACCAGTTGCGGATTCGCCTTCCTGCAACACCACGCAGGCCAGCGGGCGCTCATCCCACTTGGGGTGCGGGACGCCGACGACGGCCGCCTCCTTGATCTTGGGATGGGCCATCAGCAGGTTCTCGAGTTCGACCGAGCTGATCCATTCGCCGCCGGACTTGACCAGGTCCTTCGTCCGGTCGACGAGCCGGACCGATCCGAAGCGATCAACGGCCGCGACGTCGCCGGTCTTCATCCAGCCGTCCTCGGTGTTGAGCACGACGCCTTCGTCCGGGCGGTAGTACTCGGCGGCGATCCAAGGACCGCGGACCTGCAACTCGCCGGTCGCCTCGTCATCCCAGGGCAGGGGGTCCGTCGTACCGGGCTCGACAATGCGGATTTCCACACCAGGCAAGGGCAAACCCTGCCGCGCACGCAGCCCGGCCTGCTCGTCCTCGGGCAGATCGGCGTACCGCGCGGGCACATGCGCGGCCGTCGCCACCGGACTCGTCTCGGTCATCCCCCAGGCCTGCAGAATGGGCTTGCCGAGCTTCTCGCGGAAGGCCTCCGACAACGCCTGCGGCACGGCTGAACCACCACACGGGATACGGCGCAGATGCGGCAGGTCAACGCCGTCCAGAAGGGGCAACAGTCCTTGCCAAATAGTCGGCACTCCGGCCGTCAGAGTGACTTCCTCCTCCTGCAAGAGCTTGAGGATTCCCTGCGGGCTCATGTCCGGCCCGGGGAACACCAGGTTGGCCCCGGCCATCGGAGCCGCGTGCGCGAGACCCCAGGCGTTCGCGTGGAACATGGGCACGACAGGCATCACCGTGTCCGTCTCGGTGAGGCCGATCGCGGTGTTCGTCAGTACGGCGATGGAGTGCAGCCACGTCGATCGGTGGGAGTAGACGACGCCCTTGGGATTGCCGGTCGTACCGCTGGTGTAGCACATGGCGGCGGCCTGGTTCTCGTCGTCGACGTGGAACTCGACCGGCTCCGCGGCCGCGAGCAGTTCCTCATAATCGTGGAATCGCGGGTCGTCGGGGATCTCTGCGCTTGGTGCGCCAGCGGGCAGGTCGTCCATCACGACGACGTGCCGGACCGTCTCGAAGCGCTCGAGCAATGGCAGGAACAACCCGAGCAGCGAGCGATCGACGAAGATGACCTCGTCCTCGGCGTGATTCGCGATGTAGACGACCTGGTCCGGGAAGAGCCGGATGTTCAGCGTGTGCAGCACCCGGCCGGTGCAAGGCGCGGCGAAGTAGAGCTCCAGGTGGCGCGAGGAATTCCACGCGAAGGTGCCGACGCGGCCGTCCGCGCTGATACCGAGGGTGTCGAGCACTCCGCCGAGGCGTCTGGTCCGCGCGGCCCATTCGCCGTACGTCACTCGCTGCGGGGCCGGCCCGCCGGTCACAATCGTCTTGTCCGGATAGAGCTGCTCCGCCCGGCGGAAGATCGACTCGAGCGTGAGCGGGAAGTCCTGCATCAGACCCTTCATGGGCTCACTGTGCCAGCCCAGGCAAACCCTGACCACTGTGTCGAGCGGCACACCGCCGCCCCCTTTTTCTTGTTCACGAGTGGTCGCATCTTGCCCCTTGCCCACAAACGGTCAGCTGACTGTCGGCGGTTCGGGGGCAAGATGCGACCACTCGTGAACAAGAAAGCAGCGGCAGGGGCTAGTGGAAGTGCTGGCCGATTTTGCGGTGGCCGCGGAGCAGGTCGCGGGAGACGATCAGCCGCTGCATCTCGTCCGTACCCTCGAAGATGCGCCACAGCCGCACCTCGCGGAACCAGCGCTCGACCGGCAGCTCCTTCGTGTACCCCATGCCGCCGTGGATCTGGAGCACCCGGTCCGCGATCCGGTTCGCCGTATTCGTGCCGTACAGCTTCGCGATCGCCGAATCGTGCTGCGGATGCCGCCCCTGGTCGACCACCCACGCGGCGTACAGCACCAGCCAGCGCGCGGCCTCGAGTTCGACCTCGGAGTCGGCGATCATCCACTGGATCGCCTGGTTGTCACCGATCGGCTTGCCGAACGTCTCGCGCGTGTTGGCGTGGTCGATCGCCATCTGCAGCAGGCGTTCACAAGTACCAATGGCTCGCGCGGGAATGATGTAGCGGCCCTTCATGATCCAGCGCATCGCCAGTTCGTAGCCCTGGCCGATCTCGCCGAGCACCCGGTCGGCCGGCACCCGTACGTCGTCGAAGTTCAGCGTGGCGGGCGAGGCCGGGCCCATCGTGATGATCGGGTCGGACGTCCAGCCGAGCTCGCGATCGACCAGGAACGCGGTGAAGCCGCCCTTGGACCCGAGCTCCGCGTCCGTGACCGCGATGACGATGGCGAAATCGGCCTGGTGACCACCGGTGATGAAGGTCTTCTCGCCGCGGATCACCCAGTCGTCGCCGTCGCGCTTGGCCGTTGTCCGGATCGAACGGGTGTCGGAGCCGGCGCCTGGCTCGGTGATCGCGAAACAAGACTTGCGCTCACCGGAGATCGTCGGCAGGAGGTATTCCTTGGCCTGCTCGTCGTTGCACTCGTAGAGGATGTTGTCGGCCTCACCGCCGAACGAGAACCCCAGCAGGGATCGCCCGAGCTCGGCCGAGACCAGCGCCTGATCGACTGCGGACAAACCCATCCCGCCGTACTCCTCGGGAGTGCTCAGACCCCAGAAACCGAAGGATTTCGCCTTCTGCTGCAGGTCGCGGATCACGTCGGGCGCGACGCCGATCTCGCCCGCTCGCTCCCGCCGCAGTACGTCGTTCTCGAGCGGGATCAGTTCGCGGCGGACGAACTCGCGCGTGGTCTCACGGATGGCCCGTTGTTCGTCGGTGAGGGAGAAGTCGACCATGGGCGTTCCGTCCTCGGGGTATCGGTTTCTCGACAGGGTGTCGATTCTGCCTTCGGTCGTTGTGCCTGGCTAGAGCTTCCGCTCAACGGAAGGCAGGTAGCCGTCATCCTGGCCGCTACCGGAAGGTCGTCAACACACTGCCGGCGTCAACCCCTGGAGGTCGCGATGAGTGTCGCGGGGAGTACGACGAACAAGCGTTGGGTCCTGCCCTTGTGCTGGACCTCGGTACTGCTGGACGGTTTCGACCTGGTCGTGCTCGGCACGGTCACGCCGGTGCTGCTGGCCGACAAGGTCTGGGGGTACGGCCCGGGCGTCGCGTCGGCGGTCGCCACCGCCGGCCTGGTCGGCATGACCTTCGGCGCCCTCGCGATCGGTACCGTCACCGACGTCATCGGCCGACGGCGCGCCATGCTGCTGGCCGTCAGCCTCTTCTCGTTCTTCACCTTGCTCTGCGCGTTCGCGCCGTCCGCGGGCGCTTTCGGCCTCCTGCGCTTCCTGGCGGGGCTCGGCCTCGGCGGCTGCCTGCCGACCGCGATCACGTTGGTCACCGAATACTCACCACACGGCAAGAACGGCAGCTCCACTACCACGATCATGACCGGCTACCACGTCGGCGCCGTACTCACGGCCTTGCTCGGGATCCTGGTGATCCCGTCGCTGGGTTGGCGGGCGATGTTCGTGATCGGCGCCGTGCCCGCGTTGGTGCTGGTGCCGTTGATGTACCGCTATCTGCCGGAGTCGCCCTCGTTCCAGCGCGGCGAACGCTCCGCTCGTCAAGGCGTCGACTCGGTCAAGTCGCTACTCCGTCCGGGCTTCCGGCGGGCCAGTATCGCCTTCTGGGTAACGTCTTTCATGGGTCTGCTGCTGGTCTACGGCCTCAACACGTGGTTGCCGCAGATCATGCGCGAGGCGGGCTATCCCCTCGGCGCTGCGCTCAGTCTGCTGCTCACGCTGAACGTCGGCGCGATTCTCGGTCTGCTCGTCGCGGGCCGCATCGCCGACCGCACGGAACTGCGCCCGGTCACGATCGCGTGGTTCGCTGGTGGGGCTGTCTTCCTGGCCCTGCTGAGCGTTCGTCTGCCCGGGCCGATCTTGTACGCCGCCGTACTGCTCTCGGGCGCTTTCGTCTTCGCGGCCCAGGTTTTGGTTTATGCGTACGTCGGCCGGGTTTATCCCGCTGAGAGTCGTGCGACTGGTTTGGGGTGGACCGCGGGCGTTGGGCGTCTTGGGGCGATCACCGGGCCGATCCTCGGCGGGGCGTTGTTGTCTGCGGGGATCGCGTTTCCGTGGGGTTTTTACGCGTTCGCGGTGGTGGGGACGTTGGCCGCGATCGCCGTCACGATGGTCCAGCGCCCCGCCTCGAGTCACGCCTCGGCTGTCACTCGTCCCGCCTAGTGCTGCCAGGGCGCGGAGGTTCGGCGTACGGACGTGGGAAGGCCGGAGGCATTCGGGGCGCCAAGTGCCCGGGAAATGCCTCTGGCGGCGGCCCTGACGAGTGGTACCAACGTCATCGGGTCCTGCTCGCCATACGGGACTACGGCCGAGATAGCCGCCGCCACCCGATCATCCGGGCCGTAGACCGGTGCTGCGACCGACAGACTGATCATCTCGATCTGCCGATCACTGATCGCATAACCATCACGTCGTACGTCGGCCAACACCCGGCGCAGCTGGCTCCCTGACGAGATAGTCCGCTCGGTGTACTGCTTCAACGGCGCCGCGATGACCGCTTCCTGAACGTCGTGATCCGCATGCGCCAGCAGGGCCAACCCGACACCAGTCGCGTGCAACGGCAGCCGCCCGCCTACCCGCGTAAAGACGTGCACCGCACCTCGGCCCGAGATCCGCTCGAGGAACACCGCCTCAAGCCCGTCCAGCACCGCCAACTGCGCGTGCTGCCGCGTCGCCTCGTACACGTCTTCGAGGAACGGCATCGCGCTCTCCCGCAGCCCCAACCCCCGAGGCGCAAGCGACGCGATCTCCCACAACCAAAGGCCGATCCGGTACCGCCCATCCTCATCCCGCTCAAGCGCACCGCCCTTGGTCAACTCGCCAACGAGCCGATGAGTAGTGGTCAGCGACAACCCCGCCCGCCGGCTGATCTCCGACAACGTCTGCAACGCCGTCCGCTCACTAAACGTCCGAAGAATCGACAACAACCTCTCACTAACAGTCACCGCCACCTCCCCCACCTCCTCACAGACGTTCATCGGTCCCTCGTGACCCGGCGTGTCGCCGTTCATCGGCCCCTTGTGACCAAACGAGTATCCCCCACGGACTTCCGGTGAGCGGAAACCACCGGTGCGTCCCGCAGTGGCTTAACGGAGGATCGCAGCGAACCAGACCGACGGAGGACGTGCAGATGACCGTGACCGACCCGCAGGCGCCGTACCGCCAGGATCCACCGGGGACCCATCCGCCGTACGACTTGCCGGGCTATCGCAGTTCCGCCCTCCGGCACCCCAAGCGCCCCTTGCTCCTGCTGCCGCAACGCCTGACCGAGGTCACCGGTCCGCTTCTTGGCGCCGACGCGGTGGCCGAGGGGGACAACGATCTGACCCAGTGGAACGGCGGCGAGGCGATCGGCCAGCGGATCGTCGTCCACGGCCGCGTGCTCGACTCCGGTGGCAAGCCCGTGCCCGACACGCTGCTGGAGGTATGGCAGGCCAATGCGGGCGGGCGTTACCGGCACGCGATCGACCGGTGGCCGTCGCGGCTGGATCCGCATTTCGCCGGCGTCGGCCGGACCGTGACCGATGCCCAGGGCAACTACCAGTTCACCACGATTCGCCCAGGCGCTTATCCCTGGCGAAATCACGACAATGCCTGGCGGCCGGCGCATATCCATTTCTCGTTGTTCGGGCAGGCGTTCACGCAGCGACTGGTGACGCAGATGTACTTCGCCGACGACCCGTTGTTCTTCCAGGACCCGATCTTCAACTCGGTCCCCGACGTTAAGGCCCGCCAGCGAATGGTCGCGTCGTACGACCATGACGCCACCGTGCCGGAATGGGCGCTCGGCGTGAAATTCGACATCGTGCTGCGCGGTAAAGAGGCGACGCCGTTCGAGAGCGAGCCGGACGATGACTGAAGTCCGGCTGGGCACCACGCCATCGCAGACAGTCGGCCCGTACGTCGCGATCGGACTCGACTGGCCGGAGGGTCACGCGATGGTCGCCGAGGGCACGCCGGGCGCGGTGATCCTGGAGGGCCGGATGTACGACGGTGCCGGGAACGCCATTCCCGATGGCATGGTCGAGGTCTGGCAGCCGGATCCGGCCGGGCGGTTCCCCCATCCGGCCGACCCGCGCGGCGCCTCGGAATATCCGGGCTTTCGTAATCTCGGCCGGTCGTTGACCGATTCGGAGGGGCGGTACTGGTTCCGCACCTTATTGCCTGGCGCTCTGCCTATTCCCGGCGAGGATGGCGAGGTAGAGGCGCCGCATTTCAATCTGACGGTCTTCGCTCGCGGTTTGATGAAGCATCTGGTGACGCGGGTGTATTTGCCGGGCGAATTGGCCAACCTCAAGGATCCGGTTTTCCGCACGCTCGACCCCGCGGATCGCGACGCCCTCACCGCCGTACCGCTGGGTGTTGATGGATTGCGGTTCGACATCCATTTGCAAGGCGCGCACGAGACGCCGTTCTTCCAGGTATGACCTTTTGGAGGCTGGGATGAGCTCGCTGTTCGGGCCGATCTTCGGCGAATCCGCGATTGCCGACGCGACCTCGGATCGGGCCTTGCTGCGGGCGCTCTGCGACGCGGAGGCCGCCCTTGCCGAGGCGTGCGCGCACGTTGGCCTGATCGAATCGCACCAGGCGGCCGCGGTTGCGAAGGCCTGTGCCGAGTTGGCCGCCATGGACCCGGCGGAGCTCGGGCTCGAAGCTGTTGCTGGTGGCAACCCGGTGATCCCGCTGGCTCGTCGGCTGCAATCGGCCGTGCCGCAGGCGCATTTCGGCGCTACGAGTCAGGACATCCTTGACACCGCGTTGATGCTGATCAGCAGGGATGCGCTCGCTCTCGTGGTGACCGATCTGCGGGCCATCGAGACGGCCGTCGCGTCGTTGGCTGATGCGCACCGCAGTACGCCGATGATCGGCAGAACCCTTCTACAGCAGGCGATTCCGACCACCTTCGGTGCCCTCGCCGCCATCTGGGGCATGAGCTTCGTGCGGGTCATCGAAGGGTTGAGCTTGGAGCTGCCCGCGCAGGTGGGAGGCGCGGCCGGGACGATGGCCGGCTGGCACCCGCACGGGTTCGAGGTCCGCGCCCGGTACGCCGAGAACCTGGGACTGGTCGATCCCGGTTACGTCTGGCACACCGACCGCACGCCGGTGACCCAACTCGCAGGCGCCCTCGGCTCGGCCGCCGCCGCGATCGCGAAGGTTGCCACCGACATCGTTCTGCTCAGCCAATCCGAGATCGCCGAGGTGAGCGAACAGGCGCCGGGTGGTTCGTCCGCGATGCCGCACAAGCAAAACCCGATCGCCGCCATCACGGCTCGCGCCTCCGCCGCCCAAGCCCCGGGGCTCGTCGCCACACTCCTCGCTGCCGGATCACCCGAACTCCAACGCGGCGCGGGTCCTTGGCACGCCGAATGGCCCGCCCTCGTGTCGTTGCTCCGGGCAACCGGTGGCGCCGCAAACCGCCTACGTACGTCGATTGAGGGCCTCCGCGTCGATCCCGCACGGATGGCTCGGGCCCTCGGTCCCGGCTTCGACCTCGGCCACGCCGTCGAAACCGTCGACCGCTACCTGAGCCGGAGAACTCAATGACCTCGTGGTCCGAAGAAGGTCCGCGGGATGCGCAACCGCTGGTCCTACTCAACTCGATCGGCTCGTCCACGGAGATCTGGACTCCCTGCCTAGGCCCCTTGGCCGAGCAGTTCCGGGTCATCCGCATCGACCTGCCCGGCCACGGCACCGCGCCGGCCGGTCCGTTCACCATCGAGAGCTTCGGCGAGCAGGTCGTCGCCATCCTGGACGAACTCGGCATCACCCGCGCCCACCTGGCCGGCATCTCCCTCGGCGGCATGATCGGCCAATGGCTCGCCGCCAACCATCCCGCACGCGTAGCCCGGCTGGCGTTGATCTGCACCTCGGCCTGGTTGCCCCCAGCAACGAAATGGCTGGACCGAGCCGCCGTCGTACGCGCCGCCGGCCTCGAAGCAATCGCCGACACCGTCCTCAACGTCTGGACGATGCCAAGCTCGGCCGCGACGGTCTCGGCCCGGCGTCCGGCGTCCGACCGGCTCCGGAAGATGTTGCTGGCGGTCGATCCCGAGAGCTACGCCAACTGTTGCGAGGCCATCGCCGCGACGGACCTACGCCCGGAACTCCCACGCATCGCCGCGCGCACGCTCATCCTGTACGGCGAAAACGACCCGGCCACGCCACGACCCCACGCCGAGGCGCTCGCGGACGGCATCTCCGGTTCCCGGTTGGAGGCGATCCCGGACGCGGCCCACATACCGACGATCGATCAGCCGGGACTCGTCGCGTCGTACCTGCTGGACCATTTCCGCGAAGGCGGCACGCTCGCCAAGGGATACGAAACCCGCCGCGCCGTACTCGGTGACGCCCACGTCGATCGCGCCCGGACAACCGGTTTCGGCGCGCCGTTCCAGGAGTTCATCACCCGGTACGCCTGGGGCGACGTCTGGTCCAGGCCCGGTCTCTCCCGCCGCGAACGCTCGATCGCCACACTCGCCGCCCTCGTCACCCTCGGCGCCGACCACGAGCTCGCCATGCACGTCCGCGCCGCCCAACGCAACGGCCTCACCGCGGACGAGATCGCCGAACTCCTCCTCCACACTTCCCTCTACGCCGGCCTCCCCCGCGCCAACCGCGCCCTCGCCATAGCCCGCGAAACCCTGACCGACTAGCTCAGCCTCAAGTCTTTCCGTTCATTCGTCGCAAACCGCCCTCTCAGCTCAGCGGACCTGTGCGGGTCGGCGAACGGGAGAGGGCGGTTTGCGACGAATGAACGGAAAGACTTCGGTCAGTGGATGCGCGGGACCTCGATCGGGGTGGCGCGCTTGTGCTCGGTACGGCGGTGCCAGTCGATGATCGTGGCCGCCGTGGCGTCGTCGACGGGCTTGCCCTCGAGGAAGTCGTCGATCTGGTCGTACGTCAGGCCGAACACCTGCTCATCGGGCAGACCTGGCGAGTCGGATTCCAGGTCGGCCGTCGGCACCTTCTGCACCAACTCCGCGGGCGCGCCGAGGGCTGCCGCGACCGCGCGAACCCGGCGCTTGGTCAGACCCGAGAGCGGGGTGAGGTCGCACGCCCCGTCGCCGTACTTCGTGAAGAAGCCCATCACCGCCTCGGCCGCGTGGTCCGTGCCGACGACCAGTCCACCCTTGGCGGCGCCGATGGCGTACTGCGCGATCATCCGCTGCCGCGCCTTGACGTTGCCGTGGTGGAAATCGGCGCGATCGCTCGGGTCGGTCCCCGCCTTCGCGAGCGCGTCCCGCATCGCATCGGCGGCAGGCCTGATGTCCACGGTGAGCGTCTCATCCGGGCGGATGAACTCGAGCGCACGCTGCGCGTCATCCTCGTCATGCTGCACGCCGTACGGCAACCGAACCGCGACGAACCGGGCGTGCTTGCCGTCACCGCGCGCGCGTTCCACCGCGAGCTGGCACAACCGGCCGGCCGTGGCCGAGTCGACGCCGCCGCTGATCCCCAGCACGTACGCCCTGGCGCCGGAACTGGCCAGCATCCCCGTCAGAAAGCTGATCCGGCGCTCGATCTCCGCGTCCACGTCGAACTCACCGGGCACCCCCAGCTCCGTCCGGATCAACTCCTGCCGGCCGCCGTACTCGCTCATCGAACTCCTCATCTCAAGTAGAAGTCCCAGCCTAGGCGGCAGCGCGCAAGCCACCGAGCGCTGTCCGCCGTACGTCTGCCGCCTGCAGGTTCAACCGCGGCCGTCAATCGCGGCAAACCTGCCACGAGCGCCTGCGGACCCGGGTCCGGACATAAGGATTCCCCGCGCACCCGGAAGAGCTCACTTACCCTTGCTGCCTTCCGGCCCTGGGGGAGTTGGGCGAGATACCGCCACGCGGGGAACCAGCCAGAAGCATACGCGATCGACCTAGGTCGACCCAATTCGGCCTAGGTCAGCAACAACGTGATGCCGGCGATGAGCAGGCCGGCCAAAATCGCGGTCAACAGGCCGATCCGGCCGGACGACGCGTGCCTGAGTGCGATGGCGAGTGGTCCGATTGGTTTCATGGTCTTCCCCTCAGTCGACGTTCAATGGTTCTGAGCCGGGCTCGCTCGACGTAAGCGCGTACGAGGATCAGGGCCGCCGCTCCGATCAGCGGCAATGCGGCCAGCCGGGCCGTCCCGATGAGCAAGAGCCCGCCCTCACACAAGACCCCGAATGCCAGCGCGAGCCATCCGGCGATCACGCGATCCCGCACGAACAACCGGCCTTTGCGGTGCAGCCTCCACCCGGCGTACGTCGTCCAGCAGATGCCGATCACGACGAGCACTCCGAAAGCAAGGTGAGTCCGCAACGGCAGGCGCGGTTCGGACAGCCAGAGCGCGGCGACCAAGATCGTCATGCTGCCCGCGGCCAACGCCAGCGCGAGGTTGACGATGCGCCACTTGAGCGACGCCGCCTTGGCCAATCTGGCCAACGTCTGCTCACTCACGAGCGGCCTCCTCTCGCACCATCCGTCTGGCTCGGTGCAGACGGGACTTCACCGTTCCCACCGGTATACGAAGGATCTCCGCACACTCGTCCAGACTCAGATCGTGGAGATGGAACATCACCAGAACCTCCCGCTCCACCAGCGGCAACGCGCTCAGCCACCGCGTTATGACCAGCCGATCAATCAGTACGTCGACCGGATCCTCACCCGCGAGCTCCGTCGGCGCACCTCCCGCCGAGCCATCGGCGTACTTGCCCCGAAGCTGATTCATCACCTGCCGCCGAGCCACCGTGAACAACCAGGCCGCGAACCGCTCCGGCTGCCGCAACCGTGGCAGCCCCTTCAAAACCGCCAGCCAAACCTCCTGCCCGACGTCCTCGGCCGGCCCCGCCCCCACCAGCATGTGCCGGACGTATTCCGCGACGGGCCTCTCCCACACCCTCACCAACTCCGCGAACGCCTCCCGATCCCCCAACTGCGCCCGGACGACAAGCAGCTCGCTCTCCACCCACCCTCCTTCCACAGCCGCTTCCAGACCACCTCGACCATCCGCTTCCACCAGTACAGTCGCGAACCACCCCGCCCAGGTTCACGCCCCCGGACCCGACCCGCCCCGGCGTCTCCCCAACCCTCACGGCCCTCGATTTCGACTCCGAGCCCGAACCGCGTATTCTCCTGCCTTGGAGGATTCGCCTAGAGGCCTAGGGCGCACGCTTGGAAAGCGTGTTGGGGGCAACCCCTCACGAGTTCGAATCTCGTATCCTCCGCCACTCCCCGAGAGGCACAAAACCGCAGGTCAGAGCGCGGTTCGGACTCTGGCGGATGAACGAGAGACGGGCCGGTCCCAGCAGCGACCGGCCCGTCTCTGTTCCTGAGGATCTCAGCAGCCCTCTCAGGCCAGGCCGCAGCAGCGGCGACGCCGGTCCGGATAGTGCGTCGGGTGATCACCGGACGGCGGTGCGTGGCCCTGCCGCTCCGTCGAGGACCTTGTTGGGGGCTTGACGGAGGCGTAGCGTCGCTGGTGTCCCTTTCGGGACAATGGTGTGGGGAGGGGTCCGATGCATCAGCTCTTCCGGCCCTGTCATGTACTGATCCAGGCAGTGGCTGTCGCTTTGATCTCGTCTCTGGGGGTCTCGGGAGCTGCGGACGCAACGACCGACGACCGGCTCCTGTCGCCGACAGTCAAGCAGGTCGGTACCTTCGCCGGTGTGCCATACGTCCAGTACGACGGCATATTCGAAGGCGACACGTCTACCGGCGCCTTTCGTGTGCCCTACCGCATCACGGCACCGACCGATCCCTCGCTCGGAAACGCGACGGTTCTGGTCGAACCGTCTCACTTCGTCATCGGACTCGGCGCCCTGAACATCTATCTGCGCCCAGACTTGCTCTTCACGCGCGGCTTTGCACACGCCGGCGTCGGATGGAGTACGACGTCGTTCGGCCCGGGAGCCGATCAGCGAATCCTCGACCCGTCGGCACCGGGTGTCTTCATCGAGGGTGGAGTCGAGGACTCCGGAGGGCGGACCGACCACGAGATCATCACGGAGTTCGCCAAGGCGCTGGCGACGGACCCGGAGGCCGGTTCGATGCTCGGCCGGGTGTCGCGTCGGTATGCCACCGGCTTCTCCGACTCGTCGTTCGCCATCATGGACCTTGTCACCTCGGGGCGCGCCGCGAACGTGTTCGATCTCGCGCTGCCGTTCACCACCGAAGGGGCTGACCCGCAACTCGCGATCGCCGCTCGGCGCTACAGCGGCAAGCTCGTCATCGTGAACTCCGAGGCGGAAGTATCGGACAACCTCGTCGACCGCGGCGTCGCCCCGAACCATTACCGGTTCTATGCCGTCGCTGGTACACCGCACATACCCGATTTCCTTGACGTTCCGTTCTTCTCGAGTGGATCGACGCCGGCGTCCTGGGTACCAGCGCTGCGCGCACACTTCCTGCAGGGCCATCGCTGGGTCGTGACCGGCGCACCTCCCCCGTCGAGCTACCACCTGAAGACAGCCGCCGACCGTGAAGTGGCCAGGGATGCCAACGGCAACGCGATCGCTGTGAACGCGAGTGGACAACCGGTCCCGCGCCTGCCGTTCCTCGAGCTCGGCGAGGCGCGCTTCGTCACCGGTTTCACCGGGTCGTACGCCGACGTACGAACAATCGCGCAACTCGGCTTCGGAGCCCACGCTGCCTACGCCAAAGCCTTCAGGGACCGACTCGCGGCGTACCTCAAGGCCGGCTACATCCTCTCGGACGATGCAGCCAGCATGCGTGCGCGGTCAGGGCTGTGTGTCCCGCTCACCTACACGGAGACATACCGCGACCACTACGAGCAGTTCGTCGCCATCGCCTCCTGCACTACCGCCTAGCAGCGCTGCTCAGCTCCCGCGGCTTTCTGTCCGTTAGCTCGCAGACGCTGACGTGGGCACTCCGGACTTCCAACTCGTGTTTCAGCACTCGACGGACAGCGGCTGAAACACAGGCCCAGGCGGATCTGCGATGCTGCCACAGGGTCTCATTGTGTGGGTCTCATCCGCGACAGTTCGGGGTCATTCGCCATGGTTCAGAGCCCATGTCGGCAAGGCTCAGAAGTGCGTCAGGACCTGCGCTGAACCTCGGATTGCGGTCTTGGAAAGCGTGTTGGGGGCAACCCCTCACGAGTTCGAATCTCGTATCCTCCGCCACTCCCCGAGTGACCGGTTGACCGGTGTTTCCGCTGGTCAGAGCACCATCCGGCACTCAGCGAGTACGAACACAAGGAAGGGCGGTTCCCGGTCTCGGGAACCGCCCTTCTGCCGTTCAGTCTCAACAGGCCTCTCAGGCAGGCACCAGGACTGTCGGATCCGGAACGTAGTGTTCGTGGAACAGGTGAATGGTGGCCATTCGAGGGCGCCACAGGGCACGACAAGGAGTCAGGCGATGACGCGTCCGCGGTGCTTATGTCACACGAATCCGTCGCACTCAACTCGGGAGGCGTTGTGAAGCTCCTTCTCACATCCGGAGGCGTTACGAACGAGAGCATCCGCGATGCGCTGGTCGATCTGCTGGGCAAGCCGATCTCCGAGTCCCGTGCGCTCTGCATCCCCACGGCGCAGTGGGGCCAGCCGATGCTCGGGCCCGCCTCGGTGCGAAGCTTCGTCGCCGGCGAGCCTCCGTGGCACATGATGACCAGCCTGGGCTGGGCGTCCTTGGGCGTCCTGGAGCTCACCGCGCTGCCCAGCATCGGCGAGGAGCGGTGGGTGCCGTGGGTCCGAGAGGCCGACGTGCTGCTGGTGGACGGCGGCGAGACGACGTACCTGTGCCACTGGATGCGAGAGTCAGGGCTGTCGCGGGTCATGCTGTCGCTGCCCGAGACGGTCTGGGTAGGGATGAGCGCCGGCAGCATGGTGATGACACCGCGGATCGGTGACGACTTCGTCTCGTGGCCGTCTGCCCTGGACGACCGCACGCTCGGGGCCGTCGACTTCTCGATCTTCCCGCACCTGGACCACGAGCAGATGCCGGAGAACACCATGGCCGACGCGGAGAGATGGGCCGCCGGCATCGCCGGTCCGGCATACGCCATCGACGACCAGACCGCCATCAAGGTGACCGACGGCACCGTCGAGGTCATCTCCGAAGGACACTGGAAGGCCTTCCCCGCATAGCCGCCGACTGCTATCGGAGTGTCCCAGCGCCCCTCCTGCGCGTCGTGCTTGGTCACGCCGCCGACCGACGGCATAGCCTGACCGCTCATGCCGCGTTGGGCGCGCGGCGTACGGCGATGCGCCGGGCGCGTCCAGTGCCGCGTGCGGACTTGGCTAGACGGGCTGCAGGTTGTTGCGATGGGGTCGCCTTGACCGTCGTCGAGCGGCCACCGTAGGTTTCTCGAGTGCCCACCGTGACTGGTCCGACGCGCACATGAAGGCTGTCCTTCGGGGAATGCGTTGATCACCACCGGAGAACGTTTCGGCCGAACCCGCCGTACATCGACGTGTGCGCAACCGTCCGCCGCTTTCGGTGCCCGGTGACCGCGACGTACGGCGTTCCTGGACCAGCTGCGCTGCGGAGCGCGAAGCGGTATCTGTTCTGGCTGCTGGGCCGTCAGCGTGGCCGGGCCGCGCTGGGAGCGTTCTTCAGCATCGTCTGGATGGTCGGCCTCGCCCTGACGCCGTACCTGCTCGCCCAGGCCACTGACGAAGGGCTACGGCGGGGTGGACTCGAGCCGCTCCTGCCGTGGATCGGCGCTCTTCTCGCGGCCGGAGTTCTGACTGCCTTCGTCGCGATCCTGCGGCATCGCACCATGACCAAGGTGAGGCTCGATGGCGCCTACCGGACAGTCCATGCGGTCGTCGTTCACTCGACGGTGCTCGGCAGTGAGCTGAACCGCAAGACCACCACGGGAGAGGTGGCGACTATCGGCATGAGTGACGCGTGGGTGATCGGTAACACCTTGGCCGTGGTCGGCCCTGGCGTCGGCGCGGTCGTCGCCTGTGTCGTCGTCGCGTTGCTGCTCTTCGCGATGTCGCCGGCCCTGGCCGCTGTCGTACTGCTTGGCCTTCCCGTGGTCGTCGTTCTGATCGGGCCGATTCTCGGTCGGCTCCAGAACCGCGCGACGGTTTATCGCGAGCGTCAGGGACGCCTCACCGCGCGCATGGTGGACATCGTCCAGGGCCTGCACGTGCTGAACGGGGTGGGCGGCAAACCGATGTTCTCCACTCGCTATGAGCAGGGCTCGGGCGAGCTTCGCGACGAGGGCTACCGGGTGGCCTCGATCGCGAGCTGGATCCCGGCCATCGCGGTCGGAGCTCCGGTCGTCTTCCTGGCCGGGGTGACCTGGGTGGCCGCGCGGATGGTGGCCGGCGGGGAACTCTCGGTCGGCGATCTGGTGGGCGCCTACGGCTACGCCGCCTTCCTCGTCGTACCGCTCGCCGCACTGATCGAGAGTGCCTCGGACATCAATCAGGGGCTCGTGGCCGCACGACGGGTCGTGGGATTCCTGTCCGCCGCGCCTGATTCCCTGTCGGTGGACGGCGAGCCGGGGCCTGCCGCCCGAGCGGTGTTGCGCGACCCGGACTCCGGAGTGACGCTTCGGCCGGGAAGTTTCACCGCGGTCGCCAGTGCCCGCCCTCTCGATGCGTTGATCGTCATCGACCGGCTGGGCGGCTTCTGCCGGTCGGACGTCACGTGGGGCGGCCAGCGGCTCGCGACGATCGAGCCCACTGAGGTCCGGCAGCGAATTCTGGTGGCGGACAACGGAGCCGATCTCTTTGCGGGCACGCTACGCGAAGTGGTGTCCGGACGGTTCGACCGAGACGACGCGCTCTTGACCGATGCACTGCACACCGCTGCGGCGGAGGACATCCTGACGGCCGCGCCCGATGGCCTGGCGACCGCTGTCGCCCCGCAGGGCCGCAACTTCTCGGGAGGCCAGCGGCAACGGATCCGGCTGGCCCGCGCCGTCGCCGCGGAGCCGGAGCTACTGCTGGCCTCCGAACCGACCTCAGCGGTCGACGCGTACACCGAGACGCTAATCGCACAGCGGTTGCGAGCTGCCCGTACCGGCATGACGACCCTGGTGACCACTACCTCACCGGCCGTTCTGGACGTCGCCGATGTCGTCTACTTCCTCGTCGACGGAAAGGTGGCCGCGACGGGAACACATCGCGAGCTGCTGGACGGCGTACCTGGCTACCAACTACTGGTCTCTCGCGCTCTCGGTGAGTCCGAAGAGGACGAACCGAAGCCGACGTCAGGGCGCAGCTGATGGCCGACGACCCGACGCCGGACGGTCATCTTCCGGTTGCGACGAAGCGGGAGACCTGGCGGGCAGGGCTGAAGCTGATTCGTCTCGCGCGCCGAACCTTCGCCCTGATGGTGTTGCTGAACGTACTGGCGACCCTGGCCGGACTTGGCGGCCCCTGGCTGCTGGGAGAGATCGTCGATGCGGTCGTCAGCGGCCGTGGGGGTCAGGAGATCGACCGGCTGGCCCTGTTGATCGTGGTGTGTGCGTTGTTGCAGCTGGTACTGACGCGCTATGCCCGCAAAGTCGGAGCACGGTTCGGCGAACGGACCTCGGCGCAGGTTCGCGAGCAGTTCCTTCGCCGGGTGCTGCGGCTACCGGCCGCGGTCGCCGAGCGGGTGCCGACCGGCGACATCACCTCGCGTGCATCGACCGATGTGAACTCGGTCGCAAGCGCCTTGCGGGACGCGGTTCCGGACCTCCTGATCGCCGCCATCCAGACGCTGCTCGTCTTCGTCGCGGTCTTCGTCATCGATCCGCTGATGGGCGCCTGTGCCGTGATCGGCCTGTCGGGCATCTGGTTCGCCGGGCGCCGGTACCTGGCCAGAGCCCGGACGGCCTACCTCGCGGCCGGTGCCGCCAGCTCGACGTTGACCGAGGTGCTCACCGCGACCGTCTCCGGGGGCCGGACGGTCGAGGCCTTCGGGCTCCAGGAACGCCGGCTGCGAGCGAGCGTCGAGGCGATCGAGCACTCCCGCGACACCCGACTGCGAACCCTGGCTCTCCGGACCGCGCTGTTCCCCGTCATCGATGTCTCCTACATGCTGCCGCTGGTCGGCGTACTGCTCGTCGGCGGAACCTTGTACGGCAGCGGCCAGATCAGCCTCGGGGCGATCATCGCCGCCGTCTTCTACCTTCGCCAGCTGGCCGGGCCGCTGGAAGTGCTGTCGTGGTGGATCGATCAGATCCAGAGCTCGGCGGCGTCCTTCGCCCGGCTGGAGGGGATCGAGGCGATGGCCCGCCCCGCCCGTACGACGGCAGCCAGGCCGGCGGATGACCGGATCGAGGTGGAAGACGTCTGCTTCGCGTATCCCGGCGGGCCTGACGTACTGACCGAGGTCAACCTTCGCATTCAGCCCGGGGAGCATCTCGCCATCGTCGGAGTCTCCGGGGCCGGAAAGTCGACCCTGGGCCGATTGCTGACCGGCATCGAGCATCCGCGGACCGGGGCGGTCACGGTGGGCGGCGTTTCCGTCGCCGAGCTTCCACCCGAACAGCTACGCGAGCAGATCGTCCTGGTCACGCAGGACCATCATGTGTTCGCCGATTCGGTCCGCGACAACCTGCTGATCGCGAGGCCGACGGCAGCCGACGAAGAGCTGCGAGCCGCCTTGGCGACCGTAGGAGCGAGCTGGATGGACGACCTCCCGGACGGCCTGGACACAGTGCTGGGCGACGGTGGTCTGGCGCTGGAGACGTCGCATGCTCAGCAGATCGCCCTCGCGCGGGTCGTCCTCGCCGACCCGCACACGGTCGTTCTGGACGAGGCCACCTCGATGCTGGATCCCACGACTGCCCGCAGCGTCGAACGCGCACTCGCCGTGATCCTCGACGGCCGAACGGTGCTGGCGATCGCCCACCGGATGCACACCTCCCACGACGCGGACCGGGTCGCCGTGATGGCCGCCGGCCAAATCATCGAGATCGGCTCGCACACCGAGTTGCTCGAGGCCGACGGCGCCTACGCGGCACTATGGCGTTCCTGGCACGGCGACTCCGCAGATTGACCGTGTGCTTATTGCGAGCGGCCGTCAGGGGCGAAGCCGGCGGGCGACCGCGGGGATCACGATGGCGGCGGCGACCAGGTGCGTCACCATCAGGAGTGCCTTCGTGGAAGTGCCGGCGTCCGCGAGCACGTCGGGCACCCAGGAGAGCACAGTGAGCGCCACAGTGGTGCGGATCCACGCGGTACGCGGGCTGCCGGCGAAGCGGCGCAGCACCAAGGCGATGAGCAGTCCGAGAACCGCGAAGATGGCGGTCGTCACCGCGAACCCGGCAATCGGGATCGGGACGCCGGAGACGGCGATGCTGATCCCGGCAGTCCGGCCAACAGCGGCGAGCACCGTCGTGGCGGCCGCGGCGAGGACGGTGGCTACGGCCCCGCCCCGCAGCAGTGAACCCGCCGACGGTGCGGCGGTCGTGGTGGCGGCAGTGGCGAGGGCGGTGTTGTAGGTGGCAGACATAGTGACCTCCGATGGTGCACCGACCGGCCCGTTGCCGGTCTCTCACCCGCTACGTCGAAACTGACTCGACACCGCACGACACGACCCGGGAACTTTCTCGAAGATCTGTCAGGACGGGCCTCAGCCCCGCACTAGGACTGCGGGCCGCTGTGGTTGTTGCTGCCTGTGTCGACGAAGCCGGGGCAGTCAGATCCAGCCCTGCTGCTTGGCGAGGATGGCGGCTTGGACTCGGTTGGCGGTGTCGAGGCGGATGAGCAGGTCGGCGACGTACCGGCGGTAGGTCCGTAGGCTGACGCCCAGTTCGCGGGCCGCGATCTCGTCTTTGACCACCGTCGCCAGTAGGTGAAGGATCTGCCGGTCTCGGGCTGTCAGGTGTGGCGGGGTGTCCGGCTCGATGTCGGCGGCATGCGTCCAGACCCGCTCGAAGAGGTCGACGAGGGTGGCGACCGCGCCGGCCTGGCGGATCATCAGGGCGCCGGAGCCGCTGGCGTTCGGCACGGTCGGTACGAAGGCGACCGAACGATCCAGGATGACCATCTGCTGCACCGCCTCATCGGTCACCCGGTGCCGGTCTCCCGCCCGGTGCAACTGCAGGCAGTACTCGACCACCGCCGGGTCGTTCAGGTGCTCCCGGGGAATGATGGTGCGCCACTGCACCCCCTTGCCCAGGCGGTCGATGAAGCGCGGCATGTGGCCGGTCCGAACCTTGCGCTGCTTGTGATGCATCGACAGTGCCTCTTCGGCGTCCTGCGCGAGGGCCCAGATCCGCTCGTCGACGCGCTCGGCACCCTCGATCTTCTCCATCGAGTACTGCGTGTCCGCCTGACGGACCTCCGCGCTCAGCGAGTGGAGTGTCTCCCAGGCACTCGAGATGCGCCGAACCTCCGCGTTCGCCTCTTGCAGTCGTCGCCTGATCAGCCGGGTTATCCCGACCTCCGGCTCGACCGCGGTGGCTCGACCGCAGTCGTCGAGCCGGACCAGCTCGAGCTCGGCCAACCGGGTCAACGCCGCCTCGACCGCGTCCTGCCCGCCATCGGCCACCGTCTCGCCTTCGCGCAAGAGGGCCCGGTAGACCCGCTCCTCGAACTCGGTCAGTCCGAGGCTGTCAAGACTCACAAGGCTTCTCCGGAAGGCGGCAGGCCGGTCGCGCCGCGCTGAGACTGCGGTGTCACCCAGATGCCAGCCGATGGCACGTGGTTGCAGCGGCAATCTCTAGTGCGGGCGAGTTGACGCGAACAATGATCACACCGAGACAGCCAGATGGCGATTTCGGTGCCCACGGCAACCTGCTCCATCGGGGATCGCGAGTCCACATCCGGCCGGCCTCATTCGCCCCCGAGATTCCCTGAAGGAGTAGATGTGCGGATTCACCGAACGAGTCGCCTCTCCGCACGGACGCGAGGTGTCGCCGCTCTGCTGGTCATGTCGATGGCAGCGACGGCGGTATCCCTGAGTATGTCCGGGCAAGCCAGTGCAGCAGACCGGCCATTGGCGCCCATGTTCGATCTGACCCCGGGCCCGGCCACGCCGTACGCGGCCACCAAAACACTCGAAGCCCTTAACAACAAGCTCTTCGCAGAACCGGCTCAATGGGCAGGCGTCTGGTACGACCACAAGGCCGGCCAGATCGTCACCGCCGTACCCCAGAACGCAACGCAACGAACGCTGACCGCCGCCGGCACGACCGGCAAGGTGGTAATGGTCAGCCGCAGTTTCGCCGATCTCAAGAAGATCTCCGACGAGATCATCCACCGCCCGTCCATCGCCTCGGTCCCGGTCACGAGTACCGGTATGGACTGGGAGCACAACGCCGTAGTCGTCGGACTGGAGCACGTGACCGACGACGCCCGCGCGGAGCTCGCCTCCGAGTTCGGCGATGCGGTGACCGTGCAGGAGGTCGGCCGGGCGGTGCAGCAGAACGGGCCTGACCGATGGCGAGACCGCTACCCGTACTGGGGTGGCTCGGGATGGGCTCCCAACGGGGACAGTGGTACGCCCGCGTGCTCGACGGCCTTCGCGGTACGGCGTCCGGACCGCTCGAAGAAGTTCCTGCTGACCGCCGGCCATTGCAACAGCCCGACCGCCGAGGACGCGGCAACGCTGAACACCCAGAGCACTGCCTGGAATAACCTCATCGGCACCAGCAAGGGCTACCAGAACTCGCTGTGCGGCACGAAGAGCAGCTGCGAGATCGGCTCCACCAAGTACGGCGACCTCTCGGTGATCCGGGTGTCCGGCATCGAGCCGCGGATCTACAGCGGCGCCGCCCGCGCCACAGGTTCGATAGCGGTCACGAACACCCAGACCAGCCACCCGGCGGTCGACAGCTGGGTATGCGTGAGTGGAGCCACAACAGGTTCGCACTGCGGCTACCGGGTCACCACTAACTTCACCTCAGTCCGCTATGACGACGGAGCGGTGATGACACCGGTCGTCCAAACCCTCAACACCAACGGCAGTTGCACGAGCGGCGGCGACTCTGGCGGCGCCGTGTACCTGCCGATCTCGAGCGGAGGCATCAGCGCGTCCGGCGTACACAGCGGCAGTAATCACGACCCAGGCAGCTGCGTCACCTGGTACACGTCGATCTACTACGCGCACAAGCTGTTCGACGTCGTGACCGAGACGTCCTGATCGAGACGTCCTGATCGACCACGGGGGCGTGGTCGCGGGACCACGCCCCCGTCCTCCCACGACTCCCTTGGAGCCTTGATGCGCAGACTTGTGCTGGTATTCCTACTCCTGCCGCTGTTCGCCCTAGTCCCCGTCGCCCGGGCAGACGCCGCCGCGTTGCCCGGTGGCAAAGCGAATTACGTGGTCTCCCTGGCATCGCTCAAGGCCGGCGATGCCAGGGACAACTGGGTACGACTCGGCAGCTACGCGTTCGCCGTAGACGGGACCGTACGGGCCAAGACCTATCTGTGGTGGCAACGCGCGCCGGTCGGCCGCCAAGGGACGGGGGCAACGCCGGACAGCTCGTGCTCGACCAAGAAGCTGGCAGTCGGTCAGACCCTGGTCCGCGAATGCCAGGTGCTGACAGCCGCCGGGTTCGTGGCGGGCTCAACCGAGACGCGAACGGGCAAGTACACCGTCACCGGCGGCCTACTGCACATCACGTGGACCATCGGCCAGACCTGGACGGAGCAATGGAACGTCGTCGGCAGTTCCGACGGCAAGCTCGCTCGCCTCGACTACAGGTCCAACACCCTCGCCACCTCCGGCTATGCCTATGGCAGCAACGCGTCTCTCAGTACCCGCCGGGCGATGGAAACGGTTGCGGCGTACGCCGGGACGCTCAAGCACGACTACGTCACCTGGGCACACGACGTCGTGACCAGCAGCCCGGCCGCCGGCGGAGCATTCGATCTCCCGAAGTTCCGGACCTGCGCGACGATGACCTGGTGCCTGACGTACCTCCAGCCCAACGCCGACAAGGCCTGCCAGGCGTCAGGCGGCTGTGTTGGCACCGGAGGCGGCAGCCCCATCGACGACCGCTCGCTGCAGAACTACCTCGTACAAGTCTCCGGACAAGATCGCCGGGACACGCATTGGCACTGGTGCACCTGTCTGACCAGGAACGCGAACGGCACGGACAGAGAAGCCTGCTATACCGGCAACTCCCACGTGAAACCAATGCTGCAGATCATCGACGACAGCGGCGCCTTCCGCGGCTGGGTCGGCGTCGAGGCGTCCTTCTATCCCGGCAAGGACCTCGAAGACCCACGCGAAAGCGACATGCTCGGCGCTTTCCGCGTAACCGACTTCCGGTGAGCCTCGGGCTATGGCGTGGCCGGGTTCGTTGCGTCGCTGAGTGCTTGCACTTCTTCGTCGTCCAGCGTGAAGGTGAGGGCTGCGGCGTTCTGGGCGGCTTGACGTGCGTTCTTGGCGCCGGGGATGGGCAGTACGTCGTTCTGCTGGATCAGCCAGCGCAAGGCGACCTGGCTGGGGCTCCTGTCGTGCCGGCTGCCGATCTCGTTCAGCAGGCCCACCACTCGGGCGAGATCCACCAGATTCCTGCCGCGGAAGGAGCGGTTGTAACGCCGCCATCCGGCCGGTCGGGTGGCGGCCGAGTACTTGCCGGTGAGCGCGCCCGAGGCCAGCGGCATGTAGGCGATGAGGGTGACGCCCAGCTTTCGGCACGTGTCGAGTACGCCGTCGGTCTCAGGGTCGCGGTGCAGTAACGAGTACTGCACCTGGTTGGACGTGAGCGCAAGGCCTCTGCGGGCGAGTTCGGTGTGGGCGGTACGCATCTGATCGGCGGTGTAATTGCTCACGCCCACGGCCCTGACCTTTCCCGTGTCGACGGCGTCCGCCATCAGGTTCATCAACGTCGGGATGGACATCCAACGGGACGGGAAGTGGACCTGATACAGGTCGATACTCGTACGCCGTAGCCGGGCCAGGCTGCCCTCCAGCGTGGTCGGCAGACTGCTCGCACGGGAGAAGAAGCCGAACGGGAACTTGGTCGCCACCACCACGTCGATGCCCTCAGTCAGCTCGCCAACCCGCCGCTCCGAAGCCCCTTTGCCGTACATCGCCGCGGTGTCGATGAAGTTGACTCCGGCAGCCAGGCTCACCTCCAGCGCTGCTCGCTGCTCCTCGAGACTGCTGGTCGGACCGTAGACATTGCGAGCCGGATTCCACCGCGGCGCGGCCGCCATGTCACCCCAGACCATCGCCCCAATACCCAGCCGCGACACGCGAATATCCGTCCGCCCCAGCGTCATCAACTGCCCACCTGGCTCGGACATCCCGGCCACCTCAGCTCATCGACAGGTCCACCACCCCGTGCCTAACGTCCATGATGCCACCGGCACCACCGCCAGCTAGGTAGACGCTTCGACCGCGTCAGGCGTAGAGGTCTGCGAGGTCTATTAGGACGACGTCGGGGCGGGCGGTCGCTTGGGCGCGTAGAGCGTCGGAGAAGCCGGCGGCGCTGAAGCAGGCGAGTACGCAGTGGTCCGTATCCATGTTCCGGCCTTGGAGGACTTCACGTGCACGGCTGAGGCGCTCGAGGTGGTTCAGGCCGACTACCGTGCCCCATTTGGCCTCGCCGAGCATCCCCACGGAACGCTTGCTGCCGCCTGATCCAGCCTCGGTGACGGCTATGTCGATCTCGATATGTTGTCGTCCGGCCGGATCTACGACGACCCCCCGGCCGACTTGCCCGAATTGGCTGTGGAGATGGGCGCGTCCTTCGCCGAGCATGTACTCGCGGCACATGGCTTCGAAATGTGGTCCCAGTACTTGAGCGGCAAACCTCTCGCCTGAATGGGCCCACACCTCCGCGGCCTGCCCGCTTTCCAAGCGTGCCCATGCCGGGCGCATGACGGCCTCATAGAAGTTGATCAGCGGTTCGGTGATCCGGTATTGAGATTTCCCGGATCTGAAGACGTCCTCGTCCCTTCTCAACAGGTGGCTGTCTTCGAGCACGTTGAGCGGATGAGAGATATCGACAGCCTTCCGCCCGATGTACCCGGCGATACCGCCACGCGTGGCGTTGCCGCTGGCCACGGCCGCGAGGACCGAATGGTAGAGAGCTGTGTCCCGGATATCCGTCTCCTCGGCAAGCAGATACCGCGCTTCCCGGAAGAGCGGGCTCAGCGGCGACAGCACCGTACGGCGAAGCCAGGCATCGAAGTCGTCGAACCCTGCGGGTACGTCGTCCGCGAGGAACTGGCGGCGGTATGCAGGCGTGCCTCCGAGTACGGCGTGCAGCCTGGCAGCGAGCGGAGGATCGTCCGTCACGCCCCAGAATTCCGCTGACGAGCGATACCCGAACGGGCTGACCACTAGCTCCAGCTGCGCCCGCCCTCGCAACGGCGCCGTACTGGACAAAAGGCCACCCATCACCGACATCGCCGAGCCGCACAGAAGTAGTCGCAGCCGGCTTTCCTCGATCTGGAAGCGATCCATCTCCCGCTGAATGAGCGAAGGAAGCTCGGCTGCGGTCTTCGCCAAATACGGGAACTCGTCGATCACCACCAGGAGTGCCTCGGTCGCACGGTCCGGAGTCGCCATCGCGAACAGGTAGGAGACCGCGTCATCCCAGTTTGCGAAGGAGAACGAAACCGGCGAACCGGCGTACTTGGCCAGAGCCGCACCGAACTGCCGCAGCGACTCTCCCTCGGTGGCCGCAGTAGCCGCGAAATAGAAGCCCCCGAGTTGCTCGACAAGAGCACGCAGAAGGTAGGTCTTGCCCATTCGTCGGCGGCCGCTGACCACTCCGAGCATCGCGTGCGGAGCCGGCCGACTGGCGAACGCCGCCAAGCCGGCCCACTCTGCCTCGCGATCGAACACTCTCGATGGCTTGGCGATGTCGGGCAAAGGGTTAGCCACGCCTTCTCCATTCGCAAGGACTACACCCCTAAGGACTATACTCCTTGCCGATGTCGCGACTCGCCAGATCGCCGAACAGGGTTTGGCGGAGGCGGTGGGCTATGAGGGGAAGCGGCGGGTTTTGCGGGTGGCGGTTAGGGAGGGGAGACCTAGTGGCGATTCGCGATTGGTGAAGAGGCACTAGGCGTCGGGGGTGAAGTTTAGGTCGGTTTCGGATTCCCAGGTGGCGTTGCCTTTTTTGTCGACGCAGAGGAAGCGGGGTGGGTGCTCGGAGGAGATGGCGGCGATCTTGACGTCGACGTTCGGGTTGACCGAGATCCGGGAAGCTTTGAGCGGCGTGGCGAAAGTGCTGAGGCTCGCGGGTTGGCGGGCTGCGCCGTCGGCGGTGACGGTGGCGGCGGTGGCGACGCCGCGGGCGATCAGGTCGGCGGCCGAGATGATCGCGACCAGGGCGAGGACGCCTAGGGCCAGCGAGACGATGTGGCTTGGCGCCCAGTTGATCTCTTTGTCTTTCATGTAGTCACCGACGAGACCGACGACGATCGTGAGTAGAGGTGTCGCGATGGTCAGGACCTTCGTCAGGCTGAATGCGGGGGCCTTGACGACCTGGTCCCCCGCACCGTCCGAGTTCAGTAGCCACTTCTTGGGATCGAATGACGCCATGATGCTCCCCTTCCGAGTCGGCTTCCCCCCACGGGAAGGACCACAGCGTGAGGGTGACACACAGTGACCGCGGTGTGAAGTGCGAGCGACCGCCGGCCGGGTGGCGGGACGAACCACCCGGCCCGACCAACCCTCAGGCGGCTTCGAGGAGGGGGATCAGCTGGTCCTCTTCGTACGTGAGGTGGGCTTCGAGGGCGTCGGCTAGGCGGTTGACCTCTCGGCGTACGGCGGTGAGGTCCGTGCTGGGGGTGGAGATGACCTTTTGCAGGGCCTCGATCAGGGCGGCGATCTGCACGTGCTCCGCGGCCAACCGGTCGATGGTGGGGGCGAACTCGGGATAACGCTCGGCCAGGGCCGGGAACATGCCGGCGTCCTCGTGCGTGTGGTGCACGTGGAGGCCCTTGCACAGGGTGAGGCAGTTGATCCGCAACTGGGCGCCCAGGCCAGGGCCGGATTCCGCGATCTCCTTGCGGATCAGGCCGATCTCGCGGCGGAAGGCGTTGTGGACGAGCCGGAGGGCCTCCGCGAACGACGACGCGTTCGGCGGACCGCTCGACACCTCTTTGAGGGCGACGACCGGGAGGACGCGCGACGCCTTGTCCTCGTAGTCGGCCCAGCCGCGATCGGCCTCGACAGCGCGCGCGAAGGCCGCGTCTCGCTCGGGGCCTTGGAGTACGACGGCCTCAGCGTCGTACGTGAAGACGCCGTCCTCGACCGTCACGATCGGGTGGGCGAGGACGTTGTAGTACCAGTCGGGGTGCTTCGGTGAACCGCCCGCGGAGCCGATGACCAGGATCCGCTCGCCGCCGTCGGGCAGGAAGCCGAGCGGGGTGGTGTGGCGGGTGCCGGTCTGGGCGCCGATGGTGGTGAGCAGGATCAGGCGAGCGCCTTCGAAATAGCCGCCGACGCGGCCGTTGTTGGCGCGGAATTCTTCGATGACTTGCTGCTGGAAATCTATTGGAGTTCTCGGCTTTCTGTTCAGGAAAAGGGCATGACGAATTACCCGCAGAATGTGCGGGCAGAAGGGTCCGCAAACGGAGTACGGAGATCAAGGCAGGTGCCGTGAAAGGCAAGAGGGGAAGAGAAAACGGGCGGGCCGCGAGCCCGCCTGGCGATCAAGCCGTCGCCGGGTACCCAATTCGCTGATGGCCAAAGGCCGACCCGGCAGTCATGAAAAGAACTCTAAGGCCAGATCCACCACGACGCAACATTCATGGCGTGGTCAGCGGCTCGGCCTGGTAGGCCCGGTGCAGCAATTCCACAAAGGATGGCGCTTCGGGCAATGACACCGAATCGATTCGATGTACGGCGACTCCCGGCGTCCACGAATTCATCACGACTGCGCCGGCCAGCGACGGCAGGTCGTCCACCGTGATTTCCGCATCACACTGCGGGGCGCCGAGGCGGTCGAGTTGCCGCCGGACGATGCCCATCGTCGTACCAGCAAGCATTTCGGCAACCGGCCACACGACCGACGTACCGTCCCAGAAGGCCAGGTTCCAGATGGACGCCTCGCTGAAGCGCCCCCGCCGGTCAACAAACGCCGCGTCGTCGAAGCCCTTCGCGACGGCTTGGCGGGGGTAGTAGGTCTTGGCCACCTCGCCGACGTGCTTCACGGCCGGGAGCACCCGCTCGTACTCGACCGTCGCCAGCGCCAGCGGGCCTGCCGGGGCGGATGCGGCTGGGCCGGTACGCACGAGCACCTCGGGCTCGACGGCGGCTCCGCCCGCGATCAACTCACGCCGCGGCGAGTACATGGTGGCCGCCAGCGAGAGGTCGGGCGGGCCGGCCGTCACGGCCGAGCGCAGGTAGTCCCGCACCAGTGCGTCGGGCACCGCCTGGCCGAACAGCTCGACGGAGGCGATCCGGAGCCGCTCCAGGTGGAGGTCGAGGGCGCGGATCCGGCCGTCCCGGACCTGCATGGCGGTGAAGTGGGCGTACCCGGCGAAGGTCAGCGGCGTGAGCTCCTCGATGGTCGCCGGCCGGCCGTTACGTTCCGCCACAAATGAGGTCACACCCCCAAGTCTGCGCGATCCCCCCAAAACCCCCACCCAACCGAATGAGGGATCGACCCTCATGCCCCCAGACGCCGCAGCGACCAGAGTTGTACTCACAAGCAGCGAACACAAAAAACCAACACCAAATAACTGGGGGTTACTGAAATGAACCGCATCGCTCTCCGATCAGCTGTCACCACTCTCGCCATCTCCGGATTCGCCGCCGCCGCGCTGGCGCCGACCGTCGCTCACGCCGATCTGCCGCTGGCGCCGGCTTGTGCCGAGGTGAAGGACACGGTCGGCTCGCACTTCGAAGTACGGCACTGCGATGTCACCGACGTCGACCAGTTCCGCACCAACCTCGACGGCAACGGCAACACCCACTGCGGCCCGGCGAGCCTCTACAACATCCTCTACTACCTGGGCGAGAAGAAGGGTCTGCCGGCCCGGATCACGCCGAACGGCCAGAACCTGACCGAGTACGACCCGAAGACGCCGGCGCACTACCCGATGGTGACCGCGTGGATCGGCTGGCTCGGCTACGAGGCCGGGATGGACACGACTCCGACCGGAACCAGCGCCGCCGGCAACCGCAAGGCGTTCGACGCCGCGACCGCGACCGCCAAGGCCAACGGCTGGTTCGTGGACCGCGGCCAGATCAACTCGAACGACGTCTCCGAGTTCGGCCTGGAGATCGCCAAGAAGACGGCCCACGCTCCGGTCCAGATCTGGTACGGCCGGTACACCGCCAACGGCGACCGCACCTACACCCGCGGCGGCGGCCACATCACGACGGTCGTCTCCGCCAAGGGTGACCTCGGCACCGGCGTGGTCGAGCTGACCCTGGCCGACCCGGGCCGCGCCGCCGACCACAAGACGGACGGCTACCTCGACACCCAGTCCGCATACCGCTACGAGACGGTCCAGCTGACCCGCCAGACGGTGAACGTGAAGGTCGTGCCCGAGGACGCCGCGCCGTACGTCGTACAGCGCACCTACTGGAAGCTGACCGGCGACAACTACGTCGGCGAGACCACCCAGTTCGTCGAGGGCTTCAACTGGTACGCCGCGGCCCCGCCGGTCGGCTGAACCAACTGAAAACTCCGGGGGGAGGGGTATCGAGGGGCGGTCCGCAAAGGGCCGCCCCTCGGTCATGCCATCGCGCGGGCCAGCTCCCGCCGCCCGGTGATACCGAGCTTCACGTAGATCCGGCCAAGATGGTTCTCCACCGTCTTAGGCGAAACGAAAAGCTCCTGCGCGATATCCCGATTAGTCCGCCCGTTGAGTGCCAACCCAGCCACCCGGCGCTCGCTGGCCGTCAGCGAATCCTGACCCGACGACGTAAGACTCCGAGGCCGATCCCCCAACGCCTCAAGGGCTTCCGCAGCCCGTTGCCGCTGCACCGGCGACCCGCACTTGGCCGCAAGCTCACCGCCACGCAACAACGGCTCCCGCGCATCCGTACGTCGATTCGCCACCCGATACGCCTCGCCCAGATCGATCAAGGCCTTCGCCAGTTCGAGCCGAGTCGGTGCCTCTTCCAGTACGGCGATCGCCTCGGTCAACGTCTGCACCCGGCTACCGCTCTCGCCCACCTTCGCCTTCAGCCGCAGGGCGGTACCGAGATCCGAAGGGGTGCCCCACTTCCCGGCGACGGCGAGCTGATCGGCGGCCAGCGATCGGGCCGCCTCCACCTCACCGAAGCGCAGCAGGGCCAACGCGGCCTGCGAACGCCACGGTATGCCGGGCGGGTCCATGTTCGCGGCAGCCGTCTCGTCGCGCAGGCGATAGGCGTGTACCAAGGCCAGATCCGGATCGTCCTGGTCGAGCGCCAGCCGGGCCCTTGCCTCGTGCAACCACATCATCGCGATCACCTTCGGCGCATCACGACATTGCTCGTCGAAGCTCGCCAGCATCGCCTTCGCGCCGTCGAAATCGCCTCGCTCCAAGGCGGCGTACACCCCGAAATGCACCGCGGTCGCACGCAACGCGACCACCTGGGGCGACAACTCCTCCGGCGCGACCGCGGCCAGCACGCCATCCGAATCAGCCTCGACGGCGGTCAAGTCACCACATCGCCAGGCCAGGAAGTCGTTGACGTTGGCAACCATCGCGAACTCGATCGGCGAACCATGCCGGCGAACCCAGCCTTGCGCCTGCGCGATCTCCTCACGCGCGAGGTCCACGCCATCGGCCGCGATCAGCGACATCATCGCGAGCAACCAGCTGACCAACGTGTCGGGACTGCCCGCGGAGTCCTTGAACAACGCGCCATGCCGCAACGCCCGCTCGGCCGTGCTCGCGACCTCCCGATACGGGCTCACCTCGTACCGCCCGCTTTGCGCGAGCAAGGCCAGCAAGATCCGCGCTTGCGGGGTATTGCCGCGCAGATCGTTGAAGCGATGCAAATGCGCCGACGCGATTCGCCGTTCGCCAGGCAGGAACGACCGCAGTACGCCGAGGCGCGCCTCCAACGTCAACCGCGCCGGATCGAACGGATCACCGGGCCATTCGGCCAGCCGCTCCTGCAACTCCGCGACCGCCGCCGGCGCACCATCGACCGTGGACGTCGCCAACGCGGCCGCGGCCAGCCAATCAGCCCGAGCCTGTACGTCGTCCGTGGCCGACGCCGCGTCGCGAAGCCGGTCGCGGGCGGTTCGCGCATCGCCCGCACGCAAGAGCGTCAGCCCCAGATCGGCTTGCAGGACAGGGTTGAGCGGGTCTGCCTCGAGAGCGCGTGCGAGGTACTTCGACGCGGTGGCGGTGTCGCCGCCGGCCAAGGATGATGTCGCCGCCTCGCGATAGATCGCCGCTGCCTCGGGCAAAACGCCGCTCGGAGCGAGGGCCAGATGGGCCGCGACGCGATCGGCCGGCGCGCGTTCGGCGTACAGGGCAGTGGCCGCTTTTCCATGCAGGGCGGCGCGTTCGAGCGGGCGGAGGGTGGAGAGCATCGCCTCGTGGATGACGGGATGCAGGAAGTTCAGTTGCCCTGAGCCCGCATCTACGACGTTGGCCGCGACGAGTGCTTCGACGGCGACGCCGAGCTCCTCCGCGGGCAGGCCGGCGACGGACCCTGCCAGCCAAGGATCCGCGCGGGTGCCGAGCACGGCGACGGAGCCGGCCAAGCGCAACGCCTCCGGGGTAAGGCGTCCGAGCATCGCCCGCGAGACCGTATGCGGACCTAATCCGGCAACCACCTTGGCCGTGGCCGGATCGTCCACCGGGTGGTCCGTGGCGTGCAGTTCTTCGAGCAAGGCCTCGGCCAGGAAGGGGTTTCCGCCACTCGCGGCGTGGATCGCGTCGACGACCTTCGCCGTGGGCAACGGTCCGCGGAGGGCGCTCATCTCGGCGACGGCTCGTCGGGTCAGGGGACGCGGCAACAATCGCTCGACGTGGCGCGAGACGGTCAGCTCGGCGAGCGGGCCGAACCGGTCCAGCGGCGGCCGGGTGGCGACAACCAGGGCGATCGGGAGATCGGCGACCCGGCGCGACAGGTACGCCAGGAACCGCTGCGACGGCAGGTCCGACCATTGCGCGTCGTCCACGGTGATCAGCAGCGGCCGCGGCGAGGCCAGGTCGACGGCCACCCACCACAACGCGTGCAACGTCCGCGCGACATCGGCGTCACCCGCGTCGGGACGGGCATTGCCGAGGGCCTCCAGCGCGCGACCGGTCGGGCCCGCGATGATCGCCTCCCGGGTGGCACCGCTGTACCGCGAGATGGACCGCTCGACCATCTGCCGGACAACACCCCAGGCCATCGCGCTCTCGAGTTCGTCGCCGACGGCCTGCATCCGGACGTAGCCGCGGTCCTTGGCCATCGCCCGGGTCTCGCGGACGAGGTGGGTCTTGCCGATACCGGCCTGCCCCTCGATGACCACGACCTGCCCGTTGCCGGCCGCCGCCGCGTCGAGCGCGGCGCCGATCCGGTTCAGCTCGTCCGGGCGCTCCAGGGTCGTGTCCACGGGCTCATCCTGCTGCACGAGCGAGCCGGTCGGGGTCATCGCGCAGCGGACGGCCATGCCCGAAGAGCACCAGCCGTGGCCGAAGAGCCGCCAGCCGGCGCATCGACTCGCGGTTCTGGTCGAGGTCCACGGTGGTGATCCGCCAGGGGCCGCTCACCTTCGGCAGGCGGTAGAACACGTCGCCGCAGATCAAGGTCCGATCCTTCTCCCGCCACAGCGCGATGTGCCCGGGCGAATGACCCGGCACCTCCAGCACGGTGAAACTGCCGACCTCGTCGCCTTCGCGCAGCGCCCGGTCGACCGGATGCGGCGGCGGCATCTTCATCTTCGCCATCAGCGCGGGGATGCGTCCCGGCCCGGTCACGGGGGTCGCAGTCTCGATCGCCTGTACGTCATCCGCGCCCGCCCACAGCGGCAGCTTCAGCGATTCGCAGATGGCATGGCTCGAGCCGAAGTGGTCGGGATGAGCGTGGGTGACCAGGTGCGCGGTGACTTCGGCGCCTTTCAGCTGCCGCAACAGACGGCGCGAGGCGGCCGGCGTACACGCGTCGACGAGGATCCCGTCCACCAGATAGGCGTTGAAAAGGTGCGGCGGAACGCCGACGAGCTGCTGAATGCCCTCCCCAAGGTTCCGCACGCGGCGAATCATATCCACGGCCAAGCTCCCCGGCGAGATTTGTCCATGTCGCCCGCCTGCGGACGTCCGGCCGATCTGCCCCGGGCTGCCCCAGGTTGCCCGCCGAAATGGCCTCCCTCAGGCCCGAATCGCGGCCGAGGGTTGAGGTCTCGCTCACCCTCGACTCGGATTTGGGATCGCCTGATGAAGCCCATCGCCCTCGGATATGTCCGCACCCACCCGTTCACCAGCCCCGGTGAGATCACGGCCGCCAAGGACCACCTCGCGGCGTACGCCGTCCAGACCGAACTCACCCTCGACCGCATCTACGTCGACCGCCCCGAAAGCCAGCCGGAGGCCTTCCACGCCCTGATCGAAGCCCTCAACCGCCGCGGCATCCGCCTAGTCCTCGTCCCCTCCCTCGCCCACCTAGGCGGCCACGGCTCCCCCCTCAAAACCCACTTAGAGCACTACACCCACGCCCGAGTCCTGATCCCGGAAAACCTATGAGTGGCGCCAGGTGGCGGACCGTTCGCGAGCGGGCAGCGCGGAACGGCGGTCTCGTCGAAAGTGCCGCAGTGACGGCTGCCCGGATCGAGATTCGCTGGCGTTCGGGCAGGCGCTGTACGACCGGCGTACCGCGCTCGGGCTGTCGCAAACCGAGGTCGCTCGGCGGGCGGCGATGAGTCAGCGGCAGATCTCGCGGATCGAGGCCGGCGACACCGTGCCGACCCTGCCCCTGTTGGAACGGTTGGCCGAAGCACTTGAATCCGAATTGGCCATTCACGACGAATAGCCCTCCGCCTCTTTCCCGATCATCGGGCCCTTGTGACCAGGCGTGTTGCGACTCATCGGGCCCTTGGGACCAGCCTTCGGCGCGTCGTCGGTCCCTAGTTGCCAGGCGTGTCACCCGTCCCGTTCGGTCAGAAGAGCCCGATGAACGCCGACACGCCTGGTCACAAGGGCCCGATGAACCCAAGAGGGGTCGGCCTCCAGCGCTGGGCGTTGGAAGTTTTTTGGCAGGGTGTGTCGAAAGCGGGTGGGGGGCTCCGACGTATGGGCATAGGAACTCATTCGTGAAGGGGCGATCGACATGCGTACTCCCAGGGCCCTGCGGCCGCTAAGCATTCCGGCCTATCGGTGGCTCGCGGCGGCGTTGGTGTCGTCGGTCGTCGGGTCGGGAATATGGATGGTGGCCCTTGTCTGGCAGGTCGTCGCCCTTGGTGGCGGCGCGTCGGAGTTGTCGCTGATCGCGTCCGGGTCGGCGGTCGGCATGCTGGCGACGATCCTGGTCGGCGGTGCGCTGGCCGACCGGCTCCCGCAGCGCCGGATCCTGCTGGTGGTCGAGTCGACCAGGGCGATCTCGGTCGGGGCCATCGCGGCTCTGTCGATGGCCGGAATGCTCCAGGTGTGGCAGCTGGCCGTGGCCTCCTTGATCGGCGGCGCGATGGGCGGGCTGTACTACCCGGCCTACTCCGCGCTGCTGCCGGCCGTACTGCCCGAGGACCAGCTGCTCGCGGCGAACGGCTTCGAGGGCATGGCCCGGCCGGTGCTGGGACAGGCGGCCGGCCCGGCGCTGGCCAGCGCGCTGATCGCGATCTCCTCGCCGGGTGCGGCGCTGGCCGTGACCGCGCTGACCGGACTGGTCGCAGTCTTCCTCCTGCGGGCGCTGCCCGAGGTGCCGGTGCAGGAGCGGACGGACGCTTCGGACCGCCACCCGGCGATGTCCCTCCTGATCGACGTCCGCGAGGGGTTCGGCTACATGGTCCGGACGTCCTGGCTGCTCGGCACGCTGGTGTTCGCGTCACTGCTGATCTTCCTGATCATCGGCCCGTTCGAGGTGCTGGTCCCGTTCGCGATCAAGGACCAGGCCGGCGGCGGCCCGCAGCACCACGCGCTGGTGCTGGCCGCGTTCGGGATCGGTGGTGCGGCCGGCTCGTTCGCCGTCGCCTCGTTCAAGCTGCCCCGGCGATACCTGACCGTAATGCTCTCGCTGTGGATGGGTGGCTGCGTCCCGCTGGCGGTGTTCGGTCTGACCGACCAGGTGTGGCTGATGGCCGTCGCGGCCTTCGCGGTGGGCGCGGCGTTCAACGGCGGCGTGGTGATCTGGGGAACCCTGCTGCAGCGCCGGGTCCCGAAGGCGATGCTGGGCCGGGTGTCCAGCCTGGACTTCTTCGTCTCGTGCGCGTTCATGCCGGTCTCGATGGCGGTCGCCGGCCCCGTCGGCCATTCCCTCGGTCTGTCGACCACGTTGCTGATCGCCGGCCTGGCGCCGACGCTGATCGGCCTGATCGTGATCGTGGCCGCGCGGCTGACCCGCGACGAGATCGCCAACCCGCTGGACGCCGAGGACGCCGAGGTCGTCACGCTGCACCCGGAGGAGCCGGTCGCCCAGCCGCTGCCCGCGGCCGCGTAATTTGCGTAAAGCTCCTACGCCCTTGGGTTTGAAATGAACAGGGCTCGCCTACCTGGTTTACCTGTCAGCTTCCGCCACACTCGGAAGTGGAACTAGGAGGGCGGTTCGGATCAGCGGGGACGAGGTGGCCAGGCGGGCGGCGGAACTCCGTCGCCGGCTGGTCGCTGCCATGGTCGCTCGCGGGGATCTGGCGGATCCGGCCTGGCGGCGGGCCTTCGACGAGGTGCCGCGGCACGAGTTCGTACCTCTCTTCTATGACAAGCAGCAGAACCCGGTCAGCCGCCACCAACCCGAGCAGGTGCCGAGCTGGCTCGCCGAGGTCTATACCGACGAGGCCCTGGCGACCCAGCTGGCCGATGGCGTGGTGGTGTCGTCGAGCAGCCAGCCGAGCCTGATGGCGATCATGCTCGAGGCACTGCAACTGGAGGGGACCGAGCGGATCCTCGAGATCGGCACCGGCACGGGGTACAACGCCGCGTTGCTCTGCCACCGGCTCGGGGAGTACCGGGTGGTCACGATCGACGTCGATCCCGATATCACCAGCCTGGCGCGATCCCGGCTCGCGGATGTCGGGTACCAGCCGCTGGTCGTCACCGCGGATGGGCTCGACGGGTACGAGGCGCGTGCGCCGTACCAGCGCATCATCGCGACGGTCGGCCTCGAGTTCGTGCCGCCGGCCTGGCTCGAGCAGTTGACCCCGGACGGTCTGGTGGTGGCGCCGGTCGGCGTGGGCGTGATCCGGTTGCGGAACCAGGGCGACGGTACGGCGGAGGGCCGCTTCCTCCGGACGCCCGCGTTTTTCATGCCGTTGCGCGGGCTCGATACCGAGCAGAGCCTGCCCCGGCCGGACCTGCCGACGGGTTTGCCGCGGCCTACCGACGTACGGGCGAGTGTGCTCACCGGGAACGGCCTGCGCTTCCTGATGAGTCTGCTGATGCCCCGGTTCAGCTACCAGTACGACGTGGACACCCTCGACGCGAACGGTAAACCGACCAGCGCGCGCATCTGGTCGGCCGACGGGTCGATCGCCGAAGTGCGCGGTGGCGAGGTGCTGGAAGCCGGCCCTACCCCGCTGTGGTCGCGGCTGGAGGTGGTCCGGCGGATCCATCTCGAGCACGGCAAACCGAAACGCGGTCGCTTCGGCCTGAGCGTCGATCCGGCGGGGCAGCGGCTCTGGCTCGACTCCCCGGATGGCCCGAGCTGGCCGCTCGCGGTGCCCTCGGAAGGCCCGGCCAAGCGGTAGGTACCGGAGAGTTTCGAACTTTCTTCGGGATCGATGTCTAAATCGGCTTTTCTCATCCGACATATCTGTAGAGCCCCGGGAGACGGCCCGGGCAAGGTGTCGAGGAGAAGCTGTGAACCAGGTAACGAGCACTACCACCGGCCGGTCCACGGATCGTTCACGATGGCTCGCGCTCTACGTACTGTGCGCGGGCATGCTGATGATCGTCCTGGACGTCACCGTGGTGAACGTCGCGCTGCCGGCGATCCAGGATGACCTGGGCTTCAGTGGTTCCAGCCTCGCGTGGGTCGTGAACGGTTACCTGATCCCCTTCGGCGGCCTGCTCCTGCTGGCCGGGCGCCTCGGTGACCTGCTCGGCCGCCGAACGATCTTCGTCACGGGTCTGGCCGTCTTCACCGTCGCCTCGCTGCTGTGCGGGTTGGCCCAGAGCCAGGAGGTGCTGGTCGCGGCCAGGTTCCTGCAGGGCGTCGGTGGCGCCCTCACGTCGGCCGTCATCCTCGGCATGATCGTGACGCTCTTCCCCGAGCCGCGCGAGCAGGCGAAGGCGATCGGCATCTACGCGTTCGTGGCGTCGGCCGGCGGTTCGATCGGCCTGCTGGCGGGTGGCGTACTCACCCAGGCCATCAGCTGGCACTGGATCTTCTTCATCAACCTGCCGATCGGTGTTGCCACGGCTGCTCTGGCGATCCGCGTGATCGGCAACGACAGCGGTATCGGCTGGAGGCGTGGCGCGGATCTGCCCGGCGCCGTACTGATCACTGCCGCCCTGATGGTCGGCGTCTACACGATCGTGAAGCCCGCCGCCGAGCTCGGCTGGACCGCCGGTCAGACTCTGGTCCTGAGCGCCCTGACGCTGGTGCTGCTGGCCGGGTTCATCGCCCGCGAGGCGACGGCCGCGAGCCCGCTGGTACCGCTGCGGATCTTCCGCTCGCGCAACCTGTCCGGGTCGAACCTGATCCAGGCGCTGTCCAGCTCGGGCATGTTCGGCATCTTCTTCCTCGGTTCGCTGTACCTGCAGCGTGTGCTCGGGTACGACGCTCTCGAGATCGGCCTGGCGTTCCTGCCGACGACGATCGTGATGGGTCTGCTGTCGGTGCGGTACTCGGAGAAGCTCGTGATGAGGTACGGCGCCCGCCGCTCGCTGATCGCGGGTCTGGCGTTGATCGTGGTCGGCCTGGCCTACTTCACCCAGGCGCCGGTCGACGGTAGCTACGTCGTTCACGTCCTGCCCGTGGTGATCCTGCTCGGCCTCGGCGGCGGCGTCTGCTTCCCGGCCGTGATGACGCTGGCGATGTCCAGCGCCACCGAGGAGGACGCGGGCCTCGCCTCCGGCCTGATCGGTACGACGGCCGAGGTCGGCGCCGCCCTGGGTCTCGCCGTACTCGCCACCCTCGCCGCCACCCACAGCGCGGGCCTCGAAGGCACCGGCCGTACGGTCGAAGCGGCCCTGACCAGCGGCTACCAGTTCGCGTTCGCCATCGCCGCGATCATCGTCGCCGCCGCCATCGTCATCGCCCTCACCGTGATGCGCCCCGAACGAACCGCCTCCCCCGCCACCGAGCCCGCCCCCACCGACGACTGCCTCGAAGCCGCCTGACCGTCGGTCCCACCTTCCTCGCGAACCCGCCGCCGCCCGTCCGGCCGGCAGGTCCGCGGGGAAGGTCGCGTCCGGGGTTTTCCACAGGGGTGGTGGGGGCGACTTCGTGTTGTCGGTGGTGGACGGCAGAATGCACGGAGGCAATCGTGGTGGCACCGAAGAGGGGAACCGAGACAGTGGTCTTGCAGTCGATCGAGCAGAAGATCGCCGAAGAGCTAGAGGTCGGGGAGAATCAGATCCGCGCGGCGGTCGCCCTACTCGACGAAGGATCCACCGTGCCGTTCATCGCGCGGTACCGCAAAGAGGTCACGGGCATGCTCGACGACGCGCAGCTGCGCACGATCGAGGAGCGGCTGCGATATCTGCGCGAGCTGGAGGAGCGCCGCCAGACCGTGCTCGAGTCGATCGAGAGCCAGGGCAAGCTCGACGACGCGCTGAAGGCGTCGATCCTCGCGGCCGATACCAAGTCGCGGCTGGAGGACATCTACCTGCCGTTCAAGCCGAAGCGCCGGACCAAGGCGATGATCGCCCGCGAGGCCGGGCTGGAGCCGCTCGCCGACGGGCTGATGTCGGATCCGACCGTCGCCCCGCTGGCCGCGGCGGCCGTTTTCGTCAATCCCGAGCTCGGCGTGGCGGACGCGCAGGCAGCGCTGGACGGCGCCCGGTCGATCCTGGTCGAGCGCTTCGCGGAGGACGCCGACCTGATCGGTGAGCTGCGCGAGCGCCTTTGGAGTCAGGGCCGGCTGGCCTCGGCGGTGCGCGAGGGCAAGGAGGTCGAGGGCGCGAAGTTCTCGGACTACTTCGACTTCGACGAGCCGTTCACGAAGATGCCGTCGCACCGGATCCTCGCGCTGTTCCGCGGCGAGAAGGAGGACGTGCTCTCGCTGACGATCGAGCCGGAGCCCGCCGGCGCCGAGGCGGCCGAGGGCCCGACCGAGTATGAGGCGACCATCGCCCGCAAGGTCGGCGTGAAGAACGAGGGCCGCGCGGCCGACCCGTGGCTGATCGATACCGTGCGCTGGGCCTGGCGGACGAAGGTCCTGGTCCACCTCGGCATCGACCTGCGGATGCGCCTGCGCCAGGCCGCGGAGGACGAGGCCGTTCGCGTCTTCGCGTCCAACCTGCGCGACCTGCTGCTCGCCGCCCCAGCCGGGACGCGCGCGACGATGGGCCTCGACCCCGGTTTCCGTACGGGCGTGAAGGTCGCCGTGGTCGACGCCACCGGCAAGGTCAGCGCGACCGGCGTCATCTACCCGCACGTCCCGCAGAACCAGTGGGACAAGTCCATCGCCCAGCTGGCTCAGCTGGCCGCCGCGCACCAGGTCGAGTTGATTGCCATCGGCAACGGCACCGCCTCGCGCGAGACCGACAAGCTGGCCACAGAGCTGATCGCGAAACACCCGGAGCTCAAGCTCACCAAGGTGGTCGTGTCCGAGGCCGGCGCTTCGGTGTACTCGGCTTCAGCCTTCGCGTCGGCCGAGCTCCCGGGCATGGACGTATCGCTGCGCGGCGCGGTCTCGATCGCCCGCCGTCTGCAGGACCCGCTCGCCGAGCTGGTGAAGATCGACCCGAAGTCCATCGGCGTCGGGCAGTACCAGCACGACCTGTCCGAATCGTCGCTGTCGCGTTCGCTGGACGCCGTCGTCGAGGACTGCGTGAACGCGGTCGGCGTCGACGTCAACACCGCCTCGGCGCCGCTGCTCACCCGCGTCTCCGGTATCACCACCGGCCTCGCGGAGAACATCGTCAGCCACCGCGATCAGAACGGGCCGTTCCGCTCGCGTTCCGCGCTGAAGGAGGTCCCGCGCCTCGGCCCGAAGGCCTTCGAGCAGGCGGCCGGGTTCCTCCGCATTCCCGGCGGGGACGACCCGCTCGACTCCTCCAGCGTGCACCCGGAGGCCTACCCCGTCGTACGGCGAATCCTGGCGGCGACCGGGCAGGAGCTGAAGACGCTGATCGGCAACTCGTCCGCGCTCAAGTCGCTCAAGCCGACCGAGTTCGTGGACGACACGTTCGGTCTGCCCACCGTGACGGACATCCTGACCGAGCTCGAGAAGCCCGGGCGTGACCCGCGGCCCGCGTTCAAGACCGCCACCTTCGCGGAGGGCGTCGACAAGATCGCCGACCTCAAACCGGGGATGACGTTGGAAGGCCAGGTCACGAACGTTGCGGCGTTCGGCGCCTTCATCGACATCGGCGTGCACCAGGACGGCCTGGCCCACGTCTCGGCCCTCTCGAAGAACTTCGTGAAGGACCCGCGCGAGGTGGTCAAGCCCGGCGACATCGTCAAGGTGAAGGTCCTCGAGGTCGACACCGAGCGCAAGCGCATCTCCCTCACCCTGCGGCTGGACGACGAGCCGGGCGCCGCTCCGGCCAGAGGCCCGCGTTCACAGGGCGGCGGCGCGCAAGGCGGTCCCGGCGGCCAAGGTGGTCAAGGCGGCCAGCGCGGTCCGGGCGGTCAAGGCCGCGGCGGGTCCGGCGGTTCAGGGCGTGGCGGTTCGGGCGGTTCCGGTCGACCGGGTGGTTCCGGTGGACGCGGTGGCGCCGGCGGCCAGAGCAAGGGTGCCGACCCCAAGCAGCCAATGGACGAAGGCTCCCTCGCCGACGCCTTCCGCCGCGCCGGCTTCACCGTCCGCTAACCCACATGGCCTGAGTTTCGCCTTCTAACATTGACGTTTCACCGATCGGCCCAGCTTCGCCCAAACGGGTGAACCCGGGCCGATCGTCGTTTCTTTTATGCGTTCATTCGTCGCAATCCGCCGTTCGATCGCCGTCTCAGCGCAAGGAGTCCAGGTGGCCGCCGGGATCACCGAGATGTACGGCGGTCGCGGCCGGCGCAAACCCGATCCCCCGGTAGACCCGATCCGAACCATCGTCGCCCGGGGTCAACCAGGCGAGCGTCGCACCCGCCCTATCAAAGGCGGCCTGTGTGGCGAAGGCCGTCGCGAAAGCGCCAAGCCCACGGCGCCGGTAGTCCGGCAAGGTCCCGACGCCGGCGATCTCGGTCACGCCATCGGCCACGGCAGTCCAGAGCGCGGTCGCCACGGGCACGCCGTCCCAGCGGATGAGCACGCTGCCGCCGTCCGCCGGATCCTCCTTGAAACTCGACGCCACGTCTTCATCGCCGTACGACGCGATGGCCACGCGGTCCGCCTCGGCTTGCTCCTCCGGCGACCGCACGATCGAGGCGGTCACCTCGGCCGGCGGCTCGGGCGAACGCAGACCGGTGGGCTCCACGGCGAGCAGCGGCGGGCGCGAGGCAATCGTCATCCCTTCGGCGGCAAGCGCGTCAGCCAGCCCCGGGTTCGCCTCTTCGATCAGCTCGGCGCTGAGCCAGCGGCCTTCGGCGGCGAACGCCTTGCGCAAAGTGTCCAGCGCCCACGGCACCTCCTCCGGGTCGAACGCGACCCCAGGCTCGGCCGCGAGCACACCGGAGAGGAACCAGACATCCTCATCGTGCAACAGCCCGACCAACGGCCCGGCCACGATCTGCCGGCGCGAGCGAGTTCGTCCTTGCAATTGAGCGGACGCGATCCGCACGGCGAGTTCCATCCAGCAAACCTAACCGCCAGGCCGCCCGGTCACGAGCTGAATTCAGCGGCCAGGCTCAACGGCGAGGAGAACGGCGTCGAGTAGACGGTCGACATCCCGATCAGTGCAGTCTGCATCCAGAACAGTCGACAGGGCCGCGATCGTCTGCTCCAGCCGCTCCTGAACCACTCGAACATCGTTGCCCTGCGCAACTGCAAGCCGGTGCGCGACCGCCAGCACTCGCGCACCATGCCCATCGCCGGCCGCGCCGGCAGCACCAGGTGTGGTGGTCGTGTCGGCGAGGTTGACCTGCAGATCGGCACCCAACGCCCGAGCGAGGCGCTGAAGAGCGGCGACGGTCGGGTTCCCGCGGGCATTCTCGAGGTTCGCGATATACGGCACGGACAATCCGGCATCCATGGCCACTGACGCGATCGTCCGCCCAGCGGCCTTCCGCCGGGCGCGCAGCACCGCACCGAGTTCCTGCTCATCCACGCACACAATCTATCTTGTCAAAATAGTACTGCCAAGAACTGTTCCATGAAGATACTTTTCGGCCATGCGCGCAGCCCTGAAGAATCCGCGGTTCAGATTGATCTGGGCCGCCGGTTCGATCTCAGGCCTGGGCAGCTGGTTACTCGTCGTCGCAATCCCCGTGCACGTCTACCAACTAACCGGATCGGCCACCGCGACCGGTCTCGCGCTCGCACTCGAGGCGCTACCACCGCTATTGATCGGCCCATGGGCGGGCGGCCTGCTCGATCGATGGAACCTGTCGCGCGCGATGTGGCTGGCCGACCTCACGGCTGCCGCCAGCGTCGGCCTGATCCTGCTGGCCGATTCGCCGGACCGGATCTGGCTGATCTACCTGGCGATCTTGTGCGAGAACATCGCCTCGACCGTCTTCCGGCCGGCCTCCCGAGCGCTGATCCCATCGGTGGTCGACAAACCCGATCTCCCCGGCGCGAATGCCCTGAATGCCTTGTCCGGCAGCGTTCTCCGCCTCGCCGCACCACCTCTCGGCGCAGTGCTACTCGCCGGCCCCGGCCTCGTGACCGTCTTGATGGTCGACATCGCGAGCTACCTCACCTCAGCCCTGCTGATCGCCCGTGCAGGACGAGAAGAGCGAGCCGCGCGCACCACCAAAGCCACCACCAACCAGCGGTTCGAGGTGGGAGAAGGCTGGCGGGCGATCCGCAGATCGCCCAGCCTGCTGGGGATCCTGGTCGGCCAAACCCTGTTCCTCACCGCGAACGCAGGCCTCACAGCCTTGCTGGTCCCCTTCGTCGTCAACGGACTCGGTGAACCAGGCGCGGCCGTCGGCTACCTCATCTCAGGTCTGGGCGCCGGCTTCCTCCTCGGCGCCGCCGCAAGCGCCGCGGCCTACCGACGACTGGCCATTCATCACCTGATCAGTGCGGCACAGCTGGCCACTGTCGGAGCGTTCTTCGCGATGGTCAACGCGCCCGGCCTCGCCGTCGCAATCGCCGCCGCCGTGCTGATCGGCATGTCCGGCAGCATCCTGCTGATCACCGTCGAGACCACGGTCCAGACCTCATCCCCAGCGGCAGTCCGCGGCCGAGTCGGCGCACTCTTCTTCGCGGCCGACTCCCTGGCCGTGATCGCAGGAGGCCTCGGCGCACCGATCGCGACCCACGCGCTAGGCCTCACACCGGCGCTCAACTTGATCAGCGCGACCGGCCTGGTCGCCGTACCGGTGACTTTCAGACTTCTGCAACCGCGGTCGAAGCTGCGGCCGCGTCGTACGAAGCGCGCGCCGAAGCGATCTCGCGCTGGTGGCCCTCGGTCCAGGTGACGAGGGCCTGGATGGTGTCGTGCAGGGTGACGCCGAGCGGGGTCAGCTCGTAGTCGACCCGCGGCGGCACGACGGGGTAAACCGTGCGGCGCACCAGCCCGTCACGCTCGAGTTGGCGCAGGGTGACCGTGAGCATCCGCTGGCTGATGCCGTCGATGGTGCGTTTGAGCTCGGTGAAGCGCAGTTTGCGGTTGTCGAGCAGCGCGATCACCAGCAACGACCACTTGTCGCCGATGCGATCGAGGATCTGCCGGACGTCGCAATCCTCGCGGGTATCCCACTGGAATGCGTCCTCGGTACAGCAGGAGGAACTCGGTTCCTTCAAAGTGCCTTCTTCCACAATTCCCAATGGTTCCGCACGATGGGTTCAGTTACAAGAGGGAACCGACCCTCGTTTCGAGAACTGAGGAGCCATTCCGTGCCTACCCCACTCGCCAGCGACTCCGACCGGATGACCGGCCGGGCGTGGGCGTTGCTCTTTGTCCTGTGCGGCGCGATCTTCCTCGAGGGCATCGACGTCTCGATGATGGGCGTCGCGCTGCCATCCATCCGCGCCGAACTCGGGATGACCACCAGCGAACTCCAATGGGTGGTCAGCGCCTACGTCCTGTCGTACGGCGGCTTCGTGCTGCTCGGCGGCCGTGCGGCCGACCTACTCGGCCGGCGGCGGATGTTCGTCGGCTGGCTGGTCGTCTTCCTGCTCTTCTCCGGCCTCGGCGGTTTCGCCACCGAGGGCTGGATGCTGATCGTGGCCCGCTTCATGACCGGTGTCGCCGCCGCGTTCATGACGCCCGCGGGTCTGTCCATCATCACCACGACCTTTCCCGAAGGCCCGCAGCGCAACAAGGCTCTGCTCGTGTACGCCGGTACGGCCGCGGGTGGTTTCTCGCTCGGCATGGTGGCGGGTGGTCTGCTCGCTGCGATCGACTGGCGTTGGGTCTTCTTCGCGCCGGTCCTGCTCTCGGCGGTCATCCTGGCTCTCGCGATCCGGCTGATCCCACGCGAGGCCCGGCCGGCTCGCATAGCGGGCGGGTTCGACGTACTCGGTGCCATCATGTTGACCGGCTCGATGCTGTTGCTGGTCTCGACCGTCGTGCTCGCTCCGGACGTGAGCCCGGTCCGTTCGGTCATCACGCTCGCGCTCAGCCTGGTTCTACTCGCGGCGTTCATTCGGCACGAACGGCGTTCGGCTTTGCCGCTGGTACGACTCGGCATCTTCCGTTCGGCCGCGCTCGTCCGCGCGAACCTGGGCGCGATGTTGCTGGTCGGCTCGTTTGTCGGGTTCCAGTTCATCGCCGTGCTCTACCTGCAGGAGGTCCGGCACTGGTCGGAGCTCGAGACCGGACTCGCGCTGATGGTCATCGGGCTCGACGCGATCCTGGCGCCGACGCTCACGCCCGTACTGGTTCGCCGGTTCGGCAATCCCGCGGTGATCGTGACCGCATTCGTGCTGGCCGTCGCGGCGTACGCGCTGTTCCTTCCGCTAAGCAACGACTGGACCTATGCGGCCATGCTGCCGGCCTTCCTACTACTCAGCCTGGCCTTCTCGTTCGGCTATGGACCATTGACGATTGCCGCGACCGACGGCGTTGCCGAAGAGGAGCAGGGTCTTGCGAGCGGCGTACTCACCACGTCGTTCCAGTTCGGGTCGGCCCTCGGTCTAGCTGTCGTCGCCTCGGTGATCGCTGCGTCCGAAGGCGGTCTGCGTACGGCACTAGTGGTGCCACTAGTCGCCGGCGCACTCGGCGTACTCGTCAGCGCCCCCGGCCTCAAAACGAGACAGGTGGCGCCCTCAACCGCAACAGCCGCATAGCGTCGCCAGCGCCGCCTCGCCTTACAACCAAGGCGAGGCGGCGAGTGGGTTTTGGAAAGTTACATCGCTGTTATTTACGGGCGCTGACCAAACGGTCCGAACAGCATGTCGGAAGAACCTTTCGGCGGTGATGAAAAGACCCCGGGCACCGACTTTGGCAGGACAAAAGTCAACAGTGAGTTCGCGGCCGAGACCACAGCGAGACCGGCCCGTGACCTGGGGTTTCTCACTCAGTAAGACATTTGTAAAGGTCCTTCCCAGTCCATATCCATTGGCCTTCTTATGAGGTGTTCTTTACTTATGCCGATCGATTGCGCAAGCAGGACGAGCAGCCTCCGGGCCGCTGGTTCGCCGGTGCCACTAGCGGGGGCTCCGGACAAGATCGGCACCGCCCGAATTCCAGGTTCCGCCCAAAACCTGAAGGACCGCTGATGGACGAGTTGGCCGGTTCACCGACCTCCCCCACCTCACACCGACGAGTTCGCGTCTGGTTCGGCGATCACCCGATCGCGGACCACATCGCCGAGCCGCTGCAGGCCGAGCGTTACGAAGAGGCCATGCGCCGCCGCTTCGCCTGCTGCCGAGTCACCAACGACCCCGCCGTGATGCCGACCCTGACGATCGCATCGGCACTCACCCCGGCCCGCACGCCCGAGCCGACCCGATGACCACCCGTCCGCTGCTGCTCGGTTATCTGCGGGCGGACGAGACGGCCTCAGCGGCCGAACTGGCATCGCTGACGTCGTCACTGGCGAGCTTCGCCAGCGCGGAAGGTTTCACCCTCGGCACGGTCTACACCGAACGCGACTGCAGTACGCCGGCCGCGTTCCACGCGCTGGTCGACGAGGTCAATCGCCTCGAGGTGCGAGCGGTCGTCGTACCGAATCTCGAGCACCTCGGCGGTTTCGACGTCGTCAGCACCATGCGCAACCACCTGGAGCAGCACACCACGGCCCGGGTAGTGGCGGTGCAACCCGCCCCCTAAGCAGCGGAGCTGATGTCTTGACCCCTGCATCGGCATCGGCTCCGCTTTCCACTTGAAGAAGGCCCTCGCCAATTGGCGAGGGCCTTCAAAGTTTCAGCTGGTGATGGTGTAGCCGTAGCGTTCCATCACGGCGGCGGTTTCGGGACCGAAGGAGCCGTTGGCGGGCAGGCCGAACTTGGCCTGGATCTTGCGGGTCATCCGCTGGAAGTGCTGATGCCACGGCGTTCCGGACGGCGGCAGGATTTCGGACCGGGTGATCGCGCCGATCTTGGGATGCGAGGCCCACGCCAGTACTTGGGCTCGATCCGCTGCCCAGGTCCCGCTCATCGCGTCGCGTTGGCAGGCGATCTCCATCGCGCCGAGGGAGATCGTGGTGTTGACGCCCGGCCGCGAGATCGGCTGCGGCGGCACGTTCGCCGCGCGCAGGCGCTGGTAGTGCTCCCACGTCATCCGGTAGTACCCGGGCGGTCCGTCGTCCGGCCCGCGATTCGCGAGACCGTTGCGGCCGCGGCGGTATTCCTTCACCTGGTGGGCCGCGCCACGCGACAGGTCCTGGTCGCCGACGGCGATCGCGTGGATGTGCCACGGCCAGTCGCTCTGCGCCGGCGTTCGCAACCACGCGGCGAAACCGACCTTGCGCAGGGCCAGCACGACGGCTTTGCGCTCTTTCGCTGACAATTCAGTCGCCCGTACGTCGATCGCGCCGCCGCCGTCGTGCGTGCCGGCTGAGGCGCTGACACCGCCGCGGTTGTACGAGCCTTGCATGACGTCGAACTCGAACTCGGTCAGCCGCTCGGCTGCTTCGATCATCGCCACGGTTCGCTTGTTCAAGCGCTTACCCCGCCAGATGACGCGGACCTCAGACATCGGCGCCACCAGCACTTCCAGGAGCGCCGGCAGTTCCGAGGATTTGTGCCGCGTCGTCGGCGGCCGCCAGTGCCTCCAACTGATCGATCTCGTCGTCGGTCACTTCCTCCGGACCGAGATCCGCCTCGAACTCCGCGAACTCGGCCGGTTCTTCAAAACGCAGTTCACTCATTCCGCCCCCAACGGCTTCGCTACGTTACTTTTTGGCCCCATCAAGCCCCCCGGCCGACAGTCCTCACCAGGTTAGGGGCGTGATGGGGGCACGTCCACGGATTCGATCCGACTTGCACGGTCGGGCAGGTGTGAGGTTCGCCGGAGTGGGTACGAGGGGGTTGTCCCGCGGTTCCGTAAGTCCCATCCGGGCAGGTGGCACCTACCGAGCCGCGGTCTCCCGCTGAGGGGCAGGAGAGTCGACCGATGGCGGCAGCCGAAGACGTTCGGCTGCCGCTTGGTCACTCATCCGGCTGCTTGTCGCTAGCCGACTAAAGCGCAGCGGCTACGAAGAGATAGCGGTTCAGGCTGAAGAAGTACCCCGGGCCGAGGGAGATCAGGTCATCAGCCCACGCATGGGCGACCTCCTCGGTAATGCCGGAGCGGCCGGTGACGAAGTTGGCGACGATGTCGACCAGCCCGCCGCTGTACGTCCACGGGTCGTAGCCCGCGTTGAGCATCGGCACGACCTGGCGATGGGTGACCGTGAAACCCGCCGCGCTGAGCTTGTCGCCGAGGGTTCGCGGTAGATGCGGATCGGTGAGGTGCTCCTCGAAGACGGCCAGTACCTTGTGCATGCGGGCGTCGTCGCGGGAGCGCCAGACGATCGACTCCCAGTCGGTGTCGAGCAGGATCACCCGGCCGGCCGGCCGCAGCACCCGGCGGATCTCGGCGAGCGCGCCCGCCACGTCATCGACGTACTCGAAGACCTGGGTCGAGACCACCACGTCGAAACTCCCCGGGCCGAACGGGATTCGCGTGGCCGGGGCCAGCTCGAGCTCGATCGAGCGGCGGCCGGGCACGTCCGCGCGGGTGCCGGCGATGGCGAGCATGCTCTCGCTGATGTCGATCCCGCAGACGCGGCCTTCGGTGCCGACCTCCTCGGCCATCTCCGCCGCGAGCAGGCCCGGTCCGACGCCGACGTCGAGGACCCGGTCGCCGGGGCGCAGGGCCAGCGCGTACCGCACTACCCGGCGTTGCTCGATCACATCGGGCGTGGTGTAGACCGCCTCGATCTGCCTGGATATCTGCGGATCGAACTGGAGGTTGCTCATTCCTCACCTTTCCGGCGCCTTCGCAGGGCCGAGACCACCATCGTGCTGGGTCCACTGTCCTCCCAATAGGCCTGTCTCGCAGCAACCGGCACTCGACAGTCCGATCTCCGTTACGTGAAAACGCCCGTAGAACCTGTTGCCAGGCTCTACGGGCGTTCGTCGGGGATCAGCGGCGAAGGGCGTTGAACTGAAGCTCGGCGAGGACCGCCACGGCGGCGGCCTGTACGGCGATGACGATGGTGCCGAGCGTCGTCAGGTCCGGCCCGGCGAAGATCACCGCCACACTCGCGACCACCCAGGCGGCGTTGACCGGGATGACCTCGCGCAGCGCCGTACGACGAACTGCCGGGCGGCGGGCGATCAGCAGCAGACCGGCCGTCCATCCCAGCAGGAACAGCCCGACGCCGAGGCTGAGGCCGACCGGCAGACCCAGCAGTTCGGACAACCCGATCGGGCCTTCGAGAACGACCCCGGCCAGGAGCAGCAGGGCCCCGAGCGCCCCAGAGGCCAACGCGTCCAGGCGCAGAACTCCGGTCAGGAAACGGCTCTCGACCGTCTCGGCGGCACTGGCATTGGCGTCGGCGTTGGCATAGGTGCTCATGGCAATCTTCTCCTTAGCGAGATCGGACAACGAGGGATCGGGCACGGCCGGGATCAGCTAGCGGGATCAGTCGGCGTGATCAGGCCGCGGGCGGGGCGAAGTCGATGAAGCCGACCACCTCGGACAGCCGGCCGTCGTCGGCGACGGTGACGCAGTCGATTCCGCCGGCGACGGGCGGCTGACCGTCGGCCGCAAGCTCCCAGCCCCAGCGGAGCCGATCGTGGTGGCTGTCGACCTCGCCGACGAGGCGGAAGGTGTGGGCGGGGAAGAGCTCGTGGGCGGTGTCGACCAGCTCGAACAGGCCGGTGTGCCCGGTGACGTCGAACATCGGGTCCACGAAGGTGCCGTCCGTGGTCCAGAGCTCTTCGATGATCTTGCGGCGGGTGTCCGCGTCGTTCTCGTTCCACATTGCGAAGTACTGGGTGGCCAGGGCGTTCATCGAAAGCTCCTCATTCGGTTCGAAGTGATACGAGAAGCTTCGGGCCGAACGTCCCAGCGGTCGATGACGTCAGAGGTAATGGCGGCAACCACCTGACGGGTTAGGTTCGAGCACATGACGGCGACCGCGGAACATACCTTTCAGCGCCCGGTGGGCGAGCTGCTACGCGGCTGGCGCGAGCGGCGGCGGCTGAGCCAGCTCGATCTGGCCAACCAGGTCGAGGTGTCCGCGCGGCACGTCAGCTTCGTCGAGACCGGCCGGTCCAAGCCGAGTCGCGAGATGGTGTTGCGCCTGGCCGAGCACCTCAACGTTCCGCTGCGCGACCGGAATCAGCTGCTGCTCGCCGCGGGATACGCCCCGGTGTACAGCGAGGCCTCGCTGCATTCGCCGGCGATGTTGTCGATCCGCGAGGCGCTGCGACGGTTGCTCAAGGCCCACGACCCGTTTCCCGCGCTGGTGGTCGACCGCTGGTGGAACCTGGTCGAGGCCAACGACGGCATGCGGATCTTCACCGAGGGAGTCGCACCCGAGCTGCTGAAGCCGCCCATCAACGCGCTGCGGCTCACGCTGCATCCCGAAGGCATGGCCCAACGCGTGATCAACCTCGGCGAGATCCGCGCACACGTGCTGAGCCGGTTGCACCGCCAGGTCGTCAGTACGGCGGATCCGGAGCTGCAGGACTTGTACGACGAACTGCGCGGCTATCCGTGCGACCAGGTCGAGCCGTTACTCGAGTTGCCCGGGCCGGGCGAGGTCGTCGTACCAATGCGGGTGCGGTTCGGCGATCAGGAGCTGGCCTTCCTCAGTACGGTCGCCACCTTCGGCACGCCCTTGGACATCACCGTCTCCGAATTGGTGATCGAGTCGTTCTTCCCCGCCGACGAGGCCACCGCCCAGGCTCTGCGAGAGTTGGCGGCATGATCCAGGAACCAAGTCGCGCGTTGACCGACACGAGGGAACTCCACCTCGGCTATCTCGACTACTACCGGTCGATCGTCGAGAGCAAGCTCCGGGGCCTATCCGACGACGAGCTGCGGCGCACGCGATTGCCGTCGGGCTGGTCGCCGTTGGAACTGCTGAAACACCTTGTTTTCATGGAAAGGCGCTGGTTCCGTTGGGGTATTGCCGGCGAGGCGGTCGACGGGCCGTGGGACGACCACGCGGACGGCAAGCCCGACGGCGAGTGGCAGCTGGCCGACGACGATGACCTGCCGAGTCTGCTGGCCGCCTTGCACGCGGGTGGCGAGAAAACTCGCGCGATCCTGACCGGCGTCGAGTTGGACGCCGCGGGCAAGCCCGGTGGCAGGTTCACCGCGGATCAGACGGCCACGGTGAACTGGGTGTGCTTCCACGTCCTCGAGGAGTACATGCGCCACACCGGCCATCTCGACATCGCCCGCGAACTCGCCGACGGCGTGATCGGCGAGGTCTAACGCGGGGCGTTGGCCTTCCATTCGCGACCGATGTCGCGCATCAGGGGCGGGTAGACGAAGAGGTGCCGGAACGGGCCGATCGCGGCCATGTACGCCTTGCCGAACAGGCCGTTCGGCTTGACCAGCACTGCCATCTGGCCGCGATACCCACCGTCCTCGTCCTGGACCCAGCCGAGCTGGAGAACCCCGTGCACGGTTTTGTTCGCCATCTCCGCGACCAACTCGTCGTCCGTCAGGAAGACCGGGGTGAAGGGCAGCTTGTCGTACTCGGGGCCGACCGGTCCCTCGCGCAGGTCGGCCGGTAGCCGGTCGCGCAGCTTCGGCACGCGGGAGCCGACGCCGGCCTTCGGGTCGTCCCAGCCGAGCAGCGCGCCAAGCTTCCAGCGGATGGCGAAGAGCAGCCGGGCTATCCCGGACGAGTTGTCCCCGGTGTCGCCGCCGGCGAACTGCTGAACCAATCGCGGGAAGTCATCCGGACCACCCGGCGTCGGCAACGCCCAGACGTCGTACACGCGGAAGTCGGGCGCGATCTCGTGGACCCGCCAGGGCCGGTCGGTGTGTGCGCTGTTCGGGAGCTTCATGTTCTCCGCCTTCCGTCTAAGAACGTTTAGTGGCAAGGGGATCGAGGCCGAGTACGCCGGATGCGGCGCGGGCCGCGAGTAGTTCGTCGTGCGGGGCCTGACCGGCCATGGCGATCACGGTGCCCTCGAGCGCTCCGACGAAGGCGAGGCCGAGAGCCTTGGCCGGCGGCCCGGGCGGAATCGTTCCGGCTTTGCGCGCGGCCTTGATTAGGCCTATGCAACGCGTGGTCAGTAGCTCGTACGCTTGCTCAACCCTGGTTCCGACGGGATGGTCTTGGCCGGCGAACTCCACGCGCAGCGCGACCGCCACGCGAGCGATATCCCGTCGGCAGAAGACCGCGTGACCGCGTGCGAGTGCGAGCAGCGCGGCGACCGGCTCCGACTCCTTCGCGACGAGCGTGCCAACCTCCGCGTCCCAGGTCTCGAGGACCCACTCGAACACGGCAACCGTCAACTCCTGCTTGTCCTTGAACTGGTGGTAGAGCGCGCCACGCGTATACCCGGCGTCCCTCGCCACCTGCTCGAGCACGAGATTGCCGTACCCATACCGCGACAGCCCTCGCGCAGCCGACTCAAGCAACGCGACCCGCGACCGCGCCCGCCGATCCGCCTGCGTCAACCCATCAACCCCGCCCATCGCCACCCACCTCCGCCGTACCGTCGACAGCCTTCGCGGTGATGAGACGTCGGGCTGTACGACGATGCGCCACGCCAACGACCGCCCAGAGGAGCCGCGCGATCGGCCGCTCGTACGTCAGCAGGGTGGTGAAAGTCCTTGTAGACAAGCCGATATTGCGACCGACCACGATCACGTGCATCAAGGGCAGGGTCTGCTCAAGGTGAACGACGTCGGCATTGGACTCGATGACCTTGAAGCCGGCTATCCCGTCGGAATCGGGCGTCCTACCAACGCCGAGCAACGAGGTGATCCGCTTGACCAAAGCCGGCGAGTCCGCCAGCCCAGCCCGCACCCACGCCTCAGGCGCATCGCGATCCGCTTCACCCAACTCCACCTCAACGGCATCCGCGTAATCAAACCGCCTCCCACTCGCGATCGGATCCGTCACCCCGACCTGCCGAACGTTCTCGATCACCCGCTGCTCTAGGTCCATACCAGCAACATACATACACGCATGTATGTTTCAAACACATCGCCCCCAAAGGTGGCAGACCACACACCAGCACACGAGACGGGCAATTTGTGGCTGGGATTGTGGTTGGGGTTGGCATACGGGCGACCTACGGATGCGCACGAACGCCGAAGCGGCCGGGCCGCCACCGAGACGGTCCGGCCGCTTCGGCGGCAGGGGAGGGGTGAACCTACGAACGCGGAGGGAGCGTCGGCAGGCTCGGCTTCGTGGTGGGGAAGGTCGGCTTCGTCGTCGGTACGGGCGGCAGCGACGGCTTGGTCGTCGGCAGGCTCGGCTTGGTGGTCGGGACCGGCAGGCTCGGCTTACCCGGCAGGGTCGGCTTCGTCGTCGGGACAGGCGGCAGAGTCGGCAGTGACGGCTTGTCCGACGGGGCCGGCAGCGACGGCTTGGACGTCGGCACCGAGGGCACGCACGGCTCTACCGGCGGGATGGTCGGCTTGCCCGGCAGAGACGGCTTGCCCGTCGGGACCGGCAGGCTCGGCTTACCCGGCAACGTCGGGTTGGTGGTCGGCACGGGCGGCAGCGTCGGCTTACCCGGGAGCGTCGGCTTGGTCGTGGGGACCGGCGGCAGCGTCGGGATAGACGGCGTCGGCACGTTGCCCGCACCAGAACCACCAGCAACCGGCTTGGTCGGCAGCGACGGGATAGTCGGCTTACCCGGCAACGTCGGCTTGGTCGTCGGCACGGGCGGCAGCGTCGGCTTGCCCGGCAACGTCGGCTTAGTAGTCGGTACAGGCGGCAGCGTCGGCAAGGACGGCTTCCCCGGCAGGGTCGGCTTCGTCGCCGGGACTGGAGGCAGGGTCGGCTTGCCCGGGATCGACGGCTTGTCCGTCGGGAGGCAGGTCGGCACGTTCGACGGCAGGCTGGTCGGTACGTCCGACGGCAAGCCGACCGGAGGCTTCGGCTTGTCGCCGCCGAGGCCCGCGATCGCCCGGCCGAGGTCGGCCGGACCACCCACGGCCATCGAGACGCTGGCCACGGTGCCGGCCAGCAGGGTCACGCCGCCCGTGGCGAGGCCGCGCCGGACCCAGGCCAGCCGGCGGCCGCGCCGCATCAGCTCGGTGGTGTCCGGCTGCCACGGCTCGATCTCGTAGTCGAGCGCGTCGCGCACCCGGTGCTCGTCGGTCATCGGTGTCCTCCAACAGTGGTATCGATCAGGTCAGGTGACAGCCGCAGTTTGGCCAGCGCCCGGGACGCGGTGCTCTTCACCGTGCCGTTGGCGAGGCCGAGGAGGTTGGCGGTCTCCTGCTCCGAGAGGTCCTGCGTGTACCGCAGCACGACCACTGCCCGCTCCTTCGCGGTCAGTGCGCCGAGCGCGGACAGGACCGACTCCCGCGTCTGCACTCCGGGGGCGAAATCCGATTCGGTCCGGTGGTCCCAGTCGTTGTCGACTGGATCACTCGGCAGCTCCTGCGACCAGCGTCGCTTGACCTGCGTCAGGAACCGGTTCACCACCGCGCGCCGGACATAGCGGAGAGGATCGTCACCCACCTTGTGCCACTTGGGGTAGCACCGCATCAGGGCTTGCTGGACCAAGTCCTCGGCGGTATGCCGATCGCCGCACAACATCTCGGCGAAGCGAAGCAACTGGGTCGACTGGGCCTGTACGAAAAGTTCGAAGTCGGCATCGCCGGCCCGGGTCATCGAGTCTCCTCTGCGTCCGTCACACCTGTCTTAACCACTTGGAGTAAGCGTTCGGTTCTGCCCTGTCGCCAAATACTTCCCAGAAATTTTCTTTCGCTCTATGCAAAAGCCCGGAAGGTTTGTCACATTAGGTCACCCGGCTCTCACACCGGGTCAGCGTCCCCCATCACGCGCGGAGGTTCCAAGTCATGCGGATCAAACTCTCCAGGCGAAGTACCCAGGCGGCCGCCCTCGCCGTTCTCGCATTGGCACTCGCCACCCCTGCCACCCTGCCCAGCTCCGCGGGCACGACGGATGTTCCCGCGTCTGCCGCCCAGTCCCCCGCCCTCACGCCCGGCGCGGGCTCCAGCAACGTCGTACTCGACGGCGATCGCATCATCCTCGGCGCGGCCCGCGCGTCCGCCGGCTCGGCCGGTATCCGCCAGCGCACGGGTATCGCGAACCTGGCGGAGACCCGATTCGGTACGCCGACCGCGGCCGTGGTGGTCGGGTTCACCGCCGGTACTCCGGAAGGTGGCTCGGCCGAGGTCGACGTACGGGCCTTGGTGAACGGGCGTTGGACCGAGTGGACCCCGGCGGCGGCCGGCGAGCCGACTGCCTTGGCCGCACCGAGTGACCTGGTCCAGTTGCGGATCATCGTGGTCGCGCCGGCGAACGTCGCGAGCCCGTGGGTCAGCGGTGTCAGCGCGCGCCCGGCCGCGACCGCCAATGCCCCGGCGATGGGCATCATGGCGGCGCCGTTGGTGTCGCGCGTGTACGCCACCCGGGAAGGCCTGGTCGGCGGTACGACGGCCAACGGGCACGTCATCATCAACCGGGACCACTTCGTCGCACTGCCGTCACGGCGTGGTCTGGCGAACAACGGCTCGGGCAATTACTCGGTGAAGGTGTGCGTTGGTGGACGCTGCGCCTTCGAACCGGTGTGGGACGTCGGCCCGTGGAACACCAAGGACGACTACTGGAACCCGAGCAGCATCCGCGAGATGTGGAAGGACCTGCCGCAGGGCCGGCCCGAGGCGCAGGCGGCGTACCAGAACGGCTACAACGGCGGGAAGGACCAGTTCGGCCGCACGGTCGCGAACCCGGCTGGGATCGACCTGGCCGACGGTACGTTCTGGGACGCGCTCAAGCTGTCCAACAACGCCTGGGTGGACGTGACGTACCTGTGGACGGGTGACGGCGGCCGCGGCACTGTGTCGATCAGCTCGGGCTATCTGAACGTACGGAACGCTACGAACTCCACTGGCGCCATCGTCGGCATGGCGGGCAAGTCGGCCCAGGTGACGGTTGAATGCCAGACGACGGGCCAGAGCATCACTGGTTCGCAAGGCACCACGAATGTGTGGTTGCGGGTCCATGCCGGGATGTACGTCTCGAAGGCGTGGATCAACACGGGCACGCATCCGGCCTGCTAATGAGCGCGCGTGTTCCGGGGATCCTGGGGGTCCCCGGAACACGTGGTTTCACTTCTGGTGCAGGGGATCCGTCTTGCTCTCCGGGAACGACGCGATCAGCCGGTTGTTCTCGTCGTACGTGAAGACGCCGCGCTCTGGCATCTTCTCTCCGGCCGTTTCGGGGAACTGGATGAACGACAACGACCAGCCGGCTATGCCCTTGAGGCGGTAGACCCTGCCTTCGTAATACTTGCCGCCCTCGGTGTAGATCACCCGGCGCGGCATGCCCCGGAAGACCGAGGACGTCGCACCGCCGGAACTCTGCAGGCCGGGGGAACGGCCGTCGCCGATGTTCGCGTTGCCGACCGTGCCGCGGCAGCCGAAATGTTCGAAGTACCCCTTGGTCAGGTCGTCCCAGTGGCTGATGCACCACTTCGTGCCCTTGGTCTCGAACCGCACGCCAGGGGCGAGCTGCACTTGGCCCTTGACCGGGATCACCCCGACCGGCCGGGCTCCGATCGGGCCGCCGGGTGTCCATTTCCTCTTGCCTGGCTTGGCCTTGGCGACGGAGTGACCGTCCTGCGCGGCGGCGGTCGTGGGCACGTTGGGTGCCGGATCCGGCCCGCCGGCGACCGGCGTACCAGCTGGGCCCTTCGTCGCGAACCCGGTGATGGCAATACCCGCCACGGCCAGGGATGCGCATGCGGTGACGGCATACCGCCCGGCGCGGCGGCGCTTCGCACCCGCGACCAATTCGGCCGGCGCCAACGTGGGCGAATCGGCGTCGAGGTCGTGGATCTCCTGGATCAACTTGCTATCGTCCACGGCGGTTTCTCCTTTGAAATAAGGGCTTCTCACCACCAAAGACGCAACCCCTACACCAAAGGTTCTCCCCGAACGACTTTTGCGTTCATTCGTCGGAATCCGCCCTCTCAGGCAGTGCGGACCAGCACAGGAGCGGGCGAGAAGAGGGCGGATTCCGACGAATGAACGCAAAAGTAGGCTGCACCGTCTTAACAGCCGTGGTTGATGTGGGCGCAGGTTTGTTCGCCCCACATGAGGGTGTGCGTGCGGACAACCGAGTCGTCCGAGCGCAGTAGGCGGACCTGGATCTTGGCGCGATCGACCTCACTCCGGCCTTCGGGAGTCGGCTCTGCCTCGCGGTACTGGATGATCCAGTAGTCGCCCACGTTCTCCGCGACCCGCGTAACTCCACCAGGGAAGGTGTAGCTGACCTTGGCCACCCCTGCCGGACGTTTACCGGCGGCCCAGAAATACCCGTACGGCTTGGACTTCACGGTGATCGTCAAACCGCTCACCTCGAACGCACTCGCATCGCCGGCCGAAGGCGGTGCCAACTTACGGGCCTTGAGCAACGAAACCGTGGCCGATTCCCCAACGGCGCGACTGTTGTCGCAGGCAACCCAGGCCTTGGCGTCCGCGAAGATCACGGTGGACCCGATCGGCCCGGCGAGATTCGCGACCGGCGGCCCGGTGAGCTTCGGCAACTGCCCTGGCTCGGGATAGGCCTTCAGCTCGGCCCGGCAGGCCGCGAGCGCCTCCGCACCACCGGTCGTTCGAACCGCCGTCGGCTTGGGCCGAGGCGTCTCCGCAGCCGGACCTGGCTCGGCCCCCGGCGTACCAGAAGTGAAAGCGATGACCGCGACCACGGCGACCACTGCGGCCGAGGCGACACCAGCTGCGGCGGCACGCCTGGTACGGCGTCGGCGGTGCGCGCCGGCGATGACGCGGGCCGGGTCCAGCGGTGTACTCTCCTCGGGCAGGTCGCGAAGGGCCTGGCGAAGTTCGTTGTTGCTCATGCCCGCTCCTCCACATAGAGGTCGGCCAGCTCCGGCGTAGCCCGCAATTTCGCGAGGGCCCGGCTGGTCGTGCTCTTCACGGTCCCGAGGGCGACACCGAGGATCGCGGCGGTCTCGGCCTCACTGAGGTCCTCCACGAATCGCAGCACCACCGCGGCACGCTCTCGCCGCGTCAACTGGTTGAGCGCGCTGGTGAGAACCACACGACGCTGTACGCCGAGGGCTGGATCCGCGACCTGGGCGATCGGACCGAACTCCAGGTCAGTCGTCGTACCGATCGGCCGCTCGCGCCAGGGCTTTCGGCGCAGCCACGAGAGATGCTGGTTGACCACGGCCTGGCGGACGTACCCGAAAGGGTCGCCGAGCTCGATCCGGTCCCAGCGCAGATAGGCCTTCTCCAAGGCGGTCTGCACCAGGTCCTCGGCGAGACCGGCGTCGCCGCAGAGCATCCGGGCGATATGCACCAGCCGCGCCGATCGTGCCAGGACGAAGGCGGTGAAGTCCTCGTCCCGACCGGCTCCCTGCCGCATCTGAGCTCCTGTCGGTCAACGCTGGTTCAGACTCAAAGACGCCCGCGATGCCGGAAAGGTTCTGCCCCAGATGCTTTAGCTGAGGGGAACGCACTCGGCGGCCCGGCGCACCCGGTCCCGCCCGGCGGCCTTCGCGGCGTACATCGCCCTGTCCGCGCTGTGCAGCAGCCCGTCCAGCGAGACGCCGTCATCGGGCGAGACGGCCACGCCGATCGAGACGGTGAGGCAGAAGTCCTCCGGCAGCAGGCCAGGGTCGTCGAGCACGCCCGCGCACATCGCCGCGAGCGGGCTGGCCGCGACCGCGCTGCGCAGGCGGTTCGCGGTCACGGTCGCGTCGCTCAGGTCGGTCCCGGGCAGGGCGATCACGAACTCCTCGCCGCCGAATCGCCCGATCACGTCCTTGGTCCGGATCGCGCCGCGCAGGATCGTCGCGATCGCGCGCAACGCCTCGTCACCAACGAGGTGCCCGTGTTGATCATTGATCAGCTTGAAGTGGTCGATGTCGATCAGCAGTACGGCGAGCGGCTCGCGCTGGTTCAGCGTGCTGCGCAACAACTCCTCGGTCCGGCGGCGCCACCAGTCGATCCGGGCCAGGCCGGTCTTCGGATCGGTCTGCGCTTCGCTCTCCAACTGGCCGAACAGCAACGCCCGCTGCGCACTCAGGGCGATCGGAATGGCCAGCACGGCCGCCCACGGATTCGCCAGCGTGGCAGCGGCGACCAGACAACCGAGGCTCGCGGCCGTCCCGTCCACGCAGAGGTCGTCAAGGCCACCGATGGCCTGGCGCCGAGTACTGCCCGGGACGATCTGGGTGATGGCCACCGCGCAAAGCAGGGCGTCGGTCACGAAGAAAGCGGTGGCGGCCGCGACCATCGCGACGATCCGCGCAGAGGCGCCCGTGCCGAGGGCTTCGAGCACCATGGTCTGAGCCGTATGCGCGAGCCCGGTCGCGAGCACCAGCACGGCCGTCGAGAAGGCCCAGCGGTACGGCACGCAGCGGCCGGCCCGGATCCGCCACCAACTCCGCAGCACCAGGACGACCACGATCGCGAGCGCGGGATGCAGCACCACGGCGGCGGCGACCATCCAGGCCGGCGCGAGGTCCTTGTGCAAGGGCCCAGGCCGACGGCGGCGGCTCTCGACCCGGCGCGCGCCTTCGACCGCGACAAGCGCCGAACCGGTCAGTGCGAGGGCGACCTGCAGGCCGTCGAGCGAGGGCAGATCCGCGAAGGCGTAGACCGTGTATCCGATGCCGAGGACGTCCACGAACAGCACAAGAATGAACGCTGGGACCGTCAGCGTCCACAGCGCCCAATACCGGACCGCTCGCCTACCCTCCGCAATCATCCATTCCACGGTACGACGGGATCAGCGTCATGCCACCCGAGTACGGCCTGTCCCGGGTGACGATGTGGTGACATTCCGCGACTTTTGTAAGACCCGGACAAAGTTGAAGGTTTTCCTTGTGGATAAGGCCTTGATCGAGCGTTTGATCGATCTACAGCCCTTGTCCCGTCAGCGTTTGGCCCGTCAGCGTTTGCGGCGGGCGGCACCGAACAGGCCGCGGACGATCTCCCGGCCGGCCGAGCGCGCGAACTGCTTGAACGCGGACGACCCGACCACCTGCTCGACCATCGACTTCTCCTGCTTCGCCCTCGGCGCAGGCTTCGCCTCTTCCGGCTTGGCCTCCTTGGCCGCCGCTTCGGCCTCGGCCTGTGCAGCGCCCGCCTCGAGCTTCGCCGTCAACTTCTCGTACGCCGACTCGCGGTCGACCACCTCGGCGTACTTGCTCGAGTTCGGCGAGGCCTGCACCGCGGCCGCCATCTGCTCGGGGCTGGCGGGCGCCATCAGCGACTGCGGCGCGCGCAACCGGGTCCACGCGACCGGTGTCGGCGCGCCCTTCTCGTTCATCACCGTCACGACCGCCTCGCCGATACCCAGGCTGGTGAGCACCTCGCTCAGGTCGTACGACGAGTTGGGGAACGTCGAAACCGTCGCCTTCAGCGCCTTGGCGTCGTTCGGCGTGTGCGCGCGGAGTTGGTGCTGCACCCGCGAGCCGAGCTGCGCGAGCACATCGTCGGGCACGTCCTTCGGGGTCTGCGTGACGAAGAAGACGCCGACGCCCTTCGACCGGATCAGCCGCACGGTCTGCGCGATCGAGTCCAGGAAGGCCTTCGACGCGTCATCGAAGAGCAGATGCGCCTCGTCGAAGAAGAACACCAGCTTCGGCTTGTCCACATCGCCCACCTCGGGCAGATCGTGGAAGAGGTCGGCCAGCAGCCACATCAGGAACGTCGAGAACAGCGCGGGCCGATCCTGCACGTTCGGCAGCTCGAGCAGCGAGACGACACCCTTGCCGTCGGTCACCCGGAGCAGGTCGGCCGTGTCGAACTCGGTCTCACCGAAGAACGCGTCGGCGCCCTGGTCGGCGAACCCGATCAGCGCACGCAGGATCACCCCGGCGGTCGCACTGGACAATCCGCCCAGGGACTTCAGGTCTTCCTTGCCCTCGTCGCTGGTCAGGTGCTGGATGACCGCACGCAAGTCCTTCAGGTCGAGCAGTGGCAGGCCCTGCTTGTCCGCGTAGTGGAAGATCAGGCCGAGCGACGACTCCTGTACGTCGTTCAGTCCGAGCACCTTGGACAGCAACACCGGGCCGAACGACGTGATGGTCGCGCGGATCGGCACGCCGGTGCCCTGGCCGCCGAGGGTGTAGAACTCGGACGGGAAACCCACGCCGGTCCACTCCTGGCCGATGGTCTTGGTCCGGGCGAGCAGCTTCTCGCTCTCCTGGCCGGGCTGCGAGATGCCGGACAGGTCGCCCTTGATGTCGGCCGCGAAGACCGCGACACCGGCGGACGAGAGCTGCTCCGCCATCAGCTGCAAGGTCTTGGTCTTACCGGTACCGGTCGCGCCCGCGACCAGCCCATGCCGGTTGACCATCGACAGCGGAATACGGACCGCGGCCGCCGGATCCGGCGTCCCGTCCACCAGGAGAGCGCCCAGCTCGATGGCCGGCCCCTCGAACGCATAACCCTGCTTGACGGTTTCGGCAACATCCTTCGACTCAGCCATGGCCAGACTCTAATCGGCCCACGCTCATTCCCGCAGGAACGGCTCCAGCAGTTCGGGAACCGCTTCGCGAGCGAAAAGCAGACCCTCTCCGGCGGCAGCGTCGTACACGGAATAGCCACCGGGCCCGGCCGCCGTGGTGGCCGTGAGCGTGAGCAGGCCCGCGCGGCGCTGGAAGACGGACTGCTTGATGGTCCAGCCGATGACGCCGTCTCGTTGCAACGCGACGGTCGACCGGCGGACCGTGCCCGAGCGCGCCACCAGATAGTCGCCCGACAAGGCATGCCCGAGTGAGCGATAGGCGTCCCGCGCCAGCAGGAAGGCCGTCGGCGCGAGCACCACTGCCGCGATCCACGCGAGATGGAGGAACACAGGCGTAAGCCAGAGACCGAGGATGAGGAGTACGGCGATGAACGCGGCAGCCGATCCGTACGCCCAGCGCAAACGTCGTCCGTACGCCGCGCGAGGATGCCCGATCAGGCGAGCCGCCTCGGTTGGTGAGACCTCTTCACGCAGTACGTCGGCCGCGAGGCGATCCGCGATTGCCTTCGGCGCGGCGGGGAGGAGCGTCTTGTGGTCGGTCTTGTCGTCGTCCTTCTTCTGGGTCATGCCGGTCGCTACCGCGTCGACGCGGGCGGCACCGGCGAGCCGTACGCCGAGCGGCTCGACCACGTCGACACCGCGCAGGCGCCGCTCCTCGATCGAGATCGACCGGGTGGTGGTGAGGCCGCGGGTGACTCGCAAGGTGCCGTGCTCGCGGTCGAGCCGGTAGTTCCACCAGAGCTCGACGAACAGCGCGAGTGAGGCGATCACCCCGACGATCATCGCGATCGCCAGCAGGATCAGGATCATCGGGACCAGGCCGACGCCTTCGAATCGGTCGCCGACCCAGCCGACGACTGCCGCCTGTGCGTTGAACCATTGGGCGACCTGCATGACGACGCCGCCCGCGCCTAGGCCGAGGGCTGGTACGAGGAACGAGATCGGCGCGTATTGGATCCAGGCCGGGTCGAGGCGGGCGAGTGTGCCTTCCTCTTTGGGGTTGGGATCGCTCGGTCCGCTCTGCCCGCTCGGCCCGTTCGGCTCGCGGATGAGGAGTTCGCGGCGGAGTTGTTCGCCGGTGTGCCGGGTGAGCGGGTTGAGGGTCAGGGTGCTCTCGCCGGCTTCGGTCTTCTCGCCGGTGCCGATTTTGACGGCGACCAGGCCGAAGATGCGCAGCAGGGGGTTGGCCGTCAGGTCGACGCTGCGGATCCGCTCTCTTGCCAGGGACCGGCGCCGGATCAGGAGGATGCCGCTGTGGAGTTCGGCTCGCTCGCGGCCAATCCGGTATCGCGTCTTTCGCCAGCGTAGGTAGTCCGCGGCCGCGCTCGCCGCGATCACCAGGAGCCCGGCCGGCACCACCCAGGCGAGCGCAACACTCATCGACGTACCGCTGGAAATCCCCGCGACGGTCGGCACGGCCGCACCAATCGCAACCCCCGACATCAGGATCGCCGTCACCACGACCGTACGCCGATCCAAACTCTCCCACCCGTCGCCCTCGGCACCGCCCACGCCGTCGGCCACGTCGCTTGTCGTGGTGGCGCACGTATCGTCGGTCGTGGTGCCGACTGGGTCGGTCGTGGTGACGTTCGGGTCGTTGGTCATGTGGCGTCGCCTGGGGTGGCCTGGGTGGTTTCGGTGAGCTGCTCGGCCAACTCGGCGGCCAGCTCCTGCTCGAGCCCCTCGATCTTGACCGCGCCCTTGGCCGAGGCGGTCGTGACCGTGACCGACGCCAGTCCGAACGCCTGCTGCAACGGCCCGCGCACGGTATCGACGGTCTGGATCCGGGACATGGGCGCCACTCGCCACTCCTGCCAGAAGTACCCGGTCCGGACGTACACGGCCGTGTCGGTGACCTCCCACCGGTGGACGCGATACCACCAGACCGGCAACACGGTCAGGAACGGGATGGTGAGCACGAAAATCAGGGCCGCCGGCAACAAAAGCCAGAACCGGGCCGGCGGAATCAGCAGACCGAGCAGAACCAGCACGGCGACGACCGGGCCGAAGAACACGACCGCCTGCAGCCGCCACCAGTTCTTCGCGCGCGGGTCGAGCTCGTTGGTCGGCGGTCTCAACTTCACGGTCCCGGACATGCCCTACCCGTCTCTCGGCTCAACATCCCTCCGACCCTAATCAAGCCCCCGCTCACCGCACCGCCAACTTTCGGCGCTGCTCCCCCATCTTTTGGCGTTCATTCGCCGGAATCCGCCCTCCACCCGGTGCCCACGCCTTCCAGCCCGCGCGCCCTTTTTCTCTTCCGCGAGTGGTCGCATCTGGTCCAGTACGCCGACGTCTACCGCCCCGCCGCGGGACCGGATGCGACCACTCGCGGAAGAGAAAAAGAACAGGAGGCGAACGGACATGCCAAGAGGGACCGCGCCGCCCCTTGGCACGGTCCCTCCCGGGTCTGGTTGGCCGGTGGTCAGCGGATGACGACGACCTTGGTGGTGGACTGGGTGAAGATCCAGACGGTGTCCGACATGCCCTTCGACAGCCGGATGCAGCCGTGGGACTCGCGATAGTTGGTACCGAGCAGCCAGTCGGCGTGGATCTGCGCACCACTCGACATGTACGTCGGGATCTGGTGCATGCCGACGCCGCAGGGCGCGAACCGGACGAAGTTGTTCAGGTACAACCGGCCGCCGTCGGTGTTGCGCTTGATCCGGCCGGCCCGGCCGCACTTCGACCCGGTCGTGTACGTCCCCGGGCTGAGGTAGCGCGGGTTGTCGATGATGCCCCCGTTGCGGACCAGCTTGCCGCGGCTGTCGATCACCCAGATCCAGTTCTGCGTCTGGCTGATGACGATGCGGCGACCGCTGCCACTGCCCGCCGGGACCGGGCGCAGATCGCAGCGCTTCGCGGTCGACGCCAGCAGCCGCTGGAAGGTCGTGGTCGTCAGGGTGCCGGTCTGGGACAGCTTGTTCGCCGACTGGAACCGCACCAGGCCCGCCTTGGTCATCTGACCGATCTGCCCGTCGATCGGTCCCGCGTTACAGCCCAGCTGGTTCAGCCGGTATTGCGCCGACTTGTTCTGGTGGACCGTCCACGCGTCGGCCGGCAACGTCGTACCGGCGATTGCGACCACCGCGACAAGCGCGCCCCCGGCCGCTCTGATCAGATTCCGCATCGTTTCTCCCCCTACTGGTCCGGGCGCATTGCCCTTATCCCCTTTAGACGTACCCAAAGGGCAGGAGGTTGGCACTTTCTGGAACTTTTCCCAGATCTGGTTCACGACATGGCTGAAGGTCGGATCGGACCTTTTTGGCAGCTAGACTTCCCAACGTGATCTTCAAGCGCGTCGGCGAGGGGCGACCGTACCCGGATCATGGGTACCGGCAAAAGGATTGGGCGGGTCTGCCACCACGGCAGGTGCGGCTCGATCAGCTGGTCACGACCAAAGGCACCCTCAATCTCGACGCTCTGCTCGATGAGGACTCCACCTTCTACGGCGACCTGTTCGCTCACGTGGTGGAGTACCAGGGCGAGATGTTCCTCGAGGACGGCCTGCATCGGGCCCTCCGCGCCGCTCTGCAGCAGCGCCTTGTGCTGCATGCCCGGGTTCTCGTTGTGGACTGATCGATATGGCCATGTTGCAACCACGCCCGCACCACCGGATCCGCTGGCAGACGCCGATCACGCTCGTGGTGCTGCTCGGCATCCTCGTCGGCGGTGCCTGGTGGGGCTGGAATTCGCTCACCGAGGTGACCGCCGAGCAGGTCTGCGTCGACCAGAAGCTGCCGAACAAGAAGCTCACGGCCAAACTCGTCGTGGTGAACGTCTACAACGGCGGCGCCAAGGGCGGTAAAGCCCGCGAGACCGGCGAGCTGCTCACCGGGCGCGGCTTCAACATCAAGAAGGTCGCCAACGAGCCGAACGACGAGAAGTTCGACGTCGCCGTCATCCGCGGCCACTCGAAGGACTCGCCCGAGGTCCAGCTGGTCTACCTGCAGATGAAGCAGAAGGTCGAGATCATCGAAGACGGCCGTACCGACCACACCGTCGACCTGGTCCTCGGCGCCGACTTCAACGGCCTCAACACCGGCAAGATCACCTCGGTCCCCGTCCCCAGCGGCACCGCCTGCCTCCCCACCCCCAAAACCCCCCAACCCATCCCCTCCGGCCAAAACCCCGGCTAACCCCGCCGCCGTACGCCGCCGCATCCCAGCGCCCCGACACGCCCGGGCCTGCCGGTATTTCCCGTTCATCGGGCTCTTGTGACGCGGCGTGTCGTGGATCATCGGGCCCTTGTGACCAGGTCTCGGCGTGTCGTCGGACTCTTCTGACCAGGGGTGGCGAGTCTTCGGCACTTGGCATTCATCGGTCCGAATCCGCCCTCTGAGGTCCGCTGGCCGGTACAGGTGAGCGTGTGGGAGCGAGCGGATTCAGACCGATGAATGCCAACTGAAGGTGGCCGGATGCGGTGGTCACAAGGGACCGATGATGGGCGACACGCCGCGTCACAAGGGCCCGATGAACGGGAAATACCGGCAGGCCCGGGCGTGTCGGGATGTTGGGGAGGACTTCGGCGTGTGGGTGGGAGGAGGGCGGGTTAGGAGGAGTTTTCTTGGCCGTGTTCGCCGAACCAGCCGGCTAGGCGGCCGCCTCGGCTTACGGCGCGGAGGCGGCGGAGGGTTTGTTCGCGGAGGTGGGACGGGGCGACCACGAGGATGTCGTCGTTGGCGCGGAGGACCGTGCGGCGTTCGGGTACGAAGGCTGCCATGCCGCGGACGACCAGGGAGACCGAGACGCCTTTCGGGAGGCGGAGTTCGGAGATCTCGACGCCGGCGAGGCGGGATTCGCTCGGGATGCGGACCTGGAGTACGTCGGCGTGCAGGGATTCCAGCGGCGCCACGTCGATGTCGACCTCGTGGGAGGCCTGGTCGTCGAGTACGCCCAGGCGGCGGGCGAGCCACGGTAGGGACGGGCCTTGCAAAAGGGTGAACACGATCACCAGGACGAACACGATGTCGAAAATTCGCGCGGCCTGCGGAACCTTCTCCGCCAGCGGGATCGTCGCCAGGACAATCGGCACGGCACCACGCAGACCCGCCCAGGCTATGAACGTTTGCTCCCGCCACGGCACCCGGAACCCGCTCAGACTGATCCACACCGCCGCGAACCGGCCGACCATCGTCACGGCGATACCGATGACCAGTGCGGCCAGTACGTCGTTCAGGGTGATCCGGCCGGGTGAGGCGAGTAGACCGAGCATGACGAACAGCCCGATCTGCGCGAGCCAGGCTAGGCCGTCGACGAAGGAACGGGTGGCGACGCGGTGAGGTAGTTCCGCCCGGCCGATGATCAGGCTGGTCACGTAGACGGCGGCAAAGCCCGAGACGTGCAGCAGGACCGTGCCCCCGGCGTACGAGATGGCGGCGAGCGACATGATCGCCAGCGGGTAAAGGCCGGCCGAGCTGAGGGCGACCCGGCGGAGCAACCCAACGCTGAGCCAGCCGACGACGAACCCGAACAGCGCGCCGATGACCAACTCGTACAGCACGAGTCCACCGAAGTGCAGCAGGCCCTTCTCACCGATCTCGCCGGTGCTGACGAGGGTCACCAGCAGTACGGTCGGGGCGTCGTTCAGACCGGACTCGGCCTCGAGCGCACCACGCAGGCGCGGCCGGATCGGGACCCGGCGGAGTACGGCGAAGACGGCGGCGGCGTCTGTCGGGGAGGTGACCGCGCCGATCAGTACGGCCAGCTGCCAGTCCATCCCGAGCAGGAAGTGAGCGACCGAAGCCACTACCCCGACGCTGACCGCGACGCCGACGGTCGCCATCACGACGCCGAGCGGCATCACCGGGCGGACCTCGTTCCACCTGGTGGTGAGACCACCTTCGGTCAGGATGATGACCAGGGCGGCGAAGCCCAGGGCGTGCGCGAGCTCCGCGTCCTCGAACTGGATGCCGAGCACGGATTCGCCCAGCACCAGACCCATACCGAGATAGATCAGCAGCGAGGGCAGGCCGAGCCGGCCGGACAGGCGCACCGCGATGATCGCCACCAGTAGTACCGCGGCACCGGCCAGCAGAATCCGGTCGAGCTCGTGGACATCCACAGGCCTTGGTCAACCCCCTCCGGTCGTGGCTGAATCCTAAGTGGTTCAAACCGGAAAATCCGACCACTAACCGCTTCAAACCGTTGCCCAGGGCCACTGCCGGGTCAGCGATACCAACGTGGAAATGGCCCTTTCAGCGCCCCTGAGCCGGATACGCAGGGCCGCGCGGGGTGCCGGGGGAAAGACGAGGACCCTGGCGCATCACACGGCACCAGGGTCCCCGAGAGAAATGCCAGCGGCCCCGCACGTCGTACGGGGCCGCTGGTCTTACGGCGGTGGCGGAGGGATTTGAACCCTCGGAAGGGGGGTACCCTTCACGCGCTTTCGAGGCGCGCTCCTTCGGCCGCTCGGACACGCCACCGCCGAAGAGGCTATCAAGACCGATGCCCGTTGAAGAAATCGCGTAGTAACGAACCGGCCTCATCGGCCATTACGCCGCCGATCACTTCGGGCCGATGGTTGAGTCTGCGGTCACGTACGACGTCCCAGAGCGAGCCGACCGCGCCCGCCTTTTCGTCGTACGCCGCGAACACCAGGCGATCCAGCCGGGACAGCACGATCGCGCCCGCGCACATCGTGCAGGGCTCGAGGGTGACCACCAGAGTGCAGCCGGTGAGGCGCCATTCGCCGACGTGCCGCGCGGCCTCGCGAATGGCCAGCACCTCGGCATGCGCGGTCGGGTCACCCGTCTTCTCGCGCTCGTTGTGGCCACGGCCGATCACCTCGCCGGCCTCGTCCACCACGACCGCGCCGATGGGTACGTCGGCACTGCCGCGAGCCTCTTCCGCCTCCGCCAGGGCCAACCGCATCAGCCGCGCCCAGGCGGAGTGAGCCGGGTTAACCAATGGCTTCGAGGGTCTCGTGGAACTGGCGGCCGAAACCGAGCGCGTCGGCGATCTCCTCGAGCATTTCCTCGGGGTAGAGCTCGTCGTCGTCGCAGAGAGCGCCCAGGTCCATCGCGCTGAACCCGAGGTCCGCCACGATCGCCAGTTCGCCCGCCGCCATCGGGTCGTCGTCATCATCGCCGACCGGGATACCGAGCTCGTCGGCCACCTGCCGGGCCAACGGCCACTCGGTGGCGGCCGTGACATCGGAGAGCAGCAGGCGGGTCCGGCCGCCGATCACCCGCAGCAACAGGAAGAAGTCCTCGTCGACCGAGATCAGGCCGATGACACCCGATTCACTCGGGAATCGTCTCAGCGCGGAGACCAGAGTGGCGAGATCGGGCTCGTCCGGCAGAACGAGGGGCGTGACCTGCCAGATTCCGTCCTCGCGGTAAGCCGCTACCGCGAAGTCCAGCTCGGTCGTGGTCGTGGTCCCAGCTGTGGGTTCAGACACGTCCTCATGGTGGCACAGCCCCGCCAGGATCACCCATCCTTTAGATCGCCCTTAACAGGCCTTTGTGGGGGAACGTGACCCGGCGGTAGCGTTCGGCTCATGCAGATTCTCGTCGCGGACCACCCGCTCGTCGCCCACAAGCTCACCACGCTGCGGGACGAGTCGACCGATTCGCCGACGTTCCGGCGGCTGACCGAGGAGCTCGTCACGCTGCTGGCGTACGAGGCGACCCGGGATGTCCGGACCGGCCCGATCACCGTGCAGACCCCGGTCGCGCAGGCCGAGGGCATCAAATTGACCTCGCCGAAGCCGCTGGTGGTGCCGATCCTGCGGGCCGGCCTCGGCATGCTGGAGGGCATGACCCGGCTGCTGCCGACGGCCGAGGTCGGGTTCCTCGGCATGATCCGCAACGAGGAGACCCTCGCCGCGTCGACGTACGCCGAGCGCCTGCCGGAGGACCTGTCCGGGCGGCAGTGCTACGTGCTCGACCCGATGCTGGCCACCGGCGGCACCCTCGCGGCGGCGATCCGCTTCCTGGTGGATCGCGGCGCCGACCACATCACCGCGATCTGCCTGCTGGCCGCGCCCGAGGGCGTCGCCCGGATCGAGCAGGAGCTGGGCGATCTCGAGGTCCCGGTCAACCTGGTCGTCGCCGGCATGGACTCCCACCTGAACGAAAAGGGCTACATCGTGCCCGGCCTGGGCGACGCCGGTGACCGCTTGTACGGCGTCGCCCAGTAGGTCCCTCTAGAACGCGTAGGGGTACGGCGACCAGTCGGGCGAGCGCTTCTCCAGGAAGGAGTCGCGCCCCTCGGCCGCCTCGTCCGTGCCGTACGCGAGCCGCGTCGCCTCACCCGCGAACAGCTGCTGCCCGACCAGACCGTCATCGATCAGGTTGAACGAGTACTTCAGCATTCGCTGGGCCGTCGGCGACTTGGCGCAGATCTTCCGGCCCCACTCCAACGCGACGGCCTCGAGCTCGGCATGCGGCACGACCTTGTTGACCATGCCCATCCGGTACGCGTCCTCGGCCGAATACTCGTCGCCGAGGAAGAAGATCTCGCGGGCGAACTTCTGCCCGACCTGCCGAGCGAGGTACGCCGATCCGTAGCCGCCGTCGAACGACGCCACGTCCGCGTCCGTCTGCTTGAAGCGCGCGTGCTCGGCCGAGGCCAGGGTCAGATCGGCCACCACGTGCAGGCTGTGCCCACCACCCGCGGCCCAACCCGGTACGACGGCGATGACCACCTTCGGCATGAAGCGGATCAGCCGTTGCACCTCGAGGATGTGCAACCGGCCGGCCTTCGCGGGGTCGATCGAGTCGGCCGTCGTACCTTCGGCGTACTTGTAACCGTCCTTGCCCCGGATCCGCTGGTCACCACCCGAGCAGAAGGCCCAGCCGCCATCCCGAGCGGACGGCCCGTTGCCGGTGAGCAATACGCAGCCCACATCGGACGACATCCGCGCGTGGTCGAGCACCTGGTACAGCTCGTCCACCGTCTGCGGACGGAACGCGTTGCGCACCTCAGGCCGGTTGAACGCGATCCGCACCACGCCGGCGTCGACCGCCCGGTGGTACGTGATGTCGGTCAGGTCGAACCCGTCGACGGCTTTCCAGGCGGAGGGATCGAAGATCTCAGAGACGGTCACCCGGCCGAGCATATCCAGCAGCGTCAGAGCCGACGGGTGCTCTCCCGGATCACGACTTCGCCGGGGAAGACCTCGGTCGCCGGCTCGCCACCGGACACGGCCAGCTCCAGCGCCCGCCGGCCCATCTGCTCCAACGGCAGCCGGACCGTACTCAGCGACGGCCAGACATCCCGCAGGGTGGCGATGTCGTCGAACCCGGCCACCGACAACTCACCCGGTACGTCGATACCCCGCGCGCGGAATGCCGACATCGCGCCGACCGCCATCACGTCGTTCACCGCGAACACGCAGGTCGCCTTGGTCCCGAGATCGAGCAGCTCGCCCGCAGCGGCATATCCGCCATCGCGAGTGAAGTCACCGTGCAGTACGGCGAGGGGCTTGATCCCGGACTCGGCCAGACCTTCGGTGAAGCCGTCCCGGCGGTCCCGTGCGGTCGCGAGCTCCTCCGGCCCGGCGAGGATCGCGAACTCGCGTTGCCCGAGGCCGACCAGTTCGCGCGCAAGCTGAGCCGCACCGGCCCGGTTGTCCGGCACGATCGTGTGCGCGGGCATGCCCGGCTGGCTGACCAGGGCCAGACCCGCACCCGAGTTCAGGAAGTTCTCGACCTCACGCGTCGTACGGGCCAGCACGTCCTCGTCGAGGCGGCGGCTGCCGATCATCACGGCGGCCCGGGCCCGCTGGGCGCGTAGGGAGGACAAGTAGGTGATCTCGCGATCGGCGTCCCGGAAGGTGCTGGCCATCATCACCAGCAGGTTGCGCTCGTCGGCGGCCCGCATCACGCCGTTCGCGATGGCGGCGAAGTACGGGTCTTCGATGTCGTGCACGAGGATGCCGACCACGTTGGTGGAGGACTTGGCCAGCGCCTGGGCCTGCGCATTCGGCGTGTAACCGAGCTCCTCGGCCGCCGCCCGGACGCGCTCCTGCAGCTCTTGGCGCGGCACCCGGTCGCCGCCGTTCAGGACCCGCGACGCCGTCGCCACCGACACGCCCGCGCGCTGGGCGACATCCAGCAACGTCACCGGTGCTTTCAAGTTCACGGCCTGTCCACCTCCCGTGGTCCTGGCTGCCTGCCCGGGTCATTCCTTGACCTGTGGTCACTCATTGGTAAGGCTGGCCGTCACCCTATCGGAGCCGACCGTCGATCACACCGTGTGGCGAGCCGGATCCGGCCATTCGGGGTCAGACCTGGCTTTGCGGCCCGCGGATGGCTAGCCTTCCGAGCCATGACGACCGTCCGCGCCAGGGCCCTCACCCTGGCTTCGTCCGCCGCGCTGTCTCTGGTCGCCGTGACCGGAACCGCTGCCGGCGGCCCGGTACCGGAGTCCCCCGACTTCCTGCCCGCACCACCGGCCGACCTCGGTGTGCCGCCGCACGTGACCGGTACCCAAACCACGCCGGTTTACGACTACGGCAACGCGATCCGCGAGTCCGTCTTCGTCAACACCAAGATGGACACCGACAGCGACGGCACCAACGACGTCGTCGCCGTGGACATCGTCCGGCCGCGGGAGACCGACCAGGACGGCCGCAAGATCCCCGTGATCATGGACGCCTCGCCGTACTACTCCTGCTGCGGGCGCGGTAACGAGGGCGAGAAGAAGGCGTACGACGAGAACGGCGTCATCACCAAGATGCCGTTGTACTACGACAACTACTTCGTGCCGCGTGGTTATGCCGTGGTCGGAGTGGACATCGTCGGCACCTCGCGCTCGACCGGTTGCGGCGACGTCGGCGGCAAGAACGAGATCGCCTCGGTCACCGCGGTGATCGACTGGCTGAACGGCCGGAACACCGCGCAGACCCTGACCGGCGCACCCGTCAAGGCCGACTGGACCAACGGCGCGGTCGGCATGATCGGCAAGTCGTACGACGGCACCGTGGCGAACGGTGTCGCCGCGACCGGGATCGACGGTCTGAAGACCATCGTGCCGATCTCGGCGATCTCCTCCTGGTACGACTACACCCGCTCCGGCGGCGTGCCGTACTCCGAGGACTACATGCCCTGGCTCGGCAACTACGTCGGCCACGACAGCCCCGCCTGCGAATCGGTGCGGGCCGATCTCGGTGACAACGACGCGGACGAGACCGGTGACTACACGTCTTTCTGGGCCGAGCGCGATCACCTCAAGGACGCCTCGAAGGTCAAGGCCAGCGTCTTCCTCGTCCACGGTCTGAGCGACTACAACGTCCAGCCGAACCACTTCGGCCAATGGTGGACGGCGCTCGCGAAGAACAAGGTGCCGCGCAAACTCTGGCTCGGTCTCGAGGAGCACGTCGACCCGTTCGAGTTCCGCCGCGAGGCCTGGGTGAACGAGCTGCACAAGTGGTTCGACTACTGGCTGCAAGGCCTGCCGAACGGCGTGATGCGCGAGCCGATGGCAACCGTTGAAACCGAACCGGACGTTTGGCGCAACTACGCGAACTGGCCCGCGGTGAAGAAGTCGCTGCCGGTCCCGATGGCCGTCGGCAAACTCGGCACGCCAGGTAAGGGGACGGTCGAGGTGACCGACGAACCGTCGCTGGGCGAGGACGACATCGTCGCCGACCCGTCCGAGGTGATCGCCGGCCGCCAGATGTTCCTCTCGGCACCACTGCCGCGGGACATTCGCGTCAGCGGCACGCCGTCGGTCTCGTTGCGGATCAAGTCGGACAAGACCACCACGCCGGTGACGGCACGACTGATCGAGTACGGCGAGGCCAAGCGGTATTCGGGCATTCGGCGCACCGGCACGAGCAGTTGCTGGGGCGGCAGCACGTCGTACGACGATCCTTGCTACTTCGAGGTCGAGAAGCTCACGGCGACCACGGATCACGGCATCGTCGGTCGCGGGTGGATCGACGCCGCGCACAGTTCGTCGCTGACCAAGCCGACGCCGCTGACGCCGGGGAAGTGGACCACCGTGACCGTGCCGCTGCGCGCGCAGGACCTGGTGATCCCCAAGGGCCGCGTACTCGGACTCGCCGTGACCTTGAGCGACAACGAGTGGACCACCCCCAACAACACCGGCGCCTCAATCGAGATCGACGTCGCCAAGAGCCGCCTAGACCTCCCGCTCACGGTGGGCACCGTCCCGGCCCCCACCAAGATCGAACCAATCAACGTCGACATCACCACCCCCACCGAACGCCCCAACCTCCGCGCCCCCTTCAACTAACCCCACACCGCCACGGCCAGGCGCGAAACGCGCGCCGCCATACGCCCGCCATGCCCGACGGTCGGACGCGAAATACGCGCCCCCGTACGCCCGCCGTCCTCCACGGTCGGACGCGAAGTGCGAGCCGCCGTACAACCGCCATCCCCCACGGTCGGACGCGAAATGCGTGCTGCGTACTGCCACTTCACTCACGGTCGGACGCGAAATACCGCCCCCACGCTTTCGTCCCCACCACGGTCGGACGCGGAATACCGCCTTCTGCGCAGCCCCCCGACCACGGTCGGACGCGGAATGCGGCACCCGCGTAGACACTCCGCGCGCCAGACGGAGACCACGTGAGCACATTTGTGGATATCCCTCCCGCGAGGTGCCTTGTTGTGCTTGCACGCGCGCGACATAAGGAGGCACTTCGCGGGAGAGATATCCACAGATCGGCCAGTACGGACGCAGCCGGGGCCAGCGCCGTGTATGCGCCGCATTCCGCGTCCGACCGTCGGAATGGCGACCACACCACGGCACGCATTTCCGCGTCCGACCGTCGGTGGGAGTGCGGGTACGGCGGTGCGCATTCCGCGTCCGACCGTGGTGCGGCACCCGTGTAGACACTCCATGCGCCAATCGGACGCCACGTGCGCACACTTGTGGATAACCCTCCACAAATCGGCCGCCGGGGTTGGGAACCGGGGATCCACCGTGTACGCCGTTCGGCAGTCCGCGGCCGGTCGGTCGGAGCACGCCGGAGCATGCCCAAAACTCGGGAGTGGTCGCGTATAACGCGTCCACTCGCGGCAGGGGTTTCCACAGGCACCGGTCACACGCGTCCACTCGCGGCAGGGGATTCCGAAGGCTCTGGTCACACGCGTCCACTCGCGGCGGGGGGTTCCACAGGCACCGGTTACACGCGTCCACTCGTGGCAGGGGGTTTCCACACCCTTCCGCGAGTGGGCGCGTCTGATCGTCTGTGGGGTTGAGGGAGGCGTGGGGTGGCGGATGGTGGAGTAGTGTGGAATGTGTAGTAGCGTGGGTGGCAGAGCACCGCCGGGCTGGGGAACGACTGAGGGGTTCGCCTCCGGGCCGGCGGTGCGATGACGCTAAGGGTGGAGGAGGGGCGATGGATCCGAGTCAGCTGTTGAAGGGCGTGCTCGATCTGGCTGTGCTCGCGGTGCTGCGGGAGGCCGATGGTTATGGGTACGACGTGCTGCGGCGGCTTCGGCAGGCCGGGCTGGAGGATGTCGCGGATGCCTCGGTCTATGGCACGTTGCGGCGGCTGTTCGCGGCGGGGGCGCTGACCACCTACGTGATGCCGAGCGAAGAGGGCCCGCACCGGAAGTACTACAGGCTCAACAAGACGGGTCATGAGTTGCTGGCCCAGTCGACCAAGACCTGGAACAACTTCGCCGACACGATGTCGGTTCTGCTCGCGGAGGATGCGGCGTGAACAGCACCATCACCGGTCCAGTGGCGGTCTACCTCGCACAGGTGCGCGCCGAGCTGAACGATCTGCCCGCCGGCGAGCTGGAGGACGTGCTCGACGACGTGACCAGTCATCTCAACGAGGTGGCCGGCGAGTTCGAGGGCGGTCCGACCCGGGCCGGGCTGGAGGAGCGCCTCGGCAGCCCCGCGCAGTATGCCGCCGAGTTGCGGACGGCCGCGGGCTATCCGCCCCGCGGCGAGGTGCCGCCGGCGTACTCGCATGAGGGCCGGGCCGCCTTCCGCTGGGGCGTCGTCGCGCTCGGCGTCGCGTTCTTCTTCGGCCTGATCGGCATGGCCGACATGCTCAGCGCGGGATGGTTCCTCGCGGCGATGATTCTGCCGGCCATCCCGGCGCTGCTCGGCGTTCGCGCGTTGCGCGGGGCGGACCCGCGGATCGTCACGGAATACCCGACCTGGCAGCGATTCGCCGCCTGGTTCGAGCGTCGTACGGCGGAGTTGCCGGAGTCGTTCCGCCGGGACCTGGTCACCATCGGGCAGCCGGTCTGGTGGGTCGTGCGCGGTGGCGCGATCGGCGGCGGGCTGCTGGCCGTGGTCGCGCACGGCGTTGGTCCGGCGGTCCTCGTCGGGGCGATCGCCTGCGCCGTCGGCTCGGTGTGGCTCGCCCGCAAGACGCAGACCGATCGACGCCTGCTCTGGTACGTGTTGCCGCTCAACGTCGTCGCAGTGTGGCTCACGCTGTTCGCCGTGTTCAACGTGTCGGACCGCGTCTCGTACTACGACAACGGCGAGTACTACCGTGGCACCAGCTACCGCGGCAATGTCGACGGACTCAACAACGACGGCAAGCGGATCAGCAACATCTACCTGTTCGACCAGCAGGGCAAGCCGGTCAGCGCCCGCCTGTACGACCAGGACGGCCGGCCGATCTCGCTGGAAATCGAAGACTGCAAGTCCTACGCGAGCGGCGAGATGATCCCGAGCAACGTCTTCCCGCAGCGGGTCTTCGTCGGCGAATCCCCCAATTCGGAGAAGTGCGTCGACAGCGACAAGGCGCCCTTCGACGTACTGCCGGCGCCGGTCAACCCGACCGCGACGCCATCCGCCGGCATCCCGACCGACCCCACCACCACCAGCCCGACGCCAACCCCGACGACCACGCCGACGTCGGGCAAAGCGAGCACCCCGACGGCCAAGCCAACACCCAAGCCCACCCGCTGACGAAGGCGGCCGGCGTCAGCCCGCGTTGGCCGCCGCCACCGGGCGATAGCTGAAGCCGAGCTGGTGGTAGAGCCGGATGGCGGTCGCATTCGCCCCGTCCACCATCAGCCCGGCCCGGCCGTGGGCCTTGACGAGTTCGGCCGCCGCGAAAGCGCACACCTGCCGCGACAACCCGCGCCCGCGAGCCTCCGGCGCCGTCGCCACTCCGGCGATGAACCCGAGGTCAGGCGCACTCCACGCGTCCGCGGCAACACTCACCAACCGACCGTCGAGCCCAGTCACCCCAGCCCAACGCCGTACGCCGCTCAATCCCGGCCAGGCGTACGACCCGGGCGCTGCCGCAGTGAGCAGCTCTTCCACCCCGGCGTCACTCTCCAGCCAAGAAGTCTCGAGCGAAGACGAAGACCCGGCCGGCGTAGTCGTATCCATCCAGCCGAACGTCGCGCGAAGGACAAGCGGCTCCACCCGGTCGACCAGTTCGCGGATCACGGCCTCGTCCCCGAACGGCCGGTACGCCGTACCAACCTCACGCAGGACCTCCGACACCAGCGGCGCGAGCTGTTCCATCGGCCCATGTACGACGATCCGGTCGTGCCGCGAAAGGTCAGGCGCGAGCACAGCGACCGCGTCCCCCAACCGCCAAGCGCGTTCGGGCCGGCCAGCCCGCAGACCTTGTCCCGCCCAGACGATCAGCGCGTCGCCAGAGCAGACCCGCGCCAACTCGACGGCATCCCGAATCGGCACCACCCGACCGGCGGTCACCCCCGCGGTCAAAGCGCCAGCACCATCGTGTCCGAACCGCCGTTCCGGCCGACGACCTCGAACCCGACCGAGCGATAAAGCCCAGCGGCGAAGTTCTCCGGCTCAACGCTAAGGCTGAGCCGCTCATACCCGGCTAGACGCGCGGCCGTGATGACCTCGCCCAGCAATGCCCGCCCAACGCCTTGCCCACGGAATTCGGCCACCACCCCAAGGCTCAACTCCGGTACGTCGTCCGCGACATACCCATAGCCGGGCCGACTGGACGGCATCAACCGGGCCCAGACGGCACCAGCCCGGCGGCCGTCGACCGCCGCGATCACGCCGAATTCGCCCGCCCGCGGCCAACCGTCGATGTAGCGCCAGGCGTTGTCGTTCAGCGCCAGCTGGTCGGTGGTGAACCGCTCGACCCCGCCCCAGTTGTAGGCCTCGAGCAGCATGTCGATGAGGTGCGGGAGATCCCCCGGCACCGCTGGTCTGAACCGCATGACCTGATCATCACCCGAGCCACGCGTGAGACTCCACCCGATATCTCAGTCGGCGGCAGTCCGCGACTCGTCCACTCGTCGCCTCGATCTTGCAGCCGGACCGGTACCGCTTGTGCTCGAGGGCTTACGCATCGTGTTGCACGGCGGTAGGTTCGAAGGAACGGCAGCAGAGGGGGCCTCAATGATGCGCCGAGCCAGAGGGTGGTTCGCTGCGGCGATGGCAGCGGTTCTGTTGGTCATGGTGGTGCCGACCGCGGCGGAGGCCTATCCGCAGCCGGGCGGCCGCATCCTGTACCTGGAGTTCGAGGGTTCGACGGGCGGGTTCGGCGCTCTGAAGAGCGTTCAGCCGAGTGGGCAGGGCGGCCAGGACTTCGGCCGGCAGCTGCCTTGGTATTCCTGGCCGGACTACTCGCCTGATGGCACGCAGATTGCCTACGCCGATGGTGAGTTCAGTATCCGTGCGATGGCCGCCGACGGTAGCAACGACCGCCTGCTCACCCAGTCGGGATCGGCGCCGGCGTTTCCGCGCTGGTCGCCCGACGGGCAGTGGGTCGCTTTCGAGTCCGGCGGTGACATCTGGTCGGTGCACCGTGATGGGTCGGCCTCCGGCGTGATGAACCTCACCGGGGCACACGACAGCAATGAACTCGTCCCGGCGTGGGCGCCAAACGGCCAGTCCTTCGCCGCCGCGACCTTGAACGACATTCGCATCTACAGTGCGGATGGCGCGCAGCTGCTCAAGGTCATCCCGCTTCCGGGCGCATATCGGCTGGACTGGAGCCCGAAGCGTGGACTGATCGCGGTCGAGGCGCTGGGCGATCTGTGGCTGGTCAAGGTTTCGTCCGGCGCAGTACAAAGGCTCACCAACAGCCCCGACGTTCAGGAGATCAGCCCGACCTGGTCGCCGGACGGCCGCTGGATGGCCTTCGGTAAGGGTCCCGGTGCGCATGACCCGGATCTGCCCGGTCTCACCACAGACCCGGTGATCTGGCTGATCGACCGCGAAGGCGGCGACCAGCAGTCCACCGGAGTACCCGGCGTCCCGAGCAGCTGGCGCTCGGCGCCATGACCCCCGCTCACCGCTCAGGCGTGAACATCTCCTGGGAGTAGCAGCGTTCAGTCGGTGGCGCGTTGCAGCGCGTACGGCGCGAGGTGGGCATAGCCGCGCACGTGCACTCGGCGGAGGCGGCGCAGCCGGTACGACGGATGGCCATCGAGCGCGGCGGCCATTTCGCGGTCGACCAGGACCCGACCGGGTTTGGCCTCGGAGGTCAATCGGGAGGCCAGGTTGACCACCTCGCCGTACACGTCGCCCAGGCGGATCAGGATCGACCCGTACGCCATACCGATCCGCAGCTCGGGCATGTCCTCGAGCTCGGAGATCCGGTCCTGCAGGGCCAGCGCGACCGCCGCGCCTTCGGCCGGGTGGTCCGCCGCGAACAGCACCTCGTCCCCTATCGACTTGATCACGCGGCCGCCGTGCAGCGCGACGACGTCCGCGGCGAGGCCCTCGAAGCGCTCGATCAACTGGCCCAGTTCGACCTCGGACAGCCGCCGGGTCAACCGGGTGTAGCTGACGATGTCCGCGAAGCCGATCACCCGCACGCCCCTCGCGAGTTCGTCGGACCCGGCGACCAAACGCCCGGCCGCGGCGGCGAGATGGCGGCGCCAGACGTACGTCTGCAGCCGTTCCATCGCGGGCAGTAGCAACGAGGCGACCTCGATCGCCTCGTTCGGCGGGAGCTTCGACTCGGCCAGCAGATCGAGGAACATCGCCGACTGCCAGGAGGCCAGCCGGGACTGGGTCTGCCCCAGCTTGCGCGCGAGCGACGACTCGACCGACGGATCGATGAACCCGTCGTCTTCCAGCGCCGCGACCAACCGAAGCGCCTCGACATCGCCATCGGTGAAGGCGATCTCGTCATCCGGCACGGTGGCGAAACCGAGCGCGTGCCACATCTGCTCGGCTCGTTCGATCGAGATACCGGCGCGATCGGAGACCTCCAGCCGGGTGAACTTTCGCTCACCGCCCAGCAGGGTCTGCTCGAACTGCCGCTGCACCGAGTCGAGATCCGGGGCGGCAGACGGTTCGGGGTCAGGAACCACCGCGCCGCTCGGCGATCGTGGTGTCGATGGCTCGTTTGAACTCGGGCAGCCGGTGGATCAGGTCGTCGAACTTCTCCCGGGTGAAGTGCAGCAGCATCAGCCGGCTCTTCGCCGTGACCGTTGCCGTGCGCAACCGGTTCTGCCGGAGCGCGACCTCGCCGGCGATCTCGCCCGGGCCGAGCTCGGCGATCTCCTCACCCTTGACCCGGACCGCCGCCGTACCGTTCAGAATCAGGTACGCCGCGTCGGGCGGGGTCTGTTCCAGGATCAGGGACCAGCCTGCCGGCACCGAGACCTCTTCACCGGCCCGGAAGATCTCCTTGATCTCCCGGCCGGACAGGTCGGCGAACAACGGCAGATCCCGCGGGGAAGTCCTACCCAGTGCCACAGCGATCCTCCGAGCCCGCCGGGCATCTGACCCGGCGACTAGCTGGTAAACCCGTCAGTAACTCTAACCGCCAGCCCTGCCGAAGGTCACCTAGTGGGCCTATCTGGGCGCACCGGTCGCCCGGCTGATGAGCCGATCGAACAGGCGATCGCTGAGCACGCGCCGCATCAGCAGCAACGGTTTGGCGCCGGCGCCGGAGGCATACCGGGTCCGCGGCCGGTTCGCCGAAACGGCCGTCCGGATCGTGTCGCCGATCACCGTCGGCGCGGATGGACGCATCAATCCAGTGCGCTCGACGGTCATCGCGGCCGCCATCGCCTCGGCCTGCGCGGCATAGGCCCCATCGCCCGAAGCCTTGGTCAGCTGCCCGGCGGCGATCCCGCCCCACTCGGTCTCGATGGCGCCCGGCTCGACCACGACCACGTCGATACCGAACGGCGCGACCTCGACCCGCACGCAGTCGCTCAGCCCTTCGAGCGCGAACTTGCTGCTGTGATACCAACCGCCGAGCGGCGTGTGGATCTTGCCGCCCATCGAGCTGACGTTGACGATCTTGCCGCTGCGCTGGGCGCGCATCGCCGGCAGCACGAGCTGCATCAGCCGGGCCGCGCCGAAGACGTTCACCTCGAACTGGGCCCGCGCCTCGTCGAGCGGCACATCCTCGACCGCGCCGTACGACCCGTAGCCCGCATTGTTCACGAGTACGTCGATCCGGCCCGCCTCGGCGAGGATCCGGGCCACTCCGGCCTGCGCCGACGCGTCATCGGTCACGTCCATGGCCAGCACCCGCACGCCTTGCTCCGCGAGGCCCGCCATGCGGTCGATCCGCCGGGCCGCGCCGTACACGATGAAGCCGGCTTGCCGCAGGGCGAGCGCCGTCGCTTCGCCGATTCCGGATGAGGCACCGGTGACCAGAGCTACCTTCTCGGACATGACTCTCCTTCGGGACTAATATGAACCATCACTCACGTTTATCATGAACTATGCTTCACCTTGAATCAAGGGAGGGCATATGAGCGAGGCACGTCCGTTGCGTGCGGATGCGGCGCGCAACCGGGAGAAGATCCTCGCGGCCGCCCGGCAGCAGATCACCCAGAGCGGTCCCGAGGTGACGATGGACGCGATCGCCGAGGCCGCGGCCGTCGCGGTCGGCACGCTCTATCGGCACTTCCCGACCAAGACCGACCTGGTCGGCGCGATCCTGACCGAGCACCTGGAGCAGTTGGCCAACGACATCGAGGCGGTCGCCGATCGCGCCTCCGCGGCGACTCGGGATGCCCCGGCGATCGAGGAGATCCAGGCCCTCATAGTGCGCACGCTCGACCTCTCCGCCCGAGATCGGGCCGTGAAGGCGGCCGCGCAGGGCTTGGGCGCCGCCGGCTTCGGGGAGGCCCAGATCGAGCGGGCGACCAAGGCGCTCGAGCGACTGATCGCCCTCGCGAAGGCGGAAGGAACTCTCAATCCGGACGTCACGGTCGCCGATTTCGCCCTGATCCTGGCGACGGCGCCACTCGAGCAACCGCCTGAAGTCCGCGAGCGTTGGCTCACTCTCGTGCTGCCCGGTCTGCGCGTGGATCCCCGCCCGTAGTCGCGTTCCCCTGTCGCGCGACTGTCGGGCGAGGCGTTGACCGGTTGACCACGGCTCGGTACGGTCGATGGGAAATCGATTTCTCGCACCGCCACCGGGAGACTCGTATGCGTCAGCTCTTACTCCTGCCCCTGCTCGCCGCCGCCCTGATCACCCCAGCCTCAGCTGTAGCTCAAACGACTGGACCGACGGGGGTGGTGCCGACGCCGGCGACGCGCGTTGGCAAGCTGACAGGGCCGGGTTCGATCAACGCCACCGACACGAGGTGGGAGCTCAAGGCGACCGACCTCGGCATCCTCTGGGACAACGGGTCCGGCCGGATCCTGTCGGCGTTCGGTGACACCTATGGCAACGGCTGGACCGGTCCCGGCGCCGGTACGGGCGATCCGGCCACGCTCGACTGGCGCTGCAACACGCTGTTGCGCAGCGGCGATCGGAACCTCGCGGACGGCATCACGTTCGACAGCGCGGCAGAGGATCGCCCCGGACACGCGAAGCAGATCCTCGGCTGCAAGAAGGTCGACCGCGACGAGCACACGGTCATCCCCACCGCGGGCATCGCCGTCGGCAACCGGCAATACCTGCACTACATGTCGGTCAACCACTGGGGCCCGGCCGGGACGTGGTTCACGAACCATTCGGGCATCGCGTATTCCGACGACGACGGTCAGACCTGGACCAAGTCGACCACCGCCGTCTGGCCGAACACTTCCGCCTGGAACAACAAGTTCCAGATGAACGCCTTCGTCCGCCAAGGCTCGTACGTCTATCTCGTCGGTACGCCGAACGGCCGGTACGGCAATGCGCACCTGGCCCGCGTCCCGGCCGCGCAGGTGCTGACGAAGAGCGCCTACCGCTATTGGAACGGCCGGACGTGGTCCAGCCGCGAGGCCGACGTCGTACCGATCGCCATCGGGCCGATCAGCGAGGTCTCCGTGCAATGGAACGAGCACCTCGGCCGCTGGCTGATGATGTACCTGGACGAGCAGCGCGCGGCCGTCGTACTGCGTTCCGCCTCAGACCTCACCCGGCCCTGGAGCGGCGAGCAAGTGGTTGCCAAGGGCACCGACTTCCCGGCGCTCTACGGCACGTACATGCACCCTTGGTCGTCCGGCCCGGACCTCTATTTCACGATGTCCCAGTGGGACCCGTACAACGTGTTCCTGATGCACACTCGCCTATCCAGCGATGGCCAGAACACCAACCTGGTAAGCGATCCTGGCTTTGAAGGCCAGCCTGGTACGACGGTGTCGGCGCCGTGGCAGCTCAACGGCCGCGGCGGCATCGACCAGAACATCGGTCAAGCGCACAGCGGTGCGAACAACAGCTTCGTCCGCGAGTCCAACGGCTGGCACCAGATCCAGCAGAACGTCGCCGTACGACCACACCACCGGTATCGCCTGAGCGCCTGGATCCGGACGTCCGACCCGACCACCAAGGGCGTCCTCGGCGTACGAACTCCACAGGGCAAAGTCCTCGCACAACGTGAGACCGGCACGCTGACGGCGTACACGAAGGTCAGCGTCGAGGTCGAAGTGGGCGCGAATCCCGTGGTCCAGTTGTACGCCGGCACGTTCGGCGCGGGTCACGACGTGTGGCTCCAGCTGGACGACGTCGCACTGGAGGAGATCCGCTGAAGCTAGACCTTGCGGCGCTTCCGGCGTACCGACTTCTCCGCGCGGGGAGGGCGTTGGCGGATCGGCCGGCGCGGGCCCACCAACCGGGGTCCCGCCAGCCGGTCCTCGAGGCGACGGGCCTCGCGCCGGATCGGCTGCGCGACGTACTCGCCGAGAATCACGCCCGAGGCGATCGCCACACCGATCGCGACGGCCGTCGCCAGGCTGACCACACCCGTCAGGCTGCCCATCGACATCACCTCGAACAGGCCCTTGTAAATGGTCAATCCGGGCAACAGCGGCACGGTCCCGGACACCACCACGACCAGCGGGGGTACGCCGCTGCGCCGGCCGAGCGAATACCCGCCAAGGCCGACGACGAACGCCGCAGCCGCAGTCGCCCAGGCCGGGCCGAACTCCACCCGCGTCATCATCGTGAACACCAGCGAACCAAGCGCGCCGACGATCGCGATCGGCAGCAACGACCGCAACGGCGCGTACGACGCGAAGGCGAACGCCACTGCCATCAGGGCTCCGGAGAACGTCATGATCGGCAAGTTCGTCAGTTGAATGGTCTGCGCCTCGATCGCGATCGGCAGGCCCAGCTTGATGCCGACCGTGATGCCGAGGCTGACGCCCGCGATGATGCCGCCGGTCAGCAGCATCGCCTCCAGCGTCCGGGCGGAGGCGGTCACGTAGTACCCGGTGAGCGCGTCCTGCACGGCACCGGTCAGGGCGATCCCGGCCAGCAGCATGATGATGCCGGCGGCAACGACCAGTGACGGTTTGACCGGCGCGTCGACGGCGTACAGCCCGAGCGCGACCGCGGTGGCGAGAAAGGCCCCGAACACTTGCTGGTAGAACGCGGGCAGCCGCTGCCGGTGGAACCACCGGTTGCTCAGCTCGATCAGCACGGCCGTCACGACCGCGACCAGTGTGATCAGCCAGCCACCACCGAGCAACAGCGTGGCGCCACCGGCCATCACACCCCAGGCCACCACCGAACTCCAGCGCGGGTACGGCGGGCCGGCCGAGGTGATGCGCGCCAGCTCCCGGCTGGCCTCCTCGCGAGTGATCTCGGCCGCCGCGAACTGCCGCACCAGGCGGTCGACGGCGGTCAGGCGGGAGTAGTCGAGGCCGCGATACCGGACGACGCGCAGATGCGTCTCGGGCGCGATATCCGGCGCGGCCTGGTAGGCGATCGTGATCGAGATGAAGGTGATGTCGACCTCGCAACCGCGCAGACCGCCCGCCGCCGCGACCGACAGGATCGTGGCCGTCGCGTCCGCGGTACCGGCACCGCTGGACAGCAGCACCTCCCCGATCCGCAACGCCAGGTCAAGGGTGCGATAGACCTCCCGCTGCTCCTCGCGCCCCACCTCGACCTCATCCACCACCCAAGCCACCTCTCCACCTCGCGCCGTCCCGCCCGACGCTAACGCCCCCACAAGTAATCCCCCGCATCCCGGGCCGGGCCCACCCTCTCTTTGCCGTCCTGCTCTCACACCTGTCGGCGGTGCTGAGAGGGCGGATTCGGACCGATGAATGCAAACGGTTGACAGTTTTAGGGCAATCGCTTTCCCCATCGGTTGACTGGGGTCCGATGGGGACTTAGTGTTACCGTTCTGACGCTTGGAAAGCCCTTTCCCGGAGCTTGAGGAGGACCAGCGATGTGCGAGTTCGCTCCCGCGCTGCCTGGCGGCATCGGCGTCTCCTTGCTCAAGGTGTACGACACCACCGCTCCGGACGGGCTCGTCGGCGGTACGCCGCACGTCCATCTCGCCTGTTCCGAGGGCTACTACGTGATCGCGGGATCCGGCGCCGTACAGACGCTCAACCCGAAGGGCTTCACCGAAACCCCGCTGCGAGCCGGCACGGTCGTCTGGTTCGACCCGGGCACCATCCACCGCCTCGTCAACGGCGGCGGCCTCCAGATCCTCACGTTGATGTCGAACAGCGGCCTGCCCGAGGCCGGTGACGCCGTACTGACCTTCCCGCCGGAGCACCTGACCGATCGCGAGACCTATCTCGCCGCCAGCACGCTCGTCGGCGAGGGCGACGACCGGACCGATTCGGCCATGCGCCGGCGCGACCTGGCGCTGCACGGATTCCTCGCCCTCCGAGAGCGGTACGACGCCGAGGGCCCTTCCGGACTGGACGACTTCTACGCCTCAGCCGTCGCCATCGTCCGGCCAAAGATCGCTGAGTGGCGCGAACGCTGGCAGAACGGCGCCAAACGCCTCGCCGACCAGACGGGCGCCGCCCTCGACGCGCTCGAAGCCGGAACCGCGCCGCACGTCCAAACGGCCGAACTGCACGGCATCCCCGCCCCAACCGAGACCGGCCGCCACGGCATGTGCGGCCGACTCGACGTGTACGACGTACAGGCCAAACCATGAAGGTGGTCGAGGCCGTCTGGCGTCCGGCGCTGGTACTGGTCGGACTTGTCGTCATCTGGTGGTTCGTCACCGCGCAGGAGTACGTCGCGGCGTACCTCGTGCCACCACCAGCAGACGTGCTCGACGTACTGATCACCGAACGAGCCGACCTCGCCCGGCACACCTGGGTCACGACGTACGAGACGTTGCTCGGGTTCATCCTGGCCGCGGTGATCGGGATCGCGATGGCCGTACTCATCGTGTACTCGAAGACGCTGGAGAAGTCGCTCTATCCGATCATCCTGTTCGCGCAGGTGATTCCGAAGATCGCGATCGCGCCGATCCTGGTCGTCTGGTTCGGGTTCGGCCTGCAACCGAAGGTCATCCTCGCCGTCCTGATCGCGTTCTTCCCGGTCGTCGTCTCGGGAGTCGCGGGCCTGCGCTCGGTCGATCCCGAATTGCTCGACCTTTCGGCCACGATGGGCGCGAGCCGCTGGAAGACCTTCCGCAAGATCCGTTTCCCCGGCGCCCTGCCGCAGTTGATGAGCGGGCTCAAGGTGGCCGTCACGCTCGCCGTGGTCGGGGCCGTCGTCGGCGAGTTCGTCGGCGCGCAGGAAGGGCTCGGATTCGTCCTGCTCGGCGCGAGCGGAAACCTCAACTCGGCGTTGCTCTTCGCCGACCTGTTCCTGATGTCGGCAATCGGCATCGTGCTGTTTGTCGCGGTCGAAGTGGCCGAGGCGCTGCTCATCCCCTGGCATGCCAGCCGTCGCGACGGCCTGGCGCTCACCACCACATGAAGCGAGCTGAAAGGCGGATGACAATGCGACGACGCATAGCGTTCCTGCTCACTGCGGTCTGCGCTCTGGCACTGACCGGCTGCGGTGGCGGCGGGGACGACAACGCCGGCGGGCCGGCCAAGGTGACGCTCACGCTGAACTGGGTGCCGTACGGCGAGCACGCGCCCTTCTACTACGGAGTCGACAAGGGCTACTTCAAGGACGAGGGCATCGAGCTCACCATCAACCCGGGCAACGGTTCGGGGAACACGGTGAAGGCCGTCGCCCAGGGGCAGACCGACTTCGGCTGGGCCGACGCGGCGTCGGTCGCGCACGGCGTCGGCAACGGGATGCCGATCAAGAGCCTCGGCGTCTACCTGCAGAAGGGCCCGTCGTCGCTGGAGTTCTTCTCCACCCAGAACATCAAGACCCCGGCCGACCTGAAGGGCAAGAAGATCGCCGGTACGGCGGGCGACGCGCTCTGGTCGACGTTCCCCGCCTGGCTGAAGGCGAACGGCCTGGCCGAGTCGGACGTCCAGCTCGTGAACGTCGACGCGGCCGGCAAGATCGCCGCGCTGATCGAGGGCAAGGTCGACGTGATCATGGGGTTCTTCCATGACCAGGCGCCGACGATCGAGGCCAAGTCCGGCAAGAAGGTCGACGTCCTGGTCTGGGCCGACACCGGGCTGAACCTGCTCGGCACCGGCCTGGTGGTGAACGAGAAGACCCTCAAGGACGACCCGGCCCTGGCCGAGAAGTTCGTCCGCGCCACCCAGAAGTCGTGGGCCGACGCCGCGAAGGACCCGGCGGCCGCGGTCCAGGCGATGGCGGGCAAGGCCGAGCAGGCGCCTGCCGCCGAGGTGATGCAGAAGCAGCTCGAGAAGGCCATTCCGCTGCTGCAGCTCGACACGGCCGGTGGGCCCGGCGTCAATACCGACAAGCAGTGGACCGACACGATCGACGTGCTCAAGACGTACGCCGACTTGAAGAACCCGGCCGAGCCCGCGAAGTACTGGGACGGCAAGTACGCCAAGGCGACTGGTTGATGTCGACCATTGAGCTGCGGGATCTGACCTGCCACTTCGCGAGCAAACGCTCCAGCACCACGGCGCTGGAGAACGTCTCGCTGTCGATCGAGAAGGGCGAGTTCGTCACGATCGTCGGCCCTTCCGGCTGTGGCAAGTCGACCCTGCTGAAGATCATCGCCGGCCTGGTCAAACCGAGTAGTGGCTCCGTGCAACTACTCGGCAAGCCGGTGACCGCGCCGCAGCGGGAGGTCGGTTTCGCCTTCCAGCGTTCGGCTTTGCTCGAGTGGCGAGGCGCCCGGAAGAACATCCTCTTGCAGGCCGAGATGCGCGGGCTCGACAAGTCGTACGCCGAGAAGCGGGCGGATTACCTGATCGAGATGACGGGTCTGACCGGTTTCGAGAAGGCCTTGCCGCATGAACTCTCGGGTGGCATGCAGCAGCGCGTCGCGTTGTGCCGCGCGTTGCTGCACGAGCCGCCTGTGCTCCTGATGGACGAGCCGTTCGGCGCGCTCGACGCGCTGACCCGGGAAACCCTCAACGTCGAGATGAACCGGATCTGGCGCGAGACCGGCGTGACCGTCGTTCTCGTCACGCACTCGATCGCGGAAGCCGTCTACCTCGGCAACCGGATCGAGGTGATGAGCCCGCGACCGGGCCGCATCGTCAAGACCCTGCCCGTCGACCTGCCCGACCACCGCCAGTACGGCGAAACGGTCGGCACTCCCATCTTCAAAGACCTCGCGAGCGAAATTCGCAACTTACTGGGTGCCACAGGTGCCGCCCATGACTGAGAAAGGCTCTAACAAAGTGAACGAACGACGCATTGGCATCGTGATGAACGGTGTCACCGGGCGGATGGGTCTGCGGCAGCACCTGGAACGATCGATCGTCGCCATTCGCGAGCAGGGTGGCATTCTCGCGGCCGATGGCAAGACGGTGATCATGCCCGAACCGATCCTGGTCGGGCGCAACGAGGACAAGCTGCGCCGGATCGCCGACAAGTACAACCTCACCCGCTGGACGACGAACCTGTCCGAGGCGCTGGCCGAGCCGGACGTCGAGATCTACTTCGACTCCCAGCTCACGCAGCTCCGCGAGAAGGGTGTGCGGGCCGCCGTCGAGGCCGGCAAGGCGATCTACTGCGAGAAGCCGATCGCGGAAGGCCTGGACGCGGCCGTCGAGCTGGCCCGGCTGGTTCGCGATTCCGGGCTGAAGAACGGCGTGGTCCAGGACAAGCTCTCGCTGCCGGGTCTGCGCAAGCTCAAGCGGCTGGTCGATGGCGGCTTCTTCGGCCAGATCCTCTCGGTCCGCGGCGAATTCGGCTACTGGGTCTTCGAGGGTGACTGGCAGGAGGCGCAGCGGCCCGCCTGGAACTACAAGCAGGAAGAGGGCGGCGGCATCGTCGTCGACATGTTCTGCCACTGGCGCTACGTGCTCGACCAGATCTTCGCGCCGGTCAAGTCCGTCTACTGCCAGGGCGCCACGCACATCCCCGTCCGGTACGACGAGCAGGGCAACCGGTACGACGCCACCGCGGAGGACGCGGCGTACGGCATCTTCGAGCTCGAAGGCGGCATCGTCGCCCAGCTCAACTCGTCCTGGACCACCCGGGTCTTCCGCGATGAGCTGGTCGAATTCCAGGTCGACGGCACCGAGGGAAGCGCCGTCGCGGGCCTGCGCAACTGCCGCGCCCAGCATCGCTCGGCCACGCCGAAGCCGGTCTGGAACCCGGATCTGCCCGTCACCGAGCCGTTCCGCGACCAGTGGCTGGATGTGCCGGACAACGAGGTGTTCGACAACGGGTTCAAGGTTCAGTGGGAGATGTTCCTGCGGCACATCGTGGATGACGCGCCGTTCACGTGGGACTTCGTCGAGGGCGCGAAGGGTGTGCAGCTGGCGGAGCTCGGGCTGCAGTCGTGGCGCGAGGGCCGCAAGCTCGACGTACCGGCGCTCGAGATCGGTGGTGTGGCGTGAGCCTGGAGCTCAACCTGCCGACGCTGTCCGGTGGGTTGTCCAAGTATCAGCTGGTCTCTACAGCGCCATCGGTTGAGACTTATGAGCCGGCGCGGGAGCGGTTGGCCTTCGCGGCGGCTCACGTGGTCGCGGATCCGCTGGGTGACAACGCGCCGGGGGCGCCCGCGGTGGTGGACTGGGAGCACACGCTCGCGTTCCGGCGGCACCTGTGGTCGCTCGGGTTGTCCGTGGCCGAGGCGATGGACACGGCCCAGCGCGGTATGGGTCTCGATTGGGCCGCTACGCAGGAGCTGATCCGCCGGTCAGCCGCCGAGGCGCCGGATGGACGGATCGCCGTCGGCGTCGGTACGGACCAGCTCGGGCCTGGCGTGCATACGTTGGACGCGGTCATCGCGGCGTACGAGGAGCAGCTCGCGCTCGCCGAGGAGGTCGGGGCACAGCCGATCCTGATGGCCAGTCGTGCGCTTTGCGCGGCCGCTGCGGGATCGCCCGACGACTATCGCAAGGTCTACGACCGGCTGCTCGGCCAGTCGAGTCGTCCGGTCATCCTGCACTGGCTCGGGTCGATGTTCGATCCGGCGCTGGAGGGCTACTGGGGGTCGGACTCGCTCGACACGGCGGCGGACATCGTCGTCGATCTGATCAGCGACAACGCCTCGGCTGTGGACGGCATCAAGGTGTCGTTGCTCGACGCAAGCAAAGAAGTTGCTCTGCGCAAGCGTATTCCGGTCCGGCTGTACACGGGTGACGACTTCAACTATCCCGAGCTGATCAAGGGCGATGGCGAGTTGCACAGTGACGCGCTGCTCGGCATCTTTGCCGCGATCGCGCCAGCCGCGGCTGCCGCTCTGAAGGCGCTAGACGAGGGCGACTTGGCCACGTACAACGCGTTGTTCGCGCCGACCGTGCCACTGTCGCGGCAGATCTTCGCGGCACCGACGCCGTACTACAAGACCGGAATCGCCTTCCTGGCCTGGCTGAACGGCCATCAGCCGGGCTTCGGCATGGTCGGCGGCCTGCAGACCGGGCGGTCACTCCCGCACCTCGCGGAGACCTTCCGGCTCGCAGACCAGGCCGGCGTACTGACGAAACCCGAGCTGGCCGTGCACCGGTTCCGCCAGCTGCTCGTGGTCGGCGGGGTGGACGCGTGAACCGCTACAGCCTGAACCAGGCCACCACCAAGTACTGGCCGTTGGACGACGTGGTCGCCGCGAGCGCGAAGGCTTCGCTGGACTGGATCGGGCTCTGGCGCGAACCGGTCCAGGAGTACGGCGTGGAGAAGGCGGCGGGCCTCGTCGCGGATGCCGGCCTGCGGGTCTCCTCGTTGTGCCGCGGCGGGTTCTTCACCGCGTCAACCGCCGCCGGGCGGGCAGCCGCCGTGGCCGACAATCGGCGTGCGCTCGAGGAATCGGCCGCCCTTGGTACGGACACGCTGGTGCTGGTGAGTGGCGGATTGCCCGAAGGCTCGCGTGATCTCGCAGGCGCCCGGGCGATGGTTCGCGATGGCCTCGCCGAACTCGCGCCGTACGCCGGGGAGCTGGGGGTGCGGCTGGCGATCGAGCCGTTGCACCCGATGTTCTGCTCGGACCGGTGTGTGGTCTCGTCGCTTGGTGGCGCACTCGATATCGCGGAGCAGTTCCCGGCGTCGCAGGTCGGGGTGGTCGTCGACGCCTATCACGTCTGGTGGGACGCGGACGTGCTTCGCCAGATCGCTCGTGCGGGCTCGCGGATCTGCTCGTATCAGGTGTGCGACTGGATCGTGCCGCTGCCGTCCGACGTACTGCTCGGCCGCGGCATGATGGGCGACGGGTCGATCGACCTGCGTTCCTTGCGGACTGCGTGTGAGGCTGCCGGTTATACCGGGCCGATCGAGGTCGAGATCTTCAACGCCGATCTCTGGGCCCGGCCTGGCCAGGAGGTTTTCGACACCGCTCTCGCCGCGTATCGCGAACACGTTGCCTGATGCAACAACCGTCCAGGCGCTGGTGGCATACGGCCGGCGCCTGGCTTGGCATCGGTACGGCGCCAGGCGCGCTGGTCCTCGGTAGTAGCGCGGCCGCTCTCGCGGATGGGCCGGTGCCGCTCGTCGTACTGCTCCTGGCTGGTCTGGTGATGGCGTTCCTGCTGGTCATCCAGGGCCACCTCGGGCTGGCACCGCCGTACGGCTCGGGTCGTCGGCTGGCCGAGGTGCTGCCGGACTACCTGCCGTCGGCGACTCGCACGGTCTTCGGTTGGCTGCTCGCGATCTCGATGGTGGGGTGGACGGGCTTCAACGTCGGCCTTGGTGGTGCGGCGCTCGCCCAGTTGCTCGGACTACCTGCGTGGACGGGCGCCGTACTGCTGGGTGGCGCGGTGTTGCCGGTCGCGTTGACCGGTCGCTGGAATTTGTTGGCCGTGGCAACTACCGTCAGCGCGTTGCTCCTTGTATTGCTGGTGGTCACTACCGCCGATACGTCGACCGCGCCGATAACGCTTGCCCCCGGCAACCTCTCGCTGCTCTTTGCGGCCACGGCGCCGTTCATCGGGTACGTCTCGGTCTTCGCGGTTCGCGCGCCGGACTTCACAGCCGGGCTGCGAAATCGTTTCGATCTCGCGATGTGCGTGCTGCTGTTGGTGTTGCCCAGCTTGCTGGTCGCGACGGCCGGTGCGTTGCTGTGGCGATCGACCGGCTCGACCGATCTCGTGGCCGAACTCGCGCACTCCCAGGTCGGCACGATTCTGCTTGCCGTGTCAGTGATCGCGCCAACGCTGGCGGCGTACCACTCGGGCGGTCTGGCCCTCGCGGGCGTGACGCGACTCGGAATGCATCGAGCGCTTGTTTTGATCGCGACCGTCGGGATAGCCCTTGCCGCGTTGGGGTTTCACCGTTATCTCGTCTCCTGGCTGGTCATGCTCGCGGCGACGATGCCGCCGTTGGCCGTCGCGATGGGCGTCGAAGGCTGGCGTCGCCGGCGCGGCCGGGAAGCGCGCCTCGTACCGGCGTGGAGCTGGATGCCCGCGTCCGTACTCGCGCTCGGATTGACCATGGTCGGCGTACCGGCCGCAGTGATGGCCGGACTCGCCGCGGCCCTGATTCTCGCCATGATCCGAGGGCGGCGCACTCGGGTACCCGAAGCGTCACTACGATGAGCGATGAGATGCGCACGCATCGTCAGAAGAGCTCGCGGATGTGACCCAGTGAATGCGACTGGATACTGTCTGCGTCTCAGAGACCGGACTAGACCCGCGGGACACCACTGTTCTACTGGCCTGATCTGTCACTCTGTATAAGGGGCCTAGACCACGGCAGGGCCCCGTGAGGCCGCCGAGTTGCCGTGACGCCGGAGATCCATCGTGCAGAACGAGCCCACCGTACGAATGACGGCAGTTCGCCGTCTGTACGAGGTGAGCGCCCGAATGGGTGCGGGGCGCAGCCTGTCCGAAACCCTGCAGGCCGTCGTCGACGGTGTGGTGGACGGCCTCGGCTTCGGGATCGCCGTTCTGAACCTGCGTCAGGCCGACGGCAAGTTCGAGGTGATCGCGGTCGCCGGTTCGCCGGATGCCCGCGAGGCGTTGCTCGGCACGATCAGCGCGGCCGACATCTTCGACGCCGAGTTCGCGATCGCCGACTCCTGGGGCGCGCTGCGGTTCGTGCCGCATGAGCGACTGCCCGAGGGCGAGGTGGTCGGCTGGGTGCCCGAGATCCCCGTCTCCGAGGACCCGGACGCGTGGCATCCGCTGGACGCGTTGTTCGCGCCGCTGAAGTCGCCGAGTGGTGAGCTCGTCGGCATGCTCTCGGTCGACCTGCCCGAGGACCAGCGCCGCCCCGGCCAGATCCATCGCGAGCTGCTGGAGATCTTCGCGACCCAAGCCGGTCTCGCCATCGACAAGGCCCGGCTGACCGACCAACTGCTCGCGGAGAAGGTCCGGCTCGAGGCCAGCGAAACGACGTTCCGGCTGGTCTTCCAGGGCGCGGGCAACGGGATGGCGACGATCGCGTTCGACCCGCCCGACCCCGGCCGGGTGCTGCGGGTGAACGAGGCGTTCTGCCGGATCACCGGCTACGCACCGGATCAGCTGATCGGGACCAGCTTCCCGAGTTACCTCGACGACGAGGACTTCGGTCAGACCCAGCGGGAGATCGAGGAACTGACGCAGACCGGCAACGAGCCGTACCGGTTCGAGCGGCGGTTCCTGCGCGCGGACGGCCGGGCGATCTGGCTGGCCGGCACCGCGTCGATCGTTGACCAAGGCAAGGACCAGCCGCGGTTCATCCTGGTCCAGGTCGACGACGTCACCGCGCGCAAGGACGCCGAGCGCGAGCTCGAGCACAACGCCGCGCACGACCCGCTGACCGGACTGCCGAACCGCCGGCTGCTCCGGCACCGCTTCAACGCGGCCTTGCAACGCTGCCGCCAAACCGGCTCGCGTGGCGCCGTACTCTTCTGCGATCTCGACCACTTCAAGGACGTCAACGACCGGTACGGGCACGAGACCGGCGACCGGGCGCTGCGCGAGATCGCGGATCGCCTGCTGGCCCAGGTCCGGCATGGGGACACGGTGGCGCGGCTCGGTGGTGACGAGTTCGCGATCCTCGCCGAGGACATCTCGGGCGACGCGCTGGACCTGCTGGTCGAAAGGCTGGACGAGGCCATCGCGTCGCCGCTGACCGACATCGACGTGCCGGTCACGGCCAGCATCGGGACGGGGATCGTCAGCCCGTACGTCACGGACCTGGACGAGCTGTTGCGTACGGCGGATGACGCGATGTACCAGGCGAAACGCCGCAAAGCCCGCCGCTAGCTCTTCCGCGGTTACTTGTCGCGTACTTCCGCGGTTACTTTGTCGCGGTTACTTGTCGCGAGTACGGCGGAGGGGCCGGCGGGGCTGGGCGCTGCCTTGGGAAGGCGGGCCCCATTCCTGCAACTGCTCGACTATGTGCTGGTTGTGCTTGATCACGTTCTTGAAGAACGGCGCCGACTCCTCGCGCGCGAACGCGATGATCGGCATCCAGTGCTTGCGCCCGTTGTCCGCCTTCCACACGATGCCGGGCAGATCGGTGATCGAGTCGATCCGGTCCCGCTCGATCCGCTGCGTCCGGAACAACCCGCGCACCTCGATCGCGTCATCGTCCACCCGCGCCCCCAGGTGATACCCCCGGAACGCGAGCCAACCGCCGCCCCCCAGCGCGACCACCGCCACGACGATCGCGAACACACCACGATCGGTCAGCCCATAGATCACCCCGAGTACGGCGATCGCGAGCCCCGGCAAGAGGTTGACGATCCGCGAGACGATCAGCGGCCGGAAGTCCATGCGGTCATCCTCTCACCCTCCGTACCCGCCCAAGTCGTGCCGCCGTCTCCCTTTGCATTCATTCGTCGGAATCCGCCCTCACAGCTCAGCGGACCAGCACAAGGCAGGCGACGGCTGAGGGCGGATTCCGACGAATGAATGCAAAGGGCGGTAGGCCCCCGCCCTTTGGTCACAAGGGACCGATGATGCGCGACACGCCGTGTCACAAGGGCCCGATGAACGGGATACAACGAGCCGGCGGGCGTGGCGAAAGGGGAGGGGCTAGCGGGTGGGGGATGTGGCGGCTAGGGCTTGGAGGGGTGCGGCGGTTAGGCGGTAGGTGAACCAGTCGGATTGGGGTTCGGCTTTGAGGGAGTTGTAGAAGTCGATGGCGGGCTGGTTCCAGTCGAGGACGGCCCATTCGAGGCGTTCGTAGCCGTTGCGGACGCATTCGCGGGCGAGTTCGGCGAGCAGGGCTTTGCCGAGGCCGGAGCCGCGTTGGGCCGGCTGGACGTAGAGGTCTTCGAGGTAGATGCCGTGTACGCCGCGCCAGGTCGAGAAGCTCAGGAACCAGACGGCCGAACCCACCACCACACCGTCCACCTCGGCGACATGGGCGAAAACCGCGGGCTTCTCGGCGAACAGCGCGGCGGTCAGCTGGTCGGCGGTGAGGTGGCATTCGTCGGGGGCGCGTTCGTAGGCGGCGAGTTCGTGGGCCAGGCCGACGAGGGCGGGGACGTCGGCGGGAACGGCTCGGCGGATGATCGCGGTGGAGGCCATACGCCAAATCCTGCCGTACGCCGCCGCGAGGGCGACCACGTGCATTCATTCAGAAGTTGGGGTGCTGGGGTTGAGAGATTTTTACTGTTGGAAAACTTAGTTGGGGGCAGGCAGGTTGGGGATATGGCAACTAAGACGAAAACCCGGCGGATCGGTGCGGTCGAGGTCAGCGCGATCGGGCTCGGCGGTATGCCGATGTCGATCGAGGGGCGGCCCGACGAGGCCCGGTCCATCGCGACGATCCACGCCGCGCTCGACGCCGGCATCACCCTGATCGATACCGCCGACGCGTACCACCTGACCGCGAACGACGTCGGCCATAACGAGACGCTGATCGCGACGGCGCTCGCGTCGTACGGCGGTGACACCTCCGACGTACTCGTCGCGACCAAGGGTGGACACCTGCGCCCGGGCGACGGCTCGTGGACGCAGAACGGCTCGCCGGCGTACCTCCGACAGGCGGCCGAGGCCTCGCTCAAGCGGCTCGGCGTCGACGCGATCGGGCTCTACCAGTTCCACCGGCCGGACCCGAAGGTGCCGTACGACGAGTCCGTCGGCGCGATCCGCGACCTGCTCGACGAGGGCAAGATCCGGCTGGCCGGCATCTCGAACGCGAACCCCGCCCAGATCCGCCAGGCGAACGAGATCCTCGGCGGCCGCCTGGTCTCGGTCCAGAACCAGTTCTCCCCGGCCTTCCGGTCGAGCGAACCGGAGCTCGAACTCTGCGACGAACTCGGTATCGCGTTCCTGCCGTGGAGCCCGCTCGGCGGTATCTCGAGGGCGAGCGACCTCGGCGACCAGCACCCCACCTTCCACGAGGTCGCGCAGGAGCTCGGCGTCAGCCCGCAGCAGGTGACACTCGCCTGGATGCTGGCCAAGTCCGAGCACGTCATCCCGATCCCCGGTTCGAGCCGCCCCGAGACGATCCGCGACTCGTACGCCGCGCTCGACCTCACGCTCACCCCGGAGCAGCTCGAACGCCTCAACTAGTGACAGGCCCGCTGACCCGCATAGAGATCCAGAACGCTCGGGCGTACGCCGGGTTGCAGCGTGGCGTTCTCCAGATCACCCGGGAAGTCGCGGGGTAGACCGCTCGCGTCCGCGGTCGCGCCTTGAACGCCGAGGGTGATGCTGCGCGGGGCGACGTCGCCGACGAGGATCGCGTACGGACTGCCGCTGGCGATGCGGACATTCCAGTGCGCGATCCTTGCCCCGAACAACGGTCCGGATGCCGCCGAACCACCCACGCGACCGTTGTTCACCAGGGTGATGTCCGTGCGCGCGTTCTCGAACGGCATCGCCCGATGCGTATCGAACGTGCCCTCGGCCATCTTGCCGCGACGCCAGACATTGCCCGCCGAAAGCCCTTCCAGGTTCAGCCCGTGATGCAGCGCGCCGGTTGGCAACGGCACCGCGAACGCCTCGATCTCGAACCCGTCGACCAGGTTGTCGTGCGCCTGCATCCGGCACGCGAAACTGTGATGGGCCGACCGGCCGCCGACCACCACGTTCGTCATCGTGACGGACTTGGTGGTGGTGAAACCGAAGCCGAGATCGCAGTTCTCGACGCGTACGTCGTCCGCCCAGCAGTCGTACACCGCCTGGAAACAGAGGCCGTTCGCGCCCGGATGCCGGTTGTGGATCGTCATCGGCTTGAGCTCGTTGCGGATCGTCAGAGCCTCTACGCCCACGTCATGCAGCGTCGGCCCGATATGCCGCAGTCGAGCCGGCCACCCCGGCCGTAGGTCGTACCGCAACGGCTGAGCGAGTCGTACCAGCCGTTCGCCGACCATCTCTTCAATACGCACAGGCCATTGCAGAGTCGCGTACTGGACGTACTGACCGCCAGAGCCGGTAGTGAGTTGCGGAGCCCGCTTAGGCCAGTCGTACTGCCTAGTCCCAGGTACGTCGCCCGCGAGGTGCTGCAGAAGGCTTGCGTCACTGGGGTTGTCACACTCGAGTACGACCATGTCCCCGGCCTTGAGGCCCGCCGTACTCGACACGCTGATCGTGCGCTGCCCACGCGAAGCCGACGCCACTTCCGCGAGGGTGTCGCCAAGCAACCAGCCCTCGGACGCGGCGAAGTCCTCGGCCTCAGACTTGGCCCGGCGCTCTGGCGCTATCACCCAGATCTGGCCGCCAGTCCAGGACCAACGACTTTGCAAACTCGGCTGAAGGTTAGGCCGGTAGCTCTCCTCCAACGGCCGCGTGAAGTGCAGGATCGTCCGGTCCCGGCCAGAGCCGCGCAGAACCACGTTCGACCAGTGCATCCAGACAGGTGATGCCAGTACATATGTGCCAGGCGGTACGACGACCGTGCCGCCACCACGCTCACCGGCGTACTTCACGGCCTCGTTGAACGCCTGAGCCGAGTCAGACCCGTCCTGCCGGGCACCGAATTCCGTGACCTTCGCGACGACCCGCGGGCGGCGTGGACGTTCACCACCGCGATAGCCGGCATGCGAGATGTCCGGGATCAGCGGATGCGACCCGCGCGCCTCAGCCCACTGAGCCAGCAGTACGGCGGACTCGTCCCGCGGGCGCCCTGCCGGTTCAATCGAGCCCTTGGCAACGGCAGTACCGGGCAGAGCGGTGAGAGTGGTTGCGGCGGCTCCGCCGAGCAGTAATCGGCGGCTGAGTTGAGGCATGGCGTCCCTCCGGACATCGGACTCGGGCGGTCGAGTCGCCAGTCGCACTGCCTTGAGCCTGCAGTCGAATGGCAGTCGAACAACGCTGGGCAATCGCTTGCCGCTGCAATATCCACCGCCCTCCCAGCCCTCGGCAAGACCCCAAACCACTGAAACAAGTTTCATCCGGCGGAAGCCGGTTCCAGCTGGCGGGCCCTCTCGCACCCGGAACCGTCCGGGAGACCTGGACTCAGGCTCCCGGACGCATCGCCGTTTCAGCAGGCGGTGAAGGCGTCGGCTATGTCATTGAGCCTGTCACCCACGTACGCGCTGGAACCGGGCGCCGCCGTCCAGATCGTGAAGTAGCCGGTTGGGTTGCCGAACTTGTAGACCGTAGTGGTCGCCCCACCGGACTGGTTGTTGTGCCAGGAACTCGTCATGTTGTCGAAGTCCCAATTCTGGAAGTCGTGCAGCCCACCGCAGTCGGACCAGGTCAGTCGACGACCGCCGAAGTCCGCGTGCTCGTAGAAGCAGGTCCAGTAGTAGCTGCAGTTCGGCGTACCGGCCGGAGCCATCGCCTCACCGGCCGCACGAGCCGTCTTTTCGCCGGGCAGTGGAATGGTCACAGTCACCTTGCCGCCTCGCCAGGCGACCTGGTTCGGACCGACCTGCTTGCCGGTGGGCGACTTCGCGAGCAGGTCGTCGACCTGGCGCTGCAGCTGGATCCGCTGAGCCGTTGCCAGTCCGGCCGTGAGACCGGTCGGGTCCGGCGGCGCAGCCACGGTCGCCGCCGCCGTACCGCTGAGCACGCCGGCCGAGACGACCAGGCCGATGACCAAGGACAGACCGCCGAGTAAACGCTTCATGGTGAGTCTCGTTTCTCTCCGGGATGACGGCCGGATAGGCCGTCCGGCGAGACGCTGACAGACGGCGATGGCGATTGACTGAACGCTCGAAGCGCCGCCTCGGGTAAGGGAATGCCGGAGGTCGAGTTGACGTTTCAACCTGCGACAGTCGTTTAATAGTGAATCACCTAAGCGAGGAGCAACGATGCAGTTCGGCGTCTTCACCGTCGGGGATGTCACCACCGACCCGGTCACCGGTCACACCGTCAGTGAGGCGGAGCGGATCAAGGCCATGGTCACGGTGGCGAAGAAGGCCGAGGAGATCGGTCTGGACGTCTTCGCGACCGGCGAGCACCACAACCCGCCGTTCGTGCCGTCGTCGCCGACGACCCTGCTCGGGTTCATCGCGGCTCAGACCTCGAACATCATCCTGTCGACCTCGACCACGCTGATCACCACGAACGACCCGGTGAAGATCGCCGAGGACTACGCGATGCTGCAGCACCTGGCCGACGGCCGGGTCGACCTGATGATGGGTCGCGGCAACACCGGCCCGGTATATCCGTGGTTCGGCAAGGACATCCGGGACGGCATTGCGCTCGCTGTCGAGAACTACGCGCTACTGCGACGCCTGTGGCGCGAGGACGTCGTGAGCTGGGAAGGCCGGTTCCGCACGCCGCTGGAGGGATTCACGTCAACCCCGCGGCCACTGGACGGCGTACCGCCATTTGTCTGGCACGGCTCGATCCGCAGCCCTGAGATCGCTGAGCAGGCTGCGTACTACGGTGACGGCTTTTTCCACAACAACATCTTCTGGCCTGCAGACCACACTGCGAAGCTCATTGACCTCTACCGCCGCCGCTTCGAGCACTACGGACATGGCGCCGCGGACCAGGCCATTGTCGGTCTCGGCGGGCAGATCTTCATGCGGAAGAACTCGCAGGACGCCATCCGGGAGTACCGGCCGTACTTCGACCACTCGCCCATCTACGGCGGCGGGCCGTCGATGGAGGACACGATGGCCGAGACGCCGCTGATCGTCGGCAGCCCGCAGGAGATCATCGAACGGACGCTGACGTTCCGCGAGAAGTTCGGCGACTACCAGCGTCAGCTGTTCATCGCGGACCACGCGGGTCTGCCGTTGAAGACCGTGCTGGAGCAGATGGACATCCTCGGCGAGGAGATCATTCCCGTACTGCGCAAGGAGTTCGCGGCCCTCAAGCCGGCCCACGTGCCCGACGCCCCGAACCACGAGTCGCTCAAGGCCGCCGCCGAGCGCGCCAAGGAACTGGAGGCGTTGTGAACACGCGGACGATCGTTGTCATCACCGCGGGTCTGACCCAGCCGTCGTCCACCCGGCTGCTGGCGGACCGACTCGCGGCCGCGACGCGGGATGCCTTCGACGGACAGGGCATACCGCACGAGGTCGTCACGGTCGAACTGCGGCAGCTCGCGCAGGACCTGACGAACAACCTGCTCACCGGCTTCCCGTCCGCCGCTCTGCGCGACGTGCTCGACCAGGTCGCCCGGGCCGATGGCGTCATCGCCGTCACCCCGACGTTCAGCGCGTCGTACAACGGATTGTTCAAGATGTTCTTCGACATCCTCGACGAGGGCGTGCTCGCGGCCAAGCCCGTCCTCATCGGCGCGACCGGCGGCACCGAACGCCATTCGCTCGTCCTCGACTTCGCCCTCCGCCCGCTCTTCACCTACCTGCGCGCGGTCGTCGTCCCCACCGGCGTGTACGCCGCCTCATCCGACTGGGGCGCGGGCGCCACCGGCCTCCACGACCGCATCGACCGAGCCGCCACCGAATTCGCCACCCTCGTCACCTCAACCCAACCCGCCGCCGTACGCGACCCCTACGCCACCCCCACCCCCTTCGCCCAACTCCTCGCCGAATAACCCTCCCACCTCTGCCGCGAGTGGTCACTTCTGGCCGCGCAAAGTTCCGAGGACGTCATGCTGATGAGCAGACGTGACCGCTCGCGACGAAGGACGACCTCGAGGCAGCGCGGGTGAAGCGGTGTCCAAGTCAGGACTTTTAGAAGGCGGTTTTGAACGTTCCATCACGGGAGGTAGTCGGGTCGATACGGGGATGTGTAACTTCCTGCAAATCGGATAAACGTTGCGCATCGGCCATTGACCGGGCAGCTAAATTTGATGTTTGATCAACTCGTCTTTGGAGCGCTCCCTATCTGGCGGAGACCCAATGACCCGATCGGCGACAGGTCCCCAGCCTGTCGCCGATCCCCTTTTCCCGGGTCCTTTCACGTCGGCTGGATTCGCACCCACACCGCACCACGCCGGACCGGGCGACCACGCGGGCCGGGTGGGTGAAAGGATCCCGGTCATGGCCGATGACTACGGACAACCGATCGGGCGGGTGCTCGGCGACGGGTTCGTCGTACCGCCGCTGCTGGAGGGCTGGACGGCTCTCGACGGGATCGTGCTGGTGAAGTGCCTGGACTCCGAGGGCCGGTCCGCGTGGGCGTTCCGGGAGACCGAATCGCTGAACGAGGAGGAGATCATCGGCGCACTGACCGTTCAGCTCGACATCATGCGTGAGCGGACCGTCAACATGTACCGCGGCGAAGACGACGACTGACGACCCTGGGGAGCAAACGATGTCGTTCGTGATGACGGTGGCGGAGCGCGAGGCGTTCCTGGCAGGCGTTCACATCGGCGTGCTCGCGGTCGAGCGGGACGGACGCGCGCCACTGGCCGTGCCGATCTGGTACGACTACGAACCTGGCGGCGACCTGCTGATCTGGATCGTGCGCGAAACCGCCAAGGACAAGGCGATCTCGGCCGCCGGACGGTTCAGCCTCGTCGCCCAATCCGAGGTCGTCCCGTACCAGTACGTGAGCGTCGAAGGCCCGGTCGTCGACGCCGGCGGACCGCCCACCCGCGACCAGGCCCTCCGCATCACCCGGCGCTATCTCCCCGAGGACGACGCCGTCGCGTACGTCGACGGCTCACTCGGCGACCGGTCGTTGCTGATATGCATGCGTCCTGAGAAGTGGCTCAGCAACGACCAGAGCAAGTAGCCATCAGGCCTCGGGTACGACGACGGTGTTCTGGCCTGCCGCCAGCAACCAGCCATCGCCGTTGCGCGCCAGCAGATAACCGGGGCTACCGCGATCGGGCTCCGCGCCCGGCTCGGCATCGCGCTGGTGGTACTCCTGGTTCACCGTCACCAGCGCCAGGTCGTCCGTGACGAACATGATGTGGTCTACCTCATACGTCGCATACGAGTCTTTCGTTGCCCCAGGCAACACTTTTCGGGTGAATTCCGAGATGGCCGGCTTGCCGTAAAGCCGTTTACCTCCTCCGGTCACCCACTTCGCGTCATCGCGGAACAGCGCGAGGAATCCGTCGGCATCCTCCCGGGACTGCACGTCGGCCACGGTGGCGACGAACTTGACGATCGAGTCGATATCACTGGCGTTCGGAACAGTTCGTGCCACCTTGATGTCCATGAGCGAAAGCCTCCAACCTCAAGGACACTTGAAGTCAACTCCCCTGCTCGCGGAATGCCATAGCGTGGACCCATGACGATCAGGGACGACTTCCTCGCCACGGCACGATCGGCCGCCGCGCTGCTCCGGGATCCGGCGGTCGCCGCTGGGTGGAATACGCCGAGTGCTCTGCCTGAGTTCGGCGTGGCCGGGTTGGCGGGGCATCTGGCCTTCCAGGTGCTGGCGGTGCCGGAGTTCCTGGCCGGACCGGTGCCGACCGAGGAGACCATCGGCATCCTCGAGCACTACAACCGGGCCCAGTGGATCGACGCCGAACCCGACGCCGAGATCAACCGCAAGATTCGCGACGGCGGTCACCAGCTCGCCGCCGACGGTCCTCCCAACCTGGCCGATCGGGTCGACGACGTCATCGCCGGGCTCGCCGAGACGTTGCCGAAGGAGCCCGCCCGGCCGGTGCGCATTTCGTTGTGGGGCCCGTGGTCACTGATGCTCGACGACCTGCTGGTCACCCGCATGATGGAGCTCGCCGTCCACTCCGACGACCTCGCCGTCAGCGTCGGCATCCCAACACCCGCCCTCCCAGAACAAGCTGTCGAAACCGTGGTCGACCTGCTATCTCGCTTGGCCGTCCGCCGCCACGGCCCAACCGCCGTACTCCGCGCCCTAACCCGAGCCGAACGCGCCCCAACCACCATCACCGCCTTCTAAACCCCAGCCCCTCGCGAGGCCCACCACCTCTATGCCGCGAGTCTGGCACTGCTCTGGTGGGCGGCCCGTTCCGGGCTGAAAATTGGGGTGGTGCCCGTTGACGCCGTATCACTGTGGTTCGTTTGAGGCCGTCCGCGAGTCGGGCGCCGGGAGTTGCGTTGTGGGCCTTTCAGTGTTGCCTTTGAGCACGCGGACTAGATTCGCCGGATCCTTGCAGCTCCTGCGGGCACCGTGTTTGCCGGTGCGTTGTGTGGAGGTGGGTTGTGGTGCTGGAGCAGACGCAGGATGTCGAGGAGATCATCGCGCGGGTCGCGGCGCTGGACATCGGTAAGGCCGAGTTGGTGTGTTGTGTGCGGATTCCGGATCCGGGCCGGCCGGGGCGCCGGTTGCAGGAGGTGGACCGGTATTCGACGATGACGCGGTCGTTGTTGCGGCTGGCTGACCGGCTGGTCGAGCTGGGGGTGTCGCGGGTGGTGATGGAGGCGACCTCGGACTATTGGAAGCCGCCGTTCTATCTGCTGGAGGCGGCCGGGTTGGAGACCTGGCTGGTGAACGCCAAGGATGTGAAGCATTTGCCGGGTCGGCCGAAGACCGACCGGCTGGATGCGGTGTGGTTGTGCAAGGTGGCGGAGCGGCAGATGCTGCGGGCCAGTTTCGTGCCGCCGTTGCCGATCCGCCAGTTGCGGGATCTGACCCGGTATCGGGTTGATTTGGTGAACGCGTGCACTGCGGAGAAGAACCGGGTGGAGAAGCTGCTGGAAGATGCCTGTATCAAGGTGTCGGTGGTCGCGTCGGACATTTTCGGGGTGTCGGGGCGGGACATGCTGGCCGCGCTGGCCGGGGGTGAGCGGGACCCGAAGGTGCTGGCGCAGTTGGCCCGGTCCCGGATGCGGGCCAAGATCGGTGACCTGGAAGAAGCCTTCACCGGATACTTCACCGACCACCACGCCTATCTGCTGGCCAAGATGCTGGCCCGGATCGACCAGATCGAAGCCGATATCGCCGACCTCGAAGACAGGATCGGCGACCAGATCGCCCCTTTCGCCGAGGCGGTGGAACGACTCGATGAGATCCCCGGCATCGGGCGGGTCACCGCGCACGTGATCATCGCCGAAATCGGGACCGACATGACCCGGTTCCCCACCCCGGGCCACCTGGCGTCGTGGGCCAGGTTCGCCCCCGGGGTTAAAGAATCGGCCGGGAAGAAGAAAGGCACCGGCGCCACCGGCCACGGCAACTCCTACCTGGCCCGGGTCCTGGGCGAGGCCGCCGTCTGCGCCGGTAAAACCGACACCTTCCTCGGCGAACGCTACCGGCGCATCGCCAGACGCCGCGGCCGCAAGAAAGCCATCGTCGCGGTCGGCCGCTCCATCCTGGTCATCGTCTGGCACCTGCTATCCGATCCCGACGCCCACTTCCACGACCTCGGCCCCGACTTCTACGACAACCGCATCAACCCCGAACGGAAACGACGCAACCACGTCCGCCAACTCCAAGCCCTCGGCTACAACGTCACCCTCGAACCCGTCGCCTGACCACCGAGCACACAACCTCCCGGCTCCGCTGCGCTCCGCCGGAACACACGCACGCCCCAACACAGTCATTTTCGGACTAGTGGTCACTTCTGGTCCTAGCCGCGAGTGGTCACTTCTGGTCCCAGCGACGGTCCGCCAATGTCTGGGTGATGGACCAGATGCGACCACTCGCGCGAAAGGTCGAAGGGTCGACTAGGTCAGCGGAGCCCGGGGACGACGGTGAGGGTGTACGGCGGGGTGCCGGGGGCCTGGTCTAGTTGGCTGTTGACCCAGATGAGGCGGCCGCGGTCACGGGCGATGGTCGTCGGGGTGGCGCCGGCCGCCCCCGGAGCCGAGTCGGCCAGGATTGTCGCCTTGGACCAGGTGCTGTCGAGCAACGCGAGCCGGGTGACGTACTTCCCACCGCCAGCGTTGTTCACGACGTACAACCGATGCCCCTCCAGCAGATAGCCGTCACCCGAGAGAACGCCGTCGACCTCGACCACCGTCACCGCGCGACTGCTGACGTCAACGCGATAGGTGACGTCCTGACCTTGCTCGCCGACCAGCAGCGTGCTGCCGTCTGGAGTGGCGACGATGCCGTTGAGGAAGTACGGCTTCGGGCTGATCTTGTCGCGGGTCACCCACGGCTCCAGCTCGCCCAGCCCGTCGCGGGTGAGAGGCGCTCGCCAGATCTGGTTGAGCGCCGAGTCGGTGACGTACACCGCGTCCTCGGTCAAGGCGAAGTCGTTCAGGAACGAACCCGCTGCCGCCGTACGCGAGGCCAGCAACCGACCGTGAGCGTCGTACATGAAGAGCCGGCCCGTACTCGCACCGGCGACGAGGACGCGACCCCAACGGTCCACGTGTACGCCCGTCGCCTGGGTCCGGCCGTCGGAACCAGCCGGCAGGAACGGTTTGAGCCGGCTGTTCCAGACCGTCCCGCGATAGACCGCGCCCGTGCCGACGCTGGTGACGTAGATGGTGCCGGACCGGGTGATCTCGATGCCCTCGGGCGTATCACCCGGGGTCTCGGAGACGACGTACGTCGAGAGGCGGCACGGCTCATGCAGTGGTTGCGCGGCCGCGGGCTGTGACGCCGCAGCGGTGATGGCGGCAGCAGCGAGAAGGCTTGCCAGCAGGGTTCGATTGGTCATCGCCCCAGCCTCGGGATCGGCCCGGCACGCCGCGACCGCTTTCGGCCCAGCCCGAAGCCCCATTCTCGTCGTACCGTGTCGTCCAGGGGGTGAGGCCCATGATCCGGATCAGATTCGGCCCGGCGGACCTTGGCCGGGTGACTTTCGGCCGGGAGCCGGATCCGCTGTGGGACGCGGCGCTGGCGGCACGGGCGTTGCGCGACCTGCCGAGCTCGGCGACGGCCCGGCGCTGGCGGCAGCAGGCTCGTCCGCAGCTGCGCCCGGTGATGAAGCCGCTGCTGAAGCTGGTCAGCCCGCGCGGCGCGTTCCCCGATTTCCTCACGCCCGAGCTGGACGGAGGCGGTCTCGACGCCGCGATCGAGCAGCTGCTGGCGACACCTGCGGAGGCGGTTCGGGCTGAGCTCGCGCCGCACGTACCGGCCGACGTCGGCGGCTGGATGGGCGACTTCCTGGGCGACCACCAGTCCGCCCGCCGCGAACTCGGTCAAGCCGTGCGCGCCTTCCACGCCGAAGCCCTGGCGCCCTGGTCGGTAACGCTGGAAGGCCGATTCGCCGCCGACCTGGCCATTCGCTCGCGCGCGATCCTGACCGATGGCGTCGAGGGGATGCTGACCGGACTGCACCCGGACGTCGAATGGCACGCACCCGAATTACGCGCGCACGGCCTCGGCGCCGCGTCGTACGCCATCGATCTCGATGGTCGCGGCCTCTTGCTCTACCCGTCGGCGCTGGTCGCGGAGTGCATGGCGCTCGACGTACCGGGAAGGCGGCCGGTGCTGGTCTACCCGGCCGCCGAGGCGCTCTGCGAAAGGCCGGCGCCGTCCGATCACCTCGCCGACCTGCTCGGGCGTACGCGGGCTTCGGTCTTGCGGTCGCTCGGTGCCGACGCGAGTACGACGCAGCTCGCCCGCCGGACCGGGATTTCCCTGGCCTCGGCGAGCGAGCACGCCCGCGTACTTCGCAACGCCGGCCTGGTCACCACGCATCGCGCCGGCGGTATCGCCCTGCACTCCCTCACCCTCGCGGGAACTCGTCTCATCCGTTCGGCCTGAGCTTCAGCAGAGGGCCTTGTCCAGGAGGGCGTTCACCTCCGCGCGCGGCTTCGGACCGGGCGGCGTGATGTTCACCGTGATCTGGCGATCGTTGCGCGGATTCGTGAACGACCAGGTCGAATAGCCCAGCGCATCACCGTCATGCCCATAGACCGTGTCGCCACAGCTGAGCGTCCGCCACCGCAACCCCAGCCCGTACGTCGCTCCGTCCCGCGCGGGCGCTTTCATCTGCTCCAGCAGGGATTTCGGCACCAGTCGCCCGCGAAGCAATGCCGTGTGGAACTTCGACAAGTCGGCCGTCGTACTGATCAACTCACCTCCCGCCGACATCAGCGACGGGTTCAACTCGGTCATATCGGCGGTCCCGACGAAGCCGCGCAGATGCGGCCCGTGAATGCGCAACTCCGTGCCAGGCAAGGAGGTATCGCTCAACCCGAGTGGCCAGATCAACCGCCGCTTGATCTCGTCGGCGTAACTCTGGTGCGTCACCCGCTCGATCACCATCCCGAGCAGCAGGTAGTTGGTGTTCGAGTAGGACCACCCATCGCCCGGCGCGAACAACGGCGGCAGACTCGTGGCCCGCGCGACCAGCTCGGACATCGTCCAGTCCCGCCAGCGATACGCCTCGAAATCGGGTGAAGGCGGCAGCGGGATGGTTCTCAAGACGTCCGCGAGGCCACTGGTATGGCCGAGCAAGTGCCTAATCCGAATCTCGGACCCACCTGGCACGACGCCGGGCAGCCAACGCTCGACCGGATCGTCCAGGCGGATCTCCCGCTCCGCTACCAGCTGCAGGATGACCGTTGCCACGAAGGGTTTCGTCGAACTGCCGGCCCGGAATTTCTCGTTCCCTCTCACTGCCGCGCCACCCGGCGCGATCGTTCCGCTGCCGAGCCGCCAGACCTGACGCCCGTGCCGCACCTGGGCAATCGCCCCGGTCGCGCCCGCCGTGACGATCGAGTCCAGCGACTCCTGCAGGTCATCCCGTGTCTGTGGTCCCGCTGCCGCGTTTGCAGGCAGGCTCATCGCACCTATGGCCATAGCCGTCGTACCAATCAGAAGAGCAAGTCTCATGCCCCAACCCTGCCGACCACCCGCACGGCCAACCATCCGGAACGTCAGCCGTTCACCCCTGACCCAACCCCACCCCAACCCCGTCGAAGAGGACGCCACCAGACGGTCTGTCGCGGCCATCCTTGTTCCCGTCGTGGGGTGCAAGGGAGACTTTAGTATTGACAGCATGCTGTCGTTATGACAGACTCCTGTCATGACAACGAACAAGGTAGTGCACGTAGCGGTTTTCGACACCTTCGCTGACTGGGAGATCGGTTACGCGACAGCCCATATCCGCAAGGCCGATTGGCAGCGGGAGCCGGGGCAGTACGAGATCGTCACGGTCGGTCTCAGCACCGACCCGATCACCACGATGGGCGGGATGGACATCGTCCCCGACATCACCCTCGACCAGCTCAACCCGGAGGACAGCTCGATGCTGATCCTGGCCGGCGGCGAAACCTGGACCGAGAACGCGATGGCCCCATTCCGCACCATGGCCAGGCGATTCGTCGAGGCCGGCGTCCCGGTCGCGGCGATCTGCGGCGCCACGCTCGGCCTCGCGATCGAGGGTCTGCTCGACGATCGCGCCCACACCAGCAACGCGGCCGAGGTCCTGGCCTACTCCGGGTATGGCGGCGCCGAGCTCTACCGGAACGAGCCCGCGGTGATGGATCGCGGCGTGATCACCGCCAGCAGCGTGGCGCCGGTGCACTTCGCCCTGGTGATTCTCGAGGCGCTCGAGGTCTACGAGCCGGCTGTGGCAAAGTCATGGTTCAAGCTGTTCGGCGATCGCGACCCGGCGGGTTTCTTCGAGTTGATGGCGGTGTGATGGACGACGGACCACTTCTGTCCGCGGCGGCTTTGACGAGCTTCAAGCTGAATGGCCAGTTCCTCGCACTCGCGGAGGAGCTGGCCAAGCCGGCCGGGCTGACGGCCGCCTGGTGGCAGGTGCTCGGCGCGGTCATGCCGGCACCATTGCCGGTCGCCGGAATCGCCCGCGAGATGGGCATCACCCGGCAGAGCGTGCAGCGCATCGCGGACATCCTCGTCGACCGTGGCTACGCGGAGTACCGCGTCAATCCGGCCCATCGCCGCGCGCAACTGCTCGCCCTGACCGACGCCGGCCTCGAAGCCGTACGACGTATCGCGCCTCAGCACGCCGATGCCGCACACCGCCTCGCCACCGTCATGGGCCGCGAACGCCTCGCCGAAGCCGTCACCGCCCTGCAAGATCTCTCCACCGCCCTCGACAAACTCGACGACTAACGCCCGGTCCTCTCAGGCCGGGCGAGGACTAACGGCAGTCGAGGGCTAGCGGCGGTCGAGGGCGGCGGTGAGGCGGTCGGCGACGGCGGGCCATTCGGACGCGATCATCGAGTAGATCGCGGTGTCGCGCAGGGTCCCATCGGTGCGGACCTTGTGCGAGCGGAGAATGCCCTCGAAGCTCGCGCCGAGCCGCTCGATCGCCCGCCGGGACCGTTCGTTCAGCGAATCGGTGTGCCAGGTGACGCGATGGGCGCCGAGGTCCTCGAACGCCCTGCGCAGCAAGAGAAGTTTGGCCTCGGAGTTGAGCGCGGTCCGCTGCCACGGCCGGCCGATCCAGGTGTAACCGATCGCCAGACCGCGATGCACCGGATCGATCTCGTAGTACGACGTGGTGCCCGCGACCTGGCCGCTGCCGGCGTCGATCTGGGCCCAAGCGAGCCGGCCCGGCTGAGCCAGGATCGAGTCGACCATGGCACGCGCCGCGTCCCGGGTTTCCGGCCGGTTCAGGCTCAGCCAACGCCAGAGCTCGGGATCTTCGCCCGCCTCGAACAAGCCGTCCGAATGCTCCGGCGCCAACGGCTCGAGCCGCACGTGCTTGCCTTGCAGGACAGGCCGTTCACTCCACAGATCAGCACTCACCCCGCGAGCGTACACAGACCACGTTCCCAAGCCGTCGTCCTCCTGCCGCGAGTGGTCGCGTTATGGCGGGCCCACTCGCGGGTGGTTCAGATGTGACCACTCGCGGCAGAAAGAAGGGGTGCTGGTCACGCAACCCCCGCGGGCTGATTTGTGGATACCCCTGCCGCGAGGTGCCTGGTTGTGTCGCGCCCGTGCAAGCACAAGGAGGCACCTCGCGGCGGGGTATCCACAAATTTCCTGGCTCTTGTGCGTCGGACGGGGATTTGGGGTACGTCGCGGTGGTGCTTCGCGTCTGCCGTTAGGCGTCGTCCTTTCGGCGTCGTCGGTGGGTTGGGCGCGGCTAAGGTGGCAGGGTGATCAAGGCGATCGGACTTGTGGTTCATACCGGCAAAGAGGCGGCGATCGATGCGGCCCGGCTGGTGCGCGATTGGGCCGGCCTGCACCAAATCCCGATCACCGAGATCGACGTCTGGACCGTGAACGACGCGAACGGGCGGCTCGACGCTGCCGACGAGGCGGCCCGGGCCGGTAAGCCGGACCTCATCGTCACGGTCGGCGGCGATGGCACCTTCCTGCGTGGGGCGCGAGTGGCCGCGCCGATCGACGCCTTGCTGCTCGGGGTGGACGTCGGCCGGGTCGGCTTCCTGACCGAGACCTGCGTGGCGGATCTACGGACGACGCTGGATGCGGTGCTCGCCGGGCAGTTCACGGTAGACGCGCGGCTCTTGCTCACGATGTGCGCGTCGCGTCCGTTGGAGATTCCCGCGGGGATCGAGGCCCTCTTGCGGTACGGCCGGGGCCCGGCGCTGCCGCCGCCCCACGCGCGGGACCGGCTGCCGGTCGACCCGGTGCGCGGCGTACCGCTGGACATCCTCGCGTTGAACGACGTGGTGTTCGAGAAGCTCGCGCGGGATCGCCAGGCCAGCGTCGCGGTGTACGTGAACGGCCGGGTCTTCGCGTCGTACTCCGCGGATGCGCTGATCGTGTCGACGCCGACCGGTTCAACGGCGTACAGCTTCGCGGCGGGTGGGCCGTTGCTGTCGCCGCAGATGGACGCGTTGGTGTTCATGCCGGTCGCGCCGCATATGACCTTCAACCGCAGCCTGATCCTCGGTCCGGACGAGCGCGTCGGCATCCAGGTCCTGGACCACTCCGGCCAGGTGGCGGTGAGCGTCGACGGCGCGCTGCGCGGAGTGCTCGATCCCGGCGACTGGATCACCGTCTACCCAGGCGCGCCGCGGGCGAGGCTGGCGCGGCTGACCGAGATCGACTTCCTCGGCCGGGTCCGCGACCGCCTCGGCCTGGCCGACGCCCCTGCCGCCGTCGCCGACGGCACCGCCCCCGAGCTCCTGCCCGGCCCGGTTTAGCGGCTCAGGACGAGCTTCTTGGTGGCGCCTGCAGCACCAGTGACGTCTACGTTGATCCGCAGGCCTGTGGGGGTTCGGGTGACATAGACGCCTGGGTCGGCGCTTATCTGGCGTAGTCCGGGCAGCAGGAGTTGAAGTCGTACTGAAGCTGCCAACTGGGTCGGGTCGGAGATGGCCAGGTGGAGCTGGTTGTTCTTCCAGTGCTGGATTACCGAGCAGGGAGTCTCTGCGACGACGTCTGCGATGTGCCCGGGCTTCCAGAAGTTCATCATCGCCAAACCGAGTGTGGGATGTGCGACGGCCTGGGCGTCTCCGGTGTTGCGCAGAATCCGTAGACCAGTAGAGCGGCCCAACTGCCTCGTACGGTCCAGGGATGCGCCAGGCACCACCAGATAGCTGTACGACGCGTTGGCCGGGTCTACCCCGTGGTCCAGCCACATCGTCAAGTAGCGCCGGTTGATCGGTGTAGTCGTACCACCCGTGTTGATGTCTCGCCAAGCGCCAGTACGAGCCTCCCGCAACACCTGCAAGTTGGCGCCGTTAGGGAAGACGTAACCGGCCACGCCATCCAGGTGGGCCCAGCGCGCACCGGCAAGACTTGCCGAGTCAGGAGCCTGTACGTCGTCCACCCGCAAGACGTTCGTACCAGTCGCGTGGAGGTTCCAGTTCTCCACTACGGTCTCGACCGAGTAGCCGCTGCTACCAGTGATACCGGCACCCAGGGCAACGACGTACTCGTCGAAGCAGAACCAGGACTTCCTGGCCCGCATAGGCGATACCGGCCCCTCCAAGTGCTGACCGACGGCCGCGTAGCCGTTGAGCGTTGTGCCTCCGACCCAAGTCGCATAAGGCGGTCGGGCCTCACCCCACTCACCGCCGGCCTTGGGCGGTAGCGGTAGCCGGTCGACGGTAATACCCGGTAGGCGATACCTGTCGACCGTAGGCCAGAAGGCGTCGGCGTACTGGCCGTTGTCGCGGTCGTACAGGTAGGTCATGCCTGAGCCGGTGTGGTAGCCCTGCTCGTTCTCGCCGTTGCCGGACTCGTAGTACGCGATGCGCTTGCTGGCCATCGAGATCGAGTAGGCCCAGCCGGACCGGCGATGCACAGACCTATCCATACTGGCGAACAGCGTGTGCCCATTGGGCTCAGGCGCCGGCGTGACGCCAGAGGCGCGCAGAGACTTGACCAGCGAGACGCGTGGAATGGTTGCCCCCGACAACATGTTGCCGAAGGTGTCGCGCGCCAGCCAGCCGGCCACCGCCGCCCGCCATTGCGAGGCGAGCGCCGGTTCGACGCCTTGGGCCAAGCGGAGGATCGCCTCGGCCGCGGTGTAGCCGTCGTTGTGATCGGACGCGCTGTGCCGGGAGACGGCCCGGCCGCGGACGAAGTCCATCATCCGCAGGTCGTGCACCACCGGCAGATAGGCTTTCGCGACCGAGTCGAACAGGATCTGCCGCTTCGGATCGGTGATCGCCCAAGGCGAATCCGCCAGCAGGGCAAGGAGTTTGCCGATTCCACTCAACAGCACATGCCCGTACGTTCCGGTGTACGCGACGTAGGTGTGCTGGACGAACGAGCCGTCGCGGTAGAAGCCGTCGCCACTCGTGACGTACTGCCAGGTGTCACTGAGGCCGTCGCGCGCATGCGTCAGCCGGGCCTCGTCATCCGTGACCAGCGCTCGCACGATGACTGCCTGGCAAAGGTCGACGCGGTTCGCCCCGGTCGAGATGATCCGGCCGCGCTCCGGCGGGAACATCCAGTACGGGTCGGGGACGAAGTGGTCGATTGCCGCGCAATACCGCTCGCGCGCCTCGGCCGGGATCTCGCCGTACAGCAGCACCATCGTGTTCGCGAGCGGCCGGGTGGCGCCGATCTCCCAGGACCACCAGTTGCCGAACTCGACCGTTCCAGGCTTGTAGATCAACTGGTACATCGATTCGAGCCCAGCAAGTACGTCAGCCAGCAGTGATGCGTTAGACCGGTGGCGCGAGCCAGGGGTGGCCCAGGCCGTTGCCATCTGCTCTAGCCGTACGTAGCTGGCAGGGATGGCCGGATCGAGTTTGAGGTCCTGGTCGGTGAATACCCGGGTCCGGGCTGCAGAGCGATCCACTTTGGCCAGGGCGGACGAGACCGCGGTGTCCAGGCGGGTGATGGCTGCCGCGTAGTCGGGATCGGCCGGGTCTAGCGCCGTACCGCCGGTCAGGTCGGCGGCCCATTTCGCGCGCAGACCGGAGAAGTCCACAGCTGCCGCGTAGGCGGGGATCGGGAGGTTCAGGGCGGTCACGGCCGCGGCTCCTCCGGCCAGAAAGGTACGTCGTCGCATGGGTATCTCCTCCGGCAGTGCGGGGCGGTTCACTGGAAGGCCTTGTCGGATGAGTGTGTGGCAAGTCATCCTTTCAGTCAATGGATTCATGCTAATGAATTCTTGGCAGATACTGTTCGGCAGCAGACCTGAAGGTAGGGAGCACGTGAGCGCAGCAGAGGAAACCCCTGCGGCCATCCGTGGGCACAAGGCCCGGCGGCTGGCCGAGGAGTTGCGCCGCGGGATCGCCGAGCTGCGCTGGCCGGCGGGCAAACTGCCGACCGAGGCCGAGCTCGCCCGCGAACAGGGCGTCAGCCTCAATACCGTGCGCCGAGCCGTCGATCTCTTGGTCCAGGACGGCCTGGTCTACCGGCGGCAGGGCTCCGGCATGTACATCGCGTCCATCGGCACCGGCCCACTGATCGGTGTGGCCGTGCCGTCGATGACGTACTACTACCCCCGCATCATCATGGGCATCGAGCGCGAGCTCTCCCGGCACGGCGCCAAGATGCTGCTGCGCAGTACCGAATGGGATCCGCGCCTCGAGGCCGAGGCCATCGACAGCCTGGTCGATACCGGCGTGGCCGGCCTCATCGTCGTGCCCGGGCTGGACGATCCGGCGAGCCTGGACGCGCTGGAGGACGTCGGCGTACCGCTCGTGCTGGTCGAGCGCGGCCTGGAACTACCCGCCACCCAGCACGAGTTCGTCGGCTCCAACCACGCCGCCGGCGCCCGGGCCGCGGTCAAACACCTGCAGGCCCTCGGCCACACCCGCATCGGCCACCTGGAACGGACCAGCCCGCACACCGCGCCCCAGATCCGGGCCGGGCTCCGTCTAGCTCTCGGCGGCGAGCCGGTCGTCTTCGAATCACTCGCGCGTTGGACGGCGGCCGACGCTGTTGCCGCCCTCGACCGACTGGTGGCTGCCGACGTGACGGCTGTTGTGTGTTTCGCCGATCGCGAGGCGACGCTGCTCGTCAGCGCAGCCCGCCAACGCGGTCTCGACGTACCGGGTGATCTGTCGGTCGTCGGTTATGACGACGAGGTGGCCGACCTCTCGGAAGTCCCTCTCACCGCCGTCTCGCCCGCCAAAACCGACGTCGGCCGCCGCGCCGTCGAGGTCCTCCGCGCCCGCCTCGCCGACCCGGACAGCCCTCGCCAACAGCTCTCCCTCATCCCGGACCTCGTCATCCGCCAGTCAACCGGCCCCCGCAAGTAACCAGCGGCGGATTCCTTTTGGGGTCTACGACTTGAGGAGGGGTGGCCAGCCTTCCGGACGATGTGGCGACGTGGCGAGCCGGCGAAGACTTCGGTCATGTTCAAACCTGCTGTGCTTTCGATACTTCCATTGGCCCTGTTTCCGGCTCAGGCGAGCGGCGTTGGGGTTGACGTTGGCGTTGACGTTGTGCGGACGGACGCGGGGGTGGTGCGGGGATCGGCGGTCGGGTCGGTTCGGGTGTTCAACGGCATTCCGTACGCCGCGCCGCCGACTGGCCGGTTGCGTTGGGTGGCGCCGCAACCGGTTCGCCCGTGGACCGGCGTACGGGCCGCGACCGAGGCGCGAAGTCCTTGCCCTCAGCAACAAAACCCCGAGGTGCCGAACGGCAGCACGTTTGAGGACTGTCTGTACGTCAACGTGACCACGCCCGCGCGTGCGACGGTCCGGCCGGTGGTGGTGTGGGTGCCGGGTGGCGGGTTCTTCTCCGGCGCGGGCAGTAGCTATGGGCCGCGTAAATTGGTCGAGCGTGGTGACGTCGTGGTGGTCACGATCAACTACCGGCTGGCTATCTTCGGGTCCTTCGGTCACCCGGGTCTGCCTGGTTCTGGGACCTACGGGCTGCAGGACCAGCAGGCGGCCCTGCGCTGGGTCCAACGGAACGCCCGCGCCTTTGGCGGCGACCCACTGCGTGTCACCCTGGTCGGGGAATCGGCCGGCGGGATGAGCGTCTGCGCCCAGCTCACCTCACCGAAAGCCGTCGGTCTGTTCAGCAAGGTCATCATGCAGAGCGGCTCGTGCGCGTTCAACTGGGACGACAACAGCCAATACCCCGGCCAGGCCGCCGACTCCCCCTGGTCGCCCCAGAGCGCCGTACGACGGAATGGCGCCGAGGTGGCTGTTCGTTGAAGTCAGACCTTGCAAAGGCCGGGAAGTGCCGAAGTGATGAGTCGGCGCTTGCTTGTGTTCGGAAGGCTTCCGCGGCTGACCTGATGCCGGTGAGCCTGGCGTTTACGCAGCTGGCGTACAGGTCGTCGGTATTACCTGAGAGCCCTGCGAAGGCAATGGCGGCCGGGAGGTTCCACCGGGTGCCAGGGCTCTCGGGGAACAACCATGACGAGGCTGCGTCGTGGTTGGTGGCGTTCAATGTGTCTGACGAGAACTACGCGCGGCTGATCGCAGACATGGTTGGGCTTTCGCAGGCGGCCAAGGTTGTCAGGGAGTACCCGTTGTCGGCGTACGACTCGGCGGCCGAGGCGTGGACTGCGGTGACGACTGACCGGATCTGGTCTTGTACGCAGGTGCAGAACGATCGGCAGGCCGCGCGGTTCGTACCGACGTACGCCTATGAGTTCGCGGATAAACGCTCGCCGTTGGCTTCGGCGGGTCAGGGCGCGGCACACGCCGTGGAGTTGCCGTACCTGTTCAGTTTGGGCGGTTACGACTTCCCGTTGTCGGAGACCCAGCAGACGCTGTCGAACCAGATGGTCGACTACTGGACGGCCTTCGCTCGTACTGGCGATCCCAACGGCCAGGGGCGGCCTCACTGGGCTGCGACCGGCGCTGGCGCCGTACGCGGTCTATCCCTGGCTCCGAGCGACCAGGGTGGGATCAAGCCGGTAGACCTGGGTGTCGAGCACCACTGCGACTTCTGGGCGGGGATCAACTAGGTACTGTCGATCGGGAACAGTTGCGCCGGTTCGCGGAGTTGTTTCCGGGGTAGCGCTTGACTCGACTGGAAGGCAGTAATGAATCTTCGGATCGGTTACAAGGCGTCGGCGGAGCAGTTCGGCCCGCGGGAGCTGGTGGAGTATTCCGTGCGTGCCGAGGAGGTCGGCCTGGACACGGTGACGGTTTCGGACCACTTCCTGCCCTGGCGGCACGACAACGGGCACGCGCCGTTCTCGCTCGCCTGGATGGCCGCTGTCGGCGAGCGGACCGAGCGGGTGCTGCTCGGTACGTCGGTGCTGACGCCCACCTTCCGGTACAACCCGGCGGTGATCGCGCAGGCCTTCGCGACCCTCGGGCTGCTCTACCCCGGCCGGGTGATGCTCGGCGTCGGCACCGGTGAGGCGCTGAACGAGGTGGCCGTTTCCGGTCGCGAGTGGCCCGACTTCAAGGAACGGTTCGCCCGGCTGCGCGAGGCGGTCAAGCTCACGCGGCAGCTCTGGGCCGGTAAGACGGTCAACTTCGACGGCGAGTACTACAAGACGGTCGAGGCGATGATCTACGACCGGCCCGAGGTGCCGGTGCCGATCTACGTGGCCGCGGGTGGGCCGATGGTCGCGCGATACGCCGGGCGCGCTGGCGACGGCATGATTTGCACGTCCGGCAAGGGCATGGACCTCTACACCGGACAGCTGCTGCCCGCTGTCGAGGAAGGCGCGGGCAAGGCCGACCGCGACCCGGCCGGAGTGGACCGGATGATCGAGATCAAGCTGTCGTACGACCGGGACCCGGCGAAGGCGCTCGAGAACACCCGCTTCTGGGCGCCGTTGTCACTGACGCCCGAGCAGAAGCACAGCGTCGACACCGCCGTCGAGATGGAACGCCTCGCGGACCAACTCCCGATCGAGCAGGTCGCGAAGCGCTGGATAGTCGCGTCCGATGGCGAAGACGCCGCCACCCAGATCAAGCAGTACACCGACGCCGGCTTCAACCACCTGATCTTCCACGGCCCCGGCCAAGACCAAGAGCGCTTCCTAACCCAATTCGCCGAAGACGTACTCCCCCTCCTCCGCAAATCCACCACCTAACCCCCACGTCCACACGCCGCCCCGAACCAGCCGTCTGGGGTCGGCGTGTGGACCGGGTTGTCGCTTGAGTGCCTTCAGCCGCCCAGCTTGTCGGCGTCGTCGCCATGCTCGACCAACTCCCGCCCCATCACCGCGGCGGCGGAACCGCGCACAGCGCTGTCCGAGCCCGGCTTGAGCTCCATCTCGTCTTCGGCCCAACGGGCGGCAGCGTCGTAATCCTTCGTCGTCATCAGCTGCAATCCATTCCTCGCGCTTCCGCCAGCAACCGGCTAAGCGTCGGCAGAGCCGCCACGCGCCAATCCTGCCCGGCCGTGGGGTCGAGCGCGCTGTTCGCCGTACGGCGATCATCGCCGCGGATGGCCAGCAGGATGCGTGCCGGGCTCCCGGACGATTGGTTGCTGTTAGCAACGCTGGTTCGGGTGTGTATGCGTCTGTTCGCGGTTGGGTTGAGGTTCGAGCGCCGAAGCGGTCAGTCGTCGAAGGTGATCTCCAGCGACGTGACCTTGCCGTCCGGGGCCCAGCGCAACCGCATCGTGCCGCGGCCGCCCTTCGACCACTCGAACCGGATCCCGTCGGTACCGTCCTGCTCCGACTCCGGCAGCAGCTTCATCGTGTCCGTCGGCGGATTCTCCTGATAGGCCGCGACAATCGCCGCGCGCCCCTCGAACGGCCCGGCCGGTGCGCCGACGAAGGTCATCCGCGCGCCGGGGCTGAACCTGGCACCGAACTCGTCCCACCGGCCGGTCTCGACCGCCTGGTTGAACGCCGCCACGTGCTGCTCGACTCGTTGCGTCATCGCCCTATCCTCCGATCGGCCAGGTAAAGCCGGCCTCACGATCACTGTAGGCGACCGAACCTTCGCGACCTCTCAACCGAGGTGGGTAGTCGGCCGGCAAAATCCGCCGGGCGCGTCGGCCTTGCTCGGTGTTAGCTGTTGGCATGACTAGTGCGCAGCAGCTGGATGTCGAGACCTTGCGGACCGATACCCCTGGAGTCCGGGAACTGGTCCACTTCAACAACGCCGGCGCCGGGCTGATGCCGACGTCCGTGCTGGCCGCAATGCGGGACCACCTCGAGCTCGAGGCCGAGATCGGTGGTTACGAGGCGGCCGCCGCGAAGGCCGACGCGCTCAACGGGTTCTACACCGAGCACGCCGCCCTGCTGAACGCGGCGCCGGAGAATCTCGCTTTCCAGAGCAGTGCCACGCATGCCTTCAGTACGGCGTTGTCGACCATCCCCTTCGAGCCGGGCGACGTCATCCTCACCACGCGCAACGACTACATCTCGAACCAGATCGCGTTCATGTCGCTTCGCCGGCGCTTCGGCGTGGAGGTGGTCCGGGCGCCAGATGCACCCGAGGGCGGGGTCGACGTACCGGCCATGGTCGCCTTGATGCGGGAGCGGCGGCCGCGGGTGGTTTCGGTCACGCACGTCCCGACGAACTCCGGGCTGGTCCAGCCTGTTGCCGAGATCGGCCGTCATACGCGCGAGCTAGAGCTGCTCTATCTGGTCGACGCCTGCCAGTCGGTCGGGCAGCTCCCGGTCGATGTGGCCGAGATCGGCTGCGACTTCCTGACCGCGACCAGCCGGAAGTTCCTCCGCGGGCCGCGTGGCGCCGGCTTCTTATACGCGTCCGACCGGGTGCTGGCCACTGGGATGGAACCGTTGTTCATCGATATGCGCGGCGCCGATTGGACCACGCCGGACGGCTATACCCGCAGCGACACCGCGAAACGCTTCGAGCAGTGGGAGATGCCGTACGCCTTGGTGCTGGGCGCCGCCGAGTCGGTCCGCTACGCCCGCGGAGTCGGCATCGACGAGATCGCCAGCCGCTCGGGTGCGCTCGCCGCCGCGTTGCGCGATCGGCTGCGGGAGCTGGACGGCGTCCGCGTGCTCGACAAAGGCCCTGCGCTGGCCGCCATCGTGACGTTCACGATCGAGGGCTGGGACGCGCAACCGTTCAAGTCCGCGTTGCAGGCCAAGGGCATCAACTCATCCCTCACCGGCCGCTCGTCCGCGCAGTACGACTTCGCCGACAAGAACGTCGATTGGTGCCTGCGCCTTTCCCCGCACTACTACAACACCGAGGCCGAGGTGGACCGGGTCGCGAACGAGATCAAGTCGCTGACGGCCTGAAAAGTCGCTCTTTATTGCGGACTGAAGATGTCCGCAATGGTGGTTAGCGTCGGAGACATGAGCCAAGACATCAGCCCGTTTCGTATCGACATCCCTCAGGTGGAGCTGGACGACCTTCGGTCCCGGCTGCTCAATACCCGCTGGCCGGCCGAGCCTCGCGTCGACGACTGGAGCCGGGGCGTCCCGGTCGGCTATCTCAAGGAACTCGCCGACTACTGGGCCACCGGGTACGACTGGCGCGCGCAGGAGAAGGCGCTGAACGAGATCCCGCAGTTCACGACCGAGATCAACGGCCAGTTGATCCACTTCTTCCACCAGCGATCGCCCGAGCCGGACGCAATGCCGCTCATCCTCACGCATGGCTGGCCGGGATCGCCGGTCGAGTTCGCCGAGATGATCGCGCCATTGACCGATCCGCGTGCCCACGGCGGCGACCCGGCCGACGCCTTCCACGTCGTCGTACCGTCGCTCCCGGGGTACGGCTTCTCGAACCCGATCGCCGAGACGGGGTTCAGCCTGTTCGGCGTCGCGCAGGCGTGGGCCGAGCTGATGAAACGCCTCGGCTACCAGCGGTACGCCGCCCACGGCACCGACGTCGGCTCCGGGGTGGCCGGCATCCTGGGCATGGTCGACGCCGAGCACGTGACCGGCGTACACCTCAGTGGCGTGAGCGCCTCGACACCCTTCGGGCAACCGCTCGAGCTCGACGGACTGTCGGAGTCCGACCAGGTACGCGCTGAGAAGTTCAACCAGTTCCTGACGGACGGCCTCGGCTATCTCACGTTGCAGTCGACCCGGCCGCAGACGCTGGCCTATTCGCTCAACGACTCGCCGGTCGGCCAATTGGCCTGGATCGTGGAGAAGTTCGCGGAGTGGACCGATCCGGCGGCCGCCTTGCCCGAACAGGCCGTCGACCGCGACCTGATGCTCACCAACATCAGCCTGTACTGGTTCACCGGGTCGGGCGCGTCCGCGGCACACGCGGTGTACGACGGCATGCAGGCGTGGCGTGCCTTCGCGGCCCAGCAGGAATCGTCCTGGCAGGACAACAACCAGGCTGACGATCAGGCGGGCGGTCAGGCGGGCGACCAAGCCAGCGGTCAGGACTGGGCGGCGGCCGGACCGCCGACCGGGGTCGCCGTCTTCGGGGCCGAGACGGCGATCCGCAGCCTGGTCGATCCGTCCGGTCGGATCGACCACTGGACCGAGTACGAACGTGGCGGGCACTTCGCCGCGATGGAGGTCCCCGCCCTGCTCACCGAGGACCTCCGCACGTTCATCCGGCCGCTCCGGCTCAAGTCGTGACGACGAGTTTGCCCGCGGTCTGACCGGACTCCATCGCGCGATGGGCCTCGACGATCTCGTCGAAGCGGTAGACCCGGTCGATCGGCACGGTGATGGTCCCGGCCGCGGCGGCGTCGATGAACCCCTGCAGTACGTCGCCCGGCAGATCGCCCGCCTCACCGCCGTACGCGCTGAGCCGAACGCCGTGCGGGAGATAGCCGATCGGGTAGAAGTCGCGCACGATCCACTCGTTCGACAACATGCCGGCGAAGCACGCGACACCATGCACCCGTACGGCGCGAAGGGTGTCCGGCAGCGTCGGCGTACCAACCAATTCCAAGGCCGTGTCGACGCCGTCCGGCAGGATCTTCCGCACCTGCTCGGCGACGGCGCCATCATCGACAAACACGTGATCCACGCCCACCGCCTTGAGCGCGTCGGTCTTGCCCGCGCTCCTGGTGGTGGACAACACGGTCATCCCGCGCTGCTTGGCCAGTACGGCGGTCGCCATCCCGATCGACGAACTACCGCCGCGAATGAGGAGCGACTGGCCGGGCTGGGCGTCCAACCCGACGGTCAGACAGCCGTACGACGTTTGCAGCATCTCGGGGATCGCGCCGAGCGTGCTCCACTCGAGTTCGCTCTGGAAGGGGATGACGTTTTCGGCCGGGACACAGGTGTACTCCGCGTAACCGCCGTCGTACGTCCGGCCCATGTTGCCCATCATCGCGACGACTTGCTGACCTGGTTCGAACTCGCCGCCCGGTGCTTTGGTGACGACGCCGGTCGCCTCAATACCGAGCACGCGCGGGAACGTCACGCCGTCCGCCAGGCCGAGCCGCGTGTGCAACTCCGAGCGGTTGAGCCCGAACGCCTTGACCTTGATCAACACCCAACCGGGCCGCGGCACGGGAATCGGCAGCTCGCGAATCGCCAGCGTCTCGGGTGCGCCGGGTGCGTCCAGGACGATCGCCCGCATGGTGTCCGTCATTCATCGTCCTTCCGTGTCGAGCGCTTGTCCGGCCCGACGTAGTTTCGTGAGCGCGCGTGCCAGGGTTTCCAGCTCGCGGGCGGTCAGTGGTTCACCGAGGCGGCTGTCCAGCTCTTCCTGGAAGACCTTGGTGGCGCGAGTCAGAACCCGCTGGCCGCTCTTCGTCAGCTTGAGGATGGAGGACCGGCGGTCGTCCGGATTAGCGCCGCGCACGCAATAGCCCGACGCCTCGATGCGGTCGACCAGCTTGCTCGTCCCGCCGACGGTGATGGAGAGCTCGCGGGCGATGTCCTGCACCCGGCAACCGTCGATGCGATCGATCACTCGCAGAAACTCGAACCGCGCGATCGGCAGCTCGAACTCCTCCTTCAACCGCGCATCAACCGCATCCCACAGCTCAATCTCCAACCGCACAAGGTCGTTGAACACGTCCGCCAGCTCCGCCATCGCGCCAACTCCTTAACCCACAACTATCTTCCACGGAATCTACCCACCACGATAGCGGCTCGATACATTCCACGGAACCTAGTTCTTCCAGAGCCGATCGAATGGTGGACGCCGTTCCCCCTCCTTTGCCACGAGTGGTCACATCTGATCCCGCTTGCGCATTGGGTTTGGCCCCGCCGGGGCAGGAGGGCAAGTCGGAAGGGCGGCCGGAGATACTTAGGTATGGAACTTGTGGGGTTGGCGGATGTTCGGGCGGCAGCGGAGCGGGTTGGGGAGGTTGCGGTTCGGACGCCGTTGTTGCCGTTTCCGGGTGATCCGGATCGCAGGTTGTGGTTGAAGCCGGAGAGTCTGCAGGTGATCGGGGCGTTCAAGGTGCGGGGGGCGTTCAACGCGATCGCCACGCTGGACGACGAACGCCGGCGCCGCGGCGTCATCGCGTACTCCAGCGGCAACCACGCCCAGGCCGTCGCGTACTCCGCGCATCGGTTCGGCATCCCGGCCGTGATCGTGATGCCGGACAACGCGCCGCGGGTCAAGGTCGATGCCACTCGCTCGTACGGCGCCGAGGTGATCGAGGTGCCGATCAGCGACCACGCCGAGGTGGCGGAGGCGTTGGCCGTGAAACGCCGCCTGACGATGATCCCGCCGTACGACGACGCCGCGGTCATCGCCGGCCAGGGCACGGTCGGACTCGAGATCGCGCAAGACCTCCCGGACGTGGACGTCGTCCTGGTCCCGGTCAGCGGTGGCGGTCTCGCGGCCGGCGTCGCTGTCGCCATCAAGGCGTTATGCCCGTCGGCCCAGGTCATCGGCGTAGAGCCCGAGCTCGCGGGCGATACCGCCGAAGGCCTACGCGTCGGCCGACTAGTGGACTGGCCCGTGGCCGACCGCGCCCGGACAATCGCCGACGGACTCCGGGCCCAGCCGTCGGAACTCACGTTCGCGCACCTGCAGAAGTACCTCGACGGAATGATCACGGTCACCGAGGACGAGATCCGCTCCGCCATCCGCGCACTGGCCCACCAGGCCCACCTCATCGCCGAACCAAGCGGCGCCGTAACCACCGCCGCCTACCTCTTCCACGCCCACGAACTCCCCCGAGGCCGCACCGTCGCCATCCTCTCCGGCGGCAACATCGACCCCCACCTCCTCACCACCCTCCTAACCTGACCACGCTTCGCTCACGTTCAGTCGTCGGGAAATGGCTGTCGGACATCCCTCACGCCGTGCCAAAGTGGTCGCCATGACGAGCGCCGTACGGCTTATCCGTTCCTCAACCCTGAGCGACGTCGCGGAATACGCGTACGCAGCCACCGCCCCGAAAGACTCCCGCCTCATCTTCCTAGCGGGCGCCTGCCCTCTGAACGACGACGGCACCACCGCGGCCGTCGGCGACTACGCCGGCCAGGCGGCCAAGTGCATCGAGAACCTGGCGCAAGCCCTAGCGGACGCCGGTGCCGGCATCGAGGACGTCATCAGCACCCGCGTCCTCGTCGCCTCCTCAAACCAGGCCGACCTCGGCACCGCCTGGCAAGTAGTCCGCGACGCCTTCGGCCCCCACGACGTCCCCAGCACCCTGCTCGGCGTAACCGTCCTCGGCTACGCCCACCAACTAGTAGAACTAGAAGCAATAGCCGCCGTCGTGGACTGAGCCCCGCTGCTGCGTGGCTCACCCCGAACGAATCACTCCGTGGACACGGCGAAACCCTGGTCAGATCGGTCAGGTTTTGCCGCGGCGTTGCCAGCGGCCGTATTCCTCGACCGCGCGATCGAAGGCACCAGCGGGTAGAGACCATGACGATTCCTGAGGCTCGCCGAGTCGACGCAGCGCTGGTGATATCGCGTCGATCCAGCCGAAGAGGCCGCGCCGTTTCATCGCGTCGCGATACAGCACCCGTCCGGCCTCGGTATGCCAGTACCGGTCAGCCTCGGCCCGAGCGCCGATGAGGCCGACGGTTACCAGGCGACCCATGGCCTGCGTGAACTCAGCCTCGGTGACGATCGCGTGGTTGATCGCGTCCGCCTTCGCGACGATCTGAACCAGGCTGGAGCTGTCAACACCACCGGTTCCCTCGATCGCGGCGAACACCCAAGCGTCCGAGGCCATCCATTGCACGGCCACCTCGCCAGGATACGAGCGGCCTGCCCAGGACTGTGTCGCGCCAGCCCGCACGTGGGCGGGGCGTTAGCCCGCCCAACCCCAAGGCGCTTGCCGGGCCTGATGATCAGGCACAGCATGGGGAGCATGGATGATCAGGACGCCAGGCGCCTCATCAAGGAGCACTTCGACGCACCCCAGGGCCTTGAGGCCACCCGCGCCGACCAAGAACGCTCCGCTGCCATCTACGCCGACCACGCGGTGATCGAGTTTCCCCAGGGCCGGGAACGGATCCGGGGCAGAGAGAACATCATCGCGTTCCGTTCGGCCTACCCGGCAAGGCTCAAGATCGAGATGCATCGCACGGTCGGGAGCGGTGACCTGTGGGTCAACGAGTACACGATCCAGTACGACGACGGCCGACCGCTCAACGTCGCGGGGATCATGGAGTTTCGCGACGGCAAGGTGTTCAGAGAACGCATCTACATCACTGAGCCATGGGAACCGCCGCAGTGGCGGGCCGAATGGGTGGAACCCATGGAATGACCCGACAGAGGACCGGCAAGTATTTCGCGCAGTCATCGGCATGTGCGGACGAGTGCTGTAGTGCTCAGCCTTCCAGGTCGAGGTACAGGTGACACGGATCTGTCGGGCGACAGACCCACGACAGAGTGCGTGCAGGACTTCGGTCAGGCGATCGATGTGAGCCCTGTCATCCCGGAGTCGTGAGACCCGTGCCGGAGGCAATTGCTCTTGGCCCTCGAATCAAAGGCCTCTGAGGTTGGCCCCGCCCGGCGCCGAAGGCGGCGCCTTGATCCGTGAGAGATCAATTCGGCAGTTGGCTCAAGTCCGTCAGGTCTTGAAGACGGGAAGGTGGTTGACCGCGCTGTCCGCTGCATCGACGACTGCTTTGGCGACAGGAATGTCAGCGCGAACAGCGTCGGCATCGATGTAGGTGTCACTGCTCGGATACTCGGCCGAGTGACGAGTGACTCGAATCCGGTCGATCGGCCGGAGCAACGAGCCCATCGAGGCTGCGAACTGCGCCCTGATTGCGTGCTGCACCGCGATATGCCCGCCGGAGGTCGTCGCACGCAGACCTTGCGCTTGGAGCATCGCTGCCATCGCCTTCCGCACCGCGTCGTGCACTGCTGCGTAGGCAAGCTCCGCGTCCTCGTCAGCAACCAGCTCGGCGCTCGCTAGGTGTCGCCGTGCGGAAGCGATCAGCCGCTGTGCGAGTCCGAGATCGGCGATGACCTGGGTGAGCTCGCGACGATCCAGCATCGCGAGAATCTCCTCTCGGCCGCGGTCCCAACTCAACTCGCCACCGCCGAGGTCTCGACGGGCTCGATGACAGGGACACGGGGCCTGGAGCGGAGTTCGACGATGAACCCGTCGTTCGACGATTCCCAGCGACGCTCGGAGATCACGACCGGATTCACCAGACGATTGAGACGAGTTGCCGCCTGCTCGGTTGCGTCGTGCAGATCGTCGCGATTCGGGCTGCCGACGATCAGTAGGTCGATGTCAGCCGGCGCTGGACCACGCTCTCCGAGGTACCGCACCGCCCATGACCCGAAGATTTCAGCACGCTTGATCCCGCTGATGCCGGTCAGCGCCTCGCGCAGCACCGTGGCCGGCCCGAGGACGATCGAGAGCAAGTCGCGCAGCGGCTGGTAGTGCGGTGCCGATGTGTCAGCACGTACCAACTTCGTCCGGCCGATGCGGCGACTGGCGAGCACGCGACCTTCCTCCAGCCGCGCCACTTCACGCGCTGTGTTCCCGGGGTCGGCCGCTATCGCGGCGGCCAACTCGGCAACGGACTCCTCCTCGTCGCCGAGATACACCCTCGCGAGGATCCGCGCCTGCAGGTCGGATCGGAGCAAGGGGAACAGCGCGGGCGGTGCTGGTCTCATGCCGGCTCCTCAGCGGAGATAGATGCAATATTCACACGATATCATGTAGATATTGCATGTATCCCAGGTTGTGCCTTAGAACGCGAAAACAGGGTCGAAGTGATCTGCCTGGGCCTATCGGGTGGCGTGCTCGGAGGGATTCGAACCCCCAACCCTTCCGGTCGTAGAGCCCGCGGAATTCAATCTCCGGCTGCCTTCATCTCCCATTGCCGCAGACGATGAGGCCTATAGACGCACCTCGTGCGGGCTCGTTGGGTCAGATTGGATGATCGCCTCTAGATCAGGGGGATGTTGCCTGCCCGTCCCATCGGCTGCGTGCCTTGCTCCTGACATTGCTGACTGGCGCTATGTATCCCTGGGCACCAGCGATCACGAATATGGCCACGCTCAGCAAGATGCTTCTGGTCGCAAGGAAGAGATACATCGACAGCGCGCCACCTAGAGCGGCCATCGGTATGCACGACCATCTGAGCCAGCTCTGGTTCACAGCGACCACGATCGCAGCGACGCCGATCGCGAACCATGCCGACGATTCGGGGCCCAATGTCACGACGGTAACGGCAAGGAAGCCGGCGAAGACGAGCTGCCGAGTGAGGCCGTTGACCAGCAGCGTTACTCCGTAAACCACACGCTCGAGCGTGGTGACCGGCTGATACGGCCGAACCTTGTCGCCGGAAACCACCGTGATCGTCCCGCTGCGCCGTACCTGCAGGAAGCGGGCAAGTATCACGGCGGACAGACTGACCACTAGAGCAGCCGAAAGATAGCCCGCGTGAGTTGGCCACCGCAGGCCGAGATACTCGACGTGACCCCCATCGCTGCTTACCACCAGTGCGACAGCCACTGCCGCGATTGCCACGTTGCGTGCCGCGCTGGTGGTGTACTGACGGATACGAGCATTCGCATCACCAGCCGCGAGCACCTTGACGAGCCGTCGATGGCTGCGGTGGGCCAGCCAGGGCGCGACAAGCAACAAGTAGGCCCAGAGAGTGAGAGCGAAGGCGAGGTTCCATCCGCGCAAGACGGCACCACCTGTGGGTTGGCGGATCGAGAGTCGGGAGCACGTTACACCTGCGGCGCCGCGCCCACAGCACGTAATCTGCCCGGCCGTTGCGCCATGTGAGAGGTGGAGCCAGGCGTCCCTTGAAGCAGATCCAAGACATCCTCGGCCACGAGAACCCGGACGACGAAGGCCATCTACGTCGACATTGATAGGGATCTCCAGCGGGGCGCGGTCGACAGCTCGGCTTCCTGTTCGAGGAGCCCGAGGGTTGACGTGAGGCCAATTGGGGGAGTAAACCCGCTCCGGGAAATGATAAAACCCCGGGTCATCCACTGGTGACCCGGGGTTTTGCGTGCGCGCTCGGAGGGATTCGAACCCCCAACCTTCTGATCCGTAGTCAGATGCTCTATCCGTTGAGCTACGAGCGCCGACAACGAAAGGTAACGATACACGGGCACGGCCTCAGGTATGAAATCGGTCGTCATCAGGCCGATTGGTGAGTCGTCTTGGCGCCGGATGGAGGGCCGCCGCGGGGCCGATCGAGGGCCGATCGAGGGCCGATCGAGGGCGGAACGAGCGGCCGGCGAGAGGTCTGGCGAAGGGTTGGCCGAGGGGCGGGCGGGCCGGTTGGCGGGGTGCGGGTCGGGAGGTGGGTTCGGCGTGGCGGGTGGTGGGGGAAGGAGGGAGGGGGGAGGATCCGGGGGTGGATATTGGTGAGCTGTTCGGTGGGCGCGATATGGGCGACGTGAAGAAGGCCGTCGGCTTTGTGCTGGATAACGCGGATGACTTCGACAAGGTCCTCAAGCTGGTCAGGGATCTGCCGGATGACGCGCTCGGGTTTCTCGGGCAGTTGCCGAAGTTGCTGAAGTCGCTTGGTGACGGGCTGGCCGAGGCGGGTGAGCAGGCGGTCAAGGCGGCGGGTGCGCTGGTTGGGGATGACGGCGAGGGCGGTGCCCGGCGGGCGCTGAGTGGTAGTGCCGACACGATGGGTTCCGCCAAGGACAAGCTGAACGACGCTGCCGGAATGCTGGCGGAGTTGGCCGGTGAGCTCGACAAGATCCCGGGTATCGGTGACGCCGCGGCCAAGAAGCTGAACAGCGGGAGTAGCAGTATCAGCGGGGTCGCTGGGGAGATCGACAGCCTCGCGGGCAACCTGCGGGATCTGTCCGGCATTCTTTACGAGGTGGGGCAGGCGCTGTCCGGCCTCGGCGGCAAGCTCGGTGAGTCCGGCGGTACCGTCCGCGGCCTCACCGGCAGCTGATCCCGCACGCAGACCCCCGCGCTTAGCGCACACCTGACCACACCCGCAGACGTCCGAGCCTCGCCGGAAGGTGACGGATCGGTGGGCTGTTTGGCAGGGAAGTGTGATCGTTTTGTGCGAGCGGGCGGCTACCGGGGGCGACCCTTCGCGGGGCTAATGTCTGCGCATGCGGTTGGGACGGGGTTTGGCCATCGGGGCTGGTGTGACGGTGCTGGCGGGGTTCGGGCTCGGCCTGGCGGTGGGTAGTTCCGCCGACTCGACGCAGTTGCCGACGGCAAGGAAGTTGCCGGCCGACCTGTGCAAGCGGCTGGGTGATGTGTCCGCCTTCTTCCCCATTGGCTCCGATGCGACGCTCGCGCAGACCGGTGCCGCCGACATCCGGTGCCGGGCGTCGGTCGACGAGCGCAGCCAGAAGAGCTACACCGGCGCGCAGCTCGGCATCACGGTGACGAGCCATGCCGCCAAGGTCGGCAGCACCGCCGCCCAGGTCGCTCGGCGCGCGTTCGACAGCCGGCCGTGGGTCGTGGTCGAGGGCCGGCCGTATCCCACCAAGATCCAGCGCAGTGAGAACGGCGAGGAGCAGTGGGCCTTCAAGGTCATCACCGTTCGCGCCGACACGGTCGTCGAGGTCGAGTACACGGCCCATCCGATCCGCCGCGAGACCACCGAAGCGGCCCTGCTCATCCTGGCCGATCGCGCCGTCTGGGAGGCGAAGTGAACACCGCACCGCAGATCGCGGGCTTCGAGTTCGGGCAGCGCCTGCTGCGGCATCCGCTCGCGGAGATCTGGCGTGGGCGCTCGAGCTCCGGACATGAGGTCGTGGCGATCGTGCTGAGTGCGGCCGGCGCAGACGATCCGCAGGTTCGCGAACGCCTTGACCAGGCCGGCCGAGCGCAGGGGTCTGGTACGCCGTTGTGGGCCGCCGACTTCACGACCGATCGGCCGTATGCGATCACCCAGCTCATCCCTGGTCAGTCCGGCGCCGAGCGCCTGCTCGATCCCCTCGACGGCGTCTTCGGCAACGACCAGACCTCGATGGACGAGATCCGCCGCCAGCTCCAGCACTTCGGCACCGCGCCCATGCCGGATCAGCCGAACAACGCCACCCAGCCCAACCACGCGGGCCAAGCGAACAACCACGGCCTGACGTACAACCCAGGCCAGACGAACGACCCGGCCGGAAAAACGCAACAGCGCGGCCAGTACGACGTACAGGCGGCTGAGCGTTCCGACGTACCTGAAGGTGAGCAGGGGTTTGTCGCGGGCCTGAAGCGCAGAACCGGCTGGAAGTTCTACGTGATCGCCGCCGTCGCGTACTTGCTGCTGTTCACCATTACCTACTCCGTCGGGTCTGCCTTCAATAAGAAGGACGAGCCCGCCGCAGGCGCCAACACCCCGGTGCCACCGGCAGTAAGCCCCTCCGCCTTGCCGACCAACGTCGTACTGCCGGGGATAGACAAGGCCCCCGTACCACCCAGGCTTGACCCGCGTCTGCGGTCTGTGTCGGTCGTTGGCGTCACCTACACGCCGGAGGACGTTACGGAGCCAGTGGTCGGGCTAGACCTACCGTTCAGCTTCCGCTGGCCAGACGTACCCGGGCAGCTCAAGCTCGGCGAATCGTCGTACGCGATCTATAGGCGCGTGATCACCGGAGAGGACCCGGGGACGGCACCGCTGAACGCTGCGCTCGCCGTACATCCCTGTAAGGGGCTGGCCGCTTGCCGTCAGGAGCGGGCCGCGTTCGACCAGCGCTGGACCACGCGGTTCAAGGTGCCAGTGCCGGCTACGGCCAAGGACGGGCAGACCTGGTTCACCGAGCAGCAGGGCGCGTCGTACGTCGTATCGATGACGCGTACCTTCGAGGCCAGCGGCCATTGGTGGCTCGTCGGTGTGGCCGTGACGGCACAGGACGATGACAAGGCCGCTGCCCAGCGAGTGCTGAACGATATCCGGACCCAGACCTCTTAGGCCGAATTTTCCTCCGTAAGACCTCAGCCCATCGGGACAAGGCTTTCCCGATGGGCTTTTGTGATCGTACTCACAAGCTGCCGGTTCACAGCACCCTTCCGCCTCGCGTACCGTAGTACCACTTGCATGCTGGTATACGTCCACAGCGTCCACTGGTATGTCAATGCAAGCTACGCCAGCCAGCTGTTCCGGCCGTCGGGATCCGATCGGCCGGTTCGGTGTACCCCGGACGATCGCGAGAGGGAACGAGCCGCCGATGACCACCACCGCCAGTCCCACCCAGACCGACGCAGGCCTCAACGACGAGCGCCCCACCGCCCACACCGCCCTGGCCGCATGGGTGGCCGAGATCGCCGAGCTCACGCAGCCGGACCGGATCCACTGGGTCGACGGGTCCGACGAGGAGTACGCCAAGCTGACCGGTGAACTGGTCGAGGCCGGCACCCTGGTCCGGCTGAACGACGAGAAGAAGCCGAACTCGTTCTGGGCCCGCACCGACCCGTCCGACGTCGCCCGGGTCGAGGAGCGCACCTTCATTTGTTCGGTCGACGAGGCCGACTCCGGTCCGACCAACAACTGGATGGACCCGGCCGAGATGAAGGCCATCATGACCGGGCTGTACCGCGGCTCGATGCGCGGCCGGACGATGTACGTGATCCCGTTCTGCATGGGCCCGCTGACCGCGGAGAAGCCGATGTTCGGCGTCGAGATCACCGACTCGGCGTACGTTGTCGCGTCGATGCGGATCATGGCCCGGATCGGTGCCGACGTACTCGAGAAGATGGGCACCGACGCGCCGTACGTGCCGTGTTTGCACTCGGTCGGCGCGCCGCTGGAGGCCGGCCAGGCCGACGTGCCGTGGCCGTGCAACGACGAGAAGTACATCGTGCAGTTCCCGGAGGAGCGGACCATCTGGTCGTACGGCTCCGGCTACGGCGGTAACTCGCTGCTGGGTAAGAAGTGCTACTCGCTGCGCATCGCCTCGGTGATGGCGCGTGACGAAGGCTGGCTGGCCGAGCACATGCTCATCCTCAAGCTGATCTCGCCGGAGAAGAAGGTCTACTACGTCGCGGCGGCGTTCCCGAGCGCCTGCGGCAAGACCAACCTCGCCATGCTCGACCCGACCCTCGAGGGCTGGGAGGTCGAGACGCTCGGCGACGACATCGCCTGGATGCGTTTCGGCGAGGACGGCCGGCTGTACGCCGTGAACCCGGAGTTCGGCCTGTTCGGCGTGGCCCCCGGCACCGGCTGGAAGACCAACCCGAACGCGATGCGCACGATCGAGAAGGGCAACTCGCTCTTCACCAACGTGGCGCTGACCGACGACGGTGACGTCTGGTGGGAGGGCTACTCCGAGGTCCCGCCGAACCACCTCACCGACTGGAAGGGCCGGGACTGGACGCCGTCGTCCGACGAGCTGTCCTCGCACCCGAACAGCCGCTTCTGCACCCCGATCAAGCAGTGCCCGATCATCGCCGACGAGTACGAGGACCCGAACGGTGTGCCGATCTCGGCCATCCTCTTCGGCGGCCGTCGCGCCACCACGGTGCCGCTGGTGACCGAGGCGCGCGACTGGGCGCACGGCGTGTTCATGGGCGCGACCCTGTCGTCCGAGACCACCGCGGCCGCGGTCGGCCAGGTCGGCGTGGTCCGGCGTGACCCGATGGCGATGCTGCCCTTCATCGGGTACGACGCGGGCGACTACTTCAACCACTGGATCACCGTCGGCAAGGACCACGACGCGTCCAAGCTGCCGAAGATCTTCTACGTGAACTGGTTCCGCAAGGACGACGCGGGCAAGTTCGTCTGGCCCGGCTTCAGCGAGAACGGCCGCGTGCTCAAGTGGGTCGTCGAGCGTCTCGAGGGCAAGGCCGCTGCCGTGGAGACCTCCATCGGTCGCGTGCCGACGCCGGACGCGATCGACGTATCCGGGCTGGACCTCTCGCTCGAGGCCCTGCAGACCGCGCTCAACGTCGACGACGAGGAGTGGAAGGCCGAGATCCCGCTGATCGAGGAGTGGTTCGCCAAGATCGGCGACAAGGTCCCGACCGCCCTGCGGGTCGAACTCGACACCTTGAAGCAGCGCCTCGGCGCCTAGCAAGCCCGCGGCTCGGCGTCGCCAATGACGCCGGCGCCGAGCAGCGACCCCGATCGGCCCGAGCCATCTTCCGGAAGCGGATGGCCCGGGCCGATCTCCTTTTGCGCCACCTTTTCTGTTCACGAGTGGTCGCATCCCGCCCCCGGACTCTTGCATCAGGGAGCCACCGTGTCCCGCTACAGGTGTGTCGTGTTGCGACCAGCCAGCGGATTCGATCGGCACCGTATCGTGCCGTCATGACCACGGACAGCTGGCTGGCCGACACCCGAACCTCTTATGACACAGTCGCGGTCAGTTATGCCGACCAAGTGCGCGGCGCCCTCGCCGGACACCAGTACCTTCGCGCGGCTCTGGCGTTGTTCGCCGACAGCGTGCGGACCGCCGGCGGTGGACCGGTCGCAGACGTCGGCTGCGGCCCCGGTGAAGTCACCGCCCACCTGCATCAGCTCGGTGTCGACGCCTTCGGTATCGACGTCTCCCCGGGGATGATCGACGTGGCCCGGCGCGACCACCCCGGCCTGCGGTTCGAGGTGGGCTCGATGACGAACCTGGACCTCCCCGTCGGTTCGGTGGCCGGCCTGGTCGCGTGGCAGTCGTTGATCCACGTCCCCGACAACGAGGTACCGGCTGTGTTCGGGCACTTCCACCGGGCATTGCGTCCCGGCGGACCCCTGCAGCTCCTGTTTCACGTCGGCGACGAGTCGCGGTTGAAGACGGAGGGCTATGGCGGTCACCCGATGAAGGTCCATGTCCACCGCCGTCAGCCTGACCAGGTGGCATCCTGGCTGCGCGATGCCGGATTCGTGGTCGATGCCCAGATGCTGCTCGACCCGGATGCGAAAGCTCAGCAAGCGATTCTTTTCGCACGCAGTGACTCCTGACTTCTGCATATGCCGGGCTCGCCATTCACCACCAGACCCACCACACAACGCGACACCGCGCAGACGACTTTGGACATCGACAGCTGTCTGCGGGCGTGTGAACGACCACGGACAGGGGGCAGGATGCGACCACTCGTGAACAGAAAAGGACCGAGGACCGCAGACGAGAAGAGCGCAGTGAAAGCCCTGGGGGCTTTCACTGCGCTCTTCTCTTTCCGGCGGAGGTGGGGGGATTTGAACCCCCGAGAGGGGATTACCCTCAACCCGCTTAGCAGGCGGGCGCCATCGACCGGACTAGGCGACACCTCCACGCTGGATCCAGTTGCGATCCGGCGACGGCCCAGCGTATCTGCTGATCGGCTCCGGCGGCAAAATGAGATGCGGCACGGGGCCAACGGAACTCCGGGCGCCGGCTGAAGTGAAGTCCCAGAGGTGCGTTAAGACGGGGTACTGGAGCTTGGGAACGGCATGGTGCGCACCTGTAATCTGACCGTGGTTCGACGAGCGGCAACCAAAGGGGCAGGCGGCGCGTCAACCTAAGTGGGTGAGACGGCGTCAAGAATTCGGGGCCGCCGGGGCACCCACGACCCGTCGGCCAACAGGAACCGGAGCCATGTCCCGCAGCTCTCGTGCACCACGGAGGTCGGCTCAGGGCTCGCGGTCATCCGGTCGTCACAGAGCGTACCGGGCCCGTTCCATTGGGCGAGCGATCGGCCTGACCTTCGTCAGCGCGCTGATCCCCGGGTCGGGTTTCATCATGGGCGGCCGGGCCAAGCTCGGCGCCTTCGTCATGACGCTGACCGGCGCCTTGGTGGTGCTACTCGCGGTGGTCGGACTCACCCGGCGCGAGCAGGTGCTCGAGCTGGCGGTCGACCCGAGCCAGCTGCTGATCGCCACCGCCATCATCGTCGCGCTGGCGCTGGCCTGGATCGCGATCATCATCTCCTCGCATCGCCTGCTCCGCCCGGCCAGTACGTCGGGCGGCGGGCGCGCGCTGGGTTCGGCGTTCGTCGGGCTGCTCTGTTTCGCGATCGCCGCGCCGATGGCCTTCGCGGCTCAGAGCGTGCTGGCCCAGCGGGATCTGATCGGCAGCGTCTTCCAGGCCGAAGGCAAGTCGAAGAGCGCCACCCGGCCGAAGGTCGAGAACAAGAAGGACCCATGGGCGAGCACTCCCCGGCTGAACATCCTGTTGCTCGGCGCCGACGACGGCACCGGCCGCGACGGCACCCGGACGGACACCGTGATGGTGGCCAGTATCGACACCAAAACCGGTGATACCAGTCTGATCTCCCTCAGCCGGAACTGGATGCGGATGCCGTTCCCCGAGGACTCGCCGCTCCACGAGGAATACCCCGACGGCTACTGGGACCCCAACGGGGAAGCCGAGCAGCCCGAGTACTACCTCGACGCGATGTACCGGAACATCCCGGAGCAGCACCCAGGCATCCTCGGTGAATCCGACAACGAAGGCGCGGACGTGCTGAAGGTGTCGGTCGGCGCGGCGCTCGGTCTCGACATCGACTACTACATGCAGGTCAACCTCAAGGGCTTCGAGACGATCGTCGACGCCCTCGGCGGTATCAAGGTCAACATCAACTACAAGGTTCCGGTCGGCGGCGACTACAAGGGCGAAGGCAGCGCTGACGACGTCCTGCCGCGTTATTACCTGACCCCGGGAGCGAACAAGAAGCTGATGGGCCCAGAAGCGCTCTGGTTCGCTCGCGGGCGGTATGGGCTGAGTGACACCTCCCGGCAGGAGCGGCAGCGCTGCACGATCAAGGCGATCGTGGACAGCGCGCAACCGGCGACGCTGGTCACGAAGTACCAGCAGATCGCCTCGGCCAGCAAGAAGCTGCTCCGCACGGATATCCCGCAGGAGATCCTGCCCGCGTTCATCGAGCTCGGTATGAAGGTGAAGAGCGCGAAGGTCACCAATGTCGACCTGGACAAGGCGAAGAACTTCCCCAACGGCCGCAACCCCGACTACGAAGCGATCGCCGAATTGGTCGCCAAGGCCACGAAGCCCAAGGTGAAGCCCATCTCGGCGACGACCGCGCCTCCGAAGACGACGACCACCACCACGACCGGCAAGCCGAGCACGACGATCACCCCGAAGCCCGGCGCCGAGCAGGACCTGGCCGACGTCTGCGCGTACAACCCGGTGAACGACGAGGAGTAACCCCGAAGCGGAAAACGTCGGTGCGGGCTGACATCCTTGGTGGATGAGCTCGTCGACGTACCGGATGCGACCGGACCGCTTCCTCGGCATTCTCGCGGTCGGTCTGATCATCCTCGGTGTGGCCGCGATCCTCTGGGCCTTCAACCCCCCGGACTCGCTGGTCTCCGTGCTGGTCGCGCTCGGCGGCCTGGTGGTGCTGACCGGGCTCTGGGTGCTGGCCCGGCCGCCGGTGCTGCTCAAGCTCGGCAAGGACTCGATCGAGGTGCGCGGGGTCAAGACCGCCTGGATGGATATCAAGACCGTGGATCTGGTCGCGACCACCCAGGGCGAGGCCGTCGCGCTGCGGACGAAGCGTCCCGATGACACCACGCTGATCCCGTTGCGCTGGCTGCCGCCCGGCCGGCAGGAGCCGCTGCAGACCGACCTCCGGGACCGGCTGAACGCGGCCCACGGTTACACGATTTGGGACGGCCGGGCGGAATGAGCTCCGCCGAAATAAGGTGACGTGTAACCGCTTGCCCTGACCTGAGGAGTCACCGGTGCCACTCGCTTTTGATCTGCCGTTCGAGGCCCTCCAGACGTACCAGGGCACCAACCCCCGCCCCGACGACTTCGACGAGTACTGGGCCAAGGCCCTGGCCGAGCTGGCCGGTGTCGACGCCGAGGTCGAACTGGTGCCGGCCGAGTTCACCGTGCCGTTCGCGCGGACCGAGCACCTCTACTTCACCGGCACCGGCGGCGCCCGCGTGCATGCCAAGGTGGTCCGCCCACTGACCACCGACGGCCCGGCGCCGGCCGTGTTGATGTTCCACGGGTACGGCGGGGAGTCGCCGAAGTGGACCGATCTGCTGGGTTATGCGGCCCGCGGGTTCACCATCGCCGCGCTGGATGTCCGCGAGCAGGTCGGGTACGTCGACAACCTGCCGCGCGGCAGTGCGTTCAACCTCAAGCACCACGTGGTCGACGGCCTCGACGCCGGGCCCGAGCACTTGCTCTACCGGCACGTCTTCCTCGACACGCGCAGGCTGTTCGACATCGTCAGCGATTTCGAAGAGGTCGACCCGGATCGCGTCGCCACCACCGGCTGGAGCCAGGGCGGCGGCCTCAGCCTGGTCGCGGCAGCGCTCGCGCCGCAGGTCAAGCTGGCCGCGACCGTCTTCCCGTTCCTGTGCGACTACCAGCGCGCGTGGGAGATGAGCCTGGAGAAGGCGCCGTACGACGAGATCACCACCTGGTTCAAGAAGCGCGACCCGCAGCACCTGCGCGAGCGGGAGGTCTTCACCCGGTTGGGGTACGTCGACGTCCAGCACCTGGCCGCGCGAATCCAGGGCCGGGTGGAGATGTTCGTCGGCCTCGAGGACAAGACGTGCCCGCCGTCGACCCAGTTCGCGGCGTACAACAGGATCACCGCGCCGAAGAACCTGCACATCTACCCCGACTTCGGCCACGACGACCTGCCGGGCGCGATGGACCGGATCTACACGCTCATTGGCGAAGGGTTGTAAGTGTTCAGGCTGACCGTGTTGGGGACGGCCGCGCCTTATCCCCAGCCGGATCGGCCGTGCGCGGGCTATCTGCTGCGGACCGACGCGGCGAAGGTGTGGGTCGACGCAGGCCCGGGTTCGATGGCGAACCTGCTCAAGCATGTACGGCTCGAGGAGCTCGACGCGATCTGGTTGTCCCACTTGCATGCCGATCACACGCTGGACCTGATCAACGCGTACTACGCGCTCTTGTTCGGCCACTTGCCGAAGGTGGCGCCGATCCCGGTCTACGCGCCTGCGGGGATGGCCGACAAGGTCGACGGGTTCTTCCTGGCGAAAGGCGTCGCGGACGCCGTACTCGAGCTGCGCGAGTTGTCGGACGGTCACGAGGTGACGTTCAAAGACCTCACGCTGTTGAGCAAGGCGGTCGAGCACGGCTGCGAGGCGTACGGCCTGCGCGCGACGGCGGATGGCCGCGCGCTGGTCTATTCGGGGGATTGCGCGCCATCACCTGGGCTCGACGAATTGGCCGCACGGGCCGACGTACTGCTGTGTGAGGCGGACGTGGATCAGCCGTCCGAGGTGCACCACACCCCGGAGGACGCGGGGGCATTGGCTCGCCGGGCCGACGTGGGGCGACTCGTGGTCACTCACGTCGGCCCGGCGCTCGATCGCTTCGAGGCAACGGATCGGGCTGCCGCCGTCTTCGGTGGTCCCACCTTGACCGCCGTCGAAAACGAAAGCCTCACCGTCTAATTAGCCTCTTTGCCTATCCAGTAGTGCCATCCCGGGGCGGCGACTGGCGACCGGGTCAGACCGTCCGGCCAGGTGGCCGGCAGGTCATGACTCCGGGCCGCGTAGAGAATCACCTCCGAGACCAGCCGGTCCCCGCGGACGATGACCCGGGCGGCGGTTTCCGCCCGCATGTCGGCGAGGTAGTGGATGGCGGGCAGGAAGTCGTGGCTCAACTTGGGGCTGAGCCGGCCGACCGGTTCGTCGTCGATCCGCACCTCGACGACCATCTTGGGCCGCTCATCCCCTTCCTCCTCAACGGCGTGCAGCGTGGCATAAGCCCAGCACTCGCCCTCGGGGCGGAACAACGGCGCGAGCACGTCGGCGTGGTCCCCGCTGCCGGAGACCGCCACGCCACCTCCCGACGGCAACAGCTGGTAGCCGCCGGGAGGTGGCAGGTTGACCGGTACGAGCATGTGCGGTTGGCCCAGCGCGATCGCCACACTGGCATGGAAATCGGTCGACTCGGAGTTCTTGTGCTCCCAGTCGGCCGGCGCCCATTCACTGACCCAGATGTGGCAGGGCACCCGCGGTTGCAGGCCCTGCGCGACCAGTTCGGTCAGCGCCGCGTGGTAGCGGTGCGCGTCCTCTCTCGGCAGGTAGCCGACCACCTGATCGTGAACCCGCACGGCGATCGCCCGCGGGTCGAAGCGGTTATAGGGTTCCGGGACGAGTTCCGCCTCGGTGTCCAGATCTGCGCCTCGCGCCGGGATGGGGTCCGGAAACAGACCCCGGATCGCTTGTTCGTGCGCCGCCTCTCGCACGACCTCCTGACCACACCACAGCGCATCGCCCCACAGATCGAACGGAATCGATTTCATACTGCCCCCAAATCCAGCCCCCGTTGGCCGGTTGTACCCGGCACATCCGATCCAGGCGGCTGGTCGTTACACCGGGTGAGCGTATGAAAACTAGACTCCCCACACACGTTGGTGTTCATGCCTACGGATCCGAGCTGATGCGGATTAGTTTTCCGAAGTGCTTCATTTTCGGAGCAAGTGATTCATTGTCGAAGAAGGTGTCATGGCGAGCAGCAGTCCCCTGACCGAGCGGACGGTCGATGTGGAAGCGGTCGAGGCCGCGGTACGACGACTGGACGGAGTCGCGGTCCGGACCCCCTTACAGGCCAACCTCCGGCTGTCGGAACAGACCGGCGCCGAGATCTGGCTGAAGCGCGAAGACCTGCAGATCGGCCGTTCGTACAAGCTGCGCGGGGCGTACAACCTGATCGCCCAGCTGGACGAAAAGGCCAAGGCCGCGGGCGTGATCTGCGCCAGCGCGGGCAATCACGGCCAAGGCCTCGCGTACTCGTGCCACATCCTCGGTGTGCACGGACGCGTCTTCGTGCCGCGGACAACGCCACGCCAGAAGCGGGATCGCATCGCCGCGCTCGGTGGCCCGCAGGTCGAGGTGATCGTCACCGGCGACACGTACGACGACGCAGCCGCCGCCGCACTGGCCGAATCCACGGCGACTGGCGCCACGCTGGTCCCGGCGTTCGACGACCCTAGAACCGTCGCAGGGCAAGGCACAGTGGCCGTAGAACTTGTGGAGCAGCTAGGCCGCGCCCCCGACGTACTGGTGGTTCCTGTCGGCGGTGGCGGCCTGATCGCTGGTATGACGACGTGGCTGGCTTCTCGTCATCCAAACGTTCGCGTGATCGGTGTAGAGCCTGAAGGCGCTGCGAGTATGGCTGCGGCTCTTGAAGCCGGTAAGCCGGTAACGCTTGACCACTTGGACAGCTTTGTCGATGGAGCCGCAGTACGACGTGTTGGCGACGTGACGCTGCCACTGGTCGCTGCAGCGGGTGTGACGATGACTGCCGTCCCGGAAGGCCTTGTCTGCTCAGAGATGCTTGAGCTCTACCAGACGGATGGGTTGATCGCTGAGCCTGCAGGCGCTCTGGCGACCGCGGCGCTCAGCTACGGGATCGACGTACGGCCAGGGGAAACGGTGGTCTGCCTGCTCTCTGGCGGCAACAACGACGTCAGCCGGTATGGGGAGATCGTCGAGCGATCCCTCGTCTACGAAGGCCTGAAGCACTACTTCCTGGTGACGTTCCCTCAGGAGCCTGGGGCTTTGCGGCAGTTCCTGGATCAGGTACTGGGGCCTGACGACGACATCGCGCTCTTCGAGTACGTCAAGCGGAACAACCGCGAGACCGGTGTCGCCTTGGTCGGTATCGAGATCGGGCGGGCAGAGGATTTGGCGGGGTTGCTCGATCGGATGAAGGCCGCGCCGTTGGATATCGAGCGGATCAAGCCTGATAGCGCGGAGTTCCGGTATTTGATCTGACGTTCTTGGCGCTTTAAGACTCTCTGAAGCCTTGTCCGGACGATGGGTATAAGAACATCGTGGGGACTGGGGGAATTGAGATGAGGGTAGAACGATCATTCGGCGCCATGGTCGCGACTTTGGCGGTTACTGCTGTGCTGGCCGCTTGCGGCGGGCCGGTGGTGGGCTCCGGCGCGGGCTCAGGCTCGGGCTCGGACTCTAGCTCTAGCGGGGATGGCGGGTCTGAGAATCGCGATCAGGGCGGCCCTGGGGTGGGTGCGCCGCGGGACAAGGACGGTAAGGCGCCGAAGCCGCCGATCAAGGTGACTACGACCAGGTTCACGCAGGGGCGTCCTATCAATGACGTCGTGCGCGAACTGGAGGAGTCGGTCCGGAAGCAGTGCGGTGATGGCACGTTGTGCGTGACGATCACGGTCGAGAACTCGGCGCCGGATTGGGAAGACTGCGAGTTCCACTCCTCGCGGCCCGATGAGGGCGGGACCGTGAAGCGAGGCGGCGAGATTGTCCTGGTCGCCGGCACCTCGCCGTGCGAAACCCCTTCGCCCGAGCCTTCGCCCTCGCCTTCGTCGTCACCGGAGGAATCCCCTTCGCCTTCGCCCGAGGAATCCCCGTCGCCCGAGGAGTCGCCTTCCCCGGAGGAGTCGCCCGCTCCGGAAGAGGCACCAAGTGAGGGTGGGCAATGACCGCCGTCGAGCCGAAGCCTGGGAGCGCTGACGCCGCTGGGGCCAATGGAGCCGCCGGAACCGAGGATGGTTCCGGCGGCTCAGCGCGCTCAGGGGAGACGGCGCTGCCGACGGCGACGTTTTCGGTGGGCCTGCCGCAGGTGGCGAGGCTGTTCGGCACGGTGATCGCGCCGACGACCTTGCTGACCGCGCTGCTGTTCTGGTTCGGGTGGCAACGGGGGTTCTGGTTCTACGACTACTTCGGCGTCGACACGTCGCTGCTCGGGCTCACGACGGTGGACTACCTGGTGCTCAGCGTGGACGGTCTGTTCATACCAATGGTGGTACTCGCGTGCTTGGTGCTGCTGGCGATTTGGGGCCGTCCGCTGGTACGACGCCAGACCTCGATCGGCCCGCCCGTACTCCTGATCTGCGGGTCGATCCTGACCTCGCTCGGCCTGATCGCCATGTTCGTCGAACCCCTTCGCAACGTGATCGAACTAGCCGCCCCCCTCAGCCTCGCCGCGGGCGTCCTACTCCTGTCCTACGCCAACCACCTCCGCCGCGCCCCCTTCGAAACCGCCCCCGACCCCGTCACCGATTCCCACCCCGGCAGCGCGTCCAGGGCGGATGGCGAGGCCGGCGCAGAGGCCGGGGCGGAGGGCCAGGGCGGCGCGGGGATCAGGGCGGGGGGCCGGGCCGGGGGCGAGGAGTTGAGTCCGCGGCGGATGGCCGAGTGGGCGGGCGTGTTCGCCCTGGTCGGCATCTGCCTGTTCTGGGCCACGAACGACTACTCGTCAGCGGTGGGCCGCACGCGGGCGGAGCAGTTCGTCGGCGAGCTGCCGACGGTCCCGAACGCCGTCGTCTACAGCACCGGCGAGCTCAACCTCGGCGGCCGCGGCGTCATCGAAACGGCCTGCACGGGCTCCAAGGCGCTCTACGCCTTCCGGTACGACGGCCTGAAACTCGTACTCCAGTCCAACGACCAGTACCTGCTACTCCCGGCCGCCTGGACCCCGGCAGACGGCATCGCCGTACTCCTCCCCCGCAACGACAACGTCCGCCTCGAGCTCTATCGCGGCACCCCTCACCCCACCCCAACCTGCTGACCACGCCCTCCCCTAGCGCTCACACCCTCCCTGGCGCTCACCCCTCCGTGGTGTTCATCGGTCCGAATACGGCCTGCGTACAGTTTGTATACAAGCCGTATTCGGACCGATGAGCGCGTGCCCTCTTTTTCGTTCATTCGTCGGAATCCGCCCTCGCCAACCGTCCGCCTGTGCGGGGCGATCCGGCGGATAGAGGGCGGATTCCGACGAATGAACGAAAAAGAGAGGGTGGAGGATGAGAGGACTCTCATCTGGGGCTCATCTGGGTCTGGGCGAGGACGTGGAAGGTTGAGGTATGCGATCTCCTCGGATGATCTATCTCGCGGTGGCCGCCGTACTGGTGGTCGCTGGGTTCGCGCTGACCGACTACATCGCCGATCGGTCGGCGCCGGAGCTCGGCGACGGCGTGGTGCTCGTACCGGCCGGCAATCCGACGACTGGGCCGACCCCGGGGACCACCCCCACTCCGACGACACAACCCACGGACCGACCGGGCAGCACGCCGACCGATGGCCAGACTGCGGGGCCGAGTGGCACGCCGACCGATGGCTCGACGGTGGGGCCGACTAAGCGGCCGAGGGAGGCCGTGCCGGTTTCGCCGCCGCCGGTGCCGACGGCCGGTATTGACGATGACGACGACTCGGACGACATTGACGACGACTGAGCCCAAGCCCGGCGACCCACAACCCCAGCCGCAGCCATCCGGTCCGCGGCAGGGGGTTAGTGCGCGGGTGCGGATCATCGGGTGGACGTTGAGTGTGTTGACGTTGGCCCTCACGGCGCTGGTGTTCCTTACCTGGCAGGCGTTGAGTGCGCGGTCGGACGCGATGGCTGATGCGGAGTTGAGCCATGAGGCGGAGAAGTTCCGGTTGTTCGCCGGGTCGCCGCAGGCGCAGGGGTTCAGCCGGCCCGAGGAATTGCTCGACCGGTGGATGCAGAGCAATCTGCCCGACACCTCCGAGGCGTTCTTCAGCGTGCTCAACGGCCGGGCGCATCACCGCAGCCTGTCCGTACCACCCGCACGCCTCGATACCGACGCGGCGTTCGTCGCCCGGATCGCCGCCACTCCGGGTCCGTCGTACGGCTGGGTGGATAGCAGCGCCGGCCGCGTCCGGTACGCCGTGCTGCCGGTCCGCGTTGGGGATTCACCTGGTACGGCGGCCTTGGTGGTGCTGGAATTCCGCGACGTGATGGCCAAGCCGCTGGACGATGTCGCGAAGGTCCTCGGTCTGGTGGTGGCCGGCGCTCTGGTGATGTCGGCCGTGGCGTGCTGGCTGGTCGCGGGCCGGGTGCTCGCGCCGATCCGGCTGGTCCGGAAGACGGCCGAGCAGATCAGCGAGACGGACCTGCGGCAGCGGATCGCGGTCGCTGGCAACGACGACGTGGCGCGGCTGGCGCGGACGTTCAACACGATGCTGGATCGGCTCGAGGTCGCGTTCGTCGGGCAGCGGCAGTTCCTGGACGACGCGGGGCATGAGCTGCGTACGCCGATCACGGTGATCCGGGGACATCTGGAGTTGATGGGCGACGACCCGCAGGACCGGGCGGAGACGACCGCGCTGGTGCTCGACGAGTTGTCGCGGATGAACCGGATCGTGGACGACTTGTTGCTCCTGGCAAAGAGTGAGCAGCCCGACTTCCTCACGGTCGGCGAGATCAACCTCACCGATCTCGTCGTCGACGTGGTCGCGAAGGCCCGGCCACTCGCAGATCGGCAATGGCGGGTGGATGAGGCCGCGGACGCGTTCATCACGGCGGACGGACAGCGGCTGACGCAGGCGTTGATGCAGTTGGTCGCGAACGCGGTTCGCCATACCGCCGACGGTGATCGCATCGCCGTCGGCTCCCGGGTATTGCCCGGCCGGGTCGAGCTGTGGGTCGCGGACAACGGCACCGGGGTCGCGCCGGAGGAACGCGAGCGCATCTTCGAGAGATTTGCCCGCGGCAACGATCAGCGCCGGACCGAGGGCGCCGGTCTCGGACTGGCGATCGTCCGGTCGATCGCGCGGGCGCATGGCGGCGAGATCCGGCTCGCACCACAACAGGGGCCGGGGGCAACCTTCGTGCTCGAGCTGCCGACCCAGGCCGTGACACCGGCCGACGACCCGGAATTGGTGAGCCTGTGAACAAGATCCTGATCGCGGAAGACGAAGAGCGGATCGCCTCGTTCCTGGAGCGCGGCCTGCGCAGCAACGGATTTGTCACTACCGCGGTGAGCGACGGCGAGACGGCGTACCAGGAGGCGGTCAGCGGGGCGTACGACCTGCTCGTGCTGGATATCGGCCTGCCCCAGGTGGACGGATTCACCGTATTGCGGCGGATTCGCGAGGCCCGGGTGAGCATGCCGGTGGTCATCCTGACCGCGCGGGACAGCGTCCGCGATACCGTCGCCGGGCTGGAAAGTGGCGCCGACGACTACATCGCGAAGCCGTTCGCCTTCGAGGAACTACTTGCGCGGGTGCGGCTCCGGCTACGCAGCGAAGGCGGCTCCGCGGCCGAGGCGACCTTGCTTGTCGCCGGGGATCTGACGCTGGATCTGCGCACTCGGCGCGCGACGATCGGGGACCAGAGCATCGAACTCACCGCCCGCGAATTCGTGCTGGCCGAAGTGCTCTGCCGGCATCCCGACCAAGTGCTGTCGCGCGAGCAACTGCTCTCCCAGGTTTGGGGCTTCGACTTCGACCCCGGCTCGAACGTGGTCGACGTCTACATCCGTTACCTGCGGCGCAAACTCGGCGCCGAGCGGATCCAGACCGTGCGCGGAATGGGATATCGCCTGCGGGCATGAGAGGTCTCTCATCGCTCGCACAGATTCACCTCACGGTGGCGCGATTGACTCGGGGATATCAAGCGACCGGAGATTCGGTCGCCCGCCCTCGAGAGGATGAAAACCGATGACCGGTCTGGGATTGGCTGTGCTCGCGGATGTGATCGCGATCGCTTTACTTGCCTATGGCATCTACTTCCGCCGCTACCACCGGCGTGACCTGCTGCTCGCGTACGTCGCGCTGAACGTCGGCGTGATGGCCGTGACGGCGATGCTCGCGGGCAGCGGTGCGGGGATGGGGCTCGGGCTCGGGTTGTTCGGCATTCTCTCGATCATCCGGCTGCGGTCGGACTCGATCACCCAGGAGGAGGTCGCGTACTACTTCGTCTCGCTGGCCATGGGGCTGGTCAACGGTCTGCATCCGGGGCCGTTCTGGGTTGCGCCGGCGTTGAGCTTGTTGCTGGTCGGACTGATGTACCTGGTGGATCACCCGGGGCTGACCGCGCGATCGCGTCGCCAGAAGGTCACGCTGGACCAGGCGTATCCGGATGTTCGCGACATCCAGCCTGCCCTGGAACGCCTGCTGCAGGCGGATATCCGGTACTTCGTGGTGCTGGAGCTCGATCTCGTCACCGACATCACCGTGGTGGACGTGCGGTATCGCGTCCGCGCGGACCAGCCGCGGGTCGCGCCGAGCCTGCGGGCCCTGAACCGGTTCGCGTCATGACCGGGCGATCTTCGTTGCTGGCGGCAACTACTGGTGCAATTCGCGAGTTGCGGGCGGTTTCGCTCGCGGAGGTACTCGACGAGGCTGCGTTGCAGGTGCGGATTGACCGGAAGTATTTGGTGCCGATCAACGCGTTCATTGAAATGACGGACCGCCTGCGGCACCGGTTCGCCGTACTGGATATTGATGGGCGTCGTAGCTTCAAGTACGAGTCGGTGTATTTCGATAGCGCGGACTATCGGCTTTATCGCGAGCACGTGCAGCGTCGGCGGCGGAGGTACAAGGTCCGCACGCGGGCGTATCTGGATAGTGGTGAGTGCACGTTCGAGGTCAAGCTGAAGGGTGGCCGGTCCGAGACGGTCAAGGCGCGGATGCCTTACGGATTGGACGATCGGGCGCGGTTGACGGGCGAGGCGTTGGAGTTCTTGGGGGATCAGTTGCGGACGGAGTACGGCGTATCGGAGGCGGGTGATCTCGTGCCGGCGCTAACGACGACCTACCGCCGTACGACGTTGGTGGACCGGGGTGACCACGCGCGCCTGACCTGCGATATCGACCTGCTTTTCCACCACGGGCCGTCGGGTGGTGGTGACGTGGAGGTGGTGCGAGGGCCGGTGGGGGCGGTGTTGGTGGAGAGCAAGACGGCTGGGCGTGCGGGCGTGGCGGATCGGGTGCTGCGTGATCTGGGCATCCGGCCGATCCAGGTCAGCAAGTACTGCGTGGCTGCCGCCCTGCTCAACCCCGGCCTCCGCGCCAACCCTTGGCACCGAACCCTCCGCCAACTCCAGGCCGCTTGATCCCTTCCTTTGCGTTCATTCGTCGGAATCCGCCCTCTCAGCTCAGCGCACCTGCACAGGTAGGCGATGGGCAGAGGGCGGATTCCGACGAATGAACGCAAAGGAAGGGGGTGCTGCCGCCTAGTGGGAGGCGTGTTTCGGGTTGACGTCGGTGTCGGCTTCGGTGTCCTTGGCGTCGCGGCCCTCGAACTGGCGGTCCTGGTCACCCACCTGACTGTCGGACTCGTCTGCCACCTCGTCGTCAGACCGGTGCCGGGCGTGCTCCGCCGACTCCGTGATGCCGTTCTGCCGGGTCGTCTCGTCCGAGGCGGCGTTCTGCGGGGTAGCATCGGCTTGGTTGGCGCTGGAGGCGTTCGGCCAGACCGAGTTCGTCGAATCCGCCGTCGACTCGTTCTGCCCAGCATCCACCGTCTCGCCCATCGGCGAGGTTGAGCGGGTGTCCGCCGCGTCGTCCACCGTCGAGGTCGGGCGGGCGCCGGTGCTGGTGTCGGGGTCGGGGCTGAGGTTGGCGGCCTCTTCGCGGTGGTGGGTGCTTTCGGCGCGGGCTTCTGCCGCGGCCGTGTGGCGTTCCTCGGCGCCGGCTGCTAGGCGGCGGGCCTTGGCGGCGTTCTCGTCGGCCTCGGCCTGGGCCTTGCGGGCGCGGGCGTCCACCTCGTCGGCGACGGCCTCTTGCTTCTCGGCTCGCTTTTCGGCCTCAACGGCCTCTTGTTCCTTGTTGTACGACTGCTGCCGATCGTCCTCGATCCGCCGTTCCTTGGCCCGGCGCATCCCGAACACCACCAGGGCTACCGCAATGAGCAGCACAACGGCTGCCAGCACGATCCACAGCACGGTTGTGCCGTCCATGGTCACTCCTCAGGTTGGTATGGCACGCCGGTACCCCCAGACCGGCGCCACCATGCACCAGAGTTATGACCCCGGCAAGGCCCACACATCCGCCAGTGACGGGTCGTAACCGGACGCCGCCGCGTTGTGTTGGATCCGCACCCGGACGGTCGATCCGGTCAGCAACGCCGGATCGTCCACCCGGAACTGGTAGCTATCGAGCCCACCCGACGACCGGTTGTTAACCCGCCGATGCGCGACCACCCCGTTGATGCGGACCTCGTAGTCCTTCACCTGCGCCACGTCGTACGTCTCCACCAGCCGCATCACGAACGGCTGCCCCGGCTGGATCCGCAGGTCGAACTCGAACCAAGACCCTGGCACCTGCAGCCCCGAATAGCGACGAGTCCGCCCGGCCTCAACGCCGGTACCGGACGACGGCGCCGCGGTCACGCCATGCGCACCCTCGGACGACGAATCGCCCAGGTCCACATAGTCGATCGCGCCTTCAACACCGCGGAAGGAGAACCGATACTTGCCTGCGGCAACCGTCACGCGAACGGTATCGCCTTCGTCCACCACGTCGAAGGAGGTCAAGGGCTGACCGCTCTCGGTGATGAGGCTCGGGTCCGACGCCGGCATACGCACGACGGCAGTGGTGTTGCCCGGCACCGTCACGTCGAGGCTGAGCCCATCCGTCCCGACCCGCTCCCAACGCGTCGCGATCTCACCGTACGGCGTGAGGTGTTTGAAGTCCGCAAACGTCAGACCGGCACCAGGCACCGGCGCGATCAGGGCCTTGCGATAACCCGGTTCGGCAGCGGATACACCGGCCAGCGTGCGGTACATCCACTCGCCAACGGCGCCATACGCGTAGTGGTTGAACGAGTTCATGTTGACGTCGTTGAACGTGCCGTCGGGATTGATCGAGTTCCAGCGCTCCCAGATCGTCGTTGCGCCCTTGCCGATCTCGTAACCCCACGACGGGTATTCCGTCCGCTGCAACAGCCGATACGCCAGATCGCTGCGCCCGACCTTGGTCAACGTAGGCAACAACCCATCGACACCAAGGAACCCGGTCCGCAATTGCCCAGCCGCCGAGACGTTAGCGGCAAAGTGGTTGCCAGCAGCACCGACCCGATCCGCCGGCACCAGGTCATTGCTCAGGGCAAGGATGTAGTCGGTCTGGTTCCCACGGCCAACCTTGCCATCGCCGGCAACGAACCGCGCCGCGAAGGCATTCCGCACGTCGACGTAAAACTGCTGATACCGAGCCGCCTCCGCCGGTCGGTCGATCGCCGCCGCCATCTGGCCGAGCTGGCGCGCGCTCTTCGCGAAGAACGCCGTGCCGATAAGCTCCGGCTCGGTCTGGTTCTGCGGGTCCTCCAGGTTGAGCCAGTCGTTGTACTGCCCGCCGTGCCGGATGAACCCGTTCGCCGTACGAGCCAAGTAGTCGACGTACCGGCTCATTGAGTCGAACTGCTCGCGGATGATCGCCGTATCGCCGTACGCCTGCCACAAGGTCCACGGCACGTTCACCCCGGCATCCGCCCAGCCCGCGTCGTTCAAGCCGCCGTCGAACTGCTCCGGGACCGTCGGCGCCACACTCGGGTATGCCCCGGACGCCGCCTGCTCCACCCGGAGATCGCGCAACCACTTGGTCAGGAAAGCCTGCGAGTCGAGGTTGTAGACGGCGGTACGCGCGAAGACGTTGATGTCGCCGGTCCAGCCCAACCGCTCGTCCCGCGCCGGGGTATCCGTCGGGATGGAGAGGAAGTTGCCGCGCTGTCCCCAGACGATATTGCTCTGCAACTGGTTGACCAGCGCCGAACTAGTGGTGAGCTGCGAGGTCATAGCGCCATCCGTGCCGAGCACTAGGCCGGTAATCGCGCTAGCGGGCGGTGCTGACGGTAGACCGGTGATCTCGATGTACCGGAAGCCGTGGAAGGTGAAACGCGGCCGGTAGGTCTCAGGCGAACCAGTGGCGAACGTGTAGTGATCCGTGGCCCGAGCGCTTCGCAGGTTGTCGGTGTAGATGTAGCCGTCCTTGTCGAGCACCTCGGCCTGCCTGATGCGCACGGTCTGCCCAGGCGTCCCGGTCAACGTGATGCGCGGTACGCCGACCATGTTCTGGCCGAGGTCGTACAAGTAGGTGCCGGGCGTCTTGGACGGTATGGCCCGTGCTGCCAGCTCCTGCGTCACCCGCACTGGCTGATCCGTCTGCGGCACCAGTAGCGCGGTAGCGGACGGCCTCACTTGCACTAACGCCCAGCCCGGTGCCGGATAGCCCGGCTCGTCCCAACCCGTCTGAGCCGCGCGAGCGTCGTACGCCTCGCCGTGCAAAAGGTCAGCGGCCCGTACGGAACCGGGGCTCGTCCGCCAGCTCGAGTCCGTCGCGAAGACGTCCGTGCTGCCGTCGTCGTACGTGACGCGCAGCTGGGCGCTGAACGCCGTGGTCTTGCCGTAGCGGTTGCGGTTGAACATGGCGAGTTGGCCCGCGAACCAGCCGTTGGCCAGTTCGGCGCCGAGCGCGTTCAGCCCGGGCTTGAGCAGCGACGTCACGTCGTACGTCTGGGTCTGGATGCGCCGGCGGTAATCCGTCCAACCGGGTGCGAGCTCGTGGTCGCCGGCCTTGGTGCCGTTGACGCGCAGCTCGTAGACGCCTTGCGCCGCCGCGTGCAATCGCGCTCGTACGACGTTCTTGCCACTCGGAAGCGTGATGTCCTTGCGGAAGAGCGGGAGCCGTTTGGCCGGCGCCCAGAGGTCGGTGTCCGCCCCCGGCATCGTGCGACGCACCACCAGCCCACCGGTTGGCGGGACATAACCCTCGGGGAATGTCCCGTCGCCGGCCGGGAAAGCGGTGTCGATCAGTACGGCGCCGGCGGTGTTCGTCACCTTGAGCCGATGCACCACGCCGATCTCGTTGTTACTGACGCGGAAGCCCATTCCACCCGGCGCGTTATGGTCAGACCGATTTCGCTGGTCGACCTGTACGCCGTTCACCCAGGTGGTGATGGTTTGACCGATTACGGAAATGCGCAAGTTATTCCGCTGGCCAAGGTCCGCCGCGAGCGGAATTTCGGCCAGTACGACGTATGACCCGTCGTTATTCCGGACATGCGGGCGCAATAGCGAGCGGCCGGAGGCGGTATTGAGCTGCCACATATAGCCGACGCCGCCGTGGCCGCGGAAGAATACCCCGAGCGCCTCACGTTGCACGGTGGCGTCCAGGTCCATCGTGTAGTCGGACCACTCGGGCCCGGCCGCGTCATCGGCGCCGATCCACTCGCCGGCCCAGTCCGACGGCTGGAGCGCGCCCGTCTCGAACTTGGCCGCCGGGCTCCACGCCGAGGCCGTACCCGTCTCGTCCCAGATCCGGACGGCCCAGTAATACGCGGAATACCGGGCAAGCGCCGGACCGCCGTACGGCACGTCGACCGATTGCGACGACTCGACGACCCCGCTGTTCCAGACGTCCGGCGCCGCCAGCCGATCGACGGCGGACGCGACGTGGAGCTCGTACCGGCGCTGGCCCAGCCCACGCCGGGACGCCGACAACTGCCAACTCAACCGGGGTGGACCGGCCGCGATCGCGAGCGGCTCGGTCCGTTGATTGGCGCGCAAATGCGACACCACGGGCACTTCGGCACTATTCACCAGGCCACCCTCTGCATTCACCGGAATTGACATGAGCAACAAAATCGCAGCAAGCAGAGTTCTCACGATGGTTCCCCAGATAGGTGATATCCAGGGAACCATCGCAGCCCCGCGACCGAGCGTCAACCGATCTGACCACTAATGGCCACTGAGCGATTACTATTAGTGCAGGATCGAAAGGTGTCAGAACAGGCCGCGCCGGACCGCCCAGACGACGGCTTCGATCGCGGTACCGACTCCGATCCGGTCGCAGATCGCCCGGGTGCGGCGGCGCACGGTCCGTTCGGACAGGTCCAGGCGACGCGCGACGGCTTCGACCGGCAACCCGGTGGCGAGCAGTCGCAGCAGCTGGACATCGTCGTGACCCAGCATCGGCAGCTCGTGCAGCTCGCGGCGCAAACCAATCCCGTTGTAGGTGGTCGTCATTCGGTCACACTCCCGTACACCCGGGCCTCGGCGGCGGCCCAGTCGGCCGGTGTATCCCGCGGCTGGTAACGCCGCAGCTCGTGGGTCGAGCGCACCAGCGCCCGCATCTCGTCCAGTCCGGCCAGCGGTGCGCCGAGCGCCCGGGCCTGGACCAGCACATTGCCCAGCGCGGACGCCTCGACCGGACCGGCGAGCACCGGTAGTCCGCAGGCGTCCGCGGTGAGCTGGCAGAGCAATTCGTTCTGCGAACCGCCTCCGATGACGTGCAGTACGTCGACCGGCTGGTCCGCGATCCGCTGGGCCTTCGCGAGCGTACGACGGTACGCCAGCGCGAGGCTTTCCAGAATGCATCGAGTGGTTGCCGCAGGCCCCTGTGGCGGTGCTACCCCAGCACGCCGGCACCACTCGGCGATCCGCGACGGCATGTTGCCGGGGGCAAGGAATGCCGGGTCGTCCGGGTCGATCAGCACACCGTACGGCGGAACGTCGGCCGCCTCGCGCAAGAGCCCGGGCAGGTCCGTCGTACCCCATTCACGTAAGCACTCCTGGAGAATCCAGAGGCCCATCACGTTACGCAGAAAGCGGATCCGGCCGTCGACGCCACCTTCGTTGGTGAAGTTGGCCGCCTGCGCTTCGGCCGTCAGCACGGGCTTGTCGAGTTCGAGCCCGACCAAGGACCACGTGCCCGAGGAGATGTAGGCGAACCGCTCGTCAGCCGCGGGCACGGCAACCACAGATGAGGCCGTGTCATGCGAACCGACCGCGATGACCGGCGTGCCGTCGTGCGAGCCGACGACCGTGCCAGGCTCGTGCAGCGGTGGGAGCAGCCCTGCCGGCAGGCCGACGCGCTGGGCCAGGTCCGTCGACCACGTCCGCGCGCGTATGTCGTACAGCTGAGTGGTCGACGCGTTCGTGATCTCGGCGCCGATGTAGCCGGTGAGCCAGAAGTTGAGCAGGTCCGGGATCATCAGCAGGGTTGACGCCCGCTTGATTTGGGGGCCTTCAGCAAGTAATTGGTAGATCGTGTTGAAGGGCAGGTGTTGCAGGCCGGTGATGGCGTAAAGCTCGTCGGCCGAGATGTCGGGCAAAACCACGCCGGAGGTCCGCTCATCCCGGTAGTGAACTGGATTCCCGAGCAGCCGGCCGGCCGAGTCGAGCAGGCCGTAGTCGACCGCCCAGGAGTCGATACCGATGCCATGAACCGAGCCGACTGAAGCCAGACCGGCCAGGGTCTCGCGATAGAGGCCGAGCACGTCCCAGTGCAGGGTCGATCCGAGCCGGATTGGCCCGTTCCAGAACCGGTGCACCTCTTGCAGATCGAGCCGGCCGCTACCGACTCGACCGGTCATGACGCGACCGCTCGAGGCCCCCAGATCGACCGCCGCCACAGTGATCATCCGGAACCACCGGTCACAAGGGTCCGATGAACCCCGACACGCCGAGTCACAAGGGTCCGATGACGTGGATTCATGGGATCACCTGGAGGTCTAGGGAGAGGAGGTCGGCGACGGCGCGGAGTTCGGCGACGCGGTGGCCGGTGCCTAGGGCCCAGTGGTGGGCTACGCCGGAGGCTGACCAGGCGTCGGTCCATTCGCCGGGGTCTTGGCCGAAATCCACCCGCGAGGTGGTGTTGCCGATCGCTAAAAGCGGGCCAGGGACGACTTGGCCTTCGGAGGCGATCAGGCGGAACGAGCCGTCGCGGAGCTGGCCGAGGCCGAGGCAGGTGACCGGGCCGTGGGCTACGTCGAACTCGACGGATACGCCCCAGCCGCGTTTGCCGTGGTAGACGCCGAGGCCGCGCAGCAGCGGTTTGGCCGAGCTGATCGCGAGGTGGGCCGGGCCGTCGTGCCCCATCTCCACCACGTTGTCGCGGAAGTTCAGCGCTTGCAGTTCGGTGAAGGAACCACCCGCGCCGAGGCGGTCCATCACCAGCATCGCGAGCGAGGTGCGCAACTCGTACTCCCCCGCCGCCGGAATACCCCTTGCCGTGAGCAACGAGGCGCCGAGAATCATCCCGGCTGCCACGCGTTCGTGCGTCTCGCCGTCGAGGCCTCGGTGGTAGTACGCGAGGGTGTCGAGCTGGAAGTCCTCCACCAAGCGGTCCATCCCGACCGACACTTGGCAGGCCCAGCGGAGATCGTCCGGTTTGACCGAATCGTCCAGGGCGAAGATCTCCCGGGCCTCGGTCAGGCGTGTATCGGTCTCTACGGAAGACACCTTCTCAACGCGCACGCGGAGGTCGTCGATCTCCAGGATCTCGACGTGTCCGCCAAGCTGCGCCGAGACCAGGGTCGGGTCGGTCGAGACGTCCATCATGCCGGGGTAGAGATGCCCGAGCAGGCCGTGACGCCCGTGCCGGAAGGCGGCGCGCACGCCGGCGGCCTTGATCCAGCGTTCGATCCGGGCCCACGCGCGCTCGTCCTCGACGTACCCCGAGACCGAGCGGAAGGTGATGCCCGAGCGCTCGAAGGCGTTCGCCATCTCCGGCAGCGGGCATGCGCCGCAGTAGGCGAGCCACGCGCCGGTATCGAACGACGCGTGGTCCATCGCCTCGGTCGGCTGGAGGTTCAGCAACAGCACGGGCGCGCCACTGCGCTGTGCGACCGGGACCAGCATCGACGCGGTCATGTAGGTGGTGAGGAAGCCGACGATCAGGTCGCAGTCGGCCAGCCGGAGCTTCTCCGCGGCGGCAGCGCCTTCGTGCGGGTCGGAGATGAAGCCGACATCCACGACCTCGCAGTCCAACTCGGCGAACCGCTCCGACACCCGCCGGGCGGACGCCTGCAACTGTGGCAACAGCTCCGGGAACTGCGGCCAATAGGCGCCGAGCCCACCAGCTACCAACCCGATCCTGGTCCGTCGAGAAGCCATGAACACCTACCTCAGGAAGGCGGCAGCAACGCCGGCGTCGACGGGCACGTGCAGCCCGGTGGTCTGGGACAGGTCGCCACCGGCGAGGGCGAAGACGGCGGCCGCGACGTGCTCCGGCAGCACCTCCCGCTTGAGCAGCGTCCGCTGCGCGTAGAAGGCGCCCAGCTCCGACTCCGGTACGCCGTACACCGCGGCTCGTTGCGCACCCCAGCCCTTCGCGAAGATGCCCGAGCCACGAACCACGCCGTCCGGGTTGACCCCGTTCACGCGGATGCCGTACGACCCGAGCTCGGCCGCGAGCAGCCGGACCTGGTGCGCCTGGTCGGCCTTGGCAGCGCCGTACGCGACGTTGTTCGGGCCGGCGAAAACGGCGTTCTTGCTGGAGATGTAGACGATGTCGCCGCCCATCCCCTGGTCGATCATCGCCTTCGCGGCCGTGCGCGAGACCAGGAACGAGCCCTTGGCCATCACGTCGTGCTGGAGGTCCCAGTCTTTTTCGGTTGTCTCCAGCAACGGCTTCGAGATCGAGAGCCCGGCGTTGTTCACCACCAAGTCGATGCCGCCAAAGGCCAGCACGCCTTCGTCAAACGCCTGCTGGACGGCGTCTGCATTCGACACGTCGGCCGTGACCGCAACGGCCGTCGGCCCGATCTCCTTGGCGACGGATTCGGCCGCGGCGCTGTCGAGATCCGCCACCACCACGCAGGCGCCTTCAGCCGCGAGGCGCAGCGCGATCGCCTTGCCGATACCGGAACCGCCGCCGGTCACGAAGGCCACGCGGGTCGCGAGCGGCTTGGGCTTGGGCATCCGCTGGAGCTTCGCCTCTTCGAGCGCCCAGTACTCGATGCGGAACTTCTCGCTCTCATCGATCGGCGCGTACGTCGAGACCGCCTCGGCGCCACGCATCACGTTGATCGCGTTCACGTAGAACTCACCGGCGACGCGGGCCGTCTGCTTGTCCTTGCCGAAGCTGAACATGCCGACACCGGGCACCAGCACGATCGCCGGATCCGCACCGCGCATCGCCGGGCTGTCCTCGGTCGCGTGGCGCTGGTAGTACGCCGCATAGTCCTCGCGGTACGACGCGTGCAGCTCGCGCAACCGGGCCACGATCTCGTCCACCGACGCCGTCGCGGGCAGATCGACCACGAGCGGGCGGACCTTAGTACGCAGGAAGTGGTCCGGGCACGACGTACCAAGCGCGGCCAGTTCGGCGAGACGGGCGCGAGCGGTGAATTCGAGCACCACCTCGCTGTCGTTGTAGTGCCCGACCTGCGGGTTGTCCGTGGACGCGAGCCCACGGATGTACGGCGCGAGTGCCGCCGCGCGGGCCTTGCGCTCGGCCTCCGGCAACGCCTCGAACCCGGGCACCACCGGGCCGAACGGCTCGGGCTTACCGCGATCCGCGAGGAAGCGCTCCGCCGTCCGGATGATGTCGAGCGAGTTCGCCTCGCACTCCGCGGACGTCGCACCCCACGCGGTGATGCCGTGACCGCCGAGGATGACCCCGATGGCCTGCGGGTTGTCGCGTTTGACCGCGGCGATGTCGAGTCCGAGCTGGAAACCGGGCCGGCGCCAGGGCACCCACATCACGCGGTCGCCGAAGCACTCGCGGGTCAGGGCTTCACCGTCAGCCGCAGTGGCCAGGGCGATACCCGAATCCGGGTGAAGGTGGTCGACGTGCGGGGCGTCCACCAGACCGTGCATGGCGGTGTCGATCGAAGGCGCGGCACCACCCTTGCCGTGCAGGCAATAGTCGAACGCGGCGACCATCTCGTCCTCGCGATCGACGCCCGGGTAGACGTCGACCAGCGCGTTCAGCCGGTCCTGCCTGAGCACGGCCAGGCCGCTCGACGTCAGCGTGCCGAGGTCACCACCCGAGCCCTTCACCCAGACCAGGTCGATCGGCTGCTTGGTCACCGGGTCGTTCGCCGTACCCTTCGCGGACGTGTTACCGCCGGCGTAGTTGGTATTGCGCGGGTCGGCACCCAGTCTGTTGCTTCGCGCAACGAGTTCGGCTGCGGTGTCGTTCACTGGTTCAGGCTCCCCATCCGGCCTGCTGGCCGTCGGCTCGTTCGGCGGTGATCTTGTCGGCATAACCGCTGCGGTGGTAGGCGGCGATCGGGTCCGGGTCCAGCCCCTGCTCGACCCTCAGGTCTGCGAGCAGCGGGCGGACGTCGGTGTTGTAGGCATCCATCAGTACGGCGTTCGCCGCCAGCACATCGCCTTCTTGCTGGGCTTTACGCAACGCAGGGCGATCAACCAGCAGCGCCTTCGCGGTGGCCTCCTGGACGTTCATCACCGAGCGGATGATCGCGGGGATCTTCGCCTCGATGTTGTGGCACTGGTCGAGCATGAAGGCGATGCCGCGAGCCGGATCGAGCGCGTCACCGCGGACGATCTCGCTCATGATCCGGAACAACTGGAACGGATCGGCCGAACCCACCATCAGGTCGTCGTCGGCGTAGAACCGGCTGTTGAAGTCGAACGCCCCGAGCTTTCCGGCCCGCAGCAAGAACGCCACGATGAACTCGATGTTCGTGCCCGGCGCGTGATGCCCGGTATCGATGCAGACCGTTGCCTTCGGCCCCAATTCCAGGCAGTGCGCGTACGACGTACCCCAGTCCGGCACATCCGTGCTGTAGAACGCGGGCTCGAAGAACTTGTACTCGAGCAGGATCCGCTGGTTCTCGCCGAGCCGGTCGTAGGTCTCGCGCAGCGCGGCGGCCAATCGGTCCTGCCGGTCCCAGATGTCGTCCTGGCCCGGGTAGTTGGTGCCGTCGGAAAACCAGAGCTTCAGGTCGCGCGAACCCGTCTGGTCCATGATGTCGATGCACTCGAGCAGGTGGTCCGTGGCCTTGCGGCGGATCCGGGGATCCGGGTTGGTGACGCTGCCGAGCTTGTAGTCGTCGTCCTGGAAGACGTTGGTGTTGATCGCGCCGAGCCGGACGCCCTGTTCCTTCGCGTACGCGCTGAGCGCGGCGTAGTCGGCGACCTTGTCCCACGGGATGTGCAGCGCCACGCTCGGCGCCACCCCGGTCAGGCGATGCACCACGGCCGCGTCGTCGATCTTCTCCTGCGGCGAGCGCGGTACGCCCGGCTGGGAGAACACCTTGAACCGCGTGCCCGAGTTACCGAAGGCCCACGAGGGCAGCTCGATCTCCTGCCTGCGCAGGGCGTCCGTCACGGCCGTCATCGCTATACCTCATCCGTCTCGTCTAAGTGGTCGGCACCGGAAGTTCGTCGAGTGGCTGCGGTGTTCAGGTGCGTGCATCGCGGTGCTGGCGGAGCGTCCTCGATGCGGAGCATCGTGGATGATTCGCCAGTGCCGCGAGGTGCGTGCCTGGGCGCCGCAGACGCCGATGAACTTTCGATGCCGACCACTAAATGGAAGATCTCGGGGAGCAGTACGAACGACTCATCCGGCCGTCCGTCCTGCTGGAAGAACTCCGTCATCTCGGCCTGCCAGCGCGCGTTGACCTCGGTCGCGGCCATCGCCCGCTGCGCTGCCGCCAGGTCGTCGGACTCGACGTACCCGACCAGCAGCCCGTCGTCCCGCAGGAACAGCGAGTAGTTCCGCCACCCGCTGTCCCGCAAGGCCTGTTGCATCTCCGGCCAGACCGCCGCATGCCGCTCGACGTACTCGGGCATGCGGTCGGTCCGGACCTGGAGTGTGAAGCAGTAGCGCATGGCTCTTCAGACCTCTTTGGGCTCAGAAATCTCAGAAGTCGAACTGGTCGATGTTGGCGGCCGTGAACTCGGTCGGCGGGCCGAGGACGATCTCACCGTCCTTGCCAACGGTGTACTCGCCGAGCTTGCCGGCCTTGAACTTCTCGCCCTCGGCGCCGGTGATCTGGCCGGACGACAGCGCCGCACCCGCGTACGCCGCGAGGTAGCCGATGTCCGCCGGGTTCCAGAGGGCGAACTTCTTGACCGTTCCGTCCTTCACGTACTGGCGCATCTGGTTCGGCAGACCAAGGCCCGTGATCGCGACCTTGCCCTTGTAGCTCGAGGCGCTCACATAACGCGAAGCGGCCGCGATACCGACGGTGGTCGGCGAGACGATCACCTTGAGGTTCGGGTACGACGAGAGCAGGCCCTGCGCCTCCTGGAACGACTTCTGGTCATCGTCGTTGCCATAAGCAACCTTCACCAGCTTGAGCTTGGCGTTCTCCGGCTTGGCGAGTTCCTTCTTCAGGACCTCGATCCAGGCGTTCTGGTTGGTCGCGTTCGGCGTCGCGGACAGTACGGCGATCTCGCCTGAGCCGCCGGCCAGTTCGTTCGCCATCTTCGCGAGGCTCTCGCCGATGCCCTGCGTGGTCGCCTGGTTGATGAACGCGTCCCGGCAGGTCTTCGAGGCGTCGGAGTCGAACGAGACGACCTTGATACCGGCCTTGCGGGCCTGGTTCAGCGACGGGCAGACCGCGTTCGGGTCGTTCGCGGCGACCGCGATCACGTTCTGCTGCTGCTGGATCAGCGTGTTGATGTAGCTGACCTGCGAGGACGCGCTCGCGTCGTTCGGTCCGACCAGCTTGTACTCGCCCTTGACCTCGCCCACCGCGATCTTGCCGCCGCCCACCTCGACATCGGTGTACGGGTTGTTCAGCTGCTTGGGCAGGAAGGCGATCTTCAGGCCTTCCTTGAGCGGCGCGTTCGGGTCGGCCGTGACCTGCGAGGTGGTCGGCGCGGCGGTGTTCTGGTTCGCCGTGCTCTCCTTGGTGGTGCCACCACAGGCGGTCACGGCAAGCGCGAACACGGCCACGGTCGCCAGGGAGCGAGAGCGGTACGTCATGATGCGTTGGTCCTTTCTGGAAGCAGCAGTCGGTGACGCCGCTGGATGAGCTTTTGCACGGCATTCGGAGCGAGTACCGAGATGATCAACAGCGCACCGGTGACCACGTTGAGCGCTTCGTTCGACACGTCCGACAGGCGGAGCGCGTTCTGGAGCGATGCGAGGAGGACGACGCCCGCGAGCACCCCGGGCAAGGTGCCGCGGCCGCCGAAGATGGAGACGCCGCCGAGCAGCACGGCCGCGACGACGGCGAGCTCGAGGCCCGCGCCGTTGTCGGCCCGCGCGCTGGAATACCTGAGGGTCCAGAGCACGCCCGCGAGTCCCGCGACGGCGCCGCTCACGACGTACAGCCAGAACTTGGTCCGGCCGGGACGAACGCCGGCGAACCTTGCCGCCTGCTCGCTCGCGCCGACGGCGTACAGGTTGCGGCCGATCGGCGTCGCGTGCAGGACCAGTCCGAAGGCGATGGCCAGCACGATGATCAGGTAGAGCACATTCGGGATCGGCGAACCGCCCGTGACCCAGTCGGTGTAGACGGCCGGGAAGTCCGCGACCGCGCCGTCACCGAGGACAACGAAGGCCAGGCCGCGGTAGAGCGCGAGCGTGCCGATCGTGACGGCCAATGAGGGTAGGCCGAGGACCGTGACGAACAGGCCGTTGACCGCGCCGAGGATCGCGCCCAGCAGCAGGCAGAGCGGGATGATCGTTTCGATCGAGAGGCCCGCATTCCATAGGGAGCCCATCACCGCGCTGGACAGGCCGAGAGTGCTCGCCACCGACAGGTCGATCTCGCCGGTCACGATGATGTACGTCATCGGCAAGGCCACCAAGGCGATCGGTAGGAGGTCGAGCACCAGGAAGCCGAAGTTCTGCGAACTGGCGAAGTTGTCGACGGTGCCTGAGGCAACGATGAGGACGACGATGGTCAGCGCGATGATCGCTGTGTCCCAACCACGCTTAGCGAACACGGGAGCCTCGCTTCTTCAGGGATGCGGCGACGCGGGCTGCGACCAGACGGTCAGACCCGATCGCCAGCAGGATCAGTGCGCCGACGATGGCCTGCTGCCAGAACTGGTTGATCTCCAGCACGGCGAGCGAACTCCCGATCGTTGTCAGCAGCAACGCTCCGAGTGCGGCGCCCCAAACGCTGCCGCTACCGCCGAAGACCGCGACTCCACCGACGACGACCGCGGCCACGACGTTCAGTTCGAGACCGGTCCCCGCGGCGGCGTCGATGGTGCCGAACCGCGCGGCGAAGAGCACTCCGCCCAGGCCCGCGAGGCCCCCGCTGACTGTGAAAGCCGCGAGGGTACGACGGCCAACCCGGATACCCGCGAGTGTTGCGGCCTGCGGACTCGAGCCCATCGCGTACAACTCGCGACCGGCCCGATAGTTGCGCAGGACAACGCCTGAGATGGTGAGGATGATGAGCGCGATCCACACCAGGTAAGGGATTCCGAGCAGCGTCGCGTTGCCGAAGGCAAGGAATGACCCGGGCAGTTCGTCGGCGTTGACTTGCTGGCCACCGGCCCAGAAGTACGTGATACCGCGGATGACGTACAGCGTGCCGAGGGTGACGACGAGCGCCGGGATCTTGCCGTACTGCACCAGCGCGCCATTGCCCAACCCTGCTACGGCGCCCACTCCGGCACCCACCAGGAGCGCCACGACGACCGGGAGACCTGGGTTGTCCCGGAGCAGCGTGCCGACGGTGAACGCGCTGAGACCGAGGATCGATCCGACCGACAGATCGATATTGCGGGTGATCACGACGATCGCCTGGCCGACCGCTAGAACGGCCAGGATTGCCGTGCCGAGCAGGATGTCGCGAATGCTCTGACCGGAGAGGAATCGCGGGTTCGAGATCGCGGTGACGCCGACGAGCAGGGCCAGCGCGATCACGATGCCGAGCTCGCGCGCTTTGAAGACCAGGCTCAGTTTGGGCGCGAGGTTCAGGGTGGCGGTGGTCATACCCTCGCCTCCTGACCGGTCGCGGCGAACATGACCGACTCCTCGGTCGCGTCCGCCCGGGCCAGCTCCGCGACCAGCCGGCCCTCGCGCATCACCAGCACGCGGTCCGCCATGCCGAGGACCTCGGGCAACTCGGATGACACCATCAGTACGGCGACTCCTTCGGCCGCGAGGCCTGACATCAGGCGATGTACTTCCGCCTTGGTTCCGACATCGATACCGCGAGTGGGCTCGTCCACGATCAGCACGCGTGGTGCCATCGACAGCCACTTGGCCAGCACGACCTTCTGCTGGTTGCCGCCCGAGAGCGTGCCGACGTCATCGCTGAGCCGGCCGTACTTGGTCTTGAGCCGCTCGGTCCATTCCGCGGCCTGTTTCCGTTCGCTCGAGCCGAAGAGGAATCCGAGCCGGGCGAGTTTGCGCGAACGCGGCAGGGTGACGTTGCGCTCGATCGACAGGTCCATCACCAGGCCAAGCTGTCGACGGTCTTCAGGTACGAGCGCGACGCCCGCGGCCATCGCTTTGCGCGGTGATCCGGGTTGCAGGCGGCGCCCGAGGACCTCGACCGTGCCGGCGTCCCGGGGGTCGACCCCGAAGATCGACTGGACCACCTCGGACCGGCCCGAACCGACCAGCCCGGCGAGCGCCACGATCTCGCCCGCGCGGACCTCGAACGAGACGTCCTCGAAGGTCCCTTCGCGGCTCATCCCCTCGACGGTGAGTACGACGGCACCGGGCTCGACGTCTTGTTTGGGGAACAGCGCTTCCAGATCGCGACCGACCATTCGCCGTACCATCTCGTCGACGGTCAGATCGTCCAGCAGGTCGGTCGAGACGTGCCGGCCGTCGCGCATGATCGTGACCCGCTGGCAGAGCGCGGTGATCTCCTCGAACCGGTGCGAGATGAACACCAGCGCGGCACCGTGCTGCTTGAGCGAACGCGCCACCGCGAAGAGCCGCTCGACCTCGACCCCGGTCAACGCCGCGGTCGGTTCGTCCATCACGACGACGCGGGCCTCGGCGGACAAGGCCTTCGCGATTTCGACAAGCTGTTGATCGGCGATCGACAGGCCACGCGCGGGACGGGCCGGGTCGATCGAGACGCCCAGGCGGCGGAAGAGCTGCTCGGCCTGCTGGTTCATCGCGATCCGGTCGATCGCGTTGAAGCGGCCGAGGGGGTGGCGGCCCATCGCGATGTTCTCCGCGACGGACAGGTCCGGGAAGAGCGTCGGCTCCTGGTAGATGACCGCGATACCGGCGGCGCGGGCCTCGGCGGGACTGCCCAGCGTGACCGGTTGGCCGTCGATCTCGATCGTGCCGGTGTCGGGGCGATGAACGCCCGCGAGCATCTTCACGATGGTCGACTTGCCGGCGCCGTTCTCCCCGACGAGCGCGTGCGCCTCACCGGCGTACAGGCCGAACGAAACGTCGCGAACGGCGGCGACCGCGCCGAACGACTTGCTGACGGCACGCAGCTGGACCAGGGCCTCATCCGGCATGCGGTGACTCTCCTCAGGACTTGGATCAGGCTTGGATCGGGGCGGTTTCGGGGCGGCGGCTTGGTGGGCGGCCTGTTATTGAAAGGTTTCAATTCGGTGGCCCTGAAGTTACGGGCAGGCCGTGGAGCCGTCAAGAGCCCGTTGCGAAAGAGTTCTGTGCAGTAGGCGATTTCGGCGCGGTTTCGGGTTAGCCTTCGGTTTTGAACACGTTTCAAAATTTCGGGCCTGCCGGTTGACAAGTTGGCTGTTGACGGTTGGCCCAGGCGATAGAGGAGAGCAGATGGCGCGACGGACGAACGGCAGCCGCCCGGGTGCGAGCAGCGATCCGCGTGCGAGCAGCGGCCCGCGCGCGAACGGCGGCGGTCCGCGCTCGAACGGCGGCCCGGCCAAGGGCGCGGCCGGCGTGAAGGATGTCGCCGCGGCCGCGGGTGTCTCGCTGGGCACGGTGTCGAACGTGCTGAACCGGCCCGACTCGGTCAGCCCGAAGACCCGGGCCAAGGTCGAGCAGACGATGGCCTCGCTCGGTTTCGTCCGGAACGAGTCGGCGCGGCAGCTGCGCTCGGGCAAGAGCCGCATCCTGGCGTACCTGATGCTCGACGCGGGCAACCCGTTCTTCACCGACGTCGCCCGCGGGGTCGAGGAGGCCGCACGCGAGGCGGGGCTGTCCGTCGTACTGTGCAACAGCAACGACGACGCCGAGCGCGAAGCCGACTACCTGGATCTACTCGAGCAGCAGCGCGTGCAGGGTGTGCTGATCACGCCGGTCGCGCCGGGCTCCGACCGTCTGCTGAACCTGCCCAACCGCGGTACGCCGGTCGTCCTGCTCGACCGGCCCGCCGAGGATGACTCGCACTGCTCGGTCTCCGTCGACGACGTCCTCGGCGGCGATGTCGCGATCAGCCATCTGATCGAGCTCGGCCACACCCGGATCGCGTTCGTCGGCGGCCCGGAGAACATCGGCCAGGTGGTCGACCGCCGGACCGGCGCGCAGAACGCGATGAAGCGCGCGGGCCTACCGCTCGACAACCTGATCGACATCTCGACCGCGGCCCTCACCGTCGCCGAGGGCCGTGGCGCGGGCGAACGCCTGGCCGGCCTCCCCGCCGACCGCCGCCCCACCGCCGCCTTCTGCGCGAACGACCTGCTCGCCCTCGGCCTACTCCAGCAATGCGTCCGCCTCGGCCTGCGCGTCCCGGCCGACCTGGCCATCGTGGGCTACGACGACATCGAGTTCGCCGAAGCCGCCGCCGTCCCGCTCACCTCCGTACGCCAACCGCGCCAACTCCTCGGCAAAACCGCCGCCGAACTCCTCCTCGACGAGGCCTCCAACCCCGACCACCAACACCAACGCCTAACCTTCACCCCCGAACTAATAGTCCGCACCTCCACCCAAGGCTGACCCTCTGCCGCCACGGTGATCCGTCCCCTTTGTCGCCGCGGTGATCCGTCGCCTTTGTCGCCGCGGTGATTCGCCGCGACGAGTTTTGTCGAGGTGCTCGGCCCAGCTCCGACCTACGTGTGAAGCGCCCTCCTTCGCGGGCGCCCACACCTCATCGGAGGCACCCCATGGACCCCCTCAACCTCGCCGTAAACCGCCACCTCATCACCGAATCCCAATCCCGCCGCCTCTTCGGCGACGAAGTCCCACCTGCCCTCCCCACCCCAGGCCCCCTGACCCGCCTCGCCACCTGGACCCGCCGCGCCCTCACCTTCACGCGCCCCCGACAGGGCAAGCAAGAACCCCAGACCTAACGCCGTTTCCGCGGACCGGTTTTGCGGACGCCCAGATCCACACGGTGACCGTTTCGACCCCCATCCGACCCGTTCCCGCCCACCGCGTGGACCTACCGGTCCGCCGAATCCCGCACGAGGGTGAAAATCGAGCTTTTCGTGCTGACGCCTTCCGTGATTCCCGCTACGGCGCGTAACGTCCCGAAACCTATGGTCGCTGCGTGGCAGATCCTTTCCGCGCATGCTCCGGACACGGGGGATCGAACATGGCAGAGGAAAGTTGGCATCAGGCCCGGCTGATTCCCACGTCGGGCATCAATGGCGCTGAAGAGCAGGAGCGGCGGGCGACCTCGGCGCTGCTCGCGGTCATGGCGTCCGTGCGGGAATTCGGCCGCGTCCTCACGCAGCCGTTGGGCGCACCGGCTGGACCACTGGACACCTTTATCGAGGTACCGTTCATGCATGGCGAGCGCCGTCTCTATCCGGACGGCCTGATCCGGGCACGCCGCGGCCAGAAGCAGTGGACTGCCTTGGTCGAGGTGAAGACCGGGACCAACGAGCTCGAGACCGAACAGCTCGAGGCGTACCTCGATATCGCCCGGGACGAGGGTTTCGACGCTCTCATCACCATCTCGAACGAGATACCGCCGATGGCCGGGCTGCATCCGGCCAAGCTGGATAAGCGAAAACTGAAGCGGGTGGCGATTCATCACTGGCCGTGGTCGATGGTGCTCGCCGAGGCGGTTCTGCAGAAGGAACACCGAGGCGTGGCCGATCCTGACCAGGCCTGGATCCTGGGCGAGCTGATCAGGTACTTGGAGCATCCGCGATCGGGCGCCTTGCAGTTCGAGGACATGAGCGCTTCCTGGGTGCCGGTCCGGGAGGCGGTCGCCACCGGAACCCTTCGCTCGACCGACAAAGAAGCTCCCGAAGTGGCGAACCGGTTCGACGCCTTGCTGCGGTTCGTGAGTCTTCAACTGGGCCGCCGACTCGGTGAGGATGTGACCCCGGCATTGAGCCGCAGGGAACTCGCCGACCCGGCGCTTCGCAGCCAGGCTCTGGTGCAGAGCATGTGTGACGAGGGGACTCTGCAGGGCGCCATTGCGATCCCGAATACGGTCGGACCACTAGCGGTGACGGCGGATCTGCGGGCCGGACGTGTCACCTGCCATGTCGAGATCGCGGCACCCCGCGAAGGCCGCGCGATGACGAGGATCAACTGGCTACTGCGGCAGTTGCGTTCGGCCCCGGAAACCTTGCGGGTTGAAGCGTTCACCATGCACTCGCGTGGTGCCGGAACAGCAGAACTCCTGCGGGCGGTGCGGCAGAATCCCGTCCTGCTGATCGAGGATCCGAAGAAGGAGTTCCGTTCCTTCCGTATCGCGCATACGACACCGCTGGGCACCAAGCGCGGACGTGGACGCGGCTCGTTCATCGAGTCGGTCGAGTCGGCCATCGATGCGTTCTACGGCGACGTGCTGCAGGAGCTCCACGCCTGGACAGCCACTCCACCACGGCTTCGCGAATCCCCGGAAGTTCCGGACGGCGGCTCCGTTGCTCTCAGCTCCACAGCCTTGTCATCCCAAGACGGTCAGGAAAACGCAGGGCAAGCTGAGGATGCCGACGCCCTCATGCTTGAGATGACGCCACCTGTGGACCAGCCGGCCGATGTCGTCCTTGACGCCGACGCCGACGCCGACGACTCGAACGCCGTTAGATCCGTTTGACGGTGGCGAGCCAGGCTGGGGCGCCGTTGTCGTGGAATCTCGTTTCGATGCGGTCTGGCTGCATGGCGGTGATGGTCCAGCCGTTGGTGGGGGTGAAGCCGGCTTGCAGGTCGTCCTGGGTGAGGGGGTGGGGGCCGGGATCGGGGCCCTCGTTGCTGAAGCAAAGGACGTAGAGGGTTGCGGCGGGCTTGGTTATTGAGGCGAGGCTTGTGGCGTAGCGGAGGCGCTCTTCGGCGTTGAAGGTGTGGAATAGGCCGCAGTCCAGCACTGTGTCGAATCGGCGGTCCAAACGTTCCAGCTGGAAGGCGTCGGCTGTGGCGAACTCGGCCGTGATTCCACGTGCTTCGGCCTTCTCGCGGGCGATTGCTAGGGCCGTCTCGGCCACGTCGACGCCGAGGACCGGTAGGCCGAGTGCGGCGATGTGGAGGGTGTTCTCGCCAGTTCCGCAGCCTGCGTCGAGCACCGCGCCGGCGAAGCCGCCTTCGGAGGCCACTCGCGCTATCGCCGGTTGCGGCCGGCCGATATCCCAAGGCGCTGGACCGTCGTCGTACGACGCATCCCAAGGCTGCCCAGTCATCCGTTCGTGGCTGGTCGGACGGCGCCCAGCGAACGGATCGTCGGGCCCTGATTGCTCGGACAACGTCGTCTCCTTCCGTCATCCGACATCGTGGCATGCCGTACCACGGGGTTGAAGGTCACCAGAGCTTGTCGATTGCTCCTGGGTAGAGCTCGATGCGGGCGTGGTGGAACGACGTCTGGGCTTGCCTGCTCGCCGTTGAGAAGAAGTCCGCCATGGTGACCTTGTCGAACCCAGGCTGGTCACTGGGGAACGGAGCCTGCGGGGTGCCTCCAACCAGCACCGCTCCCGGCAGCACGTGCCAGCCGGCGCTCTCGTAGAACGCCTGGAGCGGTCGGTCGCAGGTGAACAGCCCCAGGTCCAGGTCGCTGGCGATCATCGCTTCCCGGGCTGCCGCCACCAGCTTCCGCCCGTGCCCTCCGCCGCGCGCTTCCTGACGCGTAGCCACGGTGCTCAACCCACCAGCGGCGAAGCGTCGTCCGGCATGCTCGAGCTCCTTGAAGAGGATGTCCAGCGCGGCGAGCACGGTGTCACCGTCGACAAGAAGCATCGACACCGGCCGCAGCACGGGGTCGTGGGTGGACGCGGATCTGCCTCCGCCGTCCTCGGGCGGCCAGGCCTGATTCTGGATCTCCAGCACCTGGACCCGAAGTTCGGATGGTGTCGCCGCTTCGGGGAAGGAAACGATCTGCATGTCCTGATTCTGTTCGCTGACCGCGCGAGCGCAAGCGGCTTTCCCATCGGCGGAGCAGCAAGCCGTTCAGTATCGGGCGGCGTAGCGAGTGGGGGATTCGCCGTACAGGCGGGTGAAGTCGCGGACCAAGTGGGATTGGTCGGCGTATCCGAGTTCGGCGGCGAGGGCGGGCCAGTCGATGGTCGCGCCGCTCGCCATTCGGTCGGTGGTCTCCTCTAGGCGGTAGCGCCGGATGGTCCAGTTCGGGCCGATTCCGACGTACTCGGCGAAGAGCCGTTGCAGGTGCCGGGGTGTGGTCGTGAATCGCTGTGCCAGCAGGTCGATCCGCTTGATCGCGGGGTCGCTTGCGATCACGTCGAGCATCTCGCAAACCCTGCCTACGTTGGGATCCGGCTCCGGCAGGCGGTCGCGGAGCAGCGCTTCAACGGCTTCGACGTTCGGCTCGGCAGGGATGCCGGGGAAGATCGTGGCTGCGGGCACCACGCGATCGGTGATCGAGCGTACGGCGGCGTCGAGGAATGGGCGGAAGCAGCCGGGGCGGAACTCGACGCCCAGGACGTGCCCTTGTCCCACCAACTCCCGGTGGACGTACCGGCTCGTCACCCCGTGCACCTCGGCCAGACCGTCGCGGAAGCTCAGGTGAACGCTGAGGCTCGGTCGGATCAGCTGCCGGTAGGGATGGTCGTACGACCAGGAGGCCATCCAGTACCTGCTGACGTACGCCGCGAGGTCTGCGGACGGCGCCACGAACTCGTGCCGCTGGAACCGGCGCCAGTCCAACTCCCGCTCGTCCCGGCTCACCTGACGAGTATGTCGCGATTGTTCAATACACAGCGCCGACGCCTTTCCTAGGGTTACGGCCATGACCGCAGAGCTACTGATCGGACCGGCCGGCGAGCGCATCGTCGAGCTGGTCCAGCACGTCCGTACCGACCAGCTCGCATCGCCGACGCCTTGCTCCGGCTACGACGTACGACAACTCGTCAACCACCTGTTGTTCTGGGGGCCATCGCTGGAAGGCGCTGCCCGCAAGGAAGCCGTCCTGCCGCCAGCCGAGGCCGAGGACGCGATCGACCTCACCAAGGCCGACTGGTCTGGTGACCTCACGGCTCAGCTGCGGCGTACGGCGTCGGCGTGGAGCCTGCCCGAGGCGTGGCAGGGCGCCACGCGGATGGGCGGACCGGACGAGATCCCGGCATCCCTCATCGGCGGCATGGTCGCCACCGAACTGGTGGTGCACGGCTGGGATCTGGCTCGCGCGACCGGCCAGCAGCCGGAGTGGGACGAGGAACTGCTCGAGTACGTCCATCGCGAGGTCGCCGGGCACGCGGAATGGGGTCGGCAATTGGGCAGCTACGGACCGGAGGTCAAGGTTGCCCCCGATGCGCCGTTGCTCGATCGAATCCTCGGTCTGACCGGGCGGAACCCGGCCTGACGCAACCCGCGCTGCCGTCCCGGGCCGAAACGCGCATTCGTACCGCCTGGACGCGAGGATTCGTATGATCGGCATATGACTCTCGACCTGTTCGCGGGGATTCCGGTCAGCGACTACGACGCCGGTGTCGAGTGGTACGAACGCTTCCTCGGCTCGCCTCCGGCCTTCCTGCCGAACGACATCGAGGCGGTCTGGCAACTCGCCGACCACCGGTTCTTCTACATCGAGCTCCTGCCCGAGCACGCCGGCCACGCCCAGCACACGCTCTTCGTCGACGACCTCGACGAACGCGTCGCCGCGATCACCGAACGCGGCATCGAGCCGGTCAACCGCGAGACCTATTCCAACGGCGTCCGCAAGATCACCTACCGCGACCCCTACGGCAACGAAATCGGCCTCGGCGGCGGCCCGGTCTAACGCCGTACCTCAGACACGCAGCTCGGGCGGGAACCCGGTCCAGCGCAGCTCGGCAGGTAAATGCCGCATGTCGTTGTAGAACAGCACCGTGGCGGGCCGACCAGGTTCGTAACGGATGATCGTCAACGCGGCATTGCAGTGGTTGAGACCGAGCCAGCGCCACTTCGGCGCGGCCATCGCGTCCCGGACCAGCCAGGCAACCAGGAAGTTGTGAGTAACGACCAGCTCGTGGCGAGCCTGCGGACCCGCAACCGGACCCGTGAATAGTTCCAGCGCCTGACGTGCCAGCGCCGGGCCGAGTTCGCGTTCCTCAGGACCGAACAGCTCAAGGAATTCAACGAAATCGGCTGATTCCGGCGGCAACTCGTCGCTGTCCGGCAGGTGAGGTGGGTAGTCACCGGCGGCCTCCGCGACCCGCAAGTCGGCGCCGCCCAACTGCTCTCCGATCAGCTGGGCGGTCTGCGCTGCGCGAGCCAACGGGCCGTGATGGATGAACGAGATCCCGGCGGTGCGGAGTCGCTGACCGAGGAGGACTGCCTGCCGGCGGCCGTTCTCGGTGAGTCCGCTCTCGTCGGGTAGCGCCTCCCCATGCCGGACGACGTAGAGGTACCGGTCGGCCATGGGGTGCGTCATTTTCCTAGGCTATTAGCCGGGGTCGCCGCCGAGGCGTTCGATGAGGGTGCGGAGGCGGCGGCGCCAGCGGGGGTTGGAGGCGTCTTCGTCGGCGACCGCGAGGCTGACGAAGTGCTGGGTCATCTCGAAACCGGCCACCGCTTCGCGGACCGCGCGGATCGTCTCGTCCGGTACGCCCTCGACGGCTGGCGCTTCTGGGACGGTCGGGTCGTACTCGAGGGCGACCTGGTGGCGGAGCCAGCCGCCGCCGAAGCCGTCCGGCACGAGGAGTTCGGGGACGAGCGACTCGTGGCTCAGGGAGGCCAGATCCTTGTCGCCGTTGTCGATGCTGAAGATGGTGGTGCCGCGACGGCGGACGTCCTCGATGCGTTCGAGCAGGCGTTCCGGCGGGGCCTCCTCGCTCACCACCAGCAGGGATTCGCCGCGACCCGCGTCGGACAGGCGGTCGAGGCCGATCGCGAGATGCGGTGGCGCGTCCGCGGGTGGTTCCCAGCGGACCAGGGCTGGGCGCAGGTCCTCGACGCCCGCGCGGTGCAGTTCGTCGTCGAGGTGCGCGGTGAGGTGCCACGGTTCGTCGCCGCGCGGGCCGAACAGCATCAGACCGCGCGGTCGAGTCGTGAACCTGCGCAAGGAATACGCGAACTGTGTGGTTCGGCTGCCCAGTTCGGTCCCGGTCAGCATCTCGCGCAACAGCGTCGCTTTGGTCAGGTCCACGACTCCACGCTGGCATACCGCGGCAAACCCCGCGACTCCGGTACGGCGATGTGCCCTTAGGAAGTGACGCCCACGTGACTCCGGTGATGCGTCGGCGCCTCGATCTCGTCGAGTAACGCCAGCGCGAAATCGGCGTACGTGATCCGGGCCCCGGCATCACCCGCCGCGATCCGGTACGACCCGGTCGCCGTACCTTCGTGGTCGAAGTCGCCCGCCGGGCTGAGGGTGACCCAGTCGAGGCCCTCGGTCGCACGCAGTACGTCGGCGCCGGCGGCGTGGCCGAGGTAGAACGAGCGGTACTCGTTCGGATAGCCCGGTGTATCCATCAGCAACTCGCCCGACGCCGTTGGCAATACAGACGCGAGTCCGACCCAGACCAGTCGGCGTACGCCTGCCTTGCCCAGGCCATCGGCCAACGCCCGCGTCGCGTTGACGAAGAACTCCGACGGATCGGCCGCGAAGTCGTACACCGCGGAGATCGCGGCGTCATGGCCCGCGGCAGCCTCGGCGATACTCCCGGCATCCGTGTTGTCCCCGGCAACCACCCGCACGCCGTCGGCGGCAGCGCCGTACTTCTCCGGAGAGCGAACGACGGCGGTCACCCCATGCCCGCGCCGAACTGCTTCCGCGACGGCGGCCCGGCCGGCTCTGCCACCGGCACCGAATACGACGATCCTGCTCATGTTCCACACCTCTCGTCTCGTGTGGAAGGACGCTAACCAGCGGGCCGGTATCCGTTTGGGTACCAACTACGCTGGCCGGATGAGCGAGCCGTTGGACCCGGAGATGTTCGACCCACTCTGCCCGTCGGACCTTTCGCCGCTCCGTTTCGGCGACAAGTGGGCCGGTATGGTCATCCGCTGCCTGGAGGCGGGCCCGCGCCGCTTCTCGGAATTGCGCGTGCCGCTGCGCGGGATCACCGCGAAGGTGCTGACGCAATCCCTTCGTTCGCTCGAGCGGGACGGCCTTGTTCGCCGTACGGCGTTCGCAGGCCCACCGCGTCGCGTCGAGTACGAGTTGACCGCGCTCGGCCGCAGTCTGCTCGGACCGATCAACGTCGCGTGCGAATGGGCCATGGACCACTGGGACGAGTTGATCGACGCCCGCGAGGCCGGACTCAAAGCCGGCTAGCGCGCTCCTGGAGATAGCGCTGCTCCGGCGTACTGGTAGTACGTCGAGCCGCCAGCAGGTAATCCGCCTTCGCCGCCTCGGTATCCCCGGCCATCTCCAGCAGATGAGCCCGTACGGCGTTGAGTCGGTGGTGCGCGGAGACGCGGCCGTCGGACTCGAGCGATTCGAGCAACGTCAGGCCTTCCTTCGGCCCGCTCGCCATCGCCACCGCGACCGCCTGATTGAGCCGGACCATCGGGTTGTCCGACACCCGCTCGAGCACTCGGTACAACACGACGATCTGCGGCCAGTCCGTGTCCTCGGCCTTCGCGGCGGTCGCGTGGATCGCGGCGATCGCGGCCTGGATCTGGTACGGCCCGAGCCTGGTCCGGGACAACGCGTCGGTGACCATCGCCTCGCCCTCGACGATGGCCTCGGTGTTCCACAACGACCGGTCCTGATCGGCCAATGGCACCAGCGATCCGTCGGCACCGGTACGAGCCGCCCGGCGGGCATCCGTGAGCAGCATCAACGCCAGCAACCCGGCCACCTCGCCGTCATCGGGAAGCAGCCGCTGCACCGCGCGGACCAGCCGGATCGCCTCGGTGGTCAGCTCGGCCCTCTGCAGTTCCGCACCGGACGACGCGGTGTAGCCCTCGTTGAAGATCAGGTACAGGACGTGCAGAACGGCACCGAGTCGTTCGTCCCGCTCCTCCTCGGGCGGCATCTCGAAACTGCTGCCGGCGTTCTTGATACTGCGCTTCGCCCGGCTGATGCGTTGCGCCATCGTTGCCTCAGGCACCAAAAATGCGTGCGCGATCTGCGCAGTGGTCAAACCGCCAACAGCCCTTAAAGTCAAGGCGATCTGCGACGCGGGCGACAACGACGGATGGCAGCACAGGAACAACAACGTCAACGTGTCGTCGCTCTCATCCGGCTTGTCGACATCAGGGCCTGCGGCAACCAACTCGTCCGGACCGGCCAGATTAGCCGCCGACTCCTCGCGTTTGCGCCGGGCCGTCTCGCTGCGCAACTGGTCCATCAGCCGGCGCGACGCGACCCGGATCAGCCAACCGCGGGCGCTCTCCGGCACACCCTCCTCGGGCCATTGCAACGCCGCCGCCAGCAGTGCCTCCTGGACGGCGTCCTCGCACAGATCGAAGTGGCCGTAGTGCCGGACGAGCGCGCCGAGCACCTGCGGCGCCAATTCGCGCAGCAGGTGCTCGATCTCCGCGGGCCCGCTCACATCTCCAAGCCTGCGTCGACCATCACTGGTCGAACCTCAACGGCGACGTACTCTGCATCGGGCATTCGGGCCGCATACGCGATCGCCTGGTCGAGGTCGTCGCACTCGACCAGGTAATACCCGGCCAGGTGTTCCTTGGCCTCGGCGAACGGACCGTCGGTGGTGGTGCGCACGCCGTCGCGCACCTGCACGGTCGTGGTGGTGATCGGATCGGCCAGCCCGGCCGCGCTCACCAGCTGCCCCGACTCGGCGAGTTCGGCCGAAAGGGACGCGTGCGCCCGCGACATCCCGTCCCGCTGGTCGGCGGACAGGGAGTCCCAGCTCTCCTGGTTGCTGTAGATCAGCAGCATGTACTTCACGGCACCATCCTGACGTGTCGGCGGGCCCATGGTCGGGCGCCTCTCAAAGAAACGTCGAGACCACCCCCGATTTTTCGACCTCCACCCCCACTTGTCGCCCCCCCACACCGACACCCGGGACAGCCTCCTGCGTTCACCTGTCCTCTTTTTGTGCGGGGCAGAGAAGTCAGGTCATTCTCGTATGTCGTACGATATCTAGGTCAAGCGTGGAGTAGAGGGAGTGGTTATGGCGGTCTTGGTGACGGGTGCGACGGGGAATGTCGGGCGGCTGGTGGTTGAGCAATTGGCCGCGGCGGGGGAAGACGTGCGGGCGATGACGCGTACGCCGGGTAAGGCGGTGGTTCCGCACGGGGTCACGGTGGTCAAGGGTGATCTGCGGGATCCGGAAGGGCTGGAGTTCGACGGGGTTGATCGGTTGTTCCTGTTCGCGGAGCCGTCGACCGCCCGTGAGGTTGTCGGCCGGGCGGTCAAGGCTGGAGTACGGCGGATCGTGGTGTTGTCGTCGGGCGCGGTCACGTTCGGGATGGACTCGGTTCACCACCTGCCGGCCGAGCAGGCGGTCGAGGAGTCCGGGGTGGAGTGGACGCACGTCCGGCCCGGCGAGTTCATGGCGAACAAGCTGCACCTTTGGGGACCGTCCATCCGGGCCGAGCGAATCGTGCGCGAGGCCTTCCCGGACAGCGCCTGGTATCCCGTGCATGAGCGGGATATCGCCGACGTCGCGACGGTCGCGCTACGAGCCGACGGGCACCACGGTTCGGCGTACGACGTCAACGGGCCGTTGATCAGTAACGCCGACCAGGTGCGGGCGATCAGTGCCGCCCTCGGCGAGGAGGTCCGGCTCGAACTGGTGAGCCGGGAGGAGTTGCGCGAGCGCTATCTGGCCCAGGGCGGTTTCGCTGCGGAGATGGCGGACTTCCTGCTCGGCTACACGGATTACTCGGGAGCAGAGGCGGACGCGGAGGACGAAGTGGATTATGCGGCGATCGACAGTCTGCCGACGGCGGAAGCGGTGACCGGACGGCCGGCGCGGACCTTTGCGGACTGGGCACAGGATCACCTCGCCGACTTCCGCTGAAAACGGCTGAGCGTCAAAGATCGCTGAGAACTTCCGGGGCCGTCGACGCATCGTGTAGGTGGGACCACCTGCTAAGGAGTGTGCGTGATGCGTCGACGGACCCTGGTCGGCCTTGGTCTGACCGTTCTCTTTCTCACCGCCGGGCTGTCCGGCCCGGCCTCGGCAACCGTCGCTGAAGATCTCTGCGTCAGCGGAACCCCACACGAAGGCATCTGGCACGGCGGCTTCCCGTCCGATCCCCCGGCCATCGGGGCGGACGACCTTCAGCTCGGCATCGAACTGCCCTTGCCGGTCGAATATCCCGCGTGCCAGGGAACGATCGCGACTGTGCAGAAGACCGACGGCACCCACCGCACCACCGTGTCGCTGGACACCATGGGCGGTACCGGGCATCCGCCGCTGATGACGTTCTACGGCTACATGACCGTGCCGTTGGCCGATGGCGTCGGCACCTGGGAGATCGTCAAGCTGCAGCACGGCAGTAGCGTGCGCACGCTGAGCTACCGCTTCGTCGTACGTCGGCTGAGCGTCATCAACGTTCTTCAGCCCGCCACGGTCGCCGGCGCGGGCAACACCATCGTGAACGGCACGTTGAAGCGCTATACCTCGGTCGGTGGATTGGTGCCGAGTCCTGGGCGCAAGGTGCAGATCATGCACGCGAACGGCGAGCAGGTGCTGGCGAATCTGACCAGTGATGCCTATGGACGGTTCAGGGCGCTGATCCCGTTCACGCAGACCACTAAGTTCTATGCCCGCACGGCCCAGGTGGGGTTCTTCAGCGCCGCAGTAACCCCGTACCAGCGAACTGCCCATCGGTTGTTGGCAGTGCCCAAGCTGTCGGCTTCACCCACCGCGAAGGTCGGCGTCTTCTGGAAGGTCTCTGGCGCGGTCTATCCCGGCAAGGTCGACACGCGACTCGACTATTGGAATGGCTCGCAGTGGGTCTGGACTCTGTCGTCCGGGCCGTCGAACGCTGACGGCACTTTCGCTCGCTATTGGAAGCCCGCGGCCAAGGGGACGTACAAGGTCCGGCTGTCGCTCGTACGAGCTGGGCTGGACAACAGCCCGCTCTACCGGGTGCTGACGGTGACCGTCAGCTAGCCGAGGCCGCTAGACGAACTGCCGGGCGGCGACCAGAGTGGTCGCCGCCCGCGGTTGCCCCGAGGTCTTCTGCTCAGTACCAGTGTGTGCGGCCGCCGACTGCACGACCAGTTGTGCCGAGAAGGAACAGCACAGCCCCGACCACCAGCAAGATCACGCCGATGGTCCACAAGATGGAGATGTCGAGGAAGATCCCGAGCAAAAGCAGGATCAGTCCAAGGATGAGCATTTGTCCTCCCTCAAGTCCGGCCCACCAAGGCGGGAATCGACCGTGGGCTCTACCATCCCCAGTGCCCACGGGCATGCGCTCAACCTCGCCAGGGGAACCGGGCACCGCGTTTGGCCTGGAAGGCGCCAACACCCTCCGCGAGCTCACCGCTGCGGATTGTTTCCTCGTAGCGCCTAGCGGCAGCCGCGTCCGCGTCCTTGCCCGCGAGTAGCGCCGCCACCGTCTCCTTGGCCGACCGGATCGTCAGCTGGGACCGATCGGCGAGCCGGGCCGCGAACTGGTCCACCTCGGTTTCGAGATCGCCGGCCGGTACGACCTTGTCGACCAGTCCTCGCGATTCGGCCTGTGTCGCCGTCAGCAGGTCACCGCTGAACAGCAGGTACTTCGTGGTGGCCGGTCCGACCAGATCCAGCAACGGCTTGATCGCGGCCGGCGGATAGACCACGCCGACCCGAGCCGGCGTGACGCCGAACGTCGCGCCGGTCTCGGCGTACCGGAAATCACAGCTCACCGCGATCTCCAGCCCGCCCCCGATGCAATGGCCGCGCACCATCGCCAGAGTCGGTTTCGGGAAGTCCCGCAAGGCCGCCTGGGCCGCGAGATTGTGCCGCCGGAGGTCCGCCATCGGGTCGTCCGGGTCGTCGCCGGAGAGCAGCTCCGCGATATCCGCACCCGCCGAGAACGTTGGACCCGCGCCGGTGACGACTAGCAGTTTGACCCGTTCGTCCGTGGCGAGTCCGGCTAGCAGACCGGGCAGGTCGGCCCACATCGCCCGGGTGAGTGCGTTGCGCTTGTCCACCCGGTTGATCGTCAGCCAGGCCACGGCACCCCGAATGGTCACTACCAGTTCATCACTCATCACCGGTCTCCGCTCTCTACGCCTGGTTCGGGGCCTTGCGGCAGTGAATCAGAGCGTGGCAGGCAGCGCCGCCTGGTGGGTCACATGTACACGATCTGTTAAATCCGCGAGCCCGAGGTGAGGTCTCGGCCAGGGATGTGCTTCACTCTTCGAGTTCGATAACGGTTTGGTCTCGACCCCTCACGAGACCCTGACGGAAGGTAGGTGATTCGTTGTGCCCCAGGCACGCCCCAGACACGCCCGACATAAGCAGGTGTCTGCGAAACCCCTGGCAACCCGGATCGCCCGCATCGCTGTTCCAACCGGTTTGGCCCTCGCGCTGAGTGGCGGTATCGCCTTCGCGCTGACGCAGCCGGACACCCCGCAAGACCTGCCCGTCGCCGAGGCCAGCGCTCCACACAGCGCGATCGTCGTTCCCGAGCGTGGTTTCGATACCAGCCGGAACGCGGCCCGGCCGACGCTCAAACCCACCCCGACGGCCAAGCCCACGCCCAAGCCCACGCCGAAGGCGAAGCCGACGCCCACCCCGGGTCGTGCCGCCGCCACGGTGAAGCCGGCGCCGCCGAAGGCCGTCGACACCAAGTACGTCACGGTCAATCTGAACGTCCGGCTCGCGCCGCTCGAGACCGCCTCCCTGCTCACAGTCCTCGACGCCGGTACCAAGGTGTCGGTGACGGGCAAGACGGACGGCGAGTGGGCCCAGATCATCAAGGACGGCAAGGCCCTCTGGGTGAAGGCGGAGTACCTGGCCGAGAAGATGCCGCCGCCGGAGACGAACACGGGTGGTGGCATTTCGGCCGCGCCGTGCCCGTCCGGTAGCAGCGTCGAGGACGGTCTGCGCCCCGACACCATCCGCGTTCACCGCGCGGTCTGCGCGCTCTTCCCCTCGGTCAGCTCGTACGGCGGCCTGCGCTCCGGCGATGGCGGCGAGCATGGCGTCGGCCGTGCGCTGGACATCATGATCTCCGGCTCGACCGGTGATGAGATCGCCGCCTACGTGAGGTCCAACGCCAAGGCGCTTGGTGTCAGCGAGGTCATCTGGGAGCAGCGCATCTGGACCGTGGAGCGCAGTAGCGAAGGCTGGCGGCCGATGGAAGACCGTGGCGGCGCCACCGCGAACCACTACGACCACGTGCATGTGACCACGTACGGCGACTCCGGCACCAGCTAGACCCTGCTGGACCTGCTAGACCTCAGGCCGGCGGGATGTTGTGGTTCAGCCGGAAGAAGTTGTCGGGGTCGTAGGCCCGCTTGATCTCCCGCAGGCGCTTGTAGTTCTCGACGGTGTACGACGATGCCGTGCGGGCCGGATCCGCCAGGAAGTTCAGGAACGTCCTCCCAGTGGTGGGGAGTTCCGGGACTTCCTGGTCGATGATCAGCGAGTACTGCGCGTCTCGGTGCCCTACGGGCGTCTCGCCATCGTTCATGGCTCCACCCCAGTGGCGGATCTCTACCGTGGCGTCCAGCTTCAGGAGTACGTCGAACTCGGGTAGTTCGTCCAAGAGGTCGAGGTGCCTCGCGGCCGTTCCACCCATCTGTGCCTGGCCGAAAGCCATCTGGCCGTAACCGCCTTCGCGTACCGGCCCAGCGATCTCCCAGAGCGGGCGGAGAATCGCCTCCGCCGCGACGGCGTCACCGGCGTACATGACCTTGATGGCCATCGCGCGACTGCCATCGGGCCTGTTGGTCAGGGTGATGGCCGTGCTGAGTTCGTCCGGGATTTGCCGGCTCCAGGTCCGGTAGAACTCCAGCGTCTCCAGCGCCCGGTCGATCCCGAAGTAGGCGACACCGGCGTACACGGTCGCCACTGGGTATAGCCGGAACTCCAGCGACGTCACGACGCCGTAGTTGCCGCTGCCGCCTCGGATGGCCCAGAACAGGTCCGCGTGCTCGTGCGGGCTACAGGTCACTACGTTGCCGTCTGCCGTCACTACCTCGGCACGGATCACGCTGTCGGCTGCAAACCCGTACTTGCGGCAGAGCCAGCCGACGCCACCGCCAAGCGTGTAGCCCGTCACTCCTACGTCCCGAGACGAACCAGCCAGTGCGGCCAGTCCGAACGGCTCAGCCGCGTCGATGACCTCACCCCAGCGTGCACCCGGTCCGACCTTCGCTACGCGGCGCTGCGGGTCCACCAGGACAGAGGCCATACCGCCCGTCTTGAGCAGTACGCCGCCGTTGGACTCCAGTCGCGTCCCGTGCCCAGTGGCCTGTACGGCGAACGGCAGACCGGCCTGACGCGCGATCCGTACCGCCACCTGGACGTCCTCGCGGCGGAAGGCCTCGACGACCACGGCGGGCCTCGGGTCCAGGTTCGGGTAGAGCGGGCGGCGCTGCGCGTCGTACTGCTCGTCGCCCGGCAAGTGCACAGTGGCGTCGAAACCGCCGCAGAGCAGTTCCGTCACGGACACGTCGGCGAACATCTGGGTCATCTCGAACTCCCTCTATGCGGTGCTTACACAGAGGCGTCGAGCGAGCCGGCCCGATTTTGACATCGGGCCGGACTTTTTCTTGCCGGGTTCAGCTGACGGTGGCGCTCGAGGCGGTGTAGGTGTTGCAGAGGCCCGGGTTCTTCGAGTTGAAACCGCGCATCGACCACCAGGAGTGCCACTTCTTGTCGCCGTGGTCACGGACCGGGTTCCACTGGTCACCACGGTTGGCCATCGCCCAGCGCCACCAGTAGGCGAAGCGGCCGCTGACCGGGAAGTACGTCTTGTCGGCGCCGAGGTAGACCGCGCTGAAGCATGAGGCCTGCAGCTCGCGCCGCCGGTTCTCCTCGAGCTTGGCCGACTGGCCGCTCAGCTCGTACTGGCGATCCCACGAGGCGCGCATGATGCCGGTCATCTGCTGCACGTGGTGCCCGTATTCGTGGGCGATGGTGAAGGCCATGTCAGCCCGCGTCCATACCGGGTCGAACTGGCGGTAGTTGCTGATCGCCTTGGTCGCGTTGAGGTAGATGGTCTCCGACGAGCCGCAGTAGTACCCGTCACCACGTGCAGGCCCGCAGGGCGTCTCGAAGGACGTACCGGCGAACACGAGAAGCCGAGGACTCCGGTAGCGGTGTCCCGCCTTGATCATGGCCGGACGCCACGCCTTGTTCAGGCAGGGCAAGAACCGGGTGTAGTAGGCCCGGACGGCTCCGACGGACGTCGGCCGGAACGGCGGCTCAGAGCACCGGGAGGCCGGGAGTAGACCCGTGAAGTACACCCTGTTCCGAACGACGATCTGGGTGTTCGTGAGCTGCGGTGGCGTCGCCTTGGTGGTGGGAGCCTTTGTGGGGGCCTTAGTCGGCGCCTTGGTCGGCGGGGCGACTGTCGGCACGCTGGTGGGCGCGGACGTCGGGTCGCTCGTGGTGGCGCTAGTCGGCCCGGTCGGGCTCGGGTCGGTAGTAGGACCGCTTGTCGGGTCGTCTTCGCCCATACCGGCTGCGACGACACCACCTACGCCTACGAGGACAAGAGCGACTAGTGCGCACAGGCTGACGATCAGGCCGGTACGACGAGGCTTACGAGGCGGAGGCCCGCCTCCCAGGTAGAACGGGCCGCCAGGACCGGGACCACCTGAGCCGGGACCACCTGGGTACTGCGGGCCCTGGTACTGCGGGCCCTGGTGCTGTGGGCCTTGGTGCGGCGGGCCCTGCGGCGTCTGACCTTGGTACGGCGGTCCTTGTGGCGGACGGCCGGCGTACGGCGGTTGGCCAGGGTACTGCGGCCCAGGGTGCTGAGCGCCGTACGGAGGCGGCTGTTGCGGCCACTGCTGCGGGGGACCAGGTTGACCGGGGTACTGCCCGGGCGGACCGTACTGGCCAGGTGGAGGTTGTCCAGGTCCCTGGTGCGGGCCTGGACCGGACTGCGGCTCTCCCGAGTTATTCGCCACCAGACGACGCTAACCGACTTCCGGGGCCAGAGCACGCGAGCGAAGCGCCTGATCTTGCCCGCCGGACAGTAATGGCCGCAGACCGGCATAGGCTCGTCCGTCATGACTGAGCCCGCCTACCTGACCACAGCCCGGTCGTCGTACGACACCGTCGCGGAGACCTACGCGGAACTAATCCCACCCCTGTTCGCGAAAGACGCGACCGGCCGCGGCATGCTGGCCGCCTTCGCCGAACTCGTCCCAACCGGGCTGCCAGTCGCGGATGTCGGCTGCGGCCCGGGCCACGTCACCGCACACCTGAACTCGCTCGGACTACCGGTGTTCGGCGTAGACCTGTCGCCGAAGATGGTCGAGATCGCCCGCCAGACCTATCCCGGCCTGCGGTTCGAGGTTGGTTCGATGACCGCCTTGGAGGTCCCGGACGAGGCCCTCGGCGGCATCGTCGCGTGGTGGTCGATCTTCCACCTCTCCCCAGACGTGCTGCCGACCCTATTCGCGCAATTCCACCGCAAACTCGCACCCGGCGGACAGCTGGTGATCGGCTTCCACGTCGGCGACGAAACGATCCGGCCAGAGCAGGCATACGGCCACCCGGTGTCGTACGAGAGCAACCGCCTGCAACCCGACCACCTCACCGACCTCCTCACCCACGCCGGCCTCCCCGTCACCGCACGCCTGATCATCAACGGCCACAAAACCCCCCAAGCAGTGCTCCTGGCCCACAAGTCCTAGGCCGGTTCGCCAACGAAGTGCATCGGGTCGCCGTGGCTCAGGTCGGTAATGCCGGCGTCGTACAACGCGCCGACGATGAGGGTGCGGCGATGGGCCGCGAAGGTCAGGACGTGCGCGACCATGCCGCCATACGTGAACACCCTCGGCTCGTCGCAGGTCGTGTCCACGAAGGTCTCGTCGAACCGGCCCTGCTCGTTCAACCGCTCCACCATCGCCAGGAACCGCGCGCCCGCCGCCGCATGCCGCGCGCGCAACTCCGCGATCGGCGTACGGACTGTCCGCCCGCATTCCGGCACCTGGAACGGCTCGTCGTCGACCGAGGCCAACCACATCTCCTGCTGCCAGACCAGCCGATCCAGCAGATAGCGGATCGACAGGTCGTCATCCACGCCTTCGACCGACAGCTCGATCGGCCGGTCCAGCGTCGCGTCGTCGAGCCCGGCGGCCCGTTCGATCAACTCACCGGTCAGCCACACGTGGTGGGCGACCATCTTCACCAATACGTCCATACCCTTCGCCTCCTTCGTGGCCGGCAGGCGAAGGCCCGCCGGCGGATGGAAATGAACCCCACTCGGTGCGTCCAGGAAGAACGCGCGCGTCCGGCCACCGCGCCACTCGCGCGGCGGTACGCCGTACGCCCTGGCGAATGCCCTGCTGAAGGCCTCGTGTGAGCCGTAGCCGGCCTCGATCGCCAGCGGCAGCACCCCGCAACCCTCACTCGTCAGCCGGTACGCCGCCCGCTCGAGCAACACCCGCCGTCTGATCGCGGTCGGCGACTCACCGGCCATCGCGGTGACGATCCGGTCGAAGTGGAAGCGCGACAGATGCACCCGCGCAGCCAGCTCCGCCGCATTCGTCTCCGGCCGATCCAGGGTCTCCGCCATCGCCCCCAGCAGGGCTCCCAGCACATCCGTCGAGGTCATGCCCCTACTGTGCCCGCCTCACAACCGCTTGCGCTTGATCGATTTTGCGGTCTTCCCAGCAAGCTGAACCGAGGCCGGGATTAGCCTGGCGGCGAACGCACTGAAGCACTGAACCAAGGAGTGGCATCGTGACCGAACAGACCAGCCCAGCAGCGTCCGCACCGCAGTCCGGGCTCGCCCCCGTCAACGGTCTCGAGATGTACTACGAGATCCACGGTTCAGGCGGTACGCCGCTGCTGCTCCTGCACGGTGGGTTGTTCAACATCGACCTGCAGTTCGGTGAGCTGCTGCCGAGCCTGTCGGCGAACCGCCAGGTCATCGCCGCCGACTTCCAGGGGCACGGGCGGACCAACGACATCGACCGGTCGCTGAACACGCCCGACCTGGCCTCCGACGTCGTCGGCCTGCTCAAGCACCTCGACATCCCGCAGGTGGACGTCTTCGGCTTCAGCGTCGGTGGCGCGGTCGCCCTGCATCTGGCCATCCGGAACCCCGAGCTGATCCGCAAGGCGATCATCTCCTCGGTGTCGTTCCACCCCGACGGCGATCGCACGGAGAACACAGAAGCCGTTGGCGAACTGACCGTCGACATGATCGCCGGTACGCCCATGGAGGCGGAGTACCTGGCCAAGTCCCCGCACCCGGATCGGCTGCAGGCTCTGCTCGACAAGATCGTCAGCTACGACCGGGGCGAGGGTGGCTGGTCCGACGACGACATCCGCGGTTATCCCGCGCCGACCCTGATCACCGTCGGCGACTGCGACGCGGTCAAGCTCGAGCACGCCGTACGGTTCCTGCAGTTGCGCGGCGGCGACGTCAACGGCGACTTCGTCGGCGTACCCGCATCCCAGCTGGCCGTCTTCCCCGGCACCACGCACTTCTTCGGCCTCGCCCGCGCCAACCTCGTCACCGACGTCGTCCTCACCTTCCTGGACGCCGAACCGGCCAAGGGCTGGGGCGACACCCAAGAGAGCTAGCAGCCCGGGGCGTGTGGACCCAGCGTCCACACGCCCCGGACATGGCTAGCTCACACGCATGGCCTGTACGCCAAGGCAGCGGTCGCCACAGCGTTCCTCGACCTTGCTGGCTTTGAAGCGGGACCACGACACCACTGATCCGTCAGCACTCAGTGACGGGTACCAGTCGCTGTGATCGCTCTCCGCCCCAGCAGGATTCGGTACGGCGAACCCCGCGCGAGTGGACCGGTTGTAGAGGTGCACGGTCTGCCAGTAGTAGTTGCTCGGATCCCGCTGGACCCTGCTCACGTACGCGAACTTCACGCCACTGTTGCTCACCGCCGCCGGCAAGACGTACCGCCCAGCCGGTTCCGGTACGGCGACCACGTCCGCCGCCACGAACGGGCTGCCGACGGCCTTCACCGCCATTCCGAACGGGAAGGTGGTGCAGCCCGCGGCCGCGCATTGCCCGACGATGGCGAGGATCGTTCGGCCGTCCGGGCTGAAGACCGCGCTGTTCACGATCGGCTTGGTCTTCCCCGCGTACGGCAGGGTGTGCGTCTTCGTGACGACGTTCCGCAACACGATCAGGTTCGGCGAGTCGTAGTACGGGCTGGCCGGATCCTCCGGATCGACGCTGCGGTACATCACCGTGTTGCCATCCGCTGAGAGACCGAGCTGGTAGGCCTCGGTCGCGTCGCACACCCCGGTGGCGATGCAGACGTTGACCTTCGTCAGCACACCGCCCTTGCGGAAGTGGTAGACGTCGTTGATCTGGAAGATCTCGCCGTCCCGGATGTTCGCGCTGAAGGCGAGCGCGTCCCCGGCCGGGTTGAGCCGGAGCATCTCGACCCGCCCGAACGACGACGACGGACCCCACGTCGTACCGGTGTTGATGTCGTGCACGAGCACCCGGTCGAACGGAACGCCTTGGCTCGTCGTACCGCGGACCTTGTAGGCCACGACCGAGCCGTCGGCCGAGACCGCGATCTGCCCGAGCATGCCGCCGTGACCGTGCGGCGCGATCACCGTCGGCGTCACCCCGTCAGCCGCCCGCGAGACGAGCCTGGTGTCGCCGGTGAAGAGATCCCGCCGGACCAGATAGGCCAGACCGCCGAGCGGTAGGTCGGGCACGGTCGTGATCCAGGACTGCCCCGGAACGGTGAAGAAGGCGTAGCGGCCGTTCGCCGACCAGGCCGCACCCTCACGACCGACGTAGTCGCTATCGGCCCCGTTGTACGTCCCCAGGCCGGCGGCGATATCCGTTGCGGCAAGCGTGTTGACGGCCAACGTCTTGACCTTGAAGGGCGCCGAGGTGACGGGATCACCGGGACCGGCGTCCGTGACCGCCCGGACCGAGACGGTGTAGGTGACGTTCGCCGCCAATCGCTTCAGGTGCAGCGATGGCGTCTGCGCGTCCGTCACCTCGTATCGCGTGCCGGTGTCGGGTGTGGTGGTGATGACGTAGTACTTGACGGGCAGGGCGACCTCGACGGGCGCACGCCATTTCACCTGTGCGGAGAACTCCATCGGTGTCACGGCAAGCTCGGTGACCGGGGCGGGCACCCGTGCACCGACATCGACTATCGCTTTCGCCGTCAACTTCCCGTGGTTGGCGGTGGCCGGGACCTCCGCCGTCACCTCCGCCGTACCCGGGCTCGCCGATGAGTAGACGCCCGCCGAGGTGATCTGGCCCGCGCCGTTGACCGTCCACTGGATCGGCGCGTCCGCGGGGAAGCCGACGATGCTCCCGGTGAAGGTGACCGGTTCCCCAACCCCGACGTGAGCCCTGGGCGGATCGATGGTCAGTCCGGCGAAGGGGCCGTCGGCGTCCCGATAGAAGAACTCGAGCTGTAACAGATCGTCTTTGCTCCAGACCGACGTCTTCCCGGCCCAGGTGAAGGTCATCCCCGCACCGAGGGCGACACCGATACCGGCCTCCCACCAGGGATCCTTGCCGATATTGGCTTCGGCCCTCGCGTACAGGCCGAGCGAGACCCGCGGGCCGACAACGCCGTACACCATCACGTCGAGGTTGCCGCGCAGTTCGATCCGGCCGACGGTGGACAGCGAGGGCGTGATCCGGAAGTTGGTGTCCTCGACGGGTTCGTTGATGCTCTGGAAATCGGTACCGGTCGGCGTGGTGACCAACCGGGCGCCGACCAGCCGGGAGAACTCGGTGGTGACGAGAACGCCCGCCGTGCCCTCCGCACGCAGCGCCAACTCCAGCCGGATGACCGGGCAGAGCTTGACCGGAACACCGAGCATCGGGATCACGTAACAACCGGCCCGAACCGTTCCGAGCGGCACTCTCTGGTCATAGGCCCGCCGACGCAGGTTGAACTGGGTCTCGGTCTGGACCTTCGCCTCCAGCCGGACGTCGTGTTTCACCTCGGCCGTGAGGTTGTAGTCCGCGTCGATCGAGCCCTTGAGCGACGCGGTCAGCGTGACCTTGGTATCGGCGAACTGCTTGTCCACCTCGATCACGAAGGCCCCGTCCCGAAGGCCGACCGTCCACTCCTTACCGCCGCCGCTCGCCAGCTGGCGGGCCTTGGGCGCACCGGTCTTCGCGGACGCGCCCTTGATCTCGGCGCGCTTCAGCCGGATGCCGTCGGAAGCGGGTACGAATCCCTGGACATCGCTGTCGAGCAGCTGGAACTTGCCGGCCAGCTCACCCGCGGCGAAGACATCGGTGATGGCCGCGTCCTCGGTCAGCCAGACGGTCATCCCGGCGTACTGGTCGACTCGGAGGATCCGCTTCAGGAAACCCTCCGGTGCCGCCGCCGTACCCGAAGAGACCACCAGGTCGCCGGTCACGACCGCCGCCAACTGCGGGGTCGGCGTCTCGATACCGATCGTGCCGTCCGGCTGCACCTTCGTCAGGGCCGCGATCGACTCGGCCGTCAGCACCACCGGCGTCTTCGTGACGCTCGACGCCGGCCGCACCGGCACGGACTCTGCGCTATCCGGCCCGGCACCTGCCGCGCTGATCGCCTTGACCTTGAACGTGTACTCAGTCGCGGGATCCAAACTGTTCACCGTGAGAGTGGGCGCGGTCGTCGAGATCGACTGGGCGCCGGGATTCACCGTGACCGTGTAGCCGGTCACCGCCGAGGTCCCGACATCGACCGGGGCTCGCCAATCCAGCTTGATCGAGCCGACGCCGGCCACGGAGACCTGCAGGTTCTCCGCCGGACCAGGCACGCGGACCTGCTTCGGCGTGGACGTCGTCGTCGCGGCCTCACCCAGCCCGGCCGCATTCCGCGCCCGCACCTCGAACGAATAGACCTGGTCGTTGGTCAGACCGGTGACCGCCGCGACTGTCGTACCCGCTGGTGTGGTCAGTCGCAGATCGCCCGGGTTCGCGACGATCTCATAGCCGGTGATGTCGGATCCACCGTCGGCGGGCTCGACCCATTGCAGGTCGACCCGGCCGTTGAGTGCGACGACCGAGTTGAGCATCGGCTTATGCGGCGCGCGTCCCAATTCCGGCGTCACCTGCACCGGATCCGAGGCCTGGCTGCCATTGCCGTTGATGGCCTTCACAGTGACGCTGTACGTCGTACCGTTCGCCAGGCCGGGTACCTCCGCCGTCCGGACATCGCCCGCGACCGTGACCGGCGTACCGCCTGTCGACACCTCGTACGACGTAACGCTGCCGGCGCCATCGGGTGGGGCCGTCCAAGTCACCACGGCCGCGTTGTTGCGAGGCGTGACGCCGGTGATGAACGGCTTGCCGGGTGGCGCCGGTGCCGCGGGGATGACCTGCTCGGTGTCAGCCGAGTACGCGGAGGTGCCGGCGGCGTTCACCGTGGCCACGCGGAACGAATAGGGCGCGCCGTTCGGCAGGTTGGTGAAGGTCGCCGAATTCGTCGTCGAGGAGATGGCGAGCTCGTCGGGGGTGGACACGACGCGATAGCTCGCGACCGGCAGATCGCCTGTGTCCGTTGGCGGTTGCCAGGTGACCGTCACCGACTTGTCGCCCGGCACGGCCTGTACGCCGGTGGGCGCGGCGGCGATTTTCGGCTGCAGTGCGTAGGCCTGGACGTCCGCGTAGAGATGGGCGCCCTGGTTCGTCCCGTTGCTGATGGTGACCTCGCCGGCGGCGTTGGTCCGCGTCCACAGCAGGTTGAACCCGTTCGAGGAGGCCGGTGACACGATGTCGGTGACGCCGACCGGTTTCGCCTCACCGGCCGGGTAGGCGAGGATCTCGCCGGTGGTGCCGGTGCCGTTCGCGATCACGTGCAGGGCGACCATGCCGAGGCCGGTCGCCGGAACGCCTGCCAGGCCGGCGACCTTGACCGTGCGGGTGGTTCCGGCCGGGACGAGGGTGGCGCCACTGTCGTACACGCGCCGCGGTGAGACCGGCACCACCCGCATCGACTTGGCAGCACTGTTGCCGGCAGGCGTGTAGTAGCCGGCGACGTCGAGGATGTAGTGCGTCGTGCCGCTGCCGGCGTTGAAGATCGTCAGCTTGCCGTCCGCGGACAGCCGCGCGACCGCGCTGTTGGTCTTGTTGCGGCTCGCCACGAAGTTTCCGTTGGAGGTACCTGGGCGCGTGCTACCCGCCGGATAGGCGATCCAGCCGCCGTTCGCGGTCGGCGATACGGCGGTGATGTTGGCGACCACGGCCGAGATCGCGGCAGCCGCGGGTAGGCCGGCTTTACCAGCCAGGTCGAACGTCACCGAGCCGTTCGCCGCGACCGGGGTGGTCGTCGGTACGCCGATCTTGTTGCGGGTGTCCAGCGCACGAGTCTGCTTCAACGGTACGAATCTGGTGCCCGCCGTCATCGCGCTGGCGTCGGTGAAGTAGCCGGAGATGTCGACGATGAGCCGTAACGTGCCGGAGCTGGTGTTGTAGAAGCTCGCCTGGCCGCTCGAGTTCAAGCGGAGCACGCTGGCGGAGGCCGCGTACGTGGCGCCGCCCGTGAAGATGACGGTCGATACGCCGGGCCGGGTCTCCCCGGTCGGCCAGGCGGGCAACGCACCGGTGGCGGTCGCGCCGACCACGACGATATTCGCCACCAGGCCGGTCACGCCGGTCGCGGGAATACCGCCGCGGCCGGTGAACTTGGTCGTGACCGTGCCCTGTGCGGGCACGGGTGTCGAGGTCGGTACGCCGTTCGCGGCACCGGTGTCGAGCAGCCGCACGGCCGCGGCCAACGGCACGTACTGCCCGGCTCCGGTCGTCGGCGTACTCGCCGCTTCGGTGGTCGCTTGGGTGGTGTTGGTCGTGGCTGTGGCAGTTGGGCCGGCCAACAGACCGGCGAACACGGCTAGTGCGCAGAACAGCGCGGGTAATCGGCGTGACATGGCTCCCCAGACTCATTTCGACAGCAGACGGATGAGGGCGATGCCCTGCGTATCGACCGCTATCTGAGCCCCGTTACCCCTTCTGCAGCTTCCTGCAGAAGGGGCGTTGGGCCAGTCAGGGTTGAGGTACGAGTCTGAAGGTTTGGGCAGTGCCTCCGGTGCAGGTCCATTGCTGGAGCCGGGCGCCGTCACTGGTGGAGGCGTCCGTGACGTCCAGGCACTGGCCGCTGTGGCGGGCCTGGAAGGTATAGCCGTCACCGGCCGGTACTGGTTTCCACTGCTGGTTGGTGCCGCCGGCATCGGTCCACAGTTGGACCTTCGTCCCGGCGGTGAGGGCTCCCGAGCCGCCGACGACGTCCCACACGACGGCTCCACCCCGGCTCACCGCCTTGTAGTAGCCGTCGCTGGTCGGGCGGAACTGCCACTGCTGATCGGCCTGTGCCGATCCGCAGGCCCACTGCTGGACAGCGGTGCCGTTGCTGGTTCCGTGGTCTGCCGCGTCCACACACTTGCCACTGTTCGCGTTGACCACCTGATACCAGGCTGCGGCGTCGATCGGACCAGGAGCGACCGCCTCGGGTGTCCAGGTGTACGTGGCGACAGCGCCGGCCGGAAGCGTGTAGTTGAACGACTGGCCGTTTGAGCGGACCGTGAACGTCTTGCTGGCAGATCCCGCATTCAACGCGATCAAGGCGATCGAGCCGTCAGGGTTGCGGAAGGCAACAGACTCGACGTCACCCGCGAAGGTGGTGGAGCTGATTCGTTGAGCACCAGGCAGAACGAACTTGCTCGCGTGGCCGAGCACGTAGTACTCGACGTTGTAGCTGACGTTTCCGTTGTTCGAGTCGATCGTGACGACGCCGCGGCAGTCGGCGCAGCCGCCGTTGGTGGGGCCGCTGTTCTGGTCCAGCGCCATGTTCCACAACGTCACGCCCTTGGCCCAGTTCCTGGTGGCACCGATGACCAGGTTCTGCGTATTCCACTTCAGGTTCGCGCCGAAATCCGTTGCCCAGTTGCCGCCTGAGCATTCGGTGAACCAGATATCGCGATCGGGATGTGCGTTGTGAACGGTGGTCTGAGCACCGGGCTCACCGGCATAACAGTGGAACGCGGATCCGGCGATGTACTGCTTGGCGGCCGCGTCGTTGAGCACGCTGATCGGGTAATTCGGTTCATTCCAGTTGTGGTCCCACGCGATGATCTTGGCGGGAACGACGGCTGCGGCGAACGCCGGCCCGAGGTTGAACTTGGCGACCGCGGCCTGCTCGTCGGGTTCCATCCGCATCGACGGGTACGACGCCTCGTGGTGCGGCTCGTTCTGTAGCGTCACCGCGTAGATCGGCAGACCTTCAGCGGCGTACGCCTGGGTGTATTTCACGAAATAGTTCGCGAAGTCGGCATAGCGATCCGTGCGCAATCGGCCGCCATTGAGCGAGTTGTTGGTTTTCATCCAGGCCGGTGGCGACCAAGGCGTTCCGATGATCTTCAGCCCGGGGTTGCGGGATTTGGCGGCTTTGAGCACTGGGATGGTGTAGGTCTTGTCGTACGCGATGGAGAAATCGTTCAAGTCGCAGCACGTGTCGTCGTACGTGTAGTCGGCGCTATTGGCGGTGAAATCACTGGCGCCCATCGGCTGCCTCAACAGGCTCAGGCCGATCCCGGTGCTTCGATCGAACAGCTTGTTCATCATGGCATCGCGCTGGCTGGTATTCATTTTGTTCCACGCCAGCCAAGTGGAGGAGTCGGTGAAGGCCGCGCCGAAACCGTCCATCGTCTGGTAAACGGAGGAGGCGGAAACGTCGATCGTCGTACCGCTGGTCGCATTTCCGAATTGAACGTCGGCTTGTCGCGCAAGCAATTTGCCGGCGTCCGGAGTGGTGACCCAGACTTGCGCGGCAACAGCGGCCGCGGCCGAATCCGTGGCGGTCGTGGCGTTGGCAGGGGCCGTGAGTCCCGCGGCTATTGCCGCAGTGGCACAGAGCAGGGCGGATCGTCTCATCTGTCAGCCATCTCTTTCGTGGAACGTCAGGAGGACCACGTGCAGGGACGAGGTTGAAGGTGGTCGCGCGCAGACCACTGATGACCTGGCCGCGAGTAGGCAGGCGACGACCGCACACCGGAACAGATCGTGTTCACAGGTGGGCAGCGGGCCGACTCGGAGGCTTTTTCTTGGTCGTGAACTAAGTGGAGATTCACAGTGCCGTCGCGACCTCCGGGTGTCAAGACGTCGCAACCGGGCTTCTGTGAAGACCTGCCGGCTGACGCGATTCCCGTAGCATGGTCGGTCATGACAGGCGGCATGCATGGCGAGTGACGAGTCGGAAACGCCCGACCATGCAACGCCAAGACGACGGACCAACGCGGAACGTACCGCGTCACGCCGGCGCGAGATCCTGACGGCGGCGTCAGCGACGTTCGCGACCAAGGGCTTCCACAAATCCTCGCTGCAGGAAGTCGCCGCGGCCGCCGGCATCACCCCCGCCGGACTGCTGCACCACTTCGGCACCAAGGACCAACTGCTGACCGAGCTGCTGGCCCACCGCGACGCCTCCGAGATCGCCGAGGTCAACGACCCGGAACGGCCGCGTGGCAACGCTTTTCTCGACCACCTCGCAGTCACGGCCGACCGCAATAGCCGTCGGCCCGGTCTGACTCAGCTGTACGTCGTCCTGTCGGCCGAAGGCGTCACCGACGAGCACCCGGCGCAGGACTACTTCCGGTCCCGGTACGACGGCCTGCGGGCGATGATCGCCGACGAGATCCGGATCAGCCAGACCGGCGAGGACCAGCGCGGCAGCAGCCTCGACCCGCAGGAGATGGCGACCCTGATCATCGCGGTGATGGACGGCCTGCAGATCCAGTGGCTCTACGACCCCGACGCCGTCGACATGGGCGCGCTGGTGCGCAAACTGATCGCCGCGATCACCGCCTGAATCCACTTCATTGCAGCGCGAGGTCTTGACGACCAACTTACCTACCGACTATTCAGTAGGTGCACAAAGTCCGGCTCCGCGACGACGGTCCCTTGGTGACCCGTCGGCCAGTGCGTTATGCCCGGATTCCCCGCCCAGGTGGAGGTCTGATGAGAGTTCGTGGTGTGCCCGTCGCGCTTGTTGCACTGCTGCTGCCGCCCTTCGTCAGCCCGGCCGGCGCCGTACCGGTGGAAGACCAGGCAGCCACAGCTTGTGTGCGTCAGCTTCCGCCTGGGACACAGACGATCCAGGTCCCCTTCCAAGGCGCCACCTATCCCGTTCGGGTGCATGTCCCGAACGGCGCAGCGGCCCGACAAACCCTGCCCATGGTGCTGAACCTGCACTACAGCAACGGAAACGCCGACCAGCAAGCGGCGTACTCCGGTCTCGAGCCGGTCGGCGACCAAGCCGGGTTCATCACCGTCCAGCCCAACGGCAACCTCCCGGCCGCGACTCCCAACCCGAACCAGATCTGGTTCTGGAACGTGCCCGGCGTACCAACCACCGCCGGCAGCTATCCCCCACCGGATGCTCGTGACGACATCGCCTACCTGACCAAGGTGATCGAGCACCTGACGACGGTTGCGTGCGTCGACACGTCGCGCGTCTACATCACCGGGCACTCCGGCGGCGCCCGGATGGCGTCCGCCTATGCCTGCGCCCGTCCGGACAAGATCGCCGCGCTGGGCGCCAGCGCCGGACTACGCGCAGGCCGCCCGTCTCCACTCGATCCGATGTTCGCCGAACTGCAGAGCTGCGCACCGCGCCAGCCCGTCCCCGTCATCACCTTCCACGGGGACGCGGACACCGTCAATCCGTACCAGGGCAGGGCAACCGACCTGCGCTGGGGCTACTCGACGCCACTGGCGGTCCAGACCTGGGCCCACCTCAACGACTGCAAGACCGGTCCGACCATTACCCAGGTCTCCGCACACGTCACCCGTCTGACGTACACCCGATGCGACGGCCACGCAGAAGTCGTCCTCTACAAAGTTGCCGGCGGCACCCATAGCTGGCCCGGCAGCCCCACCGACTCCAGCGCCACCAAAGAGATCCACGCCTTCACCCTCATGTGGCAGTTCTTCCAACCCCACCACCGCCACTGACCGCACGTGCAGCTGACAGCCTGCCGGTTCGACGACCCGGCAGCCCAGCACTTGCTCCACGACTTGTATGCCGAGCAGTTGGCCACGTACGGATTCGCTGACCATCCTGCGGACGATCACGTCGATCGCTACCTCGCCCCGGAAGGCCTTTTCTTATTGGCCTCAACGGCTCAGGGTTTGGCAGTCGGCTGCGGCGGTTATCGCACCTATGACTCGTGTGCGGGCGTCGGCGAGGTCCGGAAGATGTTCGTCAGCCCACGATGGCGGGGTCTGGGCGTCGGATGGGGAATCTTGCGCGAGCTCGAGCTAGCTGCCGTTGCGCGCGGATTGACGCAGATGATCCTGGAGACGGGCTCACTCAACACCGCCGCCATACATCTCTACTCGCTTGCCGGCTACCGATCGATCCCGTCCTACGTTCAGGGACGCCGGGAGATCAACCGCGCCTTCTCAAAGCACCTCTAGCCGTACCGGCCGCGTCGGCCTCCGCTGGACGCTTGGGCGCTTGGGTACTGCGGTGCGCAACGCGGGGCGGAGCGGGGGGCGGTGGTTGTGGATAGCGTGTGGGCATGACCCGCTCCGAGGCGGCCGATGCGGCCGGTGATTCTGCGCCGGTGGCGTATCGGGAGGTCTTCGCTGTTGGGGAGTTCAGGGCGTTGTGGGCCGCGCAGCTTGCCTCGGTGGCGGGCGATCAGTTGGCGCGGGTCGCGTTGGCAGTGCTGGTGTTCGACCGTACTGGGTCGGCCGGTTGGTCTGCGCTGACGTACGCGTTGACCTTTTTGCCCGACCTGATCGGCGGGCCGCTGTTGTCGGGGTTCGCCGACAGGTACTCGCGGCGACTGGTGATGGTGGTGTGCGATCTGGCCCGGGTGGGGCTGGTCGCGGTGATGGCGATTCCTGGGCTGCCGTTGTGGTTGTTGTGCGTGGTGCTGTTCGTGGTGCAGCTGTTCGCGTCACCGTTTTCGGCGGCTCGTGCCGCGCAGTTGGCGACGATCCTGACCGGCGACCGGTACGTGCTGGGCAGTTCGGTATCGAACGTGACCTCGCAGGCCGCGCAATTACTGGGGTTCGTCGCTGGAGGCACCATCGTGGCGGGTCTTGGCGTGAGCCAGGCTCTCCTTATTGACGCCGGCACCTTCGGGTTGTCGGCCCTGTTCGTGTGGGTAGGCACCCGCGAGCACGCGCTCACCGCGGGCCCGGCGCGGCCACCGTGGCTGGCGGCGATAGCGGCGGGAAGCGTGCTGGTGTGGCGTGATCGCCGTCTGCGTTACCTGGTCGCCTTGGCCTGCATCTCCGGCTTCTACATCACTGTCGAGGGTCTCGCGATCCCGTACGCGGCGGAGGTGGGTGGCGGGGCAATGGCAGCCGGGGTGTTGCTGGCAGCCAACCCGGCCGGCCAAGTCGTAGGAATGCTGGTGCTGACCCGACAGCCGCCCGCAACCCGGCTGAGGCTCATGAGCTGGCTGGCAATTGGGTCCTGCCTGCCCCTGGTGGCGTGTGCGTTGCGGCCGGGCCTGTGGATGACGGTCGGGCTGTGGGCGCTGTCGGGATTCTCTTCGGCCTACCAACTGGTGGCGAATGCGGCCTTCGTGCAATCGGTACCCGACGCGCAGCGGGGCCAGGCGTTCGGCCTGGCCCGCACTGCGCTCATCGTGTCGCAAGGGGTGGGGGTCCTGGTCGCCGGTATCGCGGCAGACCTATGGACCCCTGCAACGGTGGTCGCTGCAGCGGGAATGCTGGGGATCGTGGCGGCGGCCTGCGCAGCACGTGGGTACGTTCGTGCGTGCCGCGCCGTGCCAGGTCCGGGTGTTGCTATGACCTGAATCCGTCAGCTGAGGCGAGAGGAGGCGGGTCAGTGCCAGTCGTTGTTACGCATAGCGGCACCTCCTCCCGCTGCAGCCCGTCACCGGATCCGATGACAATTGGTGATACCCCAGTTACGCTGGAACTCGGGGAGATTGTGGGGCGGGGTATTACGTTTTTGAGTATCAGGCATCGATGGCGAGTACGGCGACGGCGTCGTCGTACCGATTCGGCCTGGGCGCCAACCCGGTGGACTGTGTGGTCGGTGCCCACGGCCGTGCTGGCGTATGTGCTGGCCGTCGACCTGCTCGCCGCGAGCGCCGTCGGCGTATCGATCCGGCTCGTCGGCATCGACAGCGCCGATTTGGTCCGGCTGGCGATCCTGGCGGTCGGGTCCGCCGTGCACGTCGAGGCGGCCCGAGGCATCGAGCGACTGCGCGAAGTGGGCGCCGAAGGTGTGCCGTACACGAACCTGAAAGGCATGTGGACGTTCGCGGGAGCGTTGCTGTTGCCGCCCCCGCTAGCGGTCGTGTTGATCATGTCGACGTACGTGCACTCGTGGTTCCGGCTGCGCCGAGTACCGCCGTACCGCTGGATCTTCTCCGCCGCCACCATCGTGCTGGCCACCTCGGCCGCGGCCCTGGTGCTGTTCGCGCTCAGCCCGGCCGGTTACCCCGGCTACCCGTCCGGCCCACTCGGCCTGGTCGCGATCGCCCTCGCCGGCCTGACGTACTGGTTCGTCAATTACGCCCTCGTGGTCGGCGCGATCATGCTGTCCAGCCCGACCACACCCGCCGGACAGGCACTCGGCCGCCTCTCCGACCAGCTCATCGTGGCCGGGTCTCTCGGACTCGGGGTTGCCATCGCCGCCCTGCTGATTCACGAGCCCTGGTCGGTGACCGTTCTCCTGCTCACTGTTCTCGGACTGCACCGGGCCCTCCTGGTCGGCCAGTTCCAGACCGCCGCCCAAAAGGACCCCAAAACCGGTCTGGCCAATGCCGCGTTCTGGTTCGAAATGGCGAACAAGGAATTCGACCGGGCCAAGCGCACCGGCTCCAGCCTCGGCGTTCTGTACGTCGACCTGGACCACTTCAAAGCCGTGAACGATACGCACGGCCATCGCGCGGGCGACGAAGCGCTCAAGGCTGTGGCCGACGCACTCGGCGACGACGTCCGCACAGACGACCTCGTGGGTCGCCTCGGCGGCGAGGAATTCGCGATCCTGCTCCCGGCCACCAGCCCGGCCGAAACCAAACAGACCGCGGAACGGATCCGCCACCGGGTCTCAGGCCTCACCATCACGGTGACAGGCCTTACCGGGCCGGTCCAACTCGAACACCTCACCTGCTCGATCGGCATCGCGAGCTACCCCGAAAACGGCACCACCATGGACGCCCTGATGCTGGCCGCCGACACGGCAACCTACGCAGCCAAAGACGCCGGCCGCGACCAAGTCGTCGCAGCCCCCATGCCCGACACCCCGAGCTAGGCCGCTCCTCGTTAGTCAGATGGGCGCAACGGTTCGGGTGACGACCCAGCGGTGCGGGGAGATCGCACGCGTCCGAGTGAAGCCGTGGTTCTCGAACGCGGCCATCGGTCCGGTATGCAGGAAAGAACCGGCCACCTTCCGGTCATCCGTCTCTTCGGGATAACCCTCAACCGTGCCACCACCGAGCCGCGCGATCTCCGCCAGCGCTCCATCCAGCGCGGAGTTTGCGACACCGCGACCGCGGAGCCCTTTACCCGTGAAGAAGCACGTGATCCGCCAGTCCGGCAACGCGGTAAGCCCCATCTCGTACAGGCGTTTGCTCTTGACCTCCGGCAGCTCGGTTGGCGACCCGAACTGGCACCACCCCACGCATTCGTCACCGTCGAACACCAACGCGTTGTGCGTACCCCCTTCGCGCACCAGCCGTTCCTTATCCGCCCGGTTCTGCTCCGCGGTTCGCCCCTTCAACTTGAGGTGAAACCCGACGCACCAACAACCACCCCACACTCCGTTGTTCGCCTCCACCAACCGCGCAAACGCACCCCACGTATCCACACTCAGCGGCCGAACAACGAATCCGTCTGTGCTCATGCCCACCCCTGTAAGTCATCCGATCCACACCACCGTAGACGCAACATCTTCGGTAGTCCTGGCATCTGATGTCTGGATCCGTGGATCGGCCGCGGCACCAGCGAGAAGGCAGGAACCTGGATGACTTTGCAATGGCGGAAGCGAATATCGGCGCTGGGTGCGGCGCTCGCAATGACGGTGTTGATGGTCGGCGCGGTCCCGGCCCAGGCGGGCACCGCGCCGCGGACCCAGAGCGCATGGTGGCCGTTCACGGTCCCGGCGCCTACTTCGGTCACCTACAGCCAGCGCACGGAGTCCTGCGAAGCCGGCGAGTTCTGCGCCTATTTGCGGCATGCCGACGGCTACCTCAACTTCAAGTTCGTCTTTTATGACACGTACCGGCTGTACGACTGGATCGGTACCGGAACCATCATGGAGGCGCAGACCGGAGTTGCCTCGACCAGGTTGCTCGACGCGAGCGGCCGCGTGCTGCACTGCTGGAACGCAGGAACGTTTCCCGGTACCGAGATCGACTTCACACCCGTCGAGTACATCAAACTGACCCCGACCTACTGCTGAAGTCCGTACGACGGAGGGCCCCGAGCGTTGTGCTCGGGGCCCTCTGCCGTCAAGGTTCGGGTGTCAGCACCCGACGACGGTGTAGGTCTGGCCCCGGAAGAGCGCGTTGCCGGGGACGCCACAGGTAACCGGGTTGCGGTCGAGGCCCTTCACGAAGCCGCCGGAGGTGATCGGGTCGGCCAGGTCGTAGGGCACCGAGACCATGAAGTGCAGGTGGTCGCCGCTGGCGATGCCGACGTCACCCTCCAACCCGAGCACGGTGCCGGCGGTGACGAAGTCGCCGACCTTGTGGCCGCGGCTGGTCACCGAGCCGGTCTTGAGGTGGCTGTACTTGCTCCACTCACCGTCTGCGTGCTCGATCCAGACGTAGTTGCCGTCGTCCGTCGGCTCGGCGTTGGTGTCCACGATGTACTTGATCACGCCGCTGCGCGCCGCCGCGATCTCGTAGTCCGGTCCAGCCTGGACGCCGGACATGTCGATCCGTCCCAGCGGGTCGTGCTTGAGGAAGTCGTTGGTCACCTTCACCTTGGTGCCGGCCTTGAAGCCGATCCGGTACTCACCGACGGACATCGCCGGGCCACCGAACCTGTCGTGGGCCTGCGACACACCGTGGACCCCAACGCTGTCCTGCGTCCAGATCTGATCGGTGCTGGTGGAGAGGAACCCGGCGGTGCCGTAGAGCACGTTGACCGCACCGCCGCTCGACTGGTCGCCGACGGCCTCGCCGGGTGCACCGGCGGCCAGGTCGACCCGGCCGTTGCCGTCGAAGTCACCCGTGGCCAGTGCGTAGCCGAGGTAGTCGCCCGCTTCGGATAGACCCTCCACGTTGTTCACGCCCTGGCTGATCTGCTGATTGACCAGCGGAGACAGTCCGGTCAGGCCGCCGTAGAGCACGGTCAACCGGCCGGCGGCGACGTTGCTGTTGACGATGGTGCCGGGGGCACCGATGGCCAGGTCGTCCCCGGCCTGGCCGTTGAAGTTGCCTGTCGCGAGCGCGGTGCCGAACTGATCGCCCGTGGCAGGCGCCCCGCCGAGCAGCATGCCTGCCCGGGTGAAGATCTGACTCCAGTTGGCCTGCAGGCCGTTGGCGTTGGCAGAGCCGTAGATGACGTTGACGGCCCCGGCATCGGGAGTGTCACCGTCGTCCTCGCCCGGCACACCCACCGCGAGGTCGTCGTGGCCGTCGTTGTTGAAGTCACCGGCGGCGACCGACTGACCGAACAGGTCGTTCTTCTCCCAGTTGCCTGGGATGTCGGCGGTCGACTGGTTCAACATCTGATTGCCGGTCGCCGCGAGTCCCGCGGCCGAACCGTAAATGACGTTCACCGTACCGGCGGCGGCCTGGTCGGTGATCGAGTCGCCGGGGGACCCGACGACCAGGTCGGCCCGGCCGTCGTCGTTGAAGTCGCCGGTGGTCAAAGAGCTGCCGAATTTGTCGCCGGCCTCGACGTCGCCGGCGATGCCGGCCGAACCCTGGTGCCAGTTCTGGCTGCCATCGGTCGACAGTCCGGCGCTCTTGCCGTACAGGACGATCACGTTGCCGGCCTGATTGGATCCGTTGACGTTCTCCGTGGGCGCGCCGATGGCGAGGTCGTCGCGACCATCGTTGTTGAAGTCGCCCGCGGCGACCGCTGACCCGAACTCGTCGGTCCGCTCAGCCACGTCCGGGATACCCGGGGAGGACTGGGTGAAGACCTGGTTGCCGATCGTGGTGAGTCCGATGGCCGAGCCGTAGAAGATGTTGACCGCACCGGCGTCGTAGACGTCGCCGGTGGCGACCTCGACACTTTCGTGCGGTACGCCGACGGCGAGGTCACCGAATCCGTCGTTGTTGAAGTCGCCGCAGGCACTCGCGTGCCCGAAAGCGTCACCGCGCTCCGCGACTCCGACGATGCCGGGATTGTCCTGGTTGATCAGCACGTTGCCGGCCGTGGACACCCCCGAGCCCGAGCTGTAGAGCACGTTGACCGAGCCGGCGCTGTCGAGGTTGCCGACGCTCTCGCCCGGCGCCCCCACCGCCAGGTCGGAACGGGAATCGCCGTTGAAGTCGCAGGCCGGCCCCGCGATCGCGTTCGCCGAGGCGAGCTGTGGTTGGCCGAGTACCGCGGCGGCAAGGAAAGCCGCGGCGGTGAGTCTGGTAGTCGTTCGTTTCATGTGAATACATCCCCCAGTCGAGTAGAAGGACCACTGGCCCTTCGGAAGTAGCGGAAACTCTCAACAAGGACTCTGCTGGAGGCGCGACTCGAGGGCATGAGGGACGACCCCTCAACCTGCGGATCTGGGGGTCTGGGGGTGGACCGAAGGGGCCCCTGTCGGGGGTCAGAGACGCGCTTTGCCGCCTTCAAGTGCGGAGAGTGTGGGATTCGAACCCACGATGACGGTCACCCGCCATACCGGTTTTCAAGACCAGCGCACTCGGCCACTATGCGAACTCTCCTGGCCCGACCCGCCCTCGGTGAGGCGGGCCGGCTGCCGGCGTCGAGAATACCGCGCGGCCGGGCTTAACCGCGGGCTGGCTCGGGAGCGTTATTCGAGTGCCGCCGAAGGGGCGCGGCGATAGGGTCCGAACCGGGTGTCCGGCAGCGGCCGGTTGCCGCCAGTGAGAGGAGGTGGGACCGATGAGTCAGCGGTCCTCGGACATGGTCCACACCTTCCGGTCCGCCCAGCAATAACCAGCGGCTAGGGCAGGGATCGGGAGCACCAGCGGCATCCGGGAGCGGGTGCCGCGAGTCCGTGTGCCCTCTTGTCCACTGGAGCCATCTCATGCGAGTACTTCGCATCCTTTGCCCGCCCGAACTCGGCCGGGATTTCGTCAAACTCTGGTCCGCCGCCACGATCAGCAATCTCGGCGACGGCGCCCTGCTCGCGGCCGGTCCGTTGCTGGTCGCCTCGATCACGGCTGAGCCGGCCGCGGTCGCGACGGCCGTATTCGTCCAGCAACTGCCCTGGCTGTTGTTCGCGCTGCTCAGCGGGGCCTTGGTCGATCGCCTCGACCGCCGCCGAGTGGTCGTCGCGGTCGACCTCATCCGCGGCCTGGTCCTCGCCGCACTCGGTGCCGCCGTACTCCTCGGCAGCTCGCCACTCTGGGCCGTGTACCTCGCGCTGTTCCTCCTCGGAACGGCCGAGACCCTCGCCGATAACGCGGCCGGCGCGCTGTACGTCACGGTTGTCCCCCGGCAGTACCTCGGCCAAGCCAATGCAAGGCTGTCCGCCACGTTCACCGTGGTCAACCAGCTCGGTGGTCCGCCGATCGGGGCACTGCTGTTCGCCCTCGGCGCGGGGATTCCGCTCGTCTTCGACGCAGTGACGTACGTCGTCGCGGCGGGCCTGATCGCGCGGTTGTCCGTCCGGCCGGCCACCACGGAACGGTCCGACGTACACCTCTTGAAGCAGGTCGGCGAAGGCGTGCGCTGGCTGTGGAATCACCCTGGCGTGCGTACGTTGGCCGGCTCGATCCTGGTCATGAACGTCACCTTCGGCGCCGCCTTCGCAACTTGGGTGTTGTACGCCCGGGAGCGTCTCGGGTTGTCCGAGCAGCAGTTCGGGCTGTTGATCGCGGTCGGCGCGATCGGGGCCTTGGCCGGTACGCCGGTCTACCACCTGCTCGAACCGCGCATCGGCACGCTCGGGCTGTTGCGCGCCGGGCTCGTCATCGAGACCGCGACCCATCTGGTCCTGGCGATCACCCAGTCGCCGTGGATCGCGGGTCTGACCATGGTCGTGTTCGGCGTCCACGCGGTCGTCTGGGGCACGGTCTCGACGACCACCCGGCAGCTCGTCACGCCGGATGCGCTGATGGGCCGGGTCAACAGCGTCTACCTGCTGGCCTCGGTCGGCGGCGCGGCGATCGGCACGCTGCTGGGCGGTCTGCTCGCGCAGCGGTTCGGCCTGACCGCGCCGTTCCTGCTGGCCTTCGTCGCGATGGCGGCCATGACCGTGGTGGCGTGGCGCCCGCTTCGGCATGTCTCGGTCCAGGCCCTTCCAACGGTGTAAACGGTTGGCTCCGGCTGCCGAGGGCTTGCTAGCCTCGGCGGCCGGATGCCTACCGCTACCTCGCTCGGTCTGCCGGATGTCCGCGGCCGGGTACCACTGCTCGCAGGTCTGGCCATCGACTCGTTCGGTGGCGGTATCGCCGCGCCCTTGTTGCTGCTCTTCTTCACCCGGGTCGCGGACATCCCCCTCGGCACCGCCGGTCTGACGCTGTCCGTGGCCAACCTCTGCACGCTGGTCGCACCGGCCGCGGTCGGCGTGGTGATCGACCGGATCGGCCCGCGCAATCTCGTCATCGGCGCCCAGGTCGCCCAGGCCGTCGCCTTTGCCGGATTGTTGTTCGGCCGTTCGCTCTGGGTGTTGTTCCTCTGCGCGCTGGTCGCGTCGATGGGGCAGCGGGTGTTCTGGTCGTCGATCTTCAGCCTGCTCTCGGACATCTCCACGCCGCTCGATCGGGATCGCTGGTTCGGCCTCAGCGGCATGATGCAGGCGGGCGGATTCGGCCTCGGCACGCTGGTGGCGGGTTCCCTGCTGAGTTTCGAGGGCAGCGCGCCGTTCCTGGTCGCGATGGCGGCCAACGCGATCAGCTTCGTCATCGCGGGACTGCTGCTCAGCCGGATCCACGTCCACCACGATCCGAAGGCTGCCGCGGAAAGCGGTCCGGCGCCGCTGCTGCGACGCGACCACCCGTTCCTGATCCTGATCGCCGCGAACACGGTGCTCGCCCTCTGCATGATGATGCTCGCGGTCGGACTCCCCGTGTACGTCGCTGAGGCCCTGCCCGCACCCGAATGGCTTGTCGGCGTCCTGATGGCGGTGGTCTCGGTCGTACTCGCCACCGGGCAGACGCTGGTCGTCCGCGCTACCGAGAACCGTCGTCGTACCCATGTGCTGGTGGTCGCCGCCGGACTCTGGGCGATCTGGGGTCTGGTGATGGCGTCGCTGCTACACCTCCCGACCGCCCTGGTCGTGCCGGCGTTGGTGCTGGCCACGTTGATCTTCGCCTCGGCCGACGTCCTACACGCGTCGACCTCGAACGCCCTCGCGGCCGCGGCGGCACCCGAGATCGGCCGCGGGAAATACCTCTCCTACTGGCAGTACTCCTTCACCCTGGCCGGAGCCATCGCGCCCGCCTTCTTCGCCCAGCTCTTCGATCGCCGCGCCGAACTCCCCTGGCTCGGCATCTCCGTCCTTGCCGTCCTCGCGGGGCTCACCATCCTGATCCTCGAACGAGTCCTCCCGAGCGAGGCCGTCCGCCGCCCGGATTAACCTAAGTGGATGTTGCTCGAACATCGCGGTCAACGGCCAGTCGTCCCTGAGTCGGCGTACGTCGCACCCTCCGCGGTGTTGTGCGGCGCGGTAGTGCTCGGGGAGAACAGTCGCGTCCTGCACGGCGCAGTGCTGACGGCGGAGAACGGCGAGGTCCGGGTCGGCCGCAACAGCGTGGTGATGGAGAACGCGCTAGTCCGTGGCCGTGCCGACCACCCGGCGCTGATCGGCGACTCCGTCCTGGTTGGTCCCCACGCCCACGTCAACGGCGCCACCCTCGATGACGAGGTATTCGTCGCCACGGGCGCCTCGCTCTTCCCAGGTTCCACCGCCGGCCGTGGCGCCGAGATCCGGATCAACGCCGTCGTGCACGTCAACACCCGTCTAGAGCCCGGCCAGGTCGTACCGATCGGCTGGATCGCAGTAGGTGACCCTGCCCAGTTGTTCTCGCCAGACCGCCATGAGGAGTTGTGGGCGCTGCAGCGCGAGTTGGACTTCCCCGGCACCGTGTACGGCGTCCCGCGCGGCACGCCGATGCGCGACATCATGGCCCGGCAGTCCGAGTTCTACGGCTCACACCGGGATGACCGGGTCTTAGGGACTGACTAGTCGCTCGAGGTCGAAGTGGCGGGCTTGGCCGGGTGCAGTTGATCCACAAGTCAGTGCCGCTTCTATCGTCACGAGCCGGGCAGAGACCTGTACGACGTACCCGCCGGCCAGTGAGACTTCCCAGCGGTTTGCGTCGATCCCCTTTACTGCAAGGGGTTTGAGCTGCTCTACCTCGTGCGAAGCGCCAGCGGCAAGTGCAAAATGCTGTGCCGCTTGCACGGGCGGTGAGAACGTACTGCGACCTCTGAAGTACTCCGGCGCCAGCAGGCGCTTGTCGTACAAACTAACCAGGTCAAGCGCCCCGAGCACCGCGAAGTGCCCGTAGTAAAGGCTGTGCGGCAACACCACCAGGTTCGGCGCAAAGCGGTCGCCGCCGACGTGACTGCATTCCCACGTCCTCTCGGGATACGCCGTCGCCAACGTCGCCGCAACCGGCCGGCCCTGCACTGCGCAGCACGGGTCATGCCGCCCATGCGTACACACCAGGTACGTCGGTTCCGGGCTGGGCTCGCCTTGCCGACTTCCAGCAAGTACGTCGAGTAGGTCCGCGTAGGACCGCAGCTCGCCCCACCGGGTGGATTCGCGGCCTGGGCGGCTGTCGACCAGCCCCCAACGCCGGGGTTGTGCGGGATCGCTGCGGCCATACCTACGAATCAGTGCGGGCCTAGCCCCGATCTCGGCACATGCGGCGCGAACGGGCTCGGCAAGTTCTCCCAATGCCGCAAGGGCTTGCCGCGGCCACGCCTCGCGACACTCGATCAGGAGCCAGCGTTGGGCAGGCGGAGCCGTCGCCATCAGGTCGTCGCCACGAAGCTGCGCGTTGGCGGCGCAGCCCGTCTCCGGCCGGTACGGCAACTGGGTCACGGTTTACCGGCGACCAGCACAGCCTCGGTCATCAACCGATGCACGAGCGCGAGCTGATCCTCCTCGCTCAAGCCCGGGAGTTCGGAGATCGCGAGCTCCTCACCACTACAGAGCCGCGACACCGCCTCGGCTGTAGCTGCCGGCAGCGAGAGCGTGCGATCGGGCAGCTGCAGCAAGACGGGATCACCCGGCACAACGCGATGCCGCAACCCCGCGCGCAGCCGGACCGTCGTACCCGGCTCTATCCCGGCAATGGCCGCTGCATGAGCCAGTGGCGCGAGAGGTGCCGGACGGTTGCCTGACCACGTACGACGCCGCAAGCGGGCCGCGAGGTCGTCGGGAGTTGCCGTCTGGGCATGCTCGGCAATGAGCGCTGCGACGTTCTTGAGGTGTGGTGCGAGTTGCTCCGGGTCGCCCGGGTCGAAACCGAGTGGAAGGGCTGTGCGGAGTTCAGCGCGCTCTGCGGCCAGTGCGGCTAGCTCCTGCACCAAGAGGTAGCGCGTCAACGTATGAAGGCCAACTGTCAGGTGGCCGCTCACCCCGCCTAAAGCCTTAGCGGAGTGCAGGAACCCGCGTGGAACGTATAGCGCGTCTCCTGGGCGCAGCACCTCGTCGATGACTGGAGCATGGTCCCTCGCGGCTGCGGCGACTTCTTTGGCGTGGTCCGTCCAGGGCTGGTTCCGCAGCGGATCAGCGTGCACTGGCTCGTGGATCGTCCAGTGCTTCTCTCCGGCAATCTGCAGGACGAATACGTCGTGCACGTCGTAGTGCGCGGCAAAGCCCTGGGATTCCGGCGGAGTGATGTACGCGTTGATCTGGACCGGATGGCCGGTCTCAGACCCCAGAGCCGTCGCGAAGTCGACCAGGGGCGCCCAAGTGCGGTGCAGCGCCTGAAGCACCACTGTGTGTCCACTGGCGAACAGGGCCGCCACCTTGTCATCACGGATCTGGTCGCCGATCTCCGCGCCCACACCACCCGGACCACTGAACTGCTTGTCGCCGACGACTTCACCGTTCTTGGCGATGCGCAGGAACGGCGTCCGCAACCCATGACGGGACAGCAACTCGTCTACATCGTCCAGGGTCAACAGATCCGTGAACGGCGCCGGGAGATCCGCAGCGCGTGACAGAAGTGCCCGCCGCCCCCAGAAGCCGGCGGCGAACTTGTCCGGATCACCCGCGATGCAGCGCCGCAGCGCCGGGCAGCCTGCCAACGGCCGCCCGACGCCCGGCTGTTGACTCACCAACTGCTGGAACCCTCTCCGGACGACTCGCCGCCCCGCTCGCCGGCACCGGCGCCGCCGTCAGCACCACCGTCGTGGCCCTGCGGGCTCGCACCACCGTCGGCCAGACCTTCTTCGTCGGAACCGCCGGAACCGCCGCCGAATCCGCCTTCGGAGCCTTCAGAACTTTCAGAGCCCTGTGAGCCGCTCTCGGAACCACCGAAGCCGCCTTCAGACCCGCCCTCGGAACCGCCGTACGAACCACTGTCGGCGCCGCTGTCGGCACCACCGTCGGACATTCCGGGTGCGGCGCCTCCGTCCGCCGTACCCTCCTCTCCGCCGCCGGATCCGCCCAGACCGCCTTCAGAGCCGCTGGAGCCGCCGTACTCGCTCCCGCCTTCGCGCCCGCTTTCGCTGCTGCCCGAGCCGCCGCCGTATTCGTTGCCGCCGGCACCACTGTCAGCGCCGCTGTCCGCACCGCCATCCTGCGTACCGGGGCTCGCGCCACCGTCGGCAAGGCCCTCTTCACCGCTTCCGGCCGAGGCGTTCATGTCGTCGTCCAGACCCATGGTGCTGCTCCTCTCCAGAGTGACTATTCGGTCCGGCGCCGAAGGCTGCGACCGACCAACGGCCTGGTGGCGGATCAGCCGAGGATGTCCCGCAATGTCTTGACGAACAGGTCGGTGGTGGCCTCCGGCCGGACCGCGATTCGCAGCCAGTCCGGCCCGAGGCCGGGAAAGGTGTCCCCGCGGCGAACCGCGAAGCCCCCGTCCCGTAAGGCCGTTCGCACTGCCGCGGCTCCGTCCAGCCGCAACAACAGGAAAGGCCCACGCGCCACGCCATAGGTCGACACTCCGTCCACCTCGGCCAGCCCGGCGACGAGATGTGCCCGCTGCCGGTCCAGCTCCTGGGCCGCCGCGGCCGCCGCGATCATCGCCTGCTCGTTGCTACAGGCAATCGCCGCGGCCAGCGCCGGGGTCGAGACCGGCCAGTGCGGTTGCACCGCCGCGAGGCGAGCGACCAGACCGGGCTCGGCGACCAGGTACCCGACGCGTAAACCTGCCAATCCCCACGTTTTCGTCAGGCTCCGGATCACCACCAGACCGGGGATTTCCGCCCCCAGCACGGACTCCGGTTCACCCGGTACAGCGTCCATGAAAGCCTCGTCGACCACTAGCACCCGGCCCGGCTTCGCGAGCGCCCGAAGGTCCGCCGCCGCATGCAGGACGGACGTCGGATTGGTGGGGTTGCCGATCACCACGAGGTCCGCGTCGTCCGGTACGACGGCCGGGTCCAGCCGGAAACCCTTCTCCGCTGTCAGGATCACCCGATCGACAGAGTGGCCCGCAGACCTCAGAGCCGCCTCGGGCTCAGTGAATTGTGGATGAACTACTACGGCCCGGCGCGGTTGGAAGGCTCTCGCGATCAGTACGAACGCCTCAGCCGCTCCGGCCGTCAGCAGCAGCTTGTCCGGGCTCAGACCGTGGCGAGCCGCTACAGCCGCCATGGCCGCGTCTTGTCGGGGATAGGCGGCCAGGTCGGTCAGGCTGGCCGTGACCGCGTCGAGCAACCACTGCGGCGGCGTACCGGTTCGGACGTTGACTGCGAGGTCAACCAGTCCTTCGCCCACCTCGACATCGCCGTGATGGTTGAGGTCGAAGTCCATCACCGGGCGACCACCGTGAAGCGGCGGTTCAGCAGCGAGGGATTGCGCTTGCGAATCTCGCTCAGCCGGTCCGCGTCGATGGTGGCGACGGCGAACCCGTCGTCCTCACCGACGGCCGCGATCGTCACGCCCTGCGGGTCGATGACCTGGCTGAGGCCCGAGTACTTCCGGCCATTCTGCGCGGCGGCCGCGACGTAGCAGGTGTTCTCGATCGCGCGTGCGGTGAGCAGGGTCTCCCAGTGCTTCTCCTTGAGCGGGCCGCGCACCCAGGCGGCCGGTACGACGAGGACCTCGGCGCCGGCATCGACCAGGGCCCGGGACAACTCGGGGAAGCGAAGGTCGTAACACGTCATCAGGCCGAACCGGCGACCGGCGACCTCCACCACGACCGGCTCGACATCGCCCGGCGTCAGCTGGTCGGACTCCTTGTAGCCGAACGCGTCGTACAGGTGGATCTTGCGGTACGCACCGAGGAGCTTGCCGTTGGCACCGATGGCCAGCAGCGTGTTGTGCGGGCGAGCCGCGTCGCAGCTCGTCTCGAACATGCCGGCAATGATCGCCGTGCCGTGCTCGCGCGCGGCCTCCTTCAAGGCGGTGACGAACGGGCCGTCGAGCGGTTCGGCCAACGCGCCGACCGAGCCGCCTTCCACCGCGAAGTCGGCCATCACGGCCTCTGGCAGCACGACCAGCTCGGGACCCTTCGCCGCGGCGGCCGCGATCCAGTGCCGCACGGTTGCGATATTCGCGCTCTTGTCCTGGCCACTGGAGGTCTGCACCACGGCGATCTTCACGCCCCCATCGTGCCCCACCTGCCTCAAGTTCTGTGCCGCGAGTGGTCAAATCCTGTCCAACCGGTTGGCTCCTACCGAATCGTCGCGTGGACAGGATTTGACCACTCGCGGCACAGAACGGCAGGAAGCGACCGAGAAATGGGAGAAGATCGCGGGTATGCGGTTTGACACGGTGGTGCTGGCCGGTGGGCGGTCGAGCCGGTTTGGTGGGGCTGACAAGGCCCGGCTGGTGCTGGAGGGCGTGACCCTGCTCGACCGCGTGCTCACCGCGACCGCCAGTGCCGAGCACACCGTGGTGGTCGGGCCCGAGCGGCCGACCGTCCGGCCCGTGGCGTGGACGACCGAGGACCCGCCGCTGGGTGGTCCCGTCGCCGGGATCGCGGCGGCCGTTCCCCTCGGGCAGGCGCCGATCGTGGTGGTCGTGTCGTGCGATCTGCCTTGGCTCGAGGCGCATCACGTCGACCGCCTCGTCACGAGTCTCCGCGACGGCCTCGACGGGTTCGGGTTGCGGGACAGCTCTGGGCGGGAGCAGCGGTTGGCGGCCGCTTATCGACGTACGGCATTGGTGGACGCCCTCGACCGGCTCGGCGATTCGCGGGACAAGGCCGTGCGGCAGCTGTTCGCCGGGCTGGCGCTCGGGTGGTCGGAACCCGTCCGCGCCGGGGATGACGTCGACACGTGGGCCGACTTGGACGACCAGGTCTGACCAGCACGCCGTACTGTGGACAGTATGCGATCTGTCGTGTGTGAGGGCGCCGGTGGCGTCGAGGTCATGTCCATCGGCGAGATCCCGGCCCCGCTACCGGCGGTGGACGAAGTCGTCATCGACGTGGCGGCCGCCGGGGTGAACCGGGCGGATCTGCTGCAGCGGCAGGGGTTCTACCCACCGCCGCCGGGTGCGCCGCAGACGATCGGGATGGAGTGCTCCGGCGTGATCTCGGCCGTCGGCGCGGAGGTCACGGACTGGCAGGTCGGCGACGAGTGCTGCGCCTTGCTGGCCGGTGGCGGCTATGCCGAGAAGGTGGTCGTGCCTGCCGTCCAGCTGATGCCGATCCCGGACGGGGTCGACCTGGTCAGCGCGGCGGCCCTGCCGGAGGCGACCGCGACGGTCTGGTCGAACCTCTTCATGACGGCACATCTCAAACCCGGCGAGACGCTGCTCGTGCACGGCGGCAGCTCAGGGATCGGCACGATGGCCATCCAGCTCGCCGTCGCGCATGGCGTTCGGGTGCTCTGCACGGTCGGTACGAAGGACAAGATGGAGGTCTGTACGCGCCTGGGCGCCGACGTGGCGATCAACTACCGCGAGGCGGAGTGGGCGAACGTCGTACGGGAGGCGACCGGTAAGGCCGGCGCGGACGTCATCCTCGACATCATCGGCGCGAAGTACCTCGAGGACAACGTGAAGTCACTGGCCTACGGCGGACGCCTGGTGGTGATCGGCATGCAGGGTGGCACCAAGGGCACGCTGGACCTCGGCCGGCTGCTGAGCCGTCGCGGATCGGTGATCGCGACGGCCCTGCGCAGCCGGTCGGTCCAGGACAAGGGCGAGATCGTCGCCGAGGTGGCCGGCCATGTCTGGCCGCTGGTCGAGGCGAAGAAGGTGCAACCGATCGTGCACCAGGTGCTGCCGTTGGCCGACGTGCGGACCGCTCACGAGATCCTCGAGCAGTCGTCGCACGTCGGCAAGGTCTTGCTCACTCCGTAGTAGAAGCCGCGGTCATCGCCGCCAGCCACTCCGGGTCGGGCGCGATCAGCTGGATCACGTCGAGGTGGGTGCCTTCGGGGTCGCAGACGTAGAAGTGCCGCTGGCCCCACACCTCGTCGACCGGCTCGGTGGTGAGCTCGACACCGCCATCGGTGAGCGCCTTCGCCGTCGCGTCCACGTCATCGACGACGAAGCCGAAGAGGTTGGACGACTCGGTCACGGCCGAGACCGCGGCCGGGACGGAGACGTGCCCGCGCTCGGAGATGGCGATCTCCCAGGACGCGTCGCCGCGGCGCAAGCAGATGAACCAGCCCAGGTCGATGGTGATCTCGAGATCGAAGTACTGCTGGTAGAACGCGGCGACCTCGGCGGGCTTGGAGGTGACCACGGTGGCGCCGAATGCTGCGGGCTGCAATAGAGCTCCTTGTGTAGAACTACAGGTGTCGTGGTTGACGACGACATTTGTAGTGGATGAGCTGCTACCTTGTCAACCATGCCCCGGAATCCGGAACGCAGGAATCAGCTGGCCGACGCAGGACTGACCGTGCTCGCCGCGGCCGGCGCGCGCGGTCTGACCCATCGCGCGGTCGACGCCGCGGCCGCCGTACCGGCCGGCACGACCTCCAACTACTTCCGCAGCCGCGACGACCTGCTCGGCGCACTCGGCGAGCGCATCTTCGAGCGACTCGCGCCGGACGAGACCGTGCTCGCGCCACTGGCCGAGCGCAAGCCGTCGGTCGACCTGGTGGTCGACTACGTCCGCTACATCGTCGAGCGCCTGCTGGCCCAGCCGTCGCTCACCCTCGCGCTGTTCGAACTGCGCCTGGAAGCGACCCGACGACCCGGGCTGAACGACGTGCTCAACCGGACCCTTGAGCGCAACTTCGACCTCGACGTCTCGTTCCACGTCCAGGCGGGCCTACCCGGCGGCGTCGACGAGGTCCGCCTACTGCACTTCGCGATCGACGGCCTGATGCTCGACCAACTCACCCCCGGCACCGGCCGCCGCTACGACGTCGACACCACCACCGCCCAACTAGTCCACCGCCTCCTCCAGCAACCCTGACCACTCGTCGCATGGTCGACACCGGCGTACGGCATTGACGGTGGGGATACCGAGTATGCATACTCGGTATATGTCGATCAAATTTGGGCTGCTGGCGTTGTTGAGGTCTGAGCCGAAGTACGGGTATCAGTTGCGCGGGGAGTTCGAGGCGGCGACCGGGTCGACCTGGCCGTTGAATATCGGGCAGGTCTATACGACGCTCACCCGGCTGGAGCGCGATGGGCTGGTGCGGCCCGCGGGCGAGGCGGACGGCAAGGTTCGGTACGAGATCACCGAGGCCGGGCGGACCGAGGTGGCCGGCTGGTTCGATACGCCGGTGGCGCGGGAGGACCGGCCGCGCGATGAGCTGGCGATCAAGCTGGCGCTGGCGCTCACCGTACCGGGGATCGACGTCGCGGCCGTGGTGCAGCACCAGCGCGCTGCCACGATGACGTCGCTGCAGGAACTCACCCGGCTGAAGCGTTCGGCCAAGCCCGACGAGTGGTCCTGGCAGCTGGTGGTGGAATCGATGATCTTCGCCGCCGAGGCCGAGATCCGCTGGCTCGACCATTGCGAGGCGATGATGTCGCGCCACCGCCGATCCGGCCACACCGCCACCACCCCCACCGCCGACCCCGCTGACCACGTTGAAAAGACTGATCAGGTACGGCGATGAGCGTGGTGCTGGATGTTCGGGCCTTGACGCGGGTACACGGCGAAGGCCCAACCGCCGTACATGCGTTGAACAACGTGGATCTGGCCGTCGCGGCGGGTGAGCTGGTCGCGGTGATGGGGCCTTCGGGCTCCGGCAAGTCGACGCTGCTCACGTGCGCGGGTGGTCTCGACCGGCCGACCAGTGGCGAGATCCTGGTCGAGGGCACCGACCTGGTGACGCTCGCGGCGGCCGAGTTGGCGGCCATGCGGCGACGGCGGATCGGCGTCGTCTTCCAGGATTTCAACCTGATCCCGGCCCTGACCGCGGTCGAGAACGTCGCTCTCCCCCTGGAACTCGACGGCGTCCGCGCCCGCCAAGCGCGTAAGCAGGCTGAGCGCGCGCTGGCCGAGGTCGATATCGCCGAACTGGCCGAGCGGTTCCCCGAGGAGATGTCCGGCGGCCAGCGGCAGCGGATCGCGATCGCCCGCGCCATCGTCGGTGAGCGCAAACTGTTGCTGGCCGACGAACCGACCGGCGCGCTCGACTCCGAAACCGGTGAGACCGTGCTGCAGTTGCTCCGGGATCGCTGTGACAGCAAGGGAATCGCGGTCGTCCTGGTCACGCACGAGGCCCGTCACGCGGCCTGGGCCGACCGGGTCGTCTACCTACGCGACGGTGTGCTCGTCGGCCAGTCCGGCCCCTTACCCAGCGCGGATTCGCTCCTCGCAACCCTTGCAGCCGTTGGCGCCCAGCCGAGACGCCGTAGGTACTTCGCAGCCGCACAAGCCTGGCTACTCGGTCAGATCGGCTGCCTGCTCGGTGTCGGGGTTGGCGCGCTCCTTGGCTACACGACTCGCACGCTCACCAGGTCGCCGTACTTCGCCGTGCCGTGGTTGCAGTTGCTCGGGATCGTCGTACTGGTGCCGCTGTTCGCTGCGGGACTTGCCTGGCTCATGACGCGTTCACGGCTTCCAATGCTGCGCAGAGCCGAATAGGCGTGCCATGCTCGGCTTATGTCGAAGGAGACTCCCGTTGCCGCCGGCCGCTCGTGGAAGTCACGGCTGATCGTTGGACTGGTAATCGTCGTACTGCTGGTCCTCGCGTATGTGGTCGCCGTGACGTTCCTGCCGCGTTGGTGGGCGCAACGCGTCGGCGATCTCGTCGACGGCCGTTTCGGCGCCGGTACGGCGTGGGGTCTGTTCTACGGGATCGTCTTCACGTTCGTACCACTGGTGATCGCGCGGCAGGCGTTGCGCCGGGTCGAGTGGACCACCCGCGTCATCTTCCTGACCGTCGCCGCGGCCCTGGCCACGCCCAACCTGATGACCCTGGGCATCGTGCTCGGCCGGGGTAAGGCGGCACACGCGGGCGAGCGCATTCTCGACGTCACCGCGCCCGCCTTCCGTGGCGCCAGCCTGATCGGTGCGATCATCGCGACGATCGTTGCCCTCGGCATCTTCGCGTTGCTCGCCCTCGGCCGACAGAGTCGTCGCGAACTGAAACAACTGCGGGAAGGCCAGAAACAAAGGGATTCCGAGGCACGGGATCGCGCCGAGGAAGGCAAGGAAGATCCGGTCAAGGAAGAGCAAAACTAAGCGGACTTACGGATCCGGGCGATCTCGGGATGGACCACGGGGTGAACCGGGGTGCTGGTGACGCGCCATTCGCCGCAGTCGCAGCGCTGGTAGACGACCAGCCCCTCGCTGACTCGATGGGACGAGCTGGCGATCCAGCGGTGCCGGTGCTGCTGATTTTCGGAGGTCATGGGTCCATCGTGATGTAATGGCATTGTGCATCTCAACCCTTACGGCGCCGACGCGGTTCTGCTCGCGGTCAATCTGGCCAATCGCGGCTTCAGCACGGCCGACGAACTGTGCGATATCTGCATCGTCAGTGGCGTCGAGAGCCGGCTGGTGCTGGACCGTCAGATCACCGACGACGACTTCGAACAGATCAAGACCGTACTGGCGGAGTGGATCGAGGTGGTGGACTGCCCGGACCCCGCGACCCGGGTCGAGCTGGTGAACGCGATGCTCGCCAAGTACACCGAGCATCCCCGGCTGACGAACCACGCGGGCGATGGCTGGCACATCCACTACCGCCCGGACGCCGTCGGTGTCGGCCGGCTGGTCGCGACCCTGATCAGCACCGGCAGCGCGCTGCACCTCGCCGGCCGCGGCATGACCCGGCTCGGCCGATGCGCGACCAACGACTGCGAGAACGTGTACGCCGACATGTCCCGGGCCGGCCGCCAGCGCTATTGCAGCCCCGCCTGCGCCAACCGCGACGCCGTCCGCCGCCACCGCTCCCGCGCGAAGCCCTGATGGTCAAACCAGGACGGCCTCAGGCCGCCACTAGGATGGCGTTATGAGCGAGGCGGAGAACGAGAACCAGGGCCCGGTGATGGCCGGAGCGCAAACCGAGGACGGCAAGTTCCTGATCGTCGGCCCGGACGGTATGGCCGTCGAGGGTCCGCCGCGCCAGGACGAGGACGACTCCGAAGAGCCACGCTCCGTGACCGAACTGGTCGAGCAGCCGGCCAAGGTGATGCGGATCGGCAACATGATCCGGCAGCTGCTGGAAGAGGTGAAGTCGGCACCGCTCGACGAGGCCTCGCGCCAGCGGCTGAAGTCGATCCACGCCGCCTCGATCAAGGAGCTCGAGTCCGGCCTCGCGCCAGAGCTCGTCGAGGAGCTCGACCGTCTCAGCCTGCCGTTCACCGAAGACGGCACGCCCACCGACGCCGAGCTGCGGATCGCGCAGGCCCAGCTGGTCGGCTGGCTGGAAGGGCTGTTCCACGGCATCCAGACGGCCTTGTTCGCCCAGCAGATGGCGGCTCGCCAGCAGCTCGAGTCGATGCGCCGCGCGCTACCGCCGGGCGTGCTGCCGACGCATGAGGACGGCCAGCAGCCGTTCCCCGGTCAAACCGGGCCGCAGCAGCCGGGCCAGACCGATGGCCCTGGCAGCAGCGGCATGTATTTGTAAAGAAGACGTCAAGCAGAGAAGAGTTTTTCGAGTACGACGGCCACTCCGTCGTCGTCATTCGAGGGACAGACGACGTCCACCCGGTCGAGCACGGCCTGGTGGGCGTTCGCCACGCCGTACGACGTACCGGCCCAGGCGAGCATCGGCAGATCGTTGAGGGAATCGCCGAACGCGATGCACTCGGCGGCCGAAATCCCTTGTTCCGCGGCGAAATCGGCCAGCATCGACGCCTTCGAAACCCCGGTCGCGGAGATCTCCACCAGCGAGGTCCCGCCGGAATGGCTCGCGGTGACGCGACCGCCGGTGAGTTTCTCCACCTCGACCAGGAGCTCGTCGGAGTGCCAGCTCGGATGGCGGACGAGCAGTTTGGCCATCGGCTCAGCTAACAGCTCGGTCAGGTCCGCGATCAAGGTGTTGTCCGGAATAGGCCATCGGTTGTAGTACTGCGGCTCCTGCCCGTATAAGTCCGCCCGCTCGATCGCGAACTGGACGTCGGGAATCCCGGCCCGGATCGCCTGGGCGACATCGAGTGCGACGGTCGGATCGATAAGCCTGGTTCGCAAAACGGCCCGCTTCTGTACGTCGTACAGAAGGGCGCCGTTGGCAACGATCGCGACGCCGTGCGCGCCGACGAGGTCCGCGAGGTCGTGCATCCAGCGCGGCGGCCGGGCGGTCACCATGACGAAGATGGCGCCTGCCTCTTGTGCCGCCAGCACCGCCGCCTTCGTCCGTGGAGCGACGGACTGGTCGCTCCGGACCAGCGTGCCGTCCAGATCGGAGGCGACCAGGCGGGGTCTACGAACTGCTGCGATGTCAGGCACACGCTCACCGTATCTGGACGTCCTGCAGCAACCTGCAACCAGGACTAAATACCTTGACAAGTAAGGCTTTTGGGTGTCCAGATATCGGTTTCTACGCCTAATTGTTGAGTTTTGAACAACGTCACCAGACCGTTACGGCAGGATGCTGCAAAGGCAACAAGTTCCCATGCGCCGAGTGGTTTGGCCGTGATTTCATGCGTTGGCCAGCGCGGAACCAGCGCGGTATCGACCGCGTCGTACCAGCTGTTCTGGATCGGAAGATCTGGTGCGGACCCGCAAGCAATAAACACCGTCGGGAAACGATCTGGATTTCTGTGCAACCAAACTGCATCGACTGACGTCAACAGAAATGGATCGCTGTGTCCCCGGAGGGGGGACGACAGGATGGGTCGGCAACAGGTCGTCGATCCATCAGCCAGTGGACCTGGTGCTCGGGCTCATTCACCGTCCGTTCACACAAGTCCAGGAACTTGGGGAGCAACGATGACTGTCAACAGCACCAACCTAGCCGGGCAGGGGAGCAGGGACTCCCATGCAGCTGTCGACACATCTTCCGTTATGGAAGGGGCCATGACCGCCTGCAGTGCACGCGCCGATATTTTCCAGCACCGCCTGATGGAGGAACCACCTCCCGCATCGGCGGCCCGCCGGACCCGTGAGCGTTACGAACAGCTCGTCCGCGAAGCCAAGACGCTTTGCGCATCCTGCCCGCTGCTCACGGACTGCCTGTACAACGCCGTCGCCGAGCACGACATCAGCGGCTTCGTGGCCGGCACCACCGCCGCGCAACGTCGTTCGATGCGCAACCTGCTCGATGTCGAAGTGCAGGCCGACGACTTCGACCAGTTGGCCGGTGCGCGTGGCACCCGCCGCCCGGTCAGCCACGAGGAAGTGCTGCGACTCCGCGCGCAGTACCCGAACGACAGCCTGGAATCGCTGGCCATGCGGCTCGGTTGCTCGCTGTCCACCGTCAAGCGCCATCTGCGCCGCGCCCGTCGCGGTCAGAGCCCGGCCAGCAAGGCGCCGCGGCGCCGGCCGGAGGTCGCCGCCGTTCTCGACGCCTTCGACGCAGTTGTCGACCAGCCCCGCCAGCCGGCCGCCAGCAGCACCCGCGTCGCCTAGAACGCCTTAGAAATAACGATTCAGGATGGCGGCCGCGCCGTCATCCTGAATCGATTTGGTGGTCTCATCGGCCGCCTGCTTGACCTCGTCGGGAGCGGAGCCCATCGCGACTCCGAGCCCGGCGAACTGCAGCATCTCGATGTCGTTGCGGCCATCGCCCATCGCGAGCAGGTCACCGGCCTCCAGGCCGAGCTCGGCCAGCGCCACCTTCAGGCCGACACTCTTGTCGACCCCCTCGGGCGCGATGTCCAGCCAGGCAGTCCAGCCGACGGCGTAACTGACGCCATGTAGACCGAGCCGCTCGGCCAGTTGAACGAAGTCCGCCTCGGACTGCTCCGGGTCGCGGATGATCAAGCGGGTCACGGGTTCCGGCGCGAGCTGTTCGTCGTTCACCACCCGGATCTCGCCACCGAGGTCGCCGTGCGGGAAATGCCCGGTCACGCGATAACCGGCCGTCCGCTCTTCCACCGCCATCAGCGCGGTGGGGGCATGCTGCCGGACCGACGCGATCACCCTGGTGGGGTCGAAGGTCCGCTCGTCCAGCAACTCGCCCGACGGATAACGCAACGTGCGGGCACCGTTGCTACAGACAACAAACCCCTCGGTGAGGCCGAGCTCGAGCGCCACCGTTTCGGTCATGTGCCAGGACCGGCCGGTGGCCAGGATGATCGGCACCTGCCGCGCGGTCCGGGTGACGGCATCACGCAGCGTGTCGGTGATCCGCTCGTTGAAGTCCATCAGGGTGCCGTCGATATCGAGGGCGACGGCTTTGGGCCGCCAGCCTGCCGCGGGTCCGGAATCGGGTGGGATCGGGCTGTCAGCGGCATCGGTCACACGTCGAGCCTATCGGGCGTGTCAGCCTGTGGAAGCGACTTCGAGATGATGGGCTGGTAACAGCCTGCGGTCTCAATGACCCGGCGACCGATCGAGGGGATCGATGAACAACCACAGACCCACGCATCTCGGCCGGGTGTTCTCGGTCGCTACGGGCCTGTTGCCGTTCACCCTCCTCACCCTGCTGGTCTTCCTCGAATGGCCGCCGCTGCGCCGCTGGGACCTGTCGATCGCCGCCTGGGCGTACGACCTGGGCATCGCGCATCCGAGCTGGGTCGATTACTGGCAGGTGCTCGGCGCGATCGTGCTGCCGTGGACGTCACGCGCTGTGGTCATCATCGTCGCGGCCTACCTGTGGCGGCACCGCGCGCGGGCCCTGACGATCTGGCTGCTGATCTCCGTCGGCGCCGAGCTCGGGCTGGTCCAGGCGGTCAAGCACATCTTCGGCCGCGAGCGCCCGGTACCGCACCTGGTCGAGATCGACAGCCTGTCCTATGTGTCCGGTCATGCGGCCGCGGCCTTCGTGATGGCCGGCGCCCTCGGCGTCGTACTGCCGTCCGTTCGTGGCTGGCGGCGCCGGTTCCGGCTACTCGTGCTGTTGCCGGCCGTCGCCGTGGTCCTGCTCGCCTCCGCGGACAGGATCCTGCTCAACGTCCACTACCTGTCTGACGTGCTCGGTGGCTGGGCGCTGGGGCTGGCGATCCTGACCACCACCTCGGTAGCGTTCGGGCTTCGGCCACGTCCGAGGAGGCGACGACGCAAGGTGACGGATGAGGAGAGTACGGAGGACGCCCCGCGCGCGGCCGTGATCGTGAATCCGATCAAGGTCGGCGACCGGCTGGCCTTCCAGCGGCTGGTGCGGAAGGCGCTGGAGGTCCGCGGTTTCGCTGATCCGGTCTGGCTCGAGACCACGGAGGACGACGCGGGCCACGCGATGGCCAAGCGCGCGGTCGAGGAAGAGGTCGACTTGGTGCTGGTCGCGGGTGGCGACGGTACGGTCCGGGTGGTCTGCGCGTACATGGGCCGCACGGGTATTCCGGTCGGCGTGATCCCGGCCGGTACCGGAAATCTGCTGGCCCGCAACCTCGGCATCCCGCTCGACCTGGACGAGGCGCTGGAGGCCGTCCTGGACGGGCGGGACCGGCGGATCGACCTCGTCGAGGTGTTCGGCGACGGGCTGGACACCACCCGGTTCGCGGTGATGGCCGGGCTCGGGCTGGATGCCGCGATCATCTCGGACGCACCGCCCCAGCTGAAGAAGCAGCTCGGCTGGACGGCGTACCTCGTCTCGGCCGCGAAGAACATCAACCACCCGTCCGTGCGGGTCCGGATCACGCTCGACGACCGGCCGCCGATCGAGCGCCGCGTCCGGACCGTGGTGGTCGGTAACGTCGGCATGCTGCAGGCCAACATCCCGCTGCTGCCGGACGCACGTCCCGACGACGGCCTGATCGACGTGGTGCTGATCGCTCCGCGCCGGGTGACGCAGTGGCCCCGGCTGATTCTGCGGGTGGTCGCCCGGCAGAAGAAGAGCGACCTCTACCTGGAGCGATTCACCGCGGAGCACGTCGAGATCGTCGCCGCGGTCGACGTACAGCGGCAGCTCGACGGCGACGGCATCGGCCCGGGCCGCAACATCACCGCCCAGGTGGAGCCGGGTGTGCTGATCGTGCGAGTGCCTAAGTAGTAGCCGGTTGGACCTTGAGGCGGAGCTGCTCGATCGCCTCGGCCTCCTCCGGCGACAGCTTGGACTCGCTGACGAATTCGCGTACGTCCTTGGCGTACGACCGGGCGTCGCTGCGGCCGTTGATCGAGGTGAGGACCACGCCGTTGCCGAGGTCGTCCAGCAGGGCCGTCGACCAGGACAGGCGACCGCCCACGTCCCCGAAGGCGTCGTACCGGACGACGGCCAGGTGGCGCAGGGCGTGCCCGAGCTCGCCGCGGAGGGCGTCCACCTCCTTGTGCAGCTGGCGCAGGTCGTCCTTGACGGTGAGCGGTTTGGCCGCCCTCTCCGGTTCGGTGAGCGCGGCCGCGCCGGGCTTGACGTGCGTGCCCGGGGTTTGCCGATGGGTCGCTTGCGGCAGCTGTTCGGCCGGTTTGTGCCGGGCCGGTACGGCGGTGGGATTGCGCAGTGCCTTCAGGGCCTGGATCGCGAAGACCAGGGCCAAGGTGGCGACGAGCAGGGCGATGAGGCCGATCAAGCCGGCAAGAGTCGGGGACAACGTCAGATCCGTCCGTCGCGGAGCCGGCCTAGCCAGCGCTCGGCATCAAGGAAATCAACATCACTACGGTGTACGTCGCTGGGGCTCTGCTTGTCCCGGGGGTACGAGCCTAGGAATCGCATATCCACTCCAAGCCGTCGCAGGCCCATGAGAGCCTCACCGAGCCTTGCGTCCGCCACGTGTCCCTCAACGTCGAACGAGAACCAGTAGCGGCCTAGAGCCTGTCCTGTTGGCCGCGAGTCCAGCCGGGTGACGTCCACCCCGCGGAGCGCGAACTCGTCCAGGATGGCCCTGAGAGCTCCCGGCCGTCCCTGTACGCCGAAGACGACAAGCGTGCTCTTGTCGTCTCCTGTCGGCGGCAGCGGTACGCCGGGCCGGGAGACCAGGATGAACCTGGTGCCGTTCGGTCCGAGCACCTCCCGCGTGATGACGACAGCGTCGCCATACGAGAGGGCGTCCAACGTGGCCGGGTCTGAGCCGCCGTCGACCGTCTCGATCAGCAGCAGCGCCCCATCCGCCTCGCCAGTCCGTACGGCGTCCAGAGCGGCTCGGGCAGTCGGCTGAGCCTGCAAGTCGGCAGAGCGGGCGGCCGGCAACGTACGCAGGACAGCCTCGATCGACGATCCATGCGGACCAGGAAAGGCATAGCGGGCTGGCGGAACTCCGGGCACGTCGGCCAGCTTAGGGGCTACCGGCGTCGGTGCGGACGTATCTAGGCGGATCACTGCTTCTACTCGCCTCCCTTTCTCGTGAATCTCGGACGCCGCGTAGATTCACGACGTGACACATGACCAGGAACTCCAACCGGGCGTGCACGACCTCGGTTACGCGAAACTCGATACTGACCGGCTGTCACGGACAGGTGACGCCGAAGTCGTGTACGGCGCCGGCAAGACGCCGGAGCAGATCGTCGAGCTGCTGCGGACCCTCCACGAGGTCCACCCGGACGCCCCCGTACTGGCCACCCGTCTCTCCCCCGAGGCGCAGGCCGCCGTCCTCACGGCCCTCCCCGGCGCCGTGGTCGACCCGGTCGGCCGCACCGCCGTACTGGGCGAGCTGCCGACTCCGCGTGGCACTGTCGCGGTGATCTCCGCCGGTACGTCGGACGCGCCCGTCGCGGCCGAGGCGGCCACCACCGCGCGGGTCTTCGGTGCCGGCGTCGACCTGGTGACGGACGTCGGGGTCTCGGGCCTGCATCGGGTGATGGGCGTGCGCCATCGGCTCGACGCGGCCGACTGCCTGGTGGTCGCGGCCGGGATGGAAGGCGCCTTGCCGAGTGTGGTGGGCGGGCTGGTCGGCGTGCCGCTGGTGGCCGTGCCGACCTCGGTGGGTTACGGCGCCTCGTTCGGTGGGGTGGCGGCGTTGCTCGCCATGCTGAACTCGTGCGCGCCGGGCGTGACGGTGGTCAACATCGACAACGGCTTCGGCGCCGGCGTCTTCGCGGCCCGGGTGGCCCGTCGCGCCGAGCCGCGCGTGTCCGGTGGTGATCAGTGAGGATCGCGTGGATCGACTGCGCGGCCGGGGCCTCGGGGGACATGCTGCTCGGGGCCTTCCTCGACGCCGGCGCCGATTTGGCCGCGGTGAACGCTGCCGTGGCCGCGGTGGATCCGAGCTTGAGCGTTTCGATTGACCGGGTCAGTCGGCATCAGATCACCGCGACCAAGGCCACTGTGCGGGTCGACGGCGCCGCTCATCCGGAAGGGCCCGCGGAGTTCGTCGACTCTGGGGAACACGGCCATGGTCATGGGCACGGACACGGGCATGACGAGGCCGAGCACGCGCACGCGCCGACGCGGCGGTGGGCGGAAGTGCAGGCGCTGATCGAGGCGGCCGGGCTGGAACCGGCCGTACGGGATCGCGCCCTGGACACCTTCGGGCGGTTGGCGCGGGCGGAGGCGACGGCCCACGGGGTCACGCCGGATGAGGTGCACTTCCACGAGGTCGGTGCGCTCGACGCGATCGCGGACATCGTCGGAGTCGCTGCCGCCGCTGTTTCGCTAGGCCTCGGGCGGATCGTCGTGTCGACCATCTCGCTCGGCGGTGGGCGCCAGGTCCGCGGTCAACATGGCGGCATTCCCGTGCCCGGTCCCGCCGTACTCGCCGTGCTCGCGGAGGCAGGCGCACCGGTCACCGGCGGCGCGGCGCCGTACGAGATGACCACGCCGACGGGGGCCGCGTTGCTCGGCACGCTGGCCGACGACTTCGGGGCGATCCCGCCGATGCGGATCGAGCGTACGGGCGTCGGCGCGGGCGGCCGCGATCCGGTCGAGGTGCCGAACGTGGTCCGCGTGGTGCTCGGTGAGACGGCCGACCAGCCCGCGTACGACTTGGTCTACGAGACGAATGTGGACGACCTGGATCCGCGAATCTGGCCGCAGGTGCTGGCCAAACTGCTCGAGGCGGGCGCGTCCGACGCCTGGTTGACGCCGATCCTGATGAAGAAGGGCCGGCCCGCGCACACCTTGTCGGTGCTGGTCACCGGCGCGCGGGCGAACGCCGTACGGCGGGTGATCCTGGCCGAGACGTCGGCGATCGGGATGCGCGAGTCGACCGTCACCAAGCACGCGGCCGATCGCGCCTTCAGCAGCGTCGACGTGGACGGGCAGAAGGTCAGCGTGAAGATCGCAAGCTACGGCGGGGACGTGGTCAACGTGCAGCCCGAGTACGAGGACGTGGTGACGGCTGCTGCCGCTTTAGGCCGTCCGGTCAAGGTAGTGATGGCTCAAGCCGTTGCAGCCGCTCAGGACCTCTGGGCTAACTAACGACCGGAGTAGGCCGGGGCGAAGAAGACCAGCAGGGCAAGGTCTTCGGTGATGTCTACGAAGCGGTGGAACTCCTCTGCCGCCACGAAGAGCACATCCCCCGGCCCAACCGGCGTACGACCCTTGTCGGTCTCCAGCTGGCCCCGGCCGGCGGTGACCACGTAGATCTCGTCCTCGCGGTGGGGCTGCTGGTCGTCCACACCACCCGCCGGGATCGAGTACGTCCCGACAGAGAGCGCCTCGCGGCGCAGGTGCTCGACGAAGTGGTTCGGCTCGTCTTGCGGTGCCGTGTACTGGCCCGCCGCTTCAAGACGCATCTACGGTCTTCTCTCGCTTGGGCCAGTCGTACGGCCACCACTGGGCGTTGCGCTTCCGGGCCCAGATGATCAACGCGATCAGCAGGCTCAACTCGACGATCGGGCTGATCGTGTCCCGCAGGCGGGCGCTGAACCACTCCAGCGACCCGGACAGCTCGCCGACGAGTTGCCGGGCCCGGGGATCGCGGCCGGGCACGTACGCGATGGCCAGAGACGCCGTACGGACGATCATCAGCTGGTCCAGCCGGGAGGCGGCCAGGCAGGCCAGCGCGACCCAGGCGGTCAGGTCGTACCAGGGCAGGGTGTACATCGACGTGAGCAGCCAGGCGATCGCGTAGATGGCCGTGTAGCGGATCGCGTCGGGAGTGGTGTCCTCCTCGTGGGCCTTCGGCACGATCGACTTCGGGAAGACCTGCGAGATCAGGATGGCCACGAAGATCAGGCCGACCCAGGACGCGATACCGATGATCGTCCGGACCAGCACGCCCGGCAGGAACAAGTCGAAGAAGCTGAAGATCGCCTTGTGCGGCGTGCCGGTCGAGATGAACGAGCCCTGCGATCGCGCCTGCTGGAAAGCCTCCAGGCCGACGAACGAGTACAACCCGATCATGGTCAGACCGGCGCCGAGGCAGAGCAGCAGCATCTTGCGGTGATTGGCCCGCAGCGACCAGAGCATCGCGACACCGATGAGCCCGATCGACAGCTTGGTACAACCCGCGATACCGAGCATGACGCCCGCGAGGAAGATGTGCCGGCGGAGCAGCACCAGGGCCATCAGGGCGAACATCACCGCGATCGACTCGTTGTGCGCACCGGCCAGGACGGTCCAGATCAGCAACGGGTTGGCCAGGCCGAGCAGCAGCACCCGGCGGCGGCGTTCGAGATCCGGGCCGATCAGCTTGAGCATCAGCAGACCGCCGACGACGAGGCCGATCGCGACCGAGATCTGCAGCATCCACACGGTCAGGTGGACCGAGTCGCCGCCGATCTCGGACGACAGCCACTGGATCCAGGTGGCGATCGGGCCGTAGATGCTCTTCGCGCCCTGCCAAGGCCGTTCGGTCGCGATGATGACCGGGTCGTAGCCGAGCCGCATGATGTCGGCCGGCGTGGTCTGGTACGGATTGCCGCCGGTCGAGATGATCCGCCCGTACGCCGCGTAGATCAGCACATCGCCCGACGCCATCGGCGGCACCAACGTGACGGCGGCAGTGCTGCCGATACCGAGCGCGATCAGCCGGTCGATCCGCGGCGCCCAGCCGTTCTTCAACGCCCGCACGGCAAGCCACACGCCGTATCCCGCGATGATCAGCGCGACGTAGATCAGACCGCTGACCAGCCAGTCGTTAGGGCTCTCGCCGAACCAGTACGGCGGGAGCCAGTCGTGCCGGTTAGTGAGCGTCAGTACGACGACAGAGGGGCCGAGAAGTCCTGTAGCCACGATCAAGGCCGTCGCGATCAGGTAGCAGGCAATAGCCCGTCGCCCGTCACGTCTGGCCCTTGCGCGTTTGGGGGAGGTGGTGACCTCTGCACTCATCGGAGCACCTTCAGCGGCGGTAAGGCCCTCCGCGCGGCCAAGGCTCGCCGTACGTGCAGGAACTGCTTCCCCCGGTGCAACTGTCCCTTGAGGTCTGTCCCGGTCGCACGATGCCGTACGTCGATGGGGACCTCCACGATGCGGAAGCCCTTCCGGCCGAGGTCGATGCTCAGAGCCGTCTCGACCCCGAAACCACTGGCCAACGGAACGGCCGCCAGGAACGCCTTCCGCGTCAGGCAGCGCTGTCCGGAAAGCGGCTGCGCAGCGGTCCAACCGGTGGCCTGCTCGATCCCGGCCCGGGCCAGCCGCACGACGATCCCATGTCCGCCGACCTTGCTGCCATCGGGACGGACCTGCGCGGGCAACGTGCCGATGGCCATATCCGCCTCGCCCGAACGCACGGGCTCGACCAAGGGCTCGGCGCCGACGGCGGTATCCCCGAGGTCGGCGTCCAGGAACAGCAGGAGCCTCGGCACGTCTCCGTCATGCTCGATGACCGTGCCCGCGCCGGTTTCCATCGCGGCGGCCTTGCCCCGGTTGGTCTCGTGGCGGACCACGACGGCACCCGCCTCGGCGGCGATTCCAGCGGTGTCGTCCGACGAGCCGTCGTCCACCACGACGACCAGGTCGACGCCGTTGATCCGCCGGGCGGACGCGACCGTCGCGGCGATCCGCTCCGCCTCATCCTTGGCCGGGATCACGCAGGCGACCGCCGCGGCTGATTCCCGAGACTCCGAGGGCTGGTCAGAGGGGCGTGATTCGGTACCGGACACAGCAACGCAGCCTAGTTGTTCACCGGCCGATCACCCTCTTTTCGCGCCCCGAATACCGATTACGGTCCTTTCGTTCCCCCGTTTTCCTCCTTTCGAACGACATCCCTGCCTCAGGCTGTTCCGGCTTCGGGTTGGCTGAGCCAGGCGTCGTCTGGAGTGGACGCAACACCGCACCCGGTACGTCCTTTCTGTCGCGAGTGGTCGACAGCGGATCCGGCCCGTGTATATTGTCGGACAATCAGACAGAAGGTGGGCGCTAGGGCGGCGGTGGGGAAATGCCGCGTTGAGCCCGTTGGGGCGTTGGGTGCCGTAGCTTGGTTGGGTTGGGTCTAGGAGAGGAACGGGCCGTGGGTCGGACTTTTGGGGTCGACAGCGAGGTGGGACCGCTTCGTACGGTGGTGCTGCATCGGCCGGGCAACGAGTTGCGGCGGTTGACTCCCCGGAACAACGACAAGCTGCTGTTCGACGGGATTCCGTGGGTCGGGCGGGCGCAGGACGAGCACGACGCGTTCGCGCAGACGCTTCGCGATCGGGACGTCGAGGTGCTGTACCTGGGCCAGTTGCTCACCGAGGCGCTAGGCGATCCGGATGCTCGCGCGCAGGCCGTCGACGACACCACCGAGGACCTTCGCCTAGGCGACACCCTCCGGGAGTACTTGCGCCAGCACCTCCGTTCGCTAGACCCAGCCGAATTGGCCGAGACCCTAATGGCCGGCGTGCGGAACGACGAGGTACATGCGGGTGGACTCGTCACATCCCTGCTTGCGCACGAGGATTTCCTGATCGATCCACTGCCGAACCTGTTGTTCACCAGGGACTCGAGCGTTTGGATCGGCAGTTCGGTCGCCGTCACTTCACTGGCGATGCCGGCCCGCGCTCGCGAGACCCAGCTGACCGAGCTGATCTACACGTTCCACCCGCGCTTCAAGGGCGTCGAGCGGATCTACGACCACAAACTCGAGCACGTCGAGGGTGGCGACGTCCTCGCGCTCGGTCCGGGTGTGCTCGCGGTGGGAGTTGGCGAGCGTACGACGCCCGCTGGCGTTGAGCGGTTGGCCAGGCGGGTGTTCGCCAAAGACCTCGCGCACACCGTGCTCGCCGTACCGATCGCACAACAGCGAGCCACCATGCACCTCGACACCGTCTGCACGATGGTGGACGTCGATGCCGTGCTGATGTACCCGAACATGGCCGAGGAGATGCGCGCGCTGGCGGTCACGGCCGACGGCGAGCAGTTGCATGTCGCCGAGCCCGAGCCGTTCCTGGTGGCTGCCGCGAAGGCGCTCGGGATCGATACGTTGCGGCGGATCGACACCGGGCTCGACCCGGTCACGGCCGAGCGCGAGCAGTGGGATGACGGCAACAACACCTTGGCGCTGGCGCCGCGCGTGTGCATCGCGTACGAGCGGACCGTCGAGACGAACGCGCGCCTCGAGGAGGCCGGTATCGAGGTGATCCGGATCGCCGGTTCGGAGCTCGGCTCGGGTCGTGGCGGCCCTCGCTGCATGTCCTGCCCGGTGTCCCGCGAACCGCTGCACTGACCGCGGCCCATCCCTGAGCAGTCAACAGAGCAGATCGAAAGGCGCTCAAGGAAAGCCCAGGACTGACCACTTGAGCAGAAGCGGACTAACCGGTTCAGGAAAATGACACTCCGGAGCCGGAGGGACTTGTTGCGAGCGGCCGAGTTGAGTACTGTACGTGTCTAGGCCCAGGCCCTGTTGCTCCCCCGTCAGCAGGACTTGGGCCGTCCACGTAGACCAAGGGCCCGCGCTCCCAAGCGCGGGCCCTTCGTCATGCTCAAGGCGAAAACGCCTTACCGGATGGTCAGCTGCCGGTTCGCCAGGCCGGCCCGAGCCGCCCGCTCCTCGGCGGTGAGCGCGGTTTTGGCCGCGAGCGCCTTCTCCAGCGCCGCAGCGAACTCCGCCGCCGGCTTCTCCACATCAGCGGCCGTCAACGAAGCCGGCAGCTCCCAGACCGGCGCGAGCAGACCCAGCGCCCGGAACGACCCGATCAGACGCGTGCCGTCACCCAGCGTGGACGAACCGGCCGCGTGCAGCCGGGCCAGCGCGTCGAGCAGTACGTCCTCGCTGTGCGGCATCACCCAGCGCAGGTAGTAGCGATCGCCGATCTGCGTCCAGTACGCCGCGTCGACGCTCTCGAGCCGAACCGTCGGGGCCGCGGCGGCGTTCGCGCGCTCGAGCCCGGCGGCGACCTCACCGGTCGGGTCCTCCACGTTCTCGCCGACCCAGAAGTCGAACCCGTCGTGCACGGTGATCTCGATCGGCTTCTTCACGTCGATCAGGTCCTGCAAGCGCGGCCCGGCCTTGAGCAGGTCCGGCGTCTGCACCGGGTTGCCCGGCTCGGTCGCCAGGGCGGCGGTCAGCACGTGGCCGAGGTCGCGGCTGGGGTCACCGGTCGAGTGGTGCACCTGCATCCCGATCCAGATCGAGCCGTCGTCGCGGACCAGCCCGGGCATGGCCATCGGCAGCAAGGTGCAGAGGGTGACCTGGCGGTCGGCGTGCTCACCGGTCAGCGTGACCTTGGCGGTGGCGGCCGGGACGACCTCGCGGAAGGCGATCAGGTCGCATTCCGACGGCAGCCCTTCGAACGGCCGGACGACAAAAACGTCCGCCGCCTGGGCCTGCTCCTTGCCATGGCACTGCTTGAAGCGCTTGCCCGAGCCACACGGGCAGGGCTCCCGGGGCCCGACATCGGCGAGGTCGGCCGGGTCGAGCGTGACGGTCGAGGTTTTAACGCGCTGGCGCGACTTCTTTCCCATCCCCGCAGTCTTGCAGCTAGACCACCGTTAACAACAAACGGCCGACGGTCGTCAGTGCGGAAGGACGGCGAAAACGGTGCGGCTGCCGTCGCGCTGGCGGACACCCCAGCTGGACGTCAGCACGGTCACGATGGCCAGGCCGCGGCCGCCGAGGGCTTCGGGGTCGGCGCCGGTGATGTGCTGCGGCTCGGATTCGCCACAGCCGTCGGTCACCTCGATGTGGATACCGCGCGGATCGATCCACCAGCTCACCCGCAGATCACCCGAGGACAGCGGCGGCGCGTACCGAATGGCGTTGGACAGCAGCTCGGACAGCACCAGACGCGCATCATCGCGGCGATCGACCGGCACCTCGTAGCGGCGCAGGTAATCGTTCAGTCCACGGCGTGCGTCCGAGACCGCCGAGACGTCGTGCGGCAGCACGACCTCGACCGACCTGACGTCGGCAGGCAGAGCGACGGAGGACACGCAGGGTTCTCCTCTTCGAGGCAGGGACTTCGGGATGGCTCCGGTAGCACTTCTTCCCACGATGGGGCATGCGAAAACGTTTGACTGACATTCTGTGATGATTTCTGCCGACAATGCGCTGATTTAACAGAACCTTTAGACAGATGCCCAGATAATTGAGCGCTCGAATTACGCTGCGCATTCGTTTCGTGACAACTTTGCAGCGTGAAAACGCTTACGCCGGTGACGCAGGCTCAGGTCCAGCAGGCGGAACGACGAGCTAGTGAGGTACGCCGTTGAGCGCGCGGACGGTCTGGACCGCCATCTCCGGACGGTCGCTGATGATCGCGTCAACACCGATTTCATGACAATGCCGTACGTCTTCGGGGGTATTCACCGTCCAGACGTGCACCTGGTGCCCGTGACCGTGCGCGCGGGCGACGTACTCGGGGTGCGAGACGACCAGCTCCAGGCTCGGCCCGGCATGCGAGACACCGGTCGGCAGCGAGCCGTCGCGAAACCGCAGCGGGATGCGTTCCATCAGCAGGACGGTGCGCAGGCTCGGCGCCATCGTGCGCATCCGGCGCAACGACAGCCAGGAGAAACTCATCACCCGGGCCGGTGATTCCGAACCGAGTTTCGGATGCGCCCAGCCGAAACGGTCCAGCGTCTCGATCAGTTTGCGCTCGACCAGACCGGCATACCGGGTCGGGTGCTTGGTCTCGATCGCCAGCTCGATCGGGCGGCCGCTGTCGCGCACCATCGCGAGCAGCCGGTCCAGCGTGAGCACCCGGGACATGTCGGGGTCGGGCAGCTCGGCCTCGTCATCGAGCTCGGCCCAGGGGTGCTTCCACGAGCCCCAGTCGAACTCGTTCAGTTCGTCCAGGTTCATCGTGGAGAGCACGCCCTTGCCGTTCGACGTGCGCTCGATCCGGCGATCGTGCACGCAGACCAGGTGGCCGTCGGCCGTCAGCCGGATGTCACATTCCAGTGCGTCCGCGCCCAACTCGACCGCTTTGCGGTACGCGGCCAGCGTGTGCTCAGGACTGATCTCACTGGCGCCTCGGTGAGCAACAACGCTCGGGCGAATACCCATGGCATAACTCTGGCATGACGGCGGCCCCCAGTGCCCTCCGGCCCGATCCTCGACACGCCGGGCAAAACCTGGGGGCCGTCATAACTTCAGGCCGAGGCCTCCTCTAAAGCGGTCGTACGGCCGGCTGGCCGCGGGAGGCCGTAGTGGTCGCGCAAGGTCGTGCCCTCGTACGACGTCCGGAAGAGCCCGCGCCGCTGCAGGATCGGCACCACGTGATCCACAAAGGCGCTCAGCCCCGACGGCAAGACGGCAGGCATGATGTTGAACCCGTCCGCGGCGCCCGCGTCGTACCACTCCTGGATCGCGTCGGCCACCTGCTCCGGCGTACCGCTGAACGTCCGATGACCGCGTCCACCGCCGAGCCTGCCGATCAGCTGCCGCACGGTGAGGTTCTCCCGGCGCGCAAGCGTGACGATCAGCGTGTACCGGCTCTTCGCCCCCTCGATCTCGTCCTCGTCCGGCAGATCCGCCGGCAGGGGTCGATCCAGCGGCAGGTCCTCCGGTTTCACCCGCAGGGTCTTGGCCAGCTGCGCCCGGGCGTACTCGGGCTTGATCAGCTCATCCAGCTCCCGCTCCAACCGCAACGCCTCCGCCTCGGTGACACCGATGACCGGCACGATCCCGGGCAAGATCTTCAACCCGGCCGGATCCCGTCCCACTGCCGCCGTACGGCGCTTGAGGTCGGCGTAGAACTCCTGGGCATCCGCCAACGTCTGTTGCGCCGTGAAGACCGCCTCCGCGTACCGAGCGGCCAGCCCCTTCCCGTCCTCGGACGACCCGGCCTGCACGATCAACGGATGCCCCTGCGGCGAACGCGGCACGTTCAACGGCCCGCGGACCTGGAAATGCCTTCCCACGTGGTCGATCGGCTGGACCTTCGCGTTATCGCCCCAAACCCCCTCGGCCTTGTCGGCAAGCGTCGCGTTGTCCGCCCAGCTGTCCCACAATTTGCGGGCCACGTCGAGGAATTCGGCCGCCCGGTCGTACCGCTCGGCATGCGCGGGCTGATCCGCCAGGTTGAAGTTCTTCGCCGCCTCGGGCCCGGCCGTGGTGACGACGTTCCACCCGGCACGACCGCCGCTGACGTGGTCGACGCTCGCGAACCGCCTCGCGAGGTTATAGGGATCGTTGTACGTCGTTGAGGCCGTCGCGATCAGCCCGATATGCGTCGTCGCGGCCGCGATCGCGGTGAGCAGGACGGTCGGCTCGAGCGATCCCGACGGACGCCTGCCGACGTCGTTCCAGAGCACCGGCGAATCCGCGAAGAAGATCGAGTCGAGTTTGCCGCGTTCGGCGATGCGGGCCAATTCGCGATAGTGCTCGATATCGGTATTCGCGACCGGATTGCTCTCGGCCAACCGCCACGAGGCCTCGTGATGCCCGGTGCTCATCAGGAATGCGTTCAAATGCAAGGTCATACCGTCACTCCCAAAGCCTCAAGCAGGCGATTGCGGTCTCCATCCGACTCCTCGGCAACGACGCGGCCTTCGTCCAGCACGATCACCCGGTCGGCGAGCGCGATCGCCTCGTCGACGTCGTGGGTGACCAGGAGGACCGCGGGCCGATGCGCCTCGCAAAGGCGGCGCAACAACACGTGCATCTTGAGCCGGGTCAACGCGTCCAGCGCGCCGAACGGCTCATCGGCCAGCAGCAATTCCGGCTCCCGGACCAACGACCTGGCCAACGCCACTCGTTGCTGTTCGCCACCAGACAACTCGTTCGGCCACGCATCCTCGCGCCCGGCCAGACCGACCTCGGCCAGGCTGTCGCGCCCACGCTGCGAGGCATCCGCGGAGCGAAGGCCGAGCGTGACGTTGCTCAGCACCCGCTCCCAAGGCAGCAACCGAGAGTCCTGGAAGACGACCGAAACGTTGCCCGGGACATCGATCACGCCCGTGCCCTCGACCTCGTGATCGAGCCCGGCTAATGCCCGCAGCAAAGTGGATTTGCCCGAGCCGCTCTTACCGATCAGCGCGACGAACTCGCCCGGCGCGATGCGCAGATCAATCCCGTCCAGCACCACGCGGTCGCCGTACCGTCGTACCAGATTGCCGACCTCAACAGTCGCCGTCAGTCCGCCAGTGTGCGTCGCCATGACAATGCCCTCCTCTGGATCAACCGGACGGTACCGTCGGACAGCAGTCCGAGAATTCCGTACAAGACCAGGCCGACGATGATCACGTCGGTCTGCCCGTACGTGCGGGCCAGTTCCATCATGTAGCCGATACCGCTGGTGGCGTTGATCTGCTCGACCACCACGAGCGACAACCAGGCGCCGGTGACGGCAAACCTCAAGCCCAGCAGGAATCCCGGCAACGCGCCCGGCAACACGACCTTGCGGATGAACTCGGTCCGGCTCAGGCCGACCGTCTGCGCGAGTTCGACGTACCGGCTGTCGATGGCCCGCAAACCGTTGTGGGTATGGAGATAGATCGGGACGAAGACGCCGAGGGTGATCGTGGTGATCTTCATCGTTTCGCCGATACCGAGCCAAAGGATCAGCAGCGGCAGCAACGCGAGCGCGGGAATGGCTCGCTTGATCTGGATCGGTCCATCGAGCAGCGCCTCGCCCCAACGGCTCAGCCCGGACGCCAGCGCGAGCACCGTGCCGAGGATGATGCCGAGGCCGAGACCAACGACCGCGCGCTGAGTCGAGGTGAGCAGGTTGGACTGCAACCGGCCGTCCGCGATCAGCTCACCGGTGGTGGTGACTACCGTCCACGGCGCCGACAGAATTCGCGGATCGAGCAGCCCTGTCGCGGAACCGATGGTCCACAACCCCAATAAAACAAGGGGTCCTAGAAAGCTTCCAAAGCGAATCGGCTTCCCCGGCCCGAGCCGCTTCCGCCGACGGACCGCAGGTTGGATGGCAGCCACCGGACGTCGAACGTCGACCAACGTCGTCGCGCTCATTTCCCGGCCGCCTTGATCGCGTCGGCGGCGACGGTCTGGAAGCGAAGGTCGTACAAGTCGGTTGCCGGGATCACCTTATTGCCGGTCTCAGGCGCGAGCAGTTCGATCGTCTCCTGGTGCCGTTTGATCGCGCCACTCCAGTCCGGCGTGATGTCCGGATGACCGGCATTGTCGACGAGCCACTGGCCATCCTCGGCAGACAAGCCCTGGTCCTTCACGTAATACCCCTCGATCCACTCCTTCGGGTGCTTGTCGATCCACTCCTGGGCGACACCCCAAGCGGCGACGTACTCCCGGATCGCGGCCGCCTTGGCCGGATCCTCGAGCGAGGACTGCAGTACGTAGAGGTGGCCCGGGTCGTCGCGCAGGCCGTGCCGGATGGTGGTCGCGCCGTCCTTGCCGTATTTGCCGAGATACCGCTTGATCGAGACGCCGCCGATCGGCGCGACCTCGACCTGCTTGGCGGCCAGGGCGTTCGGGTAGATGTCACCCGTGCTCGGCAGTTCGATCAGCTTGACGTCGTCCTTGGTCAGCCCGGCCTTCTTCAGCACCTTGAGCACCAACGCGCCCTGCGCCTGACCGGGGCTGTAGGCGATCGTCTTGCCCTTCAGGTCCGCCAGCGTCTTCACGTGGACACCGGGCGCGATGCCGAGTTCGTAGATCGGGTGGTTGATCGGGTCCTGCCGGAACTTCGAGGCGACGATCTTCACCTTCAAGCCGGTCCAGGTCGCGTGGATCGGGGGGATCTCGGCCACCGAACCGACGTCCAGCGCCTTGGCCCGGAACGCCTCGGTGGTCTGCGGTCCACCGCTGAGGTTCGCGAATTCGATCTTCGCGGTGAACTTGTCGAGTTGCCCGGACAGTTGCAGCGCGACGCGAGTGGCGGGATCGCCGACGACGATCTTGGTGCCGGCCGGTACGACGCTCGGCAGCGGTGCGTCCGGCGCGAGGTTACCGGCCGCGTCCGCGTCGCTACCACAACCGGCCAGAACCGGCGTGAAGGCGAGAGCGGCAGCCAGAATTATCCTTGTACGCAAGGGAGTTCTCCTTCAGGAAGGACGGTCGGTGGTGGCGTACCGGCCGTCGTGGTAGAGCAGCGGATCGTGCTCGCGCCGTTCGGTATGCGTGGCCAGCCGAGCCACGATGATGTGGTGATCGCCGACGCCGAAGCGGTGTTCGACGTGTCCCAGCAGAAAGCTCGGGGCGTCGTCCAGGGCCGGTTCGCCCGAGTCCAGCCGGGACCAGCGGGTCGGTTCGGCGAAGCGGTCGATCCCGCTGGTGGCGAACCGCCCGGCCAGTTCGGTCTGGCCCGCGTCGAGAAAGTTGATCACCAGGCTGTTCGCGGCGTGCACGGTCGGCCAGCTCGACGCCGTTGTCGAGATCGCGAACGAGACCAGCGGGGGCAGCAGGCTCACCGAGACGAGCGAGGTGGCGGTGAATCCGACCGGCCCGTGCCCGGCGTCGGCGGTGATGACGACGACTCCGGCGGCGTGCCGGCGGAAGACGTTGCGATAGACGTCGGCGTCCACCGGGCGTTCGGTGGGTTCAGCCGGTACGACGGACAGCGCGTGCGTCGTACCGGGTGTGTGGGTGTGTTTGCGGGCTTGTTTGCGAGCGGAACGGGCGGACGTGATGGCCTGAATGGACATGACGGATCTCCCTCGGGGTCGTCCACGGAGCGAGGTGGGCAGGGCTGATCGGCGGCGTACCCGGGCTAGGGGTGCCGCTTGGAGAAAGGCAGAGAGGTGGTGCCGGTGATCAGCGACAGAGGGCGCTGGCGATCCGCATCTGGTCGATGTTGCGACGACGGGTCAGCCAGGACGTGACGAGCCGCGGCAGCACCTGGCTGCGGTCCTTGCTCGTCCCTGTCATGTCAACGACTCTCTCATCAATGTCGACTCGATAACTAGACAATCTCGCGATCCGGGACGGCTGCTCTGCTTTTGGACTCACACGCCAGGCGTTGCGTGCGTTCTACTGACGTGATGCCAACTCCGAACGCGCTGCCACCGTTCCAGGCGCTGATCGACGCGCACTGGCGGGACGTGGCGCGCCTAGCCCGCGCACTGGCCGGGCCCGTCGACGGTGACGACGTGGCCCAGCGAGCCTGGGAGAAGGCCCTCAACGCCTACCCCGGCCTCACCTCCGCGAAGAACCTGCGGAGCTGGCTGCTGACCATCACCGCCCGATGCGCGACTGACCTGCACAGATCCCGACGGCCACAGTCGCCGTTGGACGACGACTTCCCGTTGACCGTCGCCGGCCCGGACGTGACGGACTGGCCGGACCCGGATCTCTGGAAGGCCGTCGGCGCGCTACCCGAACGGCAACGGGTGGCGGTCACGCTGAAGTACGTCGCCGATCTCGATCACAAGGCGGTGGCCGCCGCCCTCGACACCACCCCGGCCGCGTCCCGACGACTCGTCAGCGACGCGCTCGCCACCCTTCGCAAGGAACTGGACCAATGACCGAACTCGAGAACCGACTGCAGACAGGCCCGGCGTACGGCGCCCCGCCGGTGCTCCCCGACTCCGACGTCTCCTACGCGCTGCACGACACCCCGATCGGCACGATGCTGCTGGCCATCGCCCATGGCCGCGTAGTGGCGAGCTCCTTCGGGGACGAGGAGACGATGACCAACCGGTTGGCCCGGTCGATCTCACCGCGCGTACTGCGCAAACCTTCAGCTGTTGACGATGTCCGCCGGCAGCTGGACGAATACCTCGCGGGACGGCGGAAGGCGTTCGACCTGGACGTCGACCTGGCGCTGGCAACCCCGTTCCAGCGGTTGGTGCTCGGCGACCTCCCGACGTACACCTCGTTCGGCCACACCACGACGTACGGCGAGCTGGCCCGCGAGCTGCACCGCCCCAAGGCCGCCCGGGCCATCGGTACGGCGCTGGGCGCGAACCCGGTCTGCGTACTGCTGCCCTGCCACCGGGTGGTCGGCGCGAGTGGCGCGCTGACCGGATACGCGGGTGGATTGGAAGCAAAAGCCTTTCTTCTGAACCTCGAACGGCAATAGATTCAATGCTGGTCGAATTGTTTCTGCTGCGTGTTTCCGCTGAGACGGGATTGCAACACGCCAAGTCCTGACCTGGACGTCTCGCTGGTTACGGTGAAATGGATGGCGGTGATTTCTCCGCCTTAATGTGCCGGTGCGGAATCTGGGGGTTCGCCATGGGACTGAGGATCCATTTCACCTGTGAGGATGTGGCGCGGACGACGTTCGCGGCCAAACCCGATCCACTCTGGGAGCTGTTGCTCAGCCTGCACCAGTTGCAGACAGACGACGCTCCACAGGTGTTCGGGAAGTGGCGGCGACGGGTCCGGTCCGGGCTCGGTGAGCAGGAGCGCAGGCTGCTGGAGCTGGCGCCGGCGACGGGCTATTCGCCGGACTTCCTCACCCCGCCGGAGTCGGCGGATGGGCTCGGAGCCGGGCTGGACGCGCTCGCCCGAACGGATCGCGGCCGGTTGCGGACCGACCTCGAGCGGTTGGACGACACTCCGCGGTGGGCGGGCAGCCTGCTCGCCGCCGACGGGCCGAACCGGCTCGCGCGGGCGATGCGCGGCTACTTCCGGTCGTACATCCGGCCCTATTGGCCGACGATCAGCCAGGAAGTGGACCACGATCTCAATGCTCGGGCAAAGACCTTCATGACTCGCGGTCTTGGCGGTCTGAGCTCCGAGCTGAACCAGGGCATGGCGTGGAATTCGCCGGTGCTTGAGGTCGACCTCGGCCGGGCCCGATCGCAAGACCTGCACCTGGACGGGCGTGGGCTGCGCCTGATCCCGTCGTACTTCTGCTGGCGATATCCGATCACCTTGCGGGACCCGAATCTCCAACCAGTGCTGGTATATCCGGTTCGGCACCGGCCGTTCGTGGAACCCGTTGCCGAGACCAAGGCCGCCACCGAGCAGGCACTCGGGAGTCTGCTGGGTCGAACGCGGGCAGCGGTCTTGCGGTCGATCTCGCTCGGCGGTTGCTCGACCACCGAGCTCGCGCAACGGGTCGGAATCTCGCCCGCCTCGGCGAGTGAACACGCACGCGTGCTCAACCAAGCCGGCCTGATCAGCACGCGCCGAGTGGGCGCCGCCGTCAACCACACCATCGGCCCAACCGGCCGCGTCCTCCTCGGCGCCTAACCACCTGTTTTCCTTCCGCGAGTGGTCGGAAAACATGGTGAAGACCCCCACCCATTGCGGGTGGGGGCCTTCACCTCCGGCTGGGGGCCGGGGCTTACTTGTAGACGACCCAGAGCTCGTAGTCGTCACCGGGGAAGGCGCTGCCGTCGACGCACTTGTACTTGGTCCACTTGGTACCGGCGGCACCGGCGGCGTGGCAATCGGACTGCCAGAAGAAGTCACCGACGTACTGCCAGTTGTCGGCAGCCTGGACCGTGCCGGCCGTACCGACCGGAGCCTCGACCGCCTGCGCGGCCGGCAGCGCGAAACCACCGACGGTCAGTGCGGCACCGGCCGCGATGCTGAAGATCGTCCTGCGAATGTTCATAACGCCTCCTTCTCGAGTATTTCCTTCGATGCCTCGAGAATGCTTTTTCCGGCGTACGTCCCGCTATTGATCTTCGGCCCGGCCCGAAAGGCGCCGGTATTATTCGGTCAGACCCGAACAGCCCTTGCGCCGATCTTGCCGAGCAGTACGGCGGCGACCATCGACACCACGATCGAGGTGTACGTCGCGCCCAGCCAGCCCGGTACGGCGTCCGTCCCGGCCAGGTCGAGCAGCCGCGCCTGGACGTCCACCCAGAAGTCCGACCAGCCCTTGACCGTGCCCGGGTTCACCAGCTGGTACGTCACGAACCCGATCAACCAGGCGACGGCCGGCTGCCAGCGGAAGCGGGCGGTGTCCGAGACGTCCCAGTTCATCTTGCTGACCACGAAGAAGTCGGCGATCGCGACCGCGAACAGCGGGATGAACACCGAGCCGATCAGGTAGAGGAACTGCGTGTAGTTGCCGAGGTCAACGAACATCGCGAGCGTGGTCGCGAGGACGCCGATCGCGACCGAGATCCAGCGCCGGTCGATGTGGCCGATGACGTTGTGCGCGGTCATCGTGGTCGAGTAGACGTTCGCGTAGGCCTCGTCCACCTCGTCGACCAGCAGCACGAACAACGCGATCGCCCCGGCGGGCAGCGTGACCAGGGCCGTGATGACGCCCTCGCTGTCGGTCTGCAGGGTCGCGACGGCCAGCACGCCGAGCGTGAAGTACGCGACCGCGGCCAGCCCGTAACCGAGCGACGATCCGAGGAACGCGGCCTTGTTCGACTTGGAGTGCCGGGTGTAATCGGCAGCCAGCGGAGCGAACGAGACAACGCCCGCCGCGGCCAGGTCCACCGCCGGCCAGAAGCCGAAGACGCCCTCCTGCGGCAGATCTTGCACCGGCTTCCCGAGCACCTGGATGAAGAGGTACACCGAGGCCAGCAGCACCAGCCAGACCATGAACTTACGCAACAACTTCACGCTGCCCAGCGGCTTCACAGCCATCGTCGTGGCGATGACGCCCGCGAGGATGACGAACAGCCAGCGCCAGCGCTCCCCCGTGATCGCGACGGCCGCCTGCGAGATGACGATGATCTCCATCGTGGCCCAGCCGATGTTCTGCGCGATGTTCAGCACCGTCGGCGCGAGCGAACCCCGCCGCCCGAAAATCCCCCGCAACGCGACCATCGCCGGCGCGCCAGTCTGCGACCCGAACACAGCCGCACCACCGAGCACCAACGCGCCAAGAACGCAGCCAACGACTACGGCGAGCAATCCCTTGACCAGGGATCCGGTGTACGCCGCGACGAGCGCGCCGGTGACGGGCCCGAACAACGAGATCCCGAGATTGCCCCAAAGCGTGAACTGGTCGAAAAACCCCAGCGTGCGCGGCGTATCGGTAGTGAGAACCAGCGGCGCTTCAGCGGATGGGTCAGAGTTGCGCACAGCAGTAGACGTCATGAGGTCCTGCTCCCTACGCCGGCATTACCCGGTCAGGTTCAGGCGGTCGGCGACCCGATCCCAGCGCCCCGGTCTCCCGGCCGCCGTTCCTCTGTCGCCCTCTCAGCCCGCATCCGGCGCGAGCTCCCGCGAAGATTGTCCGTACGCCCGCAGACTAGCCCTCCCCTTCCACGTCAACAACAGCGTCCCCCGCCATGTGACCCACCAGACGCAACGCCGCAACCACGGTCTGGCCAACGTCTGCTTCGGAGCCGACCCGCAACTCGCGATCGTGCGATGGCCGCCAATGCGGTGGCCTGGTGCCGACGTGGTGTTGACACGCAGTGTTACCGGCGTCACGCTTTGGGAGGATGGCGGCGCCTATTCCTGAACTGGGCTCGTCGCCAGGGGGAGATGGGCATGGAATTAACGTCATTCGCGTCGCTCGTGGGGCTCGTGCTGGCGACTGGAGCTGTTCTATTCAGCACTGTGCGCGCACGCGGAATTGTGCGAGCTATTTTCCGCCGCCCAACGAAACCGTCGATTGTTTTGACGATAGACGGCGACACGTTGGTCATCGATGACCCGACGCCCGAGCAGCAGCGCCGAATCGTCGAGGAGTTCGTGCGGAGGCATGCGGGCTCTGATGCCAGTGACGTCGCGAGTACGTCGGCGTCGGATGCCGAAACGGAGTCAGGGGGCGAACGCCGTGAATAACGACGACGTCCAGGCCGGACCTGCGCAGGCCGACGTACAAGCCGCAACCCCGGCGGCGGGCGGACAGGCCGCGCCTGAAGTGGTTCACGCTCAAGCTGCGACCGATCAGATCCCTGCGAATGCTGAGACCTTGAGCCCGGTATTCAAGCTGGTTTTCCTGAGCGTCTTCGGCATCACCGTCGGAGCGCTATTGATCAATGTGGCCTTGGTCATGATTCTGGACGAGCCCACCGCCCAGGCCGCGTCATTGATTGAGACGTGCTCCACCATGGCAAAGGCCGGGTTCGGGGCGATCATCGGACTAATCGGCGGAAAGGCGCTACCTAGCTGACGACAGCGACGCCGCGCGGCCATGGGTTAGGAGTCGAAGGTTTGGCGGGCGGCTTCGATGTGGGCTAGGTGTTGGTGGGTCCAGTCGCACATGGTGTGGACGGTTTTGCGGAGGCCTTGGCCGGGGGTGGTGAGGGTGTACTCGACGCGTGGGGGGACGGTGGGGTAGACGCGGCGGTTTAGGAGGCCGTTGCGTTCTAGCATGCGCAGGTTTTGGGTGAGCATCTTGTGGCTGATGCCTTCGATTTCGTTGCGTAGTTCGCTGAAGCGGAGGGTGTGGTCGCCTAGGGCTTCGATGATCAGGAGGGCCCATTTGTTGGCGACGTCCGAGAAGATCTCGCGCGCCAAGGAGTCTGCGCGTCGGAGGTCTGCGTCTTCGGGCGAGCCCGTGAACTGCTTGGTCACCATGAGGTTCCCCAGTCACTGAAAAGTGCGTTCTTCCATGTCAGCTCACACTCTCTTACGGTTCCTGAGTAACCACAAGAGACCACGACAAGGAAGCAGGCAAAGATGGCCATCACCCTGGTGAACCCGAAAGGATTGCCGGAGATCGACGTGTATCGGCAGGTGTCGATCGCGACTGGGGCGAAGCTGATCTTCATCGCCGGGCAGGTCGCTTGGGATGCCGAAGGGCGCACGGTCGGCGAACGGGACCTGGCCGCGCAGGTCGAGCAGTATCTCAATGTCGGTACGGCGCTGGGCGCGGTCGGAGGCTCCTTTGACGACGTGGCGAAACTGACCGTGTATGTCGTCGACTGGACGCCCGACAAGATGCCGCAGTTCCTCGAGGGCCTCACGCGAGCGGCAGCCAAGCTGGGGATTACGCCGGTCCCGCCGGGCACGCTGGTGGGCGTCGCGGCGCTCGACGTACCGGAGCACCTGGTTGAGGTCGAAGCCACCGCGATCCTCGACTGACCGAGAGCTAGTCAGGAGTCGTCAGGGTCTGGATGGCGTGGGCGATTTCGGGGCCGCAGGTCAGGACTGGGAGGTGGGAGCCGGTCGGCAGGGTTTGGGCGGTGCCGCCGGAGAGGCGGGCGACCTGGTCGGTCCAGGAGGCGGGGGCGATTCGGTCGTGTTTGCCGCGGAGTACGACGACTGGGATCTTGAGGTCTTCGAGGGTGCGCGACAAGTCGTGGCGCTGGGCCGCGCGGAGGCCTCGGGTCATCGCGATCGGCCCGGTTCCGGCGTACTGCCGGCGCAGGGTGGGGATCAGCTGGAGTGGTTCGTGCACGGCCGAGCGGATCCAGCGTTCGGCCAGGCGCCAGAAGGCCGAGGCCGTGGGATCGCCGATCGGGCCGATCAGAACGAGGCCCGCGACCAGTTCCGGACGGGCCAGCGCCGCCTCGACGACGATCTGGCAGCTCGCGGAATGCCCGACGAGTACGGCCGAGGTGATGCCCAACGCCTGGACCTCGCGGATCAGGGCTTCACCCAAGGCGGGAGGGCTGAGGTCTTCGTGGCGCCGCGACGTACGGCCGTAGCCAGGCAGGCGTACGACCTCGGCCGGTTGATCGAGGCAGGCGCGGACCGGCTCGTACGACTCGGGGCCGAGGCCCAGACCCGGCACGAGCACGACGCTCACCACGGGACTACTCCCAGGGCGGGCGTTGTGGGGCGGAGCGGATGATCGGGTTCGAGACCTCGGGCTTGAGGGCGCGATAGCCGAGGAAGAAGCCGGCCGCCAGCAGGATCAGGCCGAGACCGCCCCAGCCGTACGCCGTGGGCAGGCGTTCGAGGGTGTCGTCGATCGCGCCCATCCCAGTGCTGAGCACCATCACCAGCCAGACCAGCAGCGGGATCAGTGATGCCGCGACGAGCCCGAGACCGGCCAGTTCGACGGGATCGGGCTGGACCTTGGCCTTGCGACGGGCTACCACGTCCCGCGCCCACATCCCGATCGCGGCCGCGCCGACGATCAGTACCAGCAGTTGGCCGATCGAGTCGATGACGTCCGTGCGCAGCGGGTGATTCAGCGACGAGCCGGGCGCCTGCACGATCTCCCGCAGGGAAACGCGTTGCACCGTCAGCACCAGCAGCCCGTAGACCCCGGCCGAGATCGCCGCGATCAGCAGCACCTTCGCCGCGCGAGCGTCGCGTCCGACCTCGGCGAGTGGCCCGTGGCCGTGGCCATACGCGTCAACCGGCCCGGACGGCTGCTGCTGGGGATGACCCGGGCCCTGTGGATAACCCTGCCCCGGTACGCCGTACTGCCCGGGCTGACCGAATTGACCCGGCTGACCATATTGACCCGGCTGACCGAACTGACCCGGCTGACCGAATTGGCCGGGCGCAGCACCGGGCGGACCCAGCGGCTGCTGGGACGGAGGGGCGTACTGGCTCGGACCGCCGTACGAGCCGGGCTGGCCGAACTGCCCGGGCTGGCCGTGATGCGCCGGCGGGCCGAACTCGCCGATGTTGCGCCTTTGACCCGGCGCCTCAAAAGGCGGCGGCGGACCCGGCTGGGCCGGTGGCTCGGCAGGCGGTTGGCCGTACTCACCTTGGCCGTACGGCGTGGGCTGGGCGTACTTGTCGGAGTCGTCGCGCTCGGCCGGATCGTCCCCACGGCCGTACGTCGGAAAGTCGGATGACGACATCGGGCTCCTCCACTCCGGGTCCTTCTCGCAGCCTCTCACGAACGAGCGTCAAAGGCCGGTCCCGGCAGGTGGTGTCAGTTCGCCTTGATGATCGGCCACGGGTTGGCCAGGCAGCCGGCCAGGCCCTTGGTCTGCTGCATCATCACTGGCGCGGGTTTGCCCTGGTCAGAGCAGGGCGAGTGACCGAAGCCGAGCGCGTGCCCGACCTCGTGATTCACCATGTACGCGCGGTAGACGTCGATCTTGCCCTCGAAATGCGGCACCCCGTACGCCCAGCGCTTCGCGTTCAGCACGACCCGGTCCTCGACCCGGCACGACACCTGGCCGCCGGTTTCGAGCGGTTTGCAGAGCTTGTCGGTGAACGACGGGGTTGCCAGGATGATCCGGACATCGGGATCGGGCCCGTCGGTGCGCTCGAAGTTGACCGGGTGGACCGCCTGCCAGCCGCGCTCGTCGGTCAGCGTGCGGTGCACCGCCTCGGCCACGGCCGGGCCGCTGACGGACAGGCCGTGCTCGATCTCGATGCGGTATGTCAGTTTGTGCGAGTCGCTGTTGGCCGCGGTCCGGCCCTTGACGATCGCCAGCCGGCCGGTCGACCTGGTGATGTTCGGCGGCGCCTTACGCGGCGGCCGAGTGGTCGGCCGAACAGTCGGCTTAACCGAAGGCGTGGGCGCAACAGTCGGCAGACCGCCGGCACCGCCAGGCAGTTCAGAGCCGGATTCGGTGCGTTCGGCAGCGATCCTGGCTTGGACCAGCTCGACCGCCAGATTGGACCGATTACCCGGATCCGGATGCACCACGACGACCATTGCGAGGATGGCCAGAGCTGTAACACTCAACCATTGCCCACGATAAGACCGGTGTCGGCTGTGACGGCCATGGCTTCGCCGCCGACGGCGGGCAGGCGTGCGCGCCGAGTGGCGGCTGTGGTTCCCGACCGTCATGTCGGTTCACACTACCGACCCGGTGGTAACTCCGGGAGGGGTTCGGACGGAATATCAAGCCGTCCGGGTTCGGAGGAACTTGCCGAAGTGCGGCACCGTGAAGGCCACGGTGCCTCGCTCCGCGGAATAAACCAGGCCTTTTTTGATCAGGCCGTCGCGCGCCGGCGACAGACTCTGCGGCTTGCGCTTCAGCGATGACGCCACCTCGGACGTCGGCACGGAGCCGTCGGCCGCACCCACGCCGAGCTCGGCCATCGCGCGCATGTAGTCGCGCTCGGCCGGCGTCGCCCGCTCATACCTCGAGCCGAAGAAGCCGACCGTCAACTCGGCCGAAGCCTCCGGCGCCGCCACCGCGACGTCCTTGATCGTGATCGGACTCGTCGGCGCGTGATCCCAGGTGGCGTGCGCGAAGGCTTGCACGAAGTAGGGATAGCCGTCGGTCTGGGCGTACAACTCGTCCAGCGCCTCGTCGTCGTACTCCACGTCCTCGCTCGCGGCCGGCACCATCAGCGCCCGGTCGCACGCCTCGCGGGCCAGCCGATCGACGCGGACATAACGGAAGAGGCGCTCGGAATACGACTTGCTGGCGGAGAGTACGGCCGGCAAGTGCGGGAGTCCAGCGCCCACGACGACGAGTGGTGCCGCCTGCTGGCTGATCTCGTGGCACGCCGCGCACAGCGCCGAGAGGTCGTCCGGGTTGATGTCCTGCATCTCGTCGATGAACAGGCCGACCCCGACGGACAGGTCGTTGGCGAGATCGGCGGCGTCGGCGAACAGCTCGATCAGGTCCATCTCCAGATCGCCCGAGTCCGCTCGGCCCTTGGCGGCGATCACGTCGACCGGCGGATGCCAGCGAATACCCTTGCGGTCGTCGGCCGACGTACGCAGTGCGAAGGCCTTGAGTACGGCGCTGAACTGCTCGACCCGGTCGTCGTCGCGATGGCGGTGCCCGAGCTCGCGCATCGCCGAGTGCAACGCCTGGGCCAAGGGCAGCCGGATGCTCTGCTCGGGACGCGCCTCGATCTTGCCCGTACCCCAAGCGCGTTTGATGGCCTGACTGCGCAAGGTGTTGAGCAGCACGGTCTTACCGACACCACGCAGCCCGCTCAGGACCAGGCTTCGCTCCGGCCGTCGCGCGGCGATCCGCTCGAGCACGACCTCGAACTGCCGGACCTCGGTATCCCGCCCGGCCAGCTCGGGCGGGCGTTGACCTGCTCCTGGCGCGTAGGGATTCCGGATCGGATCCATGCATCGCACTGTATGGCGTTGTCTAGCGAATCCCGTAGATTTCGCTAGCCAACGTCAGAGCGTGTCGCCTCTAGGGTTATCTAGCCCCAGCGCTAGATAACCCTAGAGGACGACATCGTTTACTAGGTGGTGCTATTGCGTTTCGAACGCCTGTTCCCATAGAAGCACATCGGCAGACCCGAAATCAACCTGAGCGCGCCTACGGACACGGCCCCCGTTCATCGCTATGGTCCTCGGCATGAGTGGGGCGAAACCCCTGAGCGGGGCGGAGGAACTGCGGCGGCTGGCTGCGCCCGCGGCCGAGCAGTACCACCGGACTCACCAGCAGTACGTCGGCGGCGCGCGCAAGCTCGAAGCGCTGCTCGACGAGCTGATCGGTGAGGACGAGGGCATCAACTACCTGAGCGCGAGCGCTCGGGCCAAAGACCCGGAGAGTTTCTGGGAGAAGGCCTCGCGCCCGCATCCGGACGATCCCACCAGGCTGAAGTACGACGATCCGTTGCAGCAGATCACCGACCTGGTCGCGGCCCGGGTGATCACGTTCCTGGTCGAGGCGGTGGACCGGGTCTGCGAGGTGATCGAGTCGGAGTTCGAGATCGTCGAGCACACCGATATGGGCGCGCACACCCGGGCCCAGGGCGCTTTCGGTTATGCCAGCAAGCACTACCTGGTCCGGCTCAACGCGCATCGCTCGGAGCTCCCGGAGTACTCCGTGCTGAAGAACCTGACGATGGAGATCCAGGTCCGGACCGCGGTCCAGCACGCGTGGGCCGAGTTCGAACACGACATCCGCTACAAACTGGACATCCCGCCGGATCGCAAGCCCGAGTTCGACCGCCGGTTCCTGCTGGCGGCCGCGTTGATGGAGCTCGCGGACAACGAGTTCGCCGAGATCGACAAGATGTACCGATCGCTCGCGGCCAAGCCGGACAACTCGCCACCGGCGACCGAGACGCTCAGCCCGGCAACCCTCACGACGTACCTGACCAGGCGGTATCCGGACGCGCCGCACGCCAAGACCAATCACTATGTCTGGATGCTCGGCATTCTCGGGCGGCTCGGCGTGACCACCGAGGAAGAGCTGGCCCGGTTGCTGGATGGCGTCGACAGCGGCTCGGTGCAGGCGGCGATGACGCATCGCTTCCCGGCCGGAACCGTGCGCCGGCTGGACGACGACCTGCTCGCGGCCAAGGGCCAGGACTACCTGAACCTGTTCGCCGACGAGGAGCGCCGGACCAAGATCCTCCGTGGCCGCCTCAAAGCCCTGAACCGCGCTGGTCTGGCATAGCCACGGCCGCAGTCGCCCGCGCCCAGCGGCTGGTGGTGACGAAACCGAGCACGAAGACCGCCACGCCACAGCCCGCGATGATCCACCAACCGAGCTCCGCGGCCGGTACGAATCCTGACCGGATCGTTCCGGCTAACCGCGCCGACAGCACCGAGCCGATGACCGCGACCCCCATCGCCGCACCCACCTGACGACTCGTCGACGCGATCGCGGCCGCAACCCCGGCCTGAGCCCGAGGCATACCCGACACAGCGGCATTCGTGATCGGCGCGTTCAACATTCCGAAGCCCAATCCGAATACCAAATAGGCCAGCAAGAGGTACGGCGTTGAGGTGTCGAGGCCGATTCGGGTCAGCAACAGCCTCGCTGACGGCGATTCCGGCACCCGCGACGAGTAGCGGCGGCCGGGTCCCGCGCGCGCCGACGATGCAGCCGGACAGCGGCGCGAAGATCCCGGTCATGCCGGCCATCGGCAGAGTCATCAGGCGCGCGTGCGACGCCGTGAAGCCCCGAACCTCTTGCAGATAAAGGGAATTCAGGATGGCTAGCGTGAATCCCATGGGCATTCGTTTTGTGGGTGCTGGTCGTGTCGGGTGTTTCTGCTGCTCGATGTCGCGTTCGTCGTTGAGCTCGACCAGACCTGTTGCGATGTCGGCGCAGACGGCCCGCATGTGTTCCTCTGAACTGTCGGAGGGCCTCATTACGATGCTCGGCATGAAGGTCGTCGTGCAGGTGAAGCTGGTCCCGGATGCCGTGCAGGCATTGGCGATCGGCTCGACCCTGCGCACGGTCAACGAGGCCGCCAATTGGGTGTCGAAGGTGGCGTTCGACCGGGGCGTGCCTCGTGAGTACGAACTGCGCAAGCACACCTACGCTCACCTGAAAGACTCCGGCCTCGGTGCCCAGGCCGCGCAGCACACGATCAAGAAAGTGCGCGACGCCTACACCGTACTGAAGGCGAACATCCGCGCCGGGAACCTTGGCAGGCCCGGATCGAAACGCCGGACCAAGGTGGAATCCAAGCCCATCACCTTCCGGCCTGACGCCGCACACCCGTACGACGACCGGTGTCTGTCCTGGCAGTACGACGCCCAGACCATCAGCATCTGGACTGCGGTCGGCCGCCTCAAGAACCTGCGCTTCGCCTGTTCCGCCGACCAGCTCAAGACGCTGCGCGAGTATCGGCAAGGCGAATCCGACCTGATCGAACGCGACGGCGTGTTCTACCTGATCGCTGTGTGCGAGGTCCCTGAGGCCAAGCAGTACGAGCCTGACGGGTTCATCGGAGTGGACCTGGGCATCGTCAACATCGCTACCACGTCCACCGGCCACCGAGCCGCTGGACGTGGCCTGAATCGGTACCGCCAGCGCCAGCTGAGACTGCGCCGCAAGCTCCAGGCCAAAGGCACCCCGTCCGCCAAACGACGACTCAAGCATCGGCGCCGCAAGGAACAACGGCACGCCGCGAACATCAACCACATCATCTCGAAGAAGATCGTGACCGAGGCTGAACGCACCTCGGCCGGTATCGCCCTGGAAAACCTCGGCGGCATCCGGCAGAGGGTACGGCTCCGCAAGCCCCAACGGGCCACGCTCCACTCCTGGGCCTTCCACCAACTCGGAACCTTCATCGACTACAAAGCACGCCGTGCAGGCGTCCCGCTGGTGTACGTCGATCCGGCCTACACCAGCCAAACCTGCGCGGAATGCGGCCACATCAACAAGAGGAACCGTGTAGACCAGGCAACCTTCATCTGCCGTTCCTGCGGGGTCGTTGCCCACGCGGACCGGAACGCTTCCCGCAACATCGCCGCACGCGGCGAGGCTGCGTGGACAGCGGGGCGTGAGTCACGCGTCCCAGCCGCCACCCAGGCGGCCAGGACGGAGGAGAACACACCACAGCCAGTGGTGCCCTACCTCCAAACCCAGTCCCTAAAGGCTGGGTCAAGTTGACGAACAGGAATCCCGATGCCGCGGAGAACCCGCAGACCGCGATCAAGATGGCGCCGTAGAAAGGCGCACTCCGGAAGAACCGTGCTCGTGCAACTGCGGCGCCCGCCTTCGCTCATACGCCACCGACCCACACCGCTGCCAATGCGAAACTGACGAGGATGACGGTGAACTCCAGCCCAGCCCTTGACTACGATGATGCCGAGGTCAGCAACGCGAGCAGGACTAACACCAGCAGTTCGCCGACCGGATCGATCCGGCGCGCCCGCGACTCGGGCACGAACAAGGCTGTCACCGCGATAGGCAGCACGACCGTCGGGGGGCGAATCCCGCACAGCAGTGAACCGAGACTGAAGATCACCAGGCCGAGCTGGGAGGCCCGGCTGCGGCCGATCCGGTCCGCGGTCGAGCCCTACGCGGCGAAGGAAACGCACGGCGTGAAACTCGTTTGACGGGCCCCCGCGCAGGCCGCCTACTGTTAGTGACAGCGCCTGGCCAGCGCTCGGTCCTGCTTCGGAATACCCTTACCTCACCCCATTTGGGACGTCATGTCGCTGCGCGAACTTCCATTCACCGATCCCGGTGTGCCCGATACCCGATCGGGTCTTCGATTCATCCTCTGGCTCGAGCACCAGCAGATCCGCGGTCAGCTGATCGCGATCTTCTGGGGCCTGTTGTTCTTCGGCGGTATTGCCGCCGCTCCGGTCGCCGTCGGCATCGCCGTCCAGGCCGTCATCGACCGGTCCTGGCCCCGGCTGTTCCTGGCCGGCGGTCTGCTCCTCGTCATGGGCGCCGTCAAAGCCGTCTCCGACGCCTACTTCCACAAAGCGGTCGTGACCAACTGGATCCGTACCGCGGCCCGGATCCAGCAATTGCTCGCGCGGAAGGCCGCCGAGCTCGGCTCGATGCTGACCCGCCGGATCGCGGCCGGTGAGGTCGTCGCGGTCAACAGCGGTGATGTCGAGCGGATCGGCTGGTTCGTCGAGATCATCGGCCGGTTCAGCGCGGCCCTGCTGACCTGTCTGGCGGTCGTGATCGGCCTGCTGTTCTACGAGCCGCAGCTCGGTTTGGCCGTCGCCCTGGCGGTGCCGGTGCTTGCCATCTCGATCGTGCCGCTGCTGAAGCCCGCCGAGCGCCGGGCCGATGCCCAGCGCGCCAAGAACGGCCGGGCCACCGAGCTCGCCGCCGACACCGTGGCGGGCCTGCGGGTGCTGCGCGGGATCGGTGGCGAGGAGCTGTTCCTCGCCCGTTACCGGGCCGCCTCGCAGGAGGTACGTAGTGCCTCGGTGCGCACGGCCCGGATGTGGTCGCTGATCGCCGCGCTGCAGATCTTGCTCTTCGGTTTGTTCCTCGTGTTCATCGTCTGGTTCGGCATCAGCCTGGTGCAGTCCGGCCGGATCGGCGTCGGCGAGCTCGTCACGACGTACGGGTTCGTCACCTTCCTGCTGGTGCCGCTTCAGGTCTTCGAGGAGACCGCGAGCGCCTTCATCTTCTCGAAGGTCTCGGCCCGGCGGGCGGCGCGAGTGCTGTCCATCCGCCGTACCGACGACGCGATGGGCCAGGGTGAAGCTCAGGCAGTTCACGGTGACCTGGTCGATCCAGTGTCGGGTCTGAACGTTCAGGCCGGCAGCTTCACCGCTGTCGTCTGCGGCGATCCCGACGCCGGTGGCAAGCTCGCAGATCGTCTGGGCGGGCACAGCCCCGACGCCGAGGCAGACGACGCATCCGTACTAGTAGGTGGTGTGGCGCTCGACGACCTGCCACTCGACTCTGCCCGTCGTGCCGTGCTCGTTCAGGACAAGGACCCGGTGCTGCTCTCTGGCTCGGTGCACGATCTGTTCGATGTTCCGGCAAGCGGAGACGTCTCTACCGAGGCGGCTCTGCAAGCGGCGCAGTGCGCGGACATCCTCGACGTACTGGCTCAGACCTTGCCGGACGGCGTAGAGGATCCGATGGACGCCGTACTGACCGAGCGTGGGCGTTCGCTGTCCGGAGGCCAACGGCAGCGGGTTGCCCTTGCCAGGTCGTTGTACGTCGATCCGCCGCTGCTGGTGCTGGACGAGCCCACTAGTGCCGTGGACGCGCATACCGAGGCTCGGGTGGCAGACGGCCTGCGGGCGTTGCGAGCCGGCAAGACGACCGTGGTGTTCACGTCGAGCCCGCTGGTGCTGGACCGGGCCGACCAGGTGGTGTTCGTGCCGGACGGCCGAGTGGCCGCCGTAGGCACGCACAACGAGTTGGTGCACAACGATCGCCGCTACCGCGCGGTGGTCACCCGTGAAGACGAAGTCATCGAGGAGTCAGCGTGAAGCGCCCTGAGTACGACCCGGCCGCCCCGCAAGCGGCCGCGCGCCTCCCGGTCGCCGGGACGCCAACGGTCAAGGCGTACATCCGCGAACTGGCCACCCGGCACAAGAAGGCCTTCGGCTGGCTGATCGCGGTCAACGCCGTCGCAGCCATCAGCGGCATGATCGGGCCGTACCTGCTCGGTGAGCTGGTGCAGAAGCTCACCGCGGGTTCGCGCGATCTCAACCTGCCCTGGGTGATCGGGATCTTCCTGGTCGCACTGGCCTTCCAGACCGTGTTCGTGCGCCTGACCCGGTTGCGGGGCGCGGTGCTCGGTGAGCAGATGCTCGCCGACCTCCGGGAGGACTTCCTGGTCCGGGCCGTCGCGCTGCCTCCGGGCGTACTCGAGCGTGCCGGCACGGGTGACCTGCTCTCCCGGATCACGACCGACGTGGACCGCCTCTCGAACGCGATGCGCCATGCCGTTCCGCAGCTGACGATCGCCATCCTGTGGGCGTTCCTGCTGCTCGGCGCGTTGATCGTGACCGCGCCGGAGCTCGCGATCGCCGTGGTCATCGCCGCGCCGATCCTGATCATCGGCGGCCGGTGGTACTTCCGCCGCGCACCTTCGGCCTACCGGTCGGAGGCGGCGGGTTACGCCGCGGTGGCGTCGGTGCTGGCCGAGACGGTCGACGCCGGTCGCACGGTGGAGGCGCACCAGCTGGGTGAGCGCCGGATCGGGATGAGCGATCGCCGGGTTGGCCAATGGGTCGCCTGGGAGCGGTACACCCTGTGGCTGCGGATGATGCTGTTCCCGATCGTCAACACCACGCACACAGTGGCGCTTGCCGCCGTACTGGTGATCGGTGGCGGCTTCGCGATCCAGGGGTGGCTCACGGTTGGCGCACTCACCACTGGCGCGATCTACATCCAGATGCTGGCAGAGCCGGTCAACATGATGCTCCGCTGGTACGACGAGTTGCAGGTGGCTCAGGTCTCTCTGGCCCGGCTTGTCGGCGTGCGCGAGGTTGAGGAGGCCGTGACGGGTGACGAGACCGAGCCCGACGGCAGGACCGTGCTGGCTGACGAGGTGCGTTTCGGTTACCTCGAAGGTCGGGACGTGCTCCACGGCGTCACCCTGAGGGTGGAGCCGGGTGCACGGGTTGCGCTGGTCGGACCTTCTGGTGCGGGCAAGTCGACGCTTGGGCGCCTGCTGGCCGGTATCTACTCGCCACGGCTGGGTGACATCACGTTGGGCGGTGCTGCGCTCGACAAGATGTCTGCCGAGCGAGTCCGGAACCACGTGGCTCTGGTCAACCAGGAGCACCACGTCTTCGTGGGCAGCATGCGGGACAACCTGCGGCTTGCGCGGACGGGTGCCACTGATGCGGAGCTCTGGCAGGCCCTGCGGTCTGTGGACGCTCATGCATGGGTGGCCGGGTTGGACGATGGGCTGGACACAGAGGTCGGTTCGGGCGGCGTATCGCTTGCACCGGCTCAGGCCCAGCAGATCGCGTTGGCCCGGCTGGTACTGGCCGATCCGCACACGCTGGTTCTGGACGAGGCCACCTCGCTCATGGACCCGCGAGCCGCTCGTCACCTGGAGAGGTCGCTCGCCGGCGTACTGGAAGGCCGTACGGTCGTGGCAATCGCCCACCGGCTGCACACCGCCCACGACGCCGACGTGATCGCCGTAGTCGAAGACGGTCGCATCGTCGAGCTAGGCCCGCACGACGACCTAGTAGAAGCCGAAGGCCCCTATGCCGCTCTTTGGCACTCCTGGCATGGGGATCGCTAGGTAAGTTCTATTGGTATGACCTTGTTGAGCACGCTGCTCTCGTTGCCCGCTGTCATGGCATTTGATGTCGACAGCACCGGCCGGTTGCTGGTCGGGTACGACGGGAGCGGCGTGCGTCAGCTCCACGAGGTCTCGCCCGATGGCGAATGGCGTGCGCTGACCGCACTGGCCGACCGGGTCGGGGATGGCCAGTTCGTCCCGGGCACCAGCCAGGTGATCGTCCAGCACGACGCCGACGGCAACGAGCGTGGCCAGTTGTCCCTGCTGGACCTGGCCGATCCGCTGCTCGAGTTGAAGCCGCTCGTCCACGATCCCGCCTACTTCCACTCGATGATCGAGGTCCGGGCCGATCGCCTGCTGTACACGACCAACCGCCGCAACGGCACCGACTTCGACCTGATCGCGCGGGATCTCGCGAACGGCGACGAGACCACGCTGTGGGACGGCGGCGGCTACGTCATGTCGGTGCGACCGTCGCCGGATGGCCGCTGGGTCGCCGTGGTCCGGGCCGGCGGCCCTGCCAATTCGAACCAACTCCTGCTGGTCGAGTCCGGCACCACCCGCACGATCGAGGTCACGTCGTACGACGATCCGACCCACCTGCACGCCGTTTCGTGGCGGCCCGATTCGGCCGGGCTGCTGGTCGCGTCCGACGCCGGGCGGGACCGGATCGCCGTACTCGCGTATGACCTGGCCACCGGCACACTCGCCGATCTCATCGTCGACGAGCGCTGCGACCTGGCCGGGTGGGTCTGCCCGGACGGCGAGCATGTGCTGGTCGCGACCACCGATGACGGCGAGATCTCGCTCGCCCTGCACCGCCTCGCCGACGGCGTACCGGTGGCTCCGCTCGGCCTGCCCGCGGGTGGTTGCGCCGCCCGGCACATGGCCGCGGCCGATCCGCTTTGGTCGAAGGACGGGGCGTACGCGCTGATCAACTACAACTCGCCGACCGAGCCGCCCTGCGTCATCCGGTACAACCGCGAGTCGGGCGAGCTGTTCACCGTTCGCGCACCGGATATGCCTGCTCTGCCGGCGAATTTGCCCACGCCGGAGAGTCATCGGGTCAAGTCGTTCGACGGCGAGCAGATCCCGGTCTTCGTCTACCGCCCGGCCGATGGTGGTGACGGTTCGGCCGTCGTGCTGGTCCACGGTGGGCCCGAGTGGATGTCGGCCCGGGTCTGGCATCCGATGACCGTCGCGCTCGCCGGCCAAGGCCATACCGTCATCGTGCCGAACGTGCGCGGCTCGGCGGGATACGGCAAGCGCTGGTATTCGCTCGACGACAAGTACTTGCGGCTCAACTCAGTCGAAGATCTCGCGGCGATCCACGACTGGTTGCCCGAGCTCGGCCTCGATCCCAACCGTGCCGCGCTGTACGGCGGGTCGTACGGCGGGTACATGGTGCTCGCGGGTCTGGCCTTCCAGCCCGAGCGTTGGGCCGCGGGAGTCGACGTGGTCGGGATGGCTTCGCTGGTGACGTTCCTCGAGAACACCTCGGACTATCGCCGGGTCGCGCGCGAACGCGAGTACGGGTCGTTGACCGAGGACCGCGAGTTCCTCGAACTGGCCAGCCCGCTCAACCGGGTCGACCAGATCCGCGCGCCCTTGCTCGTCATCCACGGCGCGAACGACCCGAGGGTGCCGTTGTCCGAGGCGGAGCAGATCGCCGCCGCACTCACCGCGCGCGACGTACCGTGCGAGCTGCTGGTCTATCGCGACGAGGGGCACGGCCTGCACAAGCGGGTCAACCAGCTCGACGCCTACCCGAAGGCGCTTGCGTTCTTGGCGAAAACCCTTAAATAAAAGGACTTTCGGGCATGATCAGAGTGCCGGCGGTTGCGTCGAGCACCACGCGAGCGCCGAGCGGGACGGCCAGGTTGAGGTCGCCGTGACCGATCGGCGCGTTTTCGACGGCCGGAATACCCAACGGCACAAGGCGTTCGCGCAGCAGGTCCTCGACTAGGCCCGGGCCCTCGGCCTCGGTGAAGTCACCAAGGACGAGACCGGCCACCTGGTCGAACCAGCCCGCCCGAATGAGGTGGGTGAACAACCGGTCCAGCCGGTACACCTCCTCACCGACATCTTCCAGTACGACGATCGCGCCGTCGGGGCTCAGCGCGGTCGCCGTGCCAAAGCTGGCCGCGATCACGGCGAGGTTGCCGCCGAGTAGTCGCCCTTCGGCCCGGCCTGGGACGAGGGTGCGGACCCTGGTCTTCTCCTCGCCTGGTGACACGAGTAGATCGGGGATCGAGTCGGGCTCGAACAGCAAGGCCCGCAGGCGTTCGCGGCTCGCCTCGACCTGGAGCTGCTCGACGGCTCCGACCATCGGCCCATGCACGGTGACGAAGCCGTCCGCGAGGAACAGCTCGTGCAACGCGGTGATATCGCTGAACCCGAGCAGGATCTTCGCCGGTGCGGCGGTCAGCTCGACGGCATCAAGATGCTGGAGCATCCGATGAGCGCCAACGCCGCCTCGCGCACAGAGGACCGCCTTGTACTGCGGGTCGAGCCAGGCCTCGCGGAACTCCTTCGCACGAGTCGCGTCATCCCCTGCCAAATAAGGGAAAGACTCGTTCTGCGCGTAGACCGACGGCATCAGGATCGGGTCCAAACCCCACTCGCGCAGGATGGTCAGCCCAACCTCGAGCCTCTCCTCCTTGACCGGCCCGGACGTGGCCACAACAGCCACCCGATCCCCCACCTTGAGCCGCGCCGGCTTCTTCAGGTCACCCATCAGGCGAGCCTACAGCCCTTCTTTTGCGTTCATTCGTCGCAATCCGCCCTCTCAGGCAGCGAACCTGTACATGTCGGCGGCGGGAAGAGGGCGGATTGCGACGAATGAACGCAAAAGAAGGAAAGGGCTAGCGGGTGATGGTGATGGGGGCGGACTTAATGGTGTTGTTGACGTTTACCGTGAGGGTGACCGTGCCCGGGCGGAGGCCTGTGAGCTGGCCGGTGGCCGGGTCGAAGGCGGCGATGGACCAGAACGGCGCCTCGCGGGCAGGCCCGAGGTGCAGCAACGCCGAGCCCGACCAATCGGCCGATACCGGGAAGGCCACTGGCACCCGGCGATTCTCCTGTACGACGGTCGCGCCTGCCGGAGCCGAGGCATTCACCTTCAACGAGCCCGGCACATTGAGCTCAAGGGCGTCGACGTGCGGCCGGAGTTCGAGCTTGAGCCAGCCGCTCTCGGGCGACGACCAGTGCCGGTACGGCGCCTCGGCCACGCGGGCCGCACCGTCCACGCCGACCAACGCCCAGCCGGTGAAGCCGCCGGCGTCGGGTGCTCCCGTCGGCCCCTTGCCCGCGTTACCCGTGAGCGGCAGCAGCACGCCGTCCGTGCGAGTGGCGGCGAAAGTACCCGCATGGGCAGCCATATACGCGGCCCCCTTACCCGTCGAGGCACGGAAGTCGCCGAGCCAACGGACCAGCAACTCGGCTTCCTTGCGATCGGCCAGCTGCGAGTTCGCGGTCGGCGACGGGTCGTTGATCGGGTGGTGGGCCATCACCACGACGTTCCGGATCTCCTTGTTCCGGGCCGCGTCGTCGAGCTGCCGCCGCAGGTCGAGGATCTGCGCGAACCCGCCCGCCCGCAACGAGCCGAGCGACGAGTCCCGCAGCACGAACCGGGTGCCCTTGTGGTCGAACGTGCTGGTCGGAGCGCCGAACACCTTGCTCCATTCGGACAGGTCGCCCGGGCCGTAGCTCTCGTGGTTACCCGGTACGTAGTGCACCGGCACGCGTCCGCCGACCTCTTCGTCGAGGATCCGTTTGGCCAGCGCGATGTCGTTCGCAAAGGCCCGGTCGACGAAGTCACCGTTGATGACGAGGAACTCGGGCGACTGCGCGAGCGCCTCGCGAATGGTCCGGCGGGCCTGCTTGACCATGTCCGACTCGGGCGCGTCCGCGGTGAACTGGGCATCCGACAGTACGGCGAACTTCCAGCGGTTCGGGCCGATCGCGCCGTCGGTCAGCACCATCGGGTCCACCACCTTGGCCGGCGGCGCCAGCGTCACCGACGGCGCTCTCCGAACGGTGAGGTCGTCCACCACGATCCGGCCCGAGTACTGCCGCGTCGGCACGGTCTCCACGACGTACAGGCGGAAGAACTTCAACGGCATCGCCAGACCCGGCGGGATGTCCGCCTCGACGTACTTCCAGCCGGTCCAGTCGACGGCGGCCGCGAGGTTCACCGTCTTGGCGGCACCACCAGCGGCGTCGTACAGGTTGGCTCGCAGCCAAGCGCCCTTACCGTCGCCGTACACCCAGGCGCCGACCTTCTGCGGTTGCCCGGGCAAGGTCTGCTGAACGGTCTGAGCGAGGTACGCCGCACGCGTCGCCGTGGTGCCGGTCAGCGAGTAGTCGAGGGCGATCGCGCTACCACCATCGTGGCCTTCGGCAACGGACTTGCTCGCGCTCACCACCACCGGGAACGACGTGGCCTGCCAGGTGTTGATGTCGTCGAGCTCATCGACGACCTGGGCGGTCAACCCGGCGGTGACGACGAGTTCCGTGACCAGACCGGCGGCTTTCGCCTTGATCACGGTCGATACCGGCTCGGTGCCGATCGCGGTGACGGCAAACCCATTGCCCTTGGCAACCACGTTGACTTGGCTGGCGTCGTACTCGAGCTTGAGGTCGCGGTTCGACCCAGGTGGCGAAGCCGTCGGCGTCGTACCCGTTGATGCTGAACGTGCCGGGCAGCGAGAGCTGGCGCGTCGACGGCGCGAGGCGCGCGGGCTTGCCGATCACCGTGAGCGGGAAGCGCCCGTGGGCCTGCGCACGCGACGCGATCACCGTGGCCTCACCCGCGCGAACGCCGGTCACGATCGCGGTGCCGTTCGCCGAAGTGAGGCGTGCGTTGGAACCGACGAACCACTGCGGCGCACCGGCGACAGCGGCGTACGTCTCGTCATGACCCCGTCCGGCGAGAACGCGGCTCAGGCCGGTCAGCACGCGGGAGCTGTGGCCGAGATCGGCGTCCGCGGCGGCATCGGCCGTTCCGGTCGCCTCGATGCGGAAGCCCTTGAGGAGTCCGGATCCCTTTACCGCAAGGAGTCCGAGGCCGTTCGGCGTGAGGCGCTCGGCGCCGTCGGACGGCTTGTTGACGACCTCGGGCGTGACCTCACCGGGTGAGCGCTTGAGCATCGTGGACGAACCGCCACCGTCGAGGTTCAGCACGTCGTCCGAGCCGAGGTCGAGCATTAGGCGGCCTAGTTCATATTCTGTCAGGCCACGCGAATCGGCCATCCGCCCGTCGATCGTGAGCAACACCATCCGGCGGCCGTCGGCGGAGAACCCGATCGCGGTCCGCGGATGCATAACGCTGTCGTCGACGTTCAGGACCTGCCCGTCGCGGGCGAGCTGCTTGTTGCCGCTGATGCCGACGGCGATCTCCGCGGCATCGCTGCGCGGGCCGTAGTTCACGTCGATGGTCTCGCCTGGTTCGAAGGCGGTCAGCGCGGTGGCGCCGGCGTCGCGTCCGATCAGGGCGAGTTCCCCGGCGGCGAGTGGCGTCGTACCGGCTGAAGTGTTGCTCGAGACGACCACGCCGTTGCGGAGGATGATCTCGCGTACGGCGGCGACACCGTCGACCGTCCGCGTGCGCGGCGTCGCGCCCCACTGCGAGGTGTAGAGGCCGATGCCGCCGGCCGTGACCTCGGGCGAGTTCAGGTTGGTCAGGTCGAGCTTGCTGCCGTCGTCATCCGCGGCCGTCCCGGTGAGGAAGACCTGCGCGATCCGGCCGATCCCGTCGGCACCGATCACGGCGGACTCGTTGTGACCGGTCTTGGGCGCGTTCACCAGCCGACCGGCGCCACCATCGGCGTCGCGCTCGATCCCGACACCGACGGGCGCACCGGTGTCGTTGATGTCGAAGAAGTCGCCGTTGACGCCGGCGATCGCGCCCTTGCGAGCGACCTGCTGACTGAGCACCTCGCGCCCGGAGACCGTGCCCGGGTTGAGGTAGTCGACCTTCACACCACCTGCGTCCAGGTCCGCGACCAGGATGTCGCCACGCAACCAGCCGCGCGCGTCGAGGCGATCGAAACTGGTGTACGTCACGCCAGGCGCGACCGGGCTGTCCGAGCGCCGCGTGACCAGGCCCTCGCCCGGCGGCGCCAGCGCGACGTCGGGAATGTCCGAGGCGGCCGACGAACCCGGATGTGCTTCCGCGACTCCGGCCGCGGCCAACCTTGCTTGCGGGTCAGGCTCCTGGGACGGCGCCGCGGTGGCAGTTGGCAGGACCAGCGTGGAGGCCAGTGCTCCGGCGAGCACACCAGTCACCAGTCGGCGGGAGGTCTTACGGGCGGACGACGGCATGAGGTCTCCTCGGCAGGGCGGACGCGTCCATCCGACGCCGCGCGCCCTACCGGGAGATGAGGTCCCGATGTACGCCGGTCAACCGGACGGTGACAAAGTAACCCGTCTTAGGCTTGACCGGTAGGTATTTGGCGAGACCAGTGTTGGCGAGACCAGAGTTGGTCAGGGCCGATTGGTTTTGGTCAGGGCAGCTTGACCGGACGGCCGGCGGCCTCCCAGCCGTACATGCCGCCGTCGAGGTTGACCACGTCACGCCCCTCGGCGTTGAGGAACTGGGTCGCCATCCCGGACCGCCCGCCGACCGCGCAAACGCAGACGACCCGCTCGCCCTTCGGCACCTCGCCCACGCGCTCCTGCAACTGGCCGAGCGGGATGTGCTGGGCGCCGGCGATGTGGCCGCGGGCCCACTCGTCCTCCTCGCGCACATCCAGGACAAACACGTCAGCCAACACGTCGTCGGTCAGCTCAGCAATAGTGATCGCGGGAATCTCAGGCATACCCCGATCATTCCAGATGACCTGAGCTCCGCCACGGCCCGCCGGTCTGGCGGGCCATGGACGGGGCCGGCGGTCAGGAGGCGGCTGGGTCGGTCGACTCGGTCGCGGCGGGCTCGGTCGCGGCGGTTGGGGCGTAGACGAGGTGGAGGACGCCGGTCTTGAACGTGGTGGCGCTGACGAGGTCGAGCGGCACCTTCGCGCCGTCGGCGAACAGCTTCTTACCGCTGCCGACCACCACCGGGTGCACCAGCAGATGCAGCTCGTCGACCAGGCGCTGCTCGAGCATCCAGCGCACCAACGTGGCGCTGCCGGTCGTACCGAGCACCTTGTCCTGCTTGAGCGCGGTCAGCTCGGCCGCGACGTCACCGCTGACGACGCTCGAGTTCTCCCACTCCGCGTCGGTCAGGCTGTTCGATACGACGTACTTGCGGGCGCCGTTCATCTGCGCGGTGATCGGGTCGTTGGGGTCAGCGCTCGGCCAGTAGCCGGCGAACTCCTCGTACGTCTGCCGACCCAGCAGCGTCGCGTCGGCCTCGCCCATCAACGCGCCGACAACCGCTCCCATCTCGTCGTCGAAGTAGTCGAAGTGCCACGTCTCGGGCGACTCGATGACGCCGTCGAGCGAGATGAAGAGGCTGGACTTGATCGATCCCATGATCGTCTCCTTGTTCTGGGGCTTTCGGTGCCTTTCACCCCTGCGTCGAAGGACACTCCCAGAATTCGACAACCCCCCGAAACCTTTTCCAACACCCTGGAAAAGCCCCACCCAACTACAGCTCCGACGCCGGCTCGCCCCGAGGCTCAGCCACGACGCCGTGGTCCTCGACCGTCGTCGACCGCAGCGCGGCCAGCAGCTCGGGATCGGCGTAGATCTCGGCCGTGTGGCGCCACTCGGCAATAACCTGCCGAGCGGCCGCGGGCGTGTCCAGCACGTCTAGTAGCTCGTCGGCGAACGTCGCCAGGTCGTCCGCAGGCAGAAGCCGGAAGATGCTGGGCGCCGGGGCGTCGGGATTGTCTGTCATTTGAGGAGTTTGGAGAGGCGGCGGTCGGCTAGGGGTTTGCCGCCGGTTTGGCAGGTGGCGCAGTACTGGAGGGAGGAGTCGGCGAAGCTGACCTCGCGGATGGTGTCGCCGCAGACCGGGCACTTCTGGCCTTTGCGGCCGTGCACGCGCAGGCCGCTCTTCTTCTCGGACTTGAGGTCCTGGGCGGCGAGGCCGGCCGAGCGTTTGACCGCGTCCTCGAGGGTCGCGCGCATCGCGTCGTACAGCTGGGTGAGCTCGTCGGTGCTGAGGTTCGACGCCGGTTTGAACGGGCTCATCTTCGCCACGTGCAGGATCTCGTCGGAGTAGGCGTTGCCGATACCCGCGATGACCGACTGGTTGCGCAGCACGCCCTTGAGCTGGACGCGGCCGGCCGCCTTGAGGATCTCGCCGAAGTCCGCCGCGGTCAGGGTGAACGGATCCGGCCCGAGCTTCGCGATACCGGGGACCTCCAGCGGATCGCGAACGACGTACACCGCGAGCTTTTTCTGGGTGCCGGCCTCGGTGAGGTCGAAACCCGAGCCGTCGTCGAGCACCACGCGGCAGGCGATCGGGCCCTTGCCCGGTCTGACCAGGGTGGTCGACTGCTCCTCGCGCCAGCGCAGCCAGCCCGCGCGGGCCAGGTGCACGACCAGGTGCACGCCCTGGGCCGAGATGTCCAGGAACTTGCCGTGCCGCTGGACGTCGTCGATCAGCAGGCCCACCAAAGACGAGATCGGCGGGTCGTAGGTCTTCAGTGCGCTGATCGCGGTGATGTCGGCACGCACGATCGCCCGCTCGACGGCACGCTCCCGCAGGAACGCCGCCAGGGACTCCACCTCCGGCAACTCGGGCATTCCCCCATTGTGCCCTGAAGAACCGACGGTTTCCGGGTGTTCCTTGGCGGGCACCGCTACGGTCTAAGCAAGACGGTGTGCCGGAACGTGTCCGCGAGGACGCTCGCCCGGTCGAGGAAGGAGGCTTCAGATGAGTTTCATCAAAGGTGTGATCAAGGCAGGCGTGATCGCCAAGGTCGCGCAGATCGCCCAGCGCGAGCTGAGCAAGCCGGAGAACCAGCGCAAGGCCAAGGAGATGATTCAGAAGGTCCGCAACAAGACCCGCTGACCCGGATCAGCCTGGTTTGACGGCCTGCAGGGTGTACGACGCCGCGAGCCGCTCCGGGCGGTCGGTCAGTCGCCATTCGCCGACGTCTGTCTGGGTCATCAGCCCGGGCAGGGCCTCCCAGGGCACGCTGTCGTGCTCGACCAGGCCGGTGAGCTGCAGCCCGGCCTCGAACAAGGCCGTCACGATCTGGCCCAGACCGTGGTTCCACTCGTGGGTCACGGTGTGGGCGAACACGGTCTCCGTCTCGACGTACGTGCCCGGTGCGTCGAAGACGGTCGCTTCGGCCTGCTCGAAATACGGGTAGCCGACCGTCACCAGGCCGTCGGTCCGGGCGTCGTCGAGCGCCCACAGCATCGGGTGGCCCTCCCGGATGAACAAGCGGCCGCCCGGCTTCAGCAGACCCGCGACCACCTCGGCCCACCGCGCCACGCTCGGTAGCCAGCAGAGCGCCCCGATCCCGGTGAAGACCAGGTCGAACTCACCCGCGCCGAGGACCTCCACCGCGTCGTACACATCGGCCTCGTGGAAATCCACCTCATCACCGGTACGGCGGACCAGCTCGCGTGCCTCGGCGATCGCGGCCGGCGAGAAGTCGAGCCCGGACATCCGCGCGCCCAACCGGGACAGCCCGATCGTGTCAGTGCCGATGTGACACTGCAGATGTACGCCGCGGAGACCGCGAACGTCACCCAGCCGTGGCACGTCGAACCGCACCACGCTGCCGACGTACGCCGGGTCGTCCACGAATTGCTGCAGCCCGTAGTCGGCCGACGCCGCATGCGCGGGTGCGCGTTCGTCCCAGTTGGCCCGGTTGATCGTGCGGTAGTCGTTCACAGCCAGACTTTCGCACTCGCCTGTCACACTTCGCCAGCCGATTACGTCAACCGGGTAGATCAGACAGCGGGAGGGACCGGGAGAATGCTGGCGATGAGCGAACAAGAGTGGCTGGCGACGCAGTTCGAGGCGAATCGGCCGCATCTGCGAGCGGTGGCGTACCGGATGCTCGGGTCGTTGCCCGAAGCCGAGGACGCGGTCCAGGAGGGTTGGCTGCGGCTGAGCCGTTCGGACACGACGGCTGTGGATAACCTCGGCGGCTGGCTCACGACCGTGGTGTCGCGCGTCTGTCTGGACATGTTGCGCAGCCGCAAGACCCGGCGCGAGGACTCGCTGGACGCCAAGGCGGGCGAGCTCGCCGAACGCGCGGATGGCGTCGATCCGCAGCAGGAGGCCCAGCTCGCGGACTCGGTCGGCCTCGCGCTGCTCGTCGTACTGGAGATGCTGACGCCGGCGGAACGGCTCGCGTTCGTCCTGCATGACCTGTTCGCGATGCCCTTCGAGGAGATCGCGGACGTCATCGACAAGTCGCCCGCCGCCACGCGCCAGCTGGCGAGCCGCGCCCGTCGCCGGGTGCAGGGCAATCCGGTCGTGCCCGAACAGGACCTCGCCCAGCGCCGACGCGTCGTCGAGGCATTCCTCGCGGCAGCCCGTGGCGGCGATTTCGAAGGCCTGGTCGCGGTGCTCGATCCCGACGTCGTGCTCCGGTCCGACGGCCGCATACCCAAGATCCTCCGGGGCGCGCGCGAGGTCGCGAGCCAGGCGGCGCTGTACTCCAAGCGGGCCGGGTTCTCCCGTTCGGCGCTGGTCAACGGGTCGGCTGGTTTTGTGGTGGCACCGGGTGGACGGTTGATGTCGGTGTTCGCCTTCACGTTCACCGACGACGGGCGGATCAGCGAGATCGACGTCATCACCGACCCGGCCCGTCTCGCCAACCTCGACCTGGGCGTCCTCGGCTGACCGCCCAATCCGGCCTAACGCCGGTGGAAGACCGTCACCGAGTTGGAGCCATAACCGACGCCGTAGATGCCGTCCTGGACGTTGATGGCCTCGAGGCCCGCTGTGCCTATCGCCCAACTGCCGTAGACAGTCCCCTTCGCGCCCCCGCCCTTGTAGAGAGTCAGGGTGGTGACGTACTGATTGCCCTGCCGGTCCCAGCCGCGGGCGTGGACGGCGGCCTGGTACCGGTCGGTCTTGACGTCGGTCAACGTGACCGACATGAAGTAGATCTGCCTGGCGGCGTCGTATCGGCCGATGATCTTGGCGTACGAACCGGAGACGTTTCCTCGGTAGCTGGTGTCCGCGTAGAAGTAGCCGTTCTTCCAGTAGGCGTAGGCATTGGCCGCGGGAACGTTGACGATCCCGATCCCGGCGACTGCAGCGAGCATGGCGGCTGCAGAGATCAGCTTGCGCTTCATGAGCGTTCTCCCCAGAGTTGACTCGACTTTTCGTCCAGCCAACAGGCAAACCATCCGCTCCGGTATCGGCTGTCCGGTACCTGTCACCTGACGTGTTTGCACGCCTGCAAGGTGAACGTCGCCGGCAGGCGTTCGGGGCGACCGGCGAGGCGCCATTCGCCCGCCGAGTCCGTTCCACACCCCCGCAATCCGTTTTCCATTGCGGACAACGGCTTTGAAGCGGGTCTGCAGGTTCGTGCAGAGTCCTGGCAACCGAACGGACCGGAACGTTACGTTCATCGCGCCCCGAGTACTCCGCGCGAATGGCCCAAAGGGGCATGCCTAGTTTCGAGATTTCTGCCCATGCGGAGACTCATCTAGCTGGAGGATTTTATGTATCCCAGGCGAGTCGCCACCGCCTTGACCTTTGTTGCCGCACTTCTTTGCGGCACGGCAACAGCCGTGTCGCCTTCCGCAGCCTCAACGCAAAGCGATCCCGTCCACGTCAACAGTCTCCACGTCGAGTCCGAATCCACACTTCAATACCAGTCGACAATCGATCTGAAGTTCGATAAGCCCGTTTCCGCCGAACTCGCACGCACCTACGCGAAACGCCTGGCCAACCCGGTACAGCCGGTAAATTCACCCGCAATTGGTCCCGAGTACATCTCATGTGGAGGCTCCGGGAGATGGTCCGACACCAACGGCAGTCTGACCCTCCAGTACACCTGTTCCACTCGCGACAGCCTTGCGTGGAGTTACAGAATCTCCGCGGCAGTGCAGGCGATTATTGTCAGCAACGTCGCGGAGCGCGGCTTGAGTTGGTGGGTGAACGGGGTGGAGAAACCGAGGAATGCCCCTCACAACGTGCACAAGTCCTACTTGTTTCACGGCACCATGACTGGGGCAACACGCGGGACCCGGGTGGAATACCAGGATTACCTCTCCTTCCGCCACAACCTCGGCGGTGGCGGCACCGGCTCGATCACCTGGGCCGGCCGGGTCCACACACTGGCAGACTGATTCGCGTGAACTCAGTCGAAACCGCGCTGCGCCCGATCCTGCGGGATCTGCGGAGTACGGCCGGTATCACCGTGCACCTGTCGGATGGGCCCACAGACGACGACCCCAGATACGAATCGATGTGGCTTCTATCCACCGGTGACACGCGAACGGGTCTGCTCGCCCCCCTCGACATGGAGGAGCCCGAGCGGCTGGTGCACATCGCCGACCAGGTGCAGGAGTTCGTTCACGAGGAACTAGGACGGCTGGGCCTACCTGCGACCTGGCCAGAATGCCCAGAGCATCCCGCGTCACATCCACTCACACCGACGTTGACGGAAAACGGCCCGTGCTGGCTGTGCCCGAAATCAGGCGCCGCCATCAGTCCCATCGGCGAGTTATAGCGGCTGCTGGGACGCCTCGTCGTCGTCCTGGGCCTCCGGAGGTGGGCCGCCGAGGATGCGGCGGTAGCCCCTGTGGGCGGGGAAGACGACGAGGCCGGCGTACAGGACGGCTGCCGCGGCGCTGATCAGGACCGTGGCGGCTCCACCGGCTCCGATGGTGTCGGCGAGCACCGCGCCGAGGCCGGCGGCGACGATGACGTTCACCGCGCCGGCGAAGACAAAGGCGCTCGCGAGGAAGTACGACGGCCCGCTGCGATTCACGCCCAGGTTGTACGTACGTCGGATGCCCGCCGGATCATCCGTCCAGCCGGTCACCAGGTAGTCCTTGATCCACGGGTCGATCTCGACGTACGCCGCACGCAGCCGGTTCATCCCGGCGACGAGCATCAGATCCTCCTGGCTGGCATTGCGCACGCGGAGCGCCGTCAGCGTGCCGGTGACCAGCACGGCGACGCCCAGCCATACCGCCAGGAGGCGGAACGAGTCGGTCATCCCCACGACCTGAACGGTGAGCGCGAGGACGACGAGCGACGCCGAGGCGAACGTGAACTGGGCGCTGATCCTGCCCATCACCTCGGCCCAGGTCTGGCTCCGCGTCGCCAGCAGGCTCCAGTGCTCCGTGGCGAGCAGTTGCGCCCGCACCGCGAGGATCCTGGCCGGATCTTCCGTCATGCCGCCATCATCCACCTGCGGGCTCACCGGCGCGGGAGCCCACGGGGTGATGGGTTACTGGAAGGCAGTGGTCCAGATTCGGGCCTTGTAGAACTGGGCGCCGGTGCGGGTGCGGTCGGGGGAAGCGGAGAAGCGGACGGTCTTGTTCGCCCACACCTTCGGCTCGGTGTTGTCGCCGCGGATGGAGACGACCTCGCCGGAGGAGTGCTTCACGTACGACTTGACCCGGGTCTCGTTCGAGATCTTGCGCACCCGGAAGTTGCCGCCATCGGTGAGCAACTCCCAGACGCCCTTGGTCGCGGTCAGCAGCATCTTGTTCTTGTTGGTGTAGTCCGGCTGCAGGTCATGCCCGAGGTTGCCGCTGCCGAGACTGAGATGCACGCCGTACTTGAGCCGCGTGTTCCGCCCGCTGCCCATCACCGCGTAGTGGCTGACCCGGTTCTGCCCGACCACCCAGAGCAGCTCGTACGTCGGGTCCCACAGCACTCCGTGGGCGCCCGCGTAGCTGACGGTTTGCACGGCCTTGAGGCTGCCGAGGTTGGCGACAGAGCTTGGGGCGTACAGCGTCAACTTGCCGCCGCTGCTCGCGACGATGACCGAGCCGTTGCCGGGCACTCGCTCGATGGCGTGCGGGTTGCCGCCCGGCGACGCGCTCCACTTCAGGTCGTTGAGCTCGGTGTGCTTCTCGCCGGTGATGTCGACGATGCCGGCCTTACCGCCCGAGGCCGCGACCAGTGCGATCCAGCCTTGCGCCTCGGTGTTGCGGACCTTGACGTCGGACAGGTTGCTCCAGCCACCACCACCCGGGCTGAAGCTCCAGTGCACGTTGGCGTCCGAGAACGCGCTGTTCTTGGGGAATACCAGGACCTTGTTCTTCGTCTGCTCGGTGGTCGCGACGTAGTAGTTGGCCGCCGCGGCGCCGATACCTTCAGGTGTGGCGCCGGCGATTTCGGTACCGAGCAGTGGCCCGGCAACCGCGCCCGCAGCCAGGGTGCGCAGAAACGTCCTGCGTTCCATCGAGTGACTCCTCCTCATGTCGGTGGACCCCGTCGACAGCGTAGGACGCAACGAGTCCCCCAGAAGTTGCAGCGGGTTCCCTTAGGGGTTGCGTCGGGGTAGGTGAAAGTCCACCGCGGATCGAGGTGTCAGCGCGACTGTCCGTGGTCGAGCCCGCTGGTGCACTGAAGCCATGACTACTTCCGGACTCGCGCCACGGTTGCGCATTCACGATGTCGACGCCTTGCGCGGGTTCGCGCTGCTCGGCATCCTCCTGGTCAACATCACGTTCGCGGCCTCGGGTTATCCGATCCACGTGATCGAGGATCCGTCGTACGACTCGGGGCTGGACCACGTGGTGCGCTGGCTCAGCAGCACGTTCGTGGACATGAAGTTCTACCTCTTGTTCTCGTTCCTGTTCGGCTACAGCTTCCAGCTCCAGTTGGAGGCGGCCCAACGGGCGGGCGCCGCGTTCAAGCCGCGGATGCTGCGCCGACTCGGCGGGCTGTTCGTGATCGGCTGGCTGCACATGGTCTTCCTGATCACCGGTGACATCCTCACCGTCTACGCGCTGATCGGCCTTATTTTGCTGGCGATGCATAAGGTCAAGGACAAGACCGCGTTATACGTTGCCCTTGGCATCTATGTCTGGCTGCTGTTCGCGATGGGCTCGACCGGGCTGTTCATGGACACCTCGGCCATGTTCGATCCGGCCGCCTCGCTGGTCGCAGCCCAGGAGACCACGGCGAACCTCGGTGGCAGCTTCGGCGATGTGATCGGTGAGCACCTGAAGGCGCTGCCGCTCTACGGGCTTTCCCAGGTCACGCTGCAGGGTCCGACCACGCTGGCCGCGCTGCTGATCGGTATGGTCGCCGGACGTCGCCGCCTGCTGTCGAACGTCACCGGCCAGGAGCCCGTACTGCGGAAGATCCAGCTGATCGGCTTCCCCGTCGGCATCCTCGGCGGCGCGATCTACGCCTCCAGCGGCGGCAACGGCGACGTCCTCGGCGTACTCGCCAGCGTGATGACCGCACCCCTCCTGGCCGCGGCGTACGTCGCGACGATGCTCCGGTTCTTCCACAGCGACCGCGGCACGAGCCTCGGTAAGGCGCTGGCCCCGGCCGGCCGGATGGCGCTGTCGAACTACATCGGCCAGTCGGTCGCCACGCTGCTCATCTTCACCGGTGTCGGCTTCGGCCTCGTCGGCCAGGTCTCGCCGCTGGAGATGGTCGTGATCGCCTTCGCGATCTTCGGGGCGCAGATGGTGCTCAGCCGGATCTGGCTGAACCAGTACACCTACGGCCCGGTCGAAGGCGTGCTGCGCGGCATCACCAATGGCACTCGCCCCACTTGGCGTAAGGGCGTCACCACCAGCTGAACCAGCGGAGTGCGGCCCGGGATCTCTGATTCCGGGCCGTCCGCATGTTCAGTCCCAGGCTGACGTTCAATCCCAGGCCGGTGCGAGTTGCTCTACCGAGTAGGAGATCTTGCTGGTGACACCGCGCGGATCCGTCAGCTCGACCCGCCAGCCGTCTGCGAACTGGTCCACACCCGCGATCATCGGGATGGTCCCGCTCAACAGCACAGTGCCGGGCTTGAGCTGATCCCCCAACTCCTTCACCCAGTACGACGGGGGCAGCAACTGGGCGAGCGTCCCGTCCTGGATGAGCTGCTCGTCCTCCCCGTGCCTAACCCACGCCTTAAGCGTGAACTCGTCCAACTCGTGCTCGACCTCACTCAACCGCCAAGCGACATCCCCAACCACATCGGGCGCCGACTGCTTACTCCAGGCGACCCCGTGAACCTCGAGCGCCCGGTCAGTGTGGTCGCACGCCACGGTCAGCAGTAGATCGTCCGGCCCGTCCCCAACGACTAGCGCCCACTCGGCCTCGCCAGACGTCCTACCGTGCGGAACCTGGACCACCTCCGGCCTACTCACCAGAGTCGCCGACAGCGGGTAGAGCGTCGGAATACGGCTCGGAGCCGGTACGCCGAGGTCAGCCAACTCGTCCACATGGTGCTGGACTTGAGCGGTATCACGCCCCGCGTAGCCCGCGTTGAGCGCGTACCGGACCGGGATCTCCCGCTCACCACCACCGGCCAGCCGGAATTTCAGCATCATCGAGATTTTCCTCTGATCGCTTGCGCATACAGGTTGTATACATTAAGTATGGACCATCCGCTGCAAGGAGGTCCACCCCATGTCCACCGCCACCACAGAGCGCCGGAGTCTCTATAAAGCGTTCGCCGCGAGCCTCTCCGGCACCTCGCTGGAGTGGTACGACTTCGCCGTCTACAGCTCCGCCGCCGCCCTGGTCTTCGGCGACCTCTTCTTCCCGACCAGCGACCCGCTGACCGGCACCCTGCAGGCGTTCGCGACGTACGCCGTGGGGTACGTCGCGCGGCCGCTCGGCGGGATCGTCTTCGGCCGGCTCGGCGACGTCATCGGCCGGAAGAAGGTGCTGGTGGCGACGTTGTTGCTGATCGGCATCGCGACCTTCTTCATCGGCCTGCTACCGACACACGCGCAGGCTGGAGCGATCGCGCCCGCCCTGCTGGTCTTCCTCCGCTTCGTGCAAGGCGTCGGCGTCGGCGGCGAGTGGGGTGGCGCCGTACTGCTGAGCAGCGAGTTCAGCAAGCCCGGCGAGCGCGGTTTCTGGGCCTCCGCGGCGCAAGTCGGCCCGCCACTCGGCACGCTGATGGCGAACGGCGTCCTCGCCGTACTCGCCGGGGCCCTCTCGGAAGAGGCGTTCCTGAGTTGGGGTTGGCGCGTCGCATTCCTGCTTTCCGCCGTACTCGTCGCGTTCGGGTTGTTCATCCGCGCCCGCCTCGAGGAGACGCCCGTCTTCCGTGAGCTCGAGGCGCGGGGCGATCGGCCGACGGCGCCCGTCACCGAGGTGCTGCGCACGCAGACCCGGCCGTTGATCGCGGCCATCCTGGCTCGGGTCGGACCAGACGTGCTCTACGCGATGTTCGCCGTCTTCGTCCTCACCTACGCCACCAAGGAACTCGGCATGACGCGCGGTCAGGCCGTCACCGCCGTACTGGTCGGATCCGCCTTCCAGGTCGGCCTGATCCCGTTGGCCGGATGGCTTTCCGACAAGTACGGCCGGCGCCTGGTCTACGGCATCGGCGCGGTCGGCGGCGCGATCTGGAGCGTGGTGTTCTTCGCGATGGCCTCGTCCCTGGCGACGGTACTGCCTGGGGTCGTGGTCGGGTTGTTCTTCCACTCACTGATGTACGGCCCGCAGGCGGCGTTCGTCTCGGAGCAGTTCACGGCCCGCCTTCGGTACACCGGCAGCTCGCTCGGCTACACGTTCGCGGGGATCATCGGTGGCGCCATCGCACCGCTGGCCTTCACGTATCTGCTGGCGAAGACCGGCACCGGGTACGTCATCGCGGCGTACATCATCGTGGCGTGCGCGATCACGCTCGTTGGGCTGGCGCTCGGCCGGGCCGTCGTGGACGACGTGGACGAGATCCCAGCAACCGAAGGGGTTGTCAGCCCTGCATGAGGACGGCGGCCGTGGTGTTGAGGTGGCGCAGGATGGTCGCCTCGGCCTCGTCCGGGTCCTTCCTGGCCAGCGCGTCGACGATCGCCTGATGCTCGGCGAGGACCTCCGCACGCCGGTTGCTGCTGCGCTCCAAGGCGGCAACGCCGAGCAGGACATGTCGCGCGCGCAAGCTCTGGTAGAGCCGATCGAGCACCGAGTTGTCCGCACTCGCGACGAGCAACGCGTGGAACTGGCTGTCCAGCTCGATGAACTCCTTGGCCTCGGCGACATCGCTGATGGCCCGCTGCATCCGGAGCAGCGCGTTCATCTCCTCGACCGGCGCGTTGTCCGTGGCCAGGCAGGCGGTCGCGGCCCAGCACTCGATCACCCCGCGCGCCTGCATCATCTCGGCGATCTCGCGGCCCGGCAGGGTCGGCACGAGCGCGCCGCGATTCGGCACCAACTGCACCAGGCCCTCGGCGGCGAGCATCAGCAGCGCCTCGCGCACCGGCGTCCGGGATACCCCGATCTCGGTCGCGAGCGCCTGCTCGTTGATGAACGTCCCAAGCACTGCCGGGTCGCTGAGCACGGTCTCCCGCAAGTAAGCGAGCGCCCGATCCCGACCCGAATCCCCACCTGATCGCATACCCAATGTATACAGCCCAAGGAGGCTTAATGACGACTCTGCGCGTGGCCGCCGCCCAGCTCAACGCGGGACCCGATCCCATCGCGAACCTGGCCCTCACAACCGACGCCGTACGACGCGCAGCCGACGCCGGCGCGGAACTGGTCGCGTTACCCGAAGCGACCATGGCCGCCTTCGGCACCGACCTGCGGGCCATCGCCGAACCACTCGACGGGCCATTCGCGACGGGCCTGCGCAAGGTCGCGGCAGACGTCGGGATCGTCGTGGTGGCGGGCCTCTTCGAACCCGCGGAAGACGGTCGGGTGCACAACACGCTGCTCGCGACGGGCCCCGGGGTCGAGGCGTCGTACCGGAAGATCCACTTGTACGACGCCTTCGGATCGCGCGAGTCGGAGCTGGTCGCGCCGGGGTCGGAGGTGGTGACTTTCGAACTGCCTCGAGTGAAGGACAGCCTGACGGTCGGACTAGCGACGTGTTTCGATCTGCGATTCGCCGGGCTCTTCACCGAACTCGGCCAGGCCGGGTCGGACCTCATCGTCGTACCGGCGTCGTGGGGAGCGGGACCCGGCAAAGAGGAGCAGTGGGACTTGCTGACCAGGGCCCGGGCGTCAGATGCGCAGGCCTGGTTGCTGGCGTGCGATCAGGCTTTCGCTACGCCGGTCGGTACGGATCCACTCGGGATCGGACGGAGTGTGCTGGCCGATCCGGCCGGCCGAGTGCGCGCCCGGCTTGGTGCGGAGGCCGGTCTCCTCGTCGGTGCCGTCGACACCGACGAGGTGACGGCCATTCGTGCCCGCGTTCCGGTCATCATGCGCTGAGCCTTTCGGGTCAGGCCGCGTGACGGTGGGTGAAGATGCGGGTGCTGCGCAGCGACAAAACGTTGTCGGTGTGTGCAAACGGCTTGTGGTTAAAGGGTTCGGCCGCCTCGCCGAGGGCGAGGAGGTCGAGCTTGGTCCTTGCTAGATCGCGGTCGTCGGCGATCCACGAGCCGTTCGGGCCCTTGCCGACCCGGGGCGCGTGCCGCCGGTTGCTGATTTCGAGCGCCGCGATCAGAGCCAGCGCGAGGACTGCGAGTACTACGATTCCGGTCATGGCAGTAATACTGCTATCATCGAGATCCAGCCACAATTGGCAGAACTGACGTACTTCGACAAATTACTGCCACTCGTGTTGGACGGCCCTTGGAGGAGCGTTGAAGAAGATCGCCGTGGTCCTGATGGAGGACGTCGCGCTGTTCGAGTTCGGCGTGCTCGCCGAGGTGTTCGGCGTCGACCGCACCGATGACGGCGTGCCCGCGTTCGACTTCCGCGTCTGCGCCCTCCGGCCGAACGAGCCGCTCCGCACCACCAGTCACTCTGGCGTGATCGCGCCGTACGGTCTGGAGGAGCTGGCCGACGCCGACCTGGTCGCGGTCCCGGCCACTACCATTCGCGACGAGTACCCGGAGGAGATCCTCGACGCCCTCCGCGCCGCGGTCGACCGGGGCGCGATCCTGCTCACCGTCTGCTCCGGCGCCTACGTGCTCGGTGCCGCGGGCATTCTCGACGGCCGCTGCTGCGCCACCCACTGGCGCTACACGAATGACTTCCGCGAACGCTTCCCCGCGGCGAATCTCGACCCGGATGTGCTGTTCGTTGACGACGGCAACGTCATCACCAGCGCTGGTACGGCGGCTGGCATCGACGCCTGCCTGCACCTGGTACGTCGCGAGCTGGGCGCAGCCGTCGCCACCCGGATCGCTCGCCGCATGGTCGTACCGCCCCAGCGAGACGGCGGCCAACGCCAGTACGTCGATCTGCCCGTGCCCGAGACCACCGGGGAAAGCCTCCAGCCGATCCTGAGCTGGATGGTGGACAACCTCTCCATCGAGCACACCGTGCCCGATCTCGCCCGCCGCGCGCGCATGTCGGATCGCACGTTCGCCCGCCGCTTCGTCGCCGAGACGGGGACGACCCCGCTCAAGTGGGTCACCACCCAGCGGGTGCTGCATGCCCGGACGTTGCTTGAGGCAACCGATCTCGGCCTGGAGCAGGTCGCCGCCAAGTCGGGCTTCGGCACGGCCGCGCTGTTGCGGCACCACTTCCGCCGGGTCGTCGGAGTGGCGCCACAGGACTACCGCCGTACGTTCCAAACCGCGAGTTAATCGCTGGCCTGGTCGCCTTGGGCGGTTGTCTACTGAGGGCCATGCCACTCGTGTATCGGAGTGCCGAAGTAGCTGAAGCCGAAGCAGTACTAGAGTTCTGGTCTCGCGCCGCCGAAGACGCCGATCGCCCACCGGACTCCGCCGACGCCGTCCGCCGCCTCATCACGCGCGATCCCGCCGCCTTGATCCTTGCCCTGCACAACAACCCGGGCGACAAGGATGGCGCGCGGATCGTCGGCACGATCATCGCCGGATGGGACGGCTGGCGGTGCCACCTGTACCGCCTCGCCGTTGACCCGGCCCATCGCCGCCAGGGCCTCGGCCGCGAACTCATCGCTTGCGCCGAAGCCCTGCTCAAGTCGTACGGCGGAACCCGGGCCGACGCCATGGTCCTCGACACCAACACCGACGCCCACCCCAGCTGGAAGTCCGCCGGCTACACACCCCAATCCACCTGGTCCCGCTGGACCCATCCCCTCTAGTGCTGGACCGGTCGTAATTCGTTTGACCCGGCCACGGGGGCGAGACTGCACTGTGGCGAGACACCACGAGTCGGGGTGCGGACATCCCGGAGAGGCAGCGGCAGCAATGGAGATCCGTTCCACGACCGATCAGGACCACGACGTCTTCGTCGACACACTGCATGCCGCGTTCGGGCGCTTCCCGGAAACACCGGCCGAGGGCAGCGGAGTCTGGTGGTCGGCGCTCGAGATGGACCGCAACCTGTTCGCCATGACGCCTGACGGCCGGCCCGTCGGCACCGCCGGTTCGTACTCCTTCGAGCTCACCCTGCCCGGCGAGATCGTCGTCCCGGCCGCCGGCGTGACCTGCGTCGGCGTGCTGCCATCCCACCGACGCCAGGGCGTGCTCAGCGCGATGATGCGGCACCAGCTCACCGACCTGCGGGCTCGAGGGGAAGTCGTCTCCGTACTGCTGGCCACCGAGGCTGTGATCTACCGCAGGTTCGGCTACGGACCGGCGACCTACACTTCCCGCCTGACAGTGCAACGCCACCAAGCAGCCCTCGCCCTCCCCCGAGCGCACTCAGCAGCCGACTCCCCCACGACCGGCTCGGATAGCGGATCGATCGAGGTGCTGCGTCGCGCCGAGTGCGGCGAGATCCTGGAAGAGGTCTACGACCGGTACCGCCGCGCACAGCCCGGCGCGCTGTCCCGTCCGCACAACTGGTGGGCCTCGGGCGCAGGGCAGCCCCCGATCTCCCCGGCGCCGCGCTACGTCGCCGTCCACCGTGACGCCGACGGCGTCCCGGACGGGTACGCCAGCTACTCGCTCGGCGAGCCCAACACCACATTGACGGTCGACGAGACCATCGCCACCAGCGACGCCGTCTTCATCGCCCTGGCCCGGTTCGTGCTCGCACACGACCTGGTCACGCAGGTCGTGTTCAAGCACGTCCCAACCGAGCACCCCCTGCGCTGGCAGCTTGCGGACTTCCGCGCCGGCGAGGTGAGCGACGACACCGACTGGCTCTGGGTACGACTGCTGGACGTCCCAGGTGCACTGACCGCCCGCGGTTGGTTCACGGACGGCGAACTCGTCCTCGACGTCGACGACCCGTTCCTCGGCGAACACAACCGCTACCTGCTAACCATCCGGAACGGCAAAGCCGACTGCGTCCCCACCGACCGGACGCCTGACCTCTCCCTGGACATAAGCGACCTGGGCTCGATCTACCTAGGCGGCACCACCCCGACCACCCTCGTACGCGCCGGCCACATCCAAGCCCACCACCCGAACGCGGCTCCCCTCGCCGACACCCTCTTCCGCCCCAACCGCCCCCCACACTGCCTCCACTGGTTCTAACCGTTCATCGGGCCCTTGTGACCAAACCCGCCCTCAGCCGCTGGGCGTTCTTCGGTCCGAATACGGCCTGTATACAAGGAGTATTCGGACCGATGAACGGAGAGTTAGGCGGAGGTTTGGTACGTACGGAAGGCGCGGGTTGAGAGCCAGCCGACGATCAGGG